>NZ_LMUW01000061.1:264-32728 GCF_009765735.1 Xenophilus sp. L33
AGGACGGCAGAGTCAGGGGGCAACATTGAATTCAATACTCCATGGCGCACGAAGGTGCGGCCTTCAGGTAACGCGCGATTTTAAAGCTTGGGGCCTGAAAAGGGGCCTAAATCCTTGAGGCGCATCAAGTTTTAGACCTCTTTTGGTGGTGAATCCCTATTTTCTGCGCCACACGGCGGCAAAAAACCCGTCTGTCGCGTGCGTATGGGGCCAGAGCCGGAGGTAGCGGGTGCCGCTCTCGCCACCAGCGCACAGGCCCTCGGCGCCCGGCACCTTGAGGGCGGCCAGCAGTTGGCCGGCATCTTCGGGCTCGAAATCGGGATGGGCGGTCGAGAAGGCCTCGGCGATCGCCTCGTTCTCCTGCGGCAGCACGCTGCAGGTGGCGTAGACCAGCCGGCCGCCCGACTTCAGCAGCCGGGCGGCGCTCTGCAGGATGGCGGCCTGCTTGGCGGTCAACTCCTCGACCGACTGCGCCGACTGGCGCCATTTCAGGTCCGGATTGCGGCGCAGGGTGCCGAGCCCCGAGCAAGGGGCGTCGACCAGCACCCGGTCGATCTTGCCGGCCAGCCGCCTGACCCGGTCGTCGCGCTCGTGGGCGATCGCCGCCGGATGCACGTTCGACAGCTTGCTGCGCGCCAGCCGCGGCTTGAGCGCGTCCAGCCGGTGCGCCGATGTGTCGAAGGCGTAGAGCCGGCCGGTGCTGCGCATGGACGCGCCGATCGCCAGCGTCTTGCCGCCGGCGCCGGCGCAGAAGTCGACCACCATCTCGCCGCGCTTGGCGTCGAGCAGCAGCGCCAGCAGCTGGGAGCCTTCGTCCTGCACCTCGATCGCGCCGCGGGTGAAAGCCTCCAGCCGGGTCAGCGCCGGCTTGCCTTCGATGCGCAGGCCCCAGGGCGAGAACGGCGTCGGCCTGGACGGCACCTGGGCCTTGGCCAGTTCCTTCTGGACCTCGGCGCGCTTGTCGGTGAAGGCGTTGACTCGCAGGTCGAGCGGCGCCGGCTCCTGCAGGCTTTCGGCCAGCGGCCAGAACTGCTCGCCCAGCTGTGCCTTGAGCGGGCCGGCCAGCCATTCGGGCAGGTTGTGGCGATGGCGCTCGAGCAGGTCGGCCGGCTGGACCGCGTCGCAGTTGTCGAGCCAGCGCTTTTCCTGGTCGGTCAGCGCGCTCTTCAGGAAGTCCCGCGGCCCGTGGAAGCCCAGGATGGCCATGCGCCGCTCCTTCGGACCGCTGCCCGAGGGCGACAGGTGGTCGAAGAGCAGCTTCTTGCGCAGCACCGTGTAGACCGTCTCGGCCAGGGTGGCGCGCTCGCGCGGGCCGAGTTCACGATGGTCGCGGAAGAAGCGGGAAACGACCTGATCGGCCGGCTGATCGAATTTCAGGACCAGGCCGACCAGGTCGGCGCAGGCCTCAAGCAAGGCTTTGGGGTGCATGCCGACATTGTCGTCGGTGGCCTCCGGCGGCCCCGGATTCAGCGGCCGCGCGTCCAGACCGCGCCGAAGGCCTGGCGCTCGACCTCGGCCAGGGTCGGCGAATGGCCGATCCACAGCACCAGCCCGGCGCCCGGCAGGCTCAGCAGCTGTTCGAACTGGCGGCAGAGCTGCCAGCGCTCGTCGTCGTGCATGCCGGGCAGCTCGAGAAAGACCACGTAGGCCCGGCGCCAGGGAAATTCACGCAGGTTCTTGCGGACCAGCCAGGCCCGCGCGACCGGGCGGCAGCGCGCCAGGTCCGCGCGCAGTTCGCCGAGCTCGAAGTCGTTCAGGTCATGGCGCGCGATCTGGCTGAAGAAGGGCGTGGTGGTGATCTCTTCCCAGGCGCGCTGCTCGGCGGCCTCGGCATCGCGGGCGCGCTCGCGCCAGCGCTTGAGCGCGTTTTCGTCATGGCCGCCGGCGTCCGGATCTTCGAGCAGGCCGACCGCCGCCTGGGTCGCCCACCAGCGGCTCGCCTGGCTGGAGGCATGCAGCCGCTCCAGCACCGCCAGCCGGTTCGGCCGGTCGGTGGGCGGCAGCATCTGGGCCAGGCCGCGCAGCGCGCCCGAGTGGTCTTCGGTGATCTGCAGCGCGCGCTCGTAGAGGCCGCGAACGTCGGCGCCGGCGTCGATCCGGCGCGCGCAGTCGGCCCACTCGACCATCTCGTCGGCGTTGTTGCGTCCCGCGCTGGCCTCGAGGGCGGCGACCCGCTCGCGCACCCGGCCGAGGTAGGCGTGGTGTTCCCGCCAGTCGCTGGCGTGGAGGCGACGCCACTCGGCGTCGAAATGCATGCGCCAGCGCTCCGGATCGGCCAGCAGCGCCAGCGCCGGGCGCTTCGACCAGGACGGCAGCCGGGCCCGCTCGTCGAGCGCCTCCAGCCGGTCGCGCAGCACCGGATGGGTGTCGTCGACGTCGCTCACCTGGCGCAACGCGCCGCGCAGCGCCACCCGCGCGAAGTCGTCGGCCACCGGCGCGGCCAGCTGCGCCTGCATCGATTCGAAGGGCCCGGCGGCCTGCGGATCGTCGACCGCACGCGACCAGTGCCCCGGCCAGAAGCGCTCGGCATACCAGGCGCTCTTGACCGCGATCTCGGCCAGAGCCGCGGCGACCACCCGCGTGCCCAGCAGGCGGGCCGCGACCCGGTCGGCCTCGTATTCGTCCTGCCGCGCGAGCGCGAAGGTCTTGGCGGCGAAGCGCGGGAAATACCAGCGAAAGAAGGCCTGCGAAGCGAAGGCCATGACGCCGTCGCTGCGCTGGAAGCTGGCGTCCAGCTTCAGCCACGACAGCCGGGTGCGGTAGATCCAGGCGCTCAGCTTGCCGTGGTTGCCGCGCAGGTGACCATATTCGTGGGCCAGCACCGACAGCAGCCGGCGCCGGTCGAGCGCCATCAGGAGCGGCAGCCCGATGCTCAGGTGGTTGACCGCGCCGCCGAAGAGGCCGAAGCGCGGCAGCTGGCGGATGCTGGCGTTGAATTCGCCGTCCAGATAGACCCGGTGCACCGGCGGCCCGTGGATCTTGTGCCGGATCCGTTCCAGCGCCTCGAACAGCGCCGGCGCATCCTCGCGCGCCAGCGGCACGCCCTGCGGTTCGTCCAGGCGCACCCAGAGCGCCCGCAAGGTCGCCCACAGCAAGGCCAGCGCGAACAGCAGCAGCCAACCGCGCGCCACGCCGAAAGGCTGTCCCCGGCCGAACGCGCCGACCACCGAGACGATGATGCCCAGCGCCAGCGCGAGGCAGGCGAAGACCCAGAGATAGCCGAGGGCGGCGAAGGCAGCCACGCCGCGCCGGTAGCGCAGGCTGTCGTCCGCGCTGTCGTGCTCGCTCAAGCGCACGAGGTGAACGAAATCCGCGCGGTTCATCCCGTTCGCTTTCCGGTCAGCCGCAGCGGACCGATGTGACCTTGCCGTGGCCGTCGACCACCAGGTTCAGCCGGACCTGCCATCGACGAGAGAAATGCTTCACCACGGCTCTCCATCCAGGGGAAAGCCAGATTGTGTCAGTTTGTTTCCGCCAGCCAATCCGCGATTGCTCTAGGGTAAACCCTATGTTCGTGCGCAAGCACCCGGCGCGCCAGGCTGGCCTCGGTGTCGTCGGCCATCACCGGCACCGCAGCCTGCGCGAGGATCGGCCCGTGGTCCAGGTCGACCGTCACATGGTGCACGGTAAGCCCGGCCACCTTGCAACCCGCCTCGATCGCCCGCCGATGCGTGTGCAGCCCCGGAAATGCCGGCAGCAGAGACGGATGCACATTGATCAGCCGCCCGGCGTATCGCGCCACGAAGCCCGGCGTGAGGATGCGCATGAAGCCGGCGAGCACCACCAGCGCGGGTTCGTGGGCATCGATGGTCTGGACCAGCGCCGCATCGAAATCCTCCCGGCTGGCGAAGTCGCCGTGCGGCACCACGGCGGTCGCGATGCCCTCCGCCCTGGCCAGTGCCAGGCCTTGCGCGTCGGCCTTGTTGCTGACGACGGCAGCGACGCGGGCGCCGAGCCTTTCACGCCAGCGGTCGCGCTCGGCGGTCCGGACGATGGCCGCCATGTTGCTTCCGGCGCCGGAAATGAGGATCACAATATTCTTCATCGGACGCGGGATTATCCGTGGCCGATTCCGCCGGCATTTGCATGTCGCCGCGCGGACACGGCGAAACGCACGACCGTGCTAAAACCGCCGGTTTCCGGAGACATGCCGCCCCCGCGGCGTATCCATCAACACAGCGAGGCACGCATGGATTTGAGCTTCACGCCCGAAGAACAGAAGTTCCGCGAAGAGATTCGCGCCTGGGTCAAAGAAAACCTCCCCAAGGACATCTCGCACAAGGTGCACAACGCGCTCGAACTCACGCGCGACGACCTGCAGCGCTGGGCCAAGATCCTGGGCAAGAACGGCTGGCTCGGCTACGGATGGCCGAAGGAATTCGGCGGTCCGGGCTGGACCGCGATCGAGAAGCACCTGTTCGAGGAAGAAGCCGCGCTGGCCGGCGCGCCGCGCATCATTCCCTTCGGCCCCGTGATGGTCGCGCCTGTCATCCAGGCCTTCGGCAACGCCGAGCAGCAGAAGCGCTTCCTGCCCGGCATCGCCAGCGGCGAGGTCTGGTGGAGCCAGGGCTACAGCGAACCGGGCTCCGGTTCCGACCTGGCCTCGGTCAAGACCAAGGCCGAGCGCAAGGGCGACAAGTACATCGTCAACGGCCAGAAGACCTGGACCACGCTCGGCCAGTACGGCGAATGGATCTTCTGCCTGGTGCGCACCAGCAACGAAGGCAAGCCGCAGACCGGCATCAGCTTCCTGCTGATCGACATGAAGTCGCCCGGCGTGACCGTGCGGCCGATCAAGCTGGTCGACGGCAGCCACGAGGTCAACGAGGTCTGGTTCGACAACGTCGAGGTGCCGGCCGAGAACCTGATCGGCCAGGAGAACAAGGGCTGGACCTACGCCAAGCATCTGCTCTCGCACGAACGCACCAACATCGCCGACGTCAACCGCGCCAAGCGCGAACTGGAGCGGCTCAAGCGCATCGCCAAGAGCGAAGGCGTCTGGGACGACCAGCGCTTCCGCGACGAGATCGCCAAGCTCGAGGTCGACGTGGTCGCGCTCGAGATGCTGGTGCTGCGGGTGCTGTCGGCCGCCACCTCGAACAAGAATTCGCTCGACATCGCCGGCCTGCTCAAGATCAAGGGCAGCGAGATCCAGCAGCGCTATTCGGAACTGATGATGCTGGCCGGCGGCCCCTATTCGCTGCCGCTCATCCGCGAAGCGATGGAAGCCGGCTGGCAGGGCGACTTCCCGGGCGGCAACCCCGCGCTGGCACCCCTGTCCTCGACCTACTTCAACATGCGCAAGACCACCATCTACGGCGGCAGCAACGAAGTGCAACGCAACATCGTCGCCCAGACCGTTCTCGGCTGAGCCCACGCAAGGATCTGACATGGACTTCAATTTCTCCGACGACCAGGAACAGCTGCGCGACGCGGTCGCCAAGTGGGTCGAAAAGGGCTACGGCTTCGAGCGCCGCCGCGCCACCGAAGCCGCCGGCGGCTTCTCGCGCGAGGCCTGGGACGAGCTGAGCGAACTGGGCCTGGGCGGCCTCTACATCCCCGAGGACGACGGCGGCATGGGCATGGGCCCGGTCGAAGGCATGGTGGTGATGGAGCAGCTCGGCGCCGGCATCGTGCTGGAGCCGCTGGCGCAGTCCTTCATCGCCGGTGGCCTGCTGGCCGGCTACGCCGAGCAGGACACCAAGGACAACTGGCTGCCGCGCATCGCCGGCGGCCAGGCCATGGTGGTGCTGGCCTACCAGGAAAAGAAGGCGCGCTACCGCCTGGACGTCTGCGCCGCCAACGCCACCGCGGCCGGCAAGGGCTTCGCGCTCAGCGGCACCAAGAGCCTGGTGCCGGCCGGCGACCAGGCCGACGCCTTCCTGGTGCCCGCGCAGCTGGACGGCAAGATCGCCCTCTTCCTGGTCGAGCGCTCGGCCGACGGCGTCGCCGCCCGCGGCTACGGCACGCAGGACGGCGGCCGCGCCGCCGAGGTCGTCTTCGACAAGGCGGCCGCCACGCTGGTCACCCGCGACGGCCTGACCGCGCTGGAGCACGGCGTCGACATCGGCATCGCCGCGACCTGCGCCGAAACGGTCGGCGTGATGGACAAGACGGTGGCGATCACGGTCGAGTACATGAATACGCGCAAGCAATTCGGCGTCGCCATCGCCACCTTCCAGGCGCTGCGCCACCGGCTGGCCGACATGAAGATGCAGCTGGAGCTGGCCCGCTCGATGAGCTACTACGCCAGCCTGCGCCTGAACGCGCCGGCCGCCGAGCGCCGCATGGCGCTGTCGCGCGCCAAGTACCAGCTGGGCGTGTCGATGCGCTTCGTCGGCCAGCAGGCGGTGCAACTGCACGGCGGCATCGGCGTGACCGACGAATACATCGTGAGCCACTACTTCCGCAAGCTCACGCAGCTGGAGATGACTTTCGGCGACAGCCTGCATCACCTGGGCGAGGTGTCGTCGCGGATGCAGGAAACGGCGGGCGTCTTCGCCTAGCCTTCAGCGCATGCCGCTCGCGGCATGAAAAACGCCCGCCGGCCTCGAGCCCGCGGGCGTTTTTTTCGTGAGGTCGCGCTAGCCGTGCAGCCGCGAGCTCTGCGGCAGGTGCGCCATCAGGAATTCCATCTGGTCGGCGAGTATCCGGCGGTTGCGCAGGATGAAGTCTTCCCAGAGGCTGGGCACGTAGGGTGCGTAGAGCAGCGCCATGCCGGCCTGCTCGGGCGTGCGGCTGCTCTTGCGGTGGTTGCATGGCCGGCAGGCGGTGACCACGTTCATCCAGGTGTCGATGCCCTTCTGGGCGAACGGGATGATGTGCTCGCGCGTGAGTTCGTCTTCGTGGAAGTGGCCGCCGCAATAGGCGCAGATGTTGCGGTCGCGGGCGAAGAGCTTGCTGTTGGTCAGGCCCGGACGCTGTGCGAAGGGATTGATGCGCGGCACGCCCTTGGTGCCGATGATGCTGTTGATCGCGATCTGCGACTGCTGACCGGTGACCGCGTTGTGGCCGCCCCGGAACACCGCGACCTGCGCGCCCACCTCCCAGCGGACCTCGTCCGAGGCGTAGTGGATCACCGCCTGTTCGAGCGAGATCCAGGATTGAGGCAACCCCTGGGCCGACAGCTTCAAGACCTTCACACACGTCCCCTCTGAAAAAAGAGAAACCACGCAAAAGACCGATACACGATGCGTGCCACCTTGGCTTGCATGTGCCGCACTGCGTCACAATATACCGTTTTTGTGACAAATCGCCCTGACGCGCCCATTCCATGGGCCCGAAGTGCTATCAAAAAGATATCAAGCGATGCAGGTTTTCCGGGGTTTCAGGCATCCGGGCGTGGCTCCGGCCTGCGCCCTGACCATCGGCAATTTCGACGGTGTGCACCGCGGCCACCAGGCCATGCTCGGCCTGCTCAACACCGAGGCGCGCCAGCGCGGGCTGCCCAGCTGCGTGCTGACCTTCGAGCCACATCCGCGCGACTACTTCGCGGCGCTGAACAAGCGGCCCGAGCTGGCGCCGGCACGCATCGGCACCCTGCGCGACAAGCTGAGCGAGTTGGCCGCCGGCGGCGTCACCCAGACCATCGTGCTGCCCTTCGACGAGCGCCTGGCCGCGCAGACCCCCGACGAATTCATCCAGCGGGTGCTGATCGACGGCCTGGGCGCGCGCTACGTGCTGGTCGGCGACGACTTCCGCTTCGGCGCGAAGCGCGCCGGCGACTACGCGATGCTCGACCGCGCCGGCGAGGAGCACGGCTTCGACGTCGCCCGCATGAACAGCTACGAGGTGCACGGCCTGCGCGTGTCCAGCTCCGAAGTGCGCCGGGCGCTGGCCGAAGGCCGGATGCGCGACGCCCAGGTGCTGCTCGGCCGCCCCTATGCCATTTCCGGCCACGTGGTGCACGGGCGCAAGCTCGGCCGGGCGCTGGGCGCCTCGGCGCCGGGGCGCGACGACGGCTTTCGCACCCTCAACCTGCGCTTCAAGCACTGGAAGCCGGCCGCCAGCGGCATCTTCGCGGTGCTGGTGCACGGCCTCTCGGCTTCGCCGCTGCACGGTGTCGCGAACCTGGGCGTGCGGCCGTCGCTCGATGCCAACGACGTCAACGGCGGCCGGGTGCTGCTGGAGACCCATTGCCTGGATTGGCCGGCCGAACTCGGCAGCGAGGGGGCCTACGGTAAAATCGTCCGCGTGGAACTGCTGCACAAACTGCACGACGAATTGCGCTACACCAGCCTGGAGGCCCTCACCGCGGGCATCGCCAAGGATGGCCGCGACGCGCGCGCCTTCTTCGCGTCCAGCCCCGCCTCCACCCACGCCGAGACCCATCGCCAGACCACGCGCGACCGAATTTAGAGCGGAAACCGTTTCTTTCCGCCGCGTCCGGGCGGCCTCCGATCCAGGCACCGCACGCATTCCCCGATCCCCGGGCGCTGCACGGCAGCGCTGATTTCTGGAACCTCCATGGCTGACAACAAGACCGAAGCCGGCGCCGACTACCGCGCCACGCTGAACCTGCCCGACACCCCCTTCCCGATGCGCGGCGACCTGCCCAGGCGCGAGCCGGGCTGGGTCAAGGAATGGAACGAGGAAGGCCTCTACCACCGGCTGCGCGACGCCCGCCACGGCGCACCCAAGTTCATCCTGCACGACGGCCCGCCGTACGCGAACGGCCAGATCCACATGGGCCACGCGGTGAACAAGATCCTGAAGGACATGATCACCAAGGCGCGCCAGCTCGAAGGCTACGACGCGCTCTACGTGCCCGGCTGGGACTGCCACGGCCTGCCGATCGAGAACGCGATCGAGAAGAAGTACGGCCGCAACCTGAGCCGCGACGAGATGCAGGCCAAGAGCCGCGCCTACGCCACCGAGCAGATCGCCCAGCAGATGACCGACTTCCAGCGCCTGGGCGTGCTGGGCGAATGGGACCATCCGTACAAGACGATGGACTTCGCCAACGAGGCCGGCGAGATCCGCGCGTTCAAGCGGGTGATCGAGCGCGGCTTCGTCTACCGCGGCCTGAAGCCGGTCTACTGGTGCTTCGACTGCGGCTCCTCGCTGGCCGAGTTCGAGATCGAATACGCCGACAAGAAGTCGCAGACCATCGACGTCGCCTTCAAGGCCCACGACCCGGCCAAGCTGGCGGCCGCCTTCGGCCTGCCGCCGCTCACCAAGGACGCCTTCGCGGTCATCTGGACCACCACCGCCTGGACCATCCCGGCCAACCAGGCGATCAACCTGAACCCCGAGCTGGACTACGCGCTGGTCGACACCGAGCGCGGCCTGCTGGTGCTGGCCGCCTCGCTGGTCGAGATGTGCATGAACCGCTACGCGCTGGACGGCACCGTGCTGGCGACGGTCAAGGGCGAGCGGCTGGGCGGCCTCGAATTCGAGCATCCGCTCTACGACGTCGATGCCGGCTTCCGGCGGCTCTCGCCGGTCTACCTGGCCGACTACGCCACCGCCGACGACGGCACCGGCCTGGTCCATTCGTCGCCCGCCTACGGCCTGGACGACTTCAATTCCTGCATCGCCCACGGCCTCGCGCTGGACGACATCCTGAACCCGGTGCAGGGCAACGGCTCCTACGCGCCCGACTTCCCGCTCTTCGGCGGCCAGAACATCTGGAAGGCGGTGCCGGAGATCATTCACGTGCTGCGCGAGGCCGGCCGGCTGATGACCACCGAGGCGATCACGCACAGCTACCCGCATTGCTGGCGCCACAAGTCGCCGGTGATCTACCGCGCCGCGGCCCAGTGGTTCATTCGCATGGACGAGGGCGAAGGCGTGTTCACCAAGGACAAGGCGCCGCAGACGCTCCGCCAGACCGCGCTGGCCGCCATCGAGAAGACCCACTTCTATCCGGAGAACGGCCGGGCGCGCCTGCACGACATGATCGCCAACCGGCCCGACTGGTGCATCAGCCGGCAGCGCAGCTGGGGCGTGCCGATCCCGTTCTTCCTGCATCGCGATTCGGGCGAGCTGCACCCGCGCACGATGGAGATCCTCGACCAGGCCGCGGCCATCGTCGAAGAGGGCGGCATCGAGGCCTGGAGCCGCGTCACCGCCGAGCAGATCCTGGGCGACGCCGACGCGCCGCACTACACCAAGAGCACCGACATCCTGGAGGTCTGGTTCGACTCCGGCTCGACCTTCTTCCACGTGCTGCGCGGCACGCATCCGAAGGTGCACCACGACGCCGGGCCGGAGGCCGACCTCTACCTCGAAGGCCACGACCAGCACCGCGGCTGGTTCCATTCGTCGCTGCTGCTGGCCTGCGCGCTGGAAGGCCGCGCGCCCTACCGCGGCCTCTTGACGCACGGCTTCACGGTCGACAGCCAGGGCCGCAAGATGAGCAAGTCGCTCGGCAACGGCATCGATCCGCAGGAAGTGAACAAGAAGCTCGGCGCCGAGATCACGCGGCTGTGGGTGGCCGCGAGCGACTACTCCGGCGACATCGCCGGCGACGACAAGATCCTCGCGCGCGTGGTCGACGCCTACCGGCGCATCCGCAACACGCTGCGCTTCCTCCTGGCCAACACCAGCGACTTCGACATCGCGAAGGACGCGGTGCCGCTGGGCGAGCTGCTCGAGATCGACCGCTACGCACTGAGCCGCGCGGCCGAGTTCCAGGCCGAGGTGCTGGCGCACTACAAGGTCTACGAATTCCACCCGGTGGTGGCCAAGCTGCAGGTGTACTGCTCCGAAGACCTGGGCGCCTTCTACCTCGACGTGCTGAAGGACCGGCTCTACACCACCGCACCCGGCTCGCACGCGCGCCGCAGCGCCCAGACCGCGCTCTGGCACATCACGCAGGCGATGCTGCGCTGGATGGCGCCCTTCCTCAGCTTCACGGCCGAGGAAGCCTGGAAGTTCTGCGGCGACGGCCGCTCGATCTTCGTGCAGACCTACGCCGACCTCGGCACGCCCGACGCCGCGCTGCTGGCCAAGTGGACCCGGCTGCGCGAGATCCGCGACGCGGTCAACAAGGAGATCGAGACGGTGCGCGCCGCCGGCCAGGTCGGCTCCTCGCTGCAGGCCAACGTGCGCATTGCCGCGCCGGCCGACGACCATTCGCTGCTGGCCTCGCTGGGCGACGACCTGAAGTTCGTCTTCATCACGTCGGCGGTCGAACTGGCCGATGGCGACGCGTTGACGGCCGAAGTGCTGGCCAGCACCGACGCCAAGTGCGAGCGCTGCTGGCACTGGCGCGCCGACGTCGGCCACGACACGGCGCATCCGGGCCTGTGCGGCCGCTGCACCAGCAACCTCTACGGTGCGGGCGAGCCGAGGACCTTCGCCTGATGGCCCGCAAGGCTCCCGGCGCCGGCAGCCCCGGCATCTGGCGCTGGCTCGGGCTGTCGCTGGTGATCGTGCTGGTCGACCAGTTCACCAAGACGCTGATCCTCGGCTACTACAAGTACGGCGACGCCACCTACGTCACCGGCTTCTTCAACGTCGTGCGGGCCCACAACACCGGCGCCGCCTTCTCCTTCCTGGCCGACGCGGCGGGCTGGCAGCGCTGGCTGTTCACCGCGATCGGCATCGCGGCGGCGGCGTTCATCGTCTGGATGCTGAAGTCGCATGCCGGCCAGAAGCTGTTCTCGTTCGCCATGGCGGCGATCCTCGGGGGCGCGATCGGCAACGTGATCGACCGGATGATGCACGGCTACGTGGTCGACTTCCTGGACTTCCACCTGGGCGCGCAGCACTTCCCGGCCTTCAACGTGGCCGACAGCGCGATCACCATCGGCGCCGTGTGCCTGATCCTGGACGAGCTGCGGCGGGTCCGGAAGAAGTAGCCCCGCCGCGCGCTCCTTTCAGAGCGTGAGGATGGTGCAGCCCGTGGTCTTGCGGGCTTCCAGGTCGCGGTGCGCCTGCTGCACGTCGTCCAGCGCGTAGCGCTGGTCGATCGGGATCTTCACCGCGCCGCTCTCGACCACCGCGAACAAGTCGTCGGCCATGGCCTGCGTGCTCTCGCGGCTCGAGGTGTGGGTGAAGAGCGTCGGCCGCGTGAGGTAGTAGGAGCCCTTGGTCAGGAGGCCGAGGTTGACCGGCGGCACCGGCCCCGATCCGTTGCCGAACACCGCCAGCAGGCCGAAGGGCCTGAGGCAGGCCAGCGAGCCCTCGAAGGTGTCCTTGCCGACCGAGTCGTAGACCACCTTGACGCCCTTGCCGCCGGTGATTTCCTTGACCCGCTCGGCGAAGTTCTCGCGGCTGTAGTTGATGGCATGGGCGGCGCCGTGGGCCAGCGCCAGCTGGCACTTGGCGTCGCTGCCGGCGGTGCCGATCAGCTGCAGGCCGAGCGCCTTGGCCCACTGGCAGGCGATCAGCCCGACGCCGCCGGCGGCCGCGTGGAAGACGATGAAGTCGCCTGGCTGCAGGCCTTCGGCCGGCAACGTCTTCTTGAGCAGGTATTGCGCGGTCAGGCCCTTGAGCATCATCGCGGCGCCGGTCTCGAAGGAGATCGCGTCGGGCAGCTTGCAGACGAACCTGGCCGGCATGACGCGCAGCTCGGCATAGGCGCCGGGCGGCTGGCTGGCGTAGGCGGCGCGGTCGCCGGCCTTCAGGTGCGTGACGCCCTCGCCCACCGCCTCGACCACGCCGGCGGCTTCCATGCCGAGCATCAGCGGCATCGGGAAGGGGTAGAGGCCGCTGCGCTGGTAGGTGTCGATGAAGTTGAGGCCGACCGCCTTGTGGCGGATGCGGATCTCGCCGGGGCCGGGATCGCCGACCTCGACGTCGACGATCTTCAGTTCTTCGGGACCGCCCGGGCGGTCGATGCGGATGGCTTTGCTCATGGTCGCGTCTCCTTCAGAAGGTGCCGGGGAAGGCGCCGCCGTCGGCCAGCACGTTCTGGCCGGTCAGGTAGGCGGCATGCACGCTGCACAGGAAGGCGCAGATGGCGCCGAATTCCGCGGCGTTGCCGAAGCGGCCGGCGGGGATCGACTTCTCGCGCGCGGCGCGGATCGTCTCGATGTCCTGGCCGGTCTTCTTCGAGGCGCCGACCATCGTGCCCTTCAGGCGGTCGGTGTCGAAGGCACCCGGCAGCAGGTTGTTGAGGGTGACGCCCTTGGCCGCCAGGCCGCTGCGCGCCACACCGGCGACGAAGCCGGTCAGGCCGCTGCGCGCGCCGTTGCTCAGGCCCAGGATGTCGATCGGCGCCTTCACCGAGCTGGAGGTGATGTTGACGATGCGCCCGAAGCCGCGCGCCGCCATGCCGTCGACCGTGGCCTTGATCAGCTCGACCGGGGTCAGCATGTTGGCGTCGAGCGCCTGGATCCAGGCGTTGCGGTCCCAGTCGCGGAAGTCGCCCGGCGGCGGTCCGCCGGCGTTGGTGACCACGATGTCGTAGTCGGCATGCGCGGCGAAGGCGGCGGCGCGGCCTTCGGCGGTGGTGATGTCGGCGGCGACCTGCCTGACGAAGGGCTTGGCGGCACCGGCCGCGACCGCCTGAAGCTTCCTGGCGGCGGCGTCGAGCGCCTCGGCGCCGCGCGCCACGATCACCACGTTGACGCCTTCGCGCACCAGCGCCTCGGCGCAGCCGTAGCCGAGGCCCTTGCTGGCGCCGCACACCAGGGCCGTGCGGCCCGCGATTCCGAGATCCATGTTTGCTCCTTCGGGCTCAACGGCCCGTGCGTGTAAAGACGAAGATGCCGGCGATCACCAGCACCGTCCCGGCGGCGATCCACACCGTGAACGGCTCGCCGAGGATCACCACGCCCATCAGGATGGTCGACATCGGCCCGACCATGCCGGTCTGGGCCGCCATCGAGGCTCCGATGCGCTCGACCGCCATCATCACCGCAAGCACCGGCAAAGCGGTGCAAAGGGTTGCATTGAGCACCGACAGCCAGATCACCTGCGGCGCCACCTGCAGGTCGGCCAGCGGCCGCAGGAGCATGAATTGCGCGATGCACAGCAGGCAGGCCACGGTGGTCGCCAGCCCGACCAGGCGCAGCGAGCCGAGCCGCTTGACGAATTCACCGCTGCCGACCAGGTAGACCGCATAGGCGATCGCGCTCAGGAAGACCAGCAGCGCGCCCCATGCCGCCTGCGCGCTCCGGCCGATGCTCAGTTCATGGCCGAAGACCAGCAGCACGCCGACGTAGCTGATCGCCATGCCGGCGGCCTGCCAGCGGGTGATGCGGCGCCGCCAGACGATCCAGCCGAACAGCAGCACCAGCGTCGGGTTGAGGTACAGGATCAGCCGCTCCAGGCTGGCGGTGATGTAGGCCAGCCCGGCGAAGTCGAGAAAGCTGGCCAGGTAGTAGCCGGAAAGGCCCAGGCCGAACACGCCGAGCCAGTCGCGCCGGCCGAGCGGCGGCTTGCCGCGTCCGGCCCACCAGGCCATGAGCGCGAAGAGCGGCAGCGCGAAGAGCATGCGCAGCATGATCAGCGTGACCGCGTCGACCCCGTAGCGGTAGGCCAGCTTGACGATGATCGCCTTGCCGCTGAAGGCGATCGCGCCGAGCGTCGCCAGCACCAGGCCGGGCGTGAGGCTGCGCGGCGCCGGAACCGTGCCGGCGGCCGGTGCCGGCAAGGCGCGCGATGCCTCCGGCGTGCTCAAGCTCAGTAGCCTGCGGCCAGGCCGTCGCGCCGCGCGTCGCTGGCGGCCACGTAGCCCTCGACCGCCGGATCGCCGGCGCGCCAGATGAACTGGCCGGCGCCGAAGTCCTGGTAGGAGTCGTTGATGACTTCCATGCGATGGCCGAGGTCGGCCAGGCCCTGCACCGTGGCCGGGTTCATCGAGCCCTCGACGTTGATCTCCAGCCCCGCATTGAAGCGCCAGCGCGGCGCGTCGCAGGCGGCCTGCGGGTTCTGCTTGTAGTCGAGCATGCGCACCAGCGTCTGCAGGTGGCCCTGCGGCTGCATGTTGCCGCCCATCACGCCGAAGCTCATCACCGGCGCGCCGTCCTTGGTGAGGAAGGCCGGGATGATCGTGTGGAAGGGCCGCTTGCCCGGCGCCACCCGGTTCGGGCTGGTCGGCCGCAGGCTGAAGCCGTGGCCGCGGTTCTGCAGGCTGATGCCGAAATCCGGCTCGACGCAGCCCGAGCCGAAGCCCATGTAGTTGCTCTGGATGAAGCTCACCATCATCCCGCTCTCGTCGGCGGCGGTGAGGTAGATGGTGCCGCCCTTGACCGGATTGCCGGCCTTGAAGTCCTGTGCCTTCTTCAGGTCGATGCGCTGCGCCTGCGACTTCAGGTAGGCCGGGTCGAGCAGTTGCGCCGGCGTCACCTCCATCGATTCCAGCTCCGCCACGTGGCGGTAGGTGTCGGCGAAGGCCAGCTTCATCGCCTCGATCTGCAGGTGCTGCGAGGCGATCGAGTCGACCGGCATCGAGGCGATGTCGAACTGCTCGACGATGCCGAGCGCGATCAGCGCGGCGATGCCCTGGCCGTTCGGCGGGATCTCGTGCAGCGTGTGGCCGCGGTAGTCCATGCGGATCGGCTCGACCCATTCGGGCTTCCAGTTCGCGAGGTCGCTCTGCTTCAGGCTGCCGCCGATCGAATCGGAAAATTTCTCGAGCGCCGCCGCGATCTCGCCGCGGTAGAAGGCCTCGCCCTTCGTCGCGGCGATCGCCTTCAACGCGCGGGCGGCGGCCGGGAAGCGGAACAGGTCGCCGACCTCGGGCGCGCGGCCCCATGGCAGGAAGTTCTGCGCGAAGCCCGGCAGCGACTGCAGCAAGGGCGTCGCCGCGGCCCACTTCTGCTGCACCACCGGCGGCACCAGGTAGCCGCGCTCGGCGATCTCGATCGCCGGCACCATCAGGTCGCCGAAGGGCAGCTTGCCGAAGCGCTCGCTGAGCGCCATCCAGCTGCCGACCGCGCCCGGCACGGTGACCGAGTCGATGCCGCGCTGCGGCGGCGTGCGGGCGTCGTCGCCGTGCTTGCGGCTGAAATACTCGGGCGTCCAGGCGGCCGGCGCGCAGCCCGAGGCGTTCAGGCCGTGCAGCTTCTTGCCGTCCCAGAGGATGCAGAAGGCGTCGCTGCCCAGCCCGTTGCTGACCGGCTCGACCAGCGTCATGACCGCCGCGGTCGCGACCGCGGCGTCGACCGCGTTGCCGCCCTGTTGCAGGATGCGCAGGCCGGCCTGCGCCGCCAGCGGATGCGAGGTCGACACCACGTTGCGGGCGAAGACCGGGATGCGGGTCGAGGTGTAGGGGTTCGCGTAGTCGAATTTCATGGTGTCAGTCGCCTGTGATCTTTCGCTCGATGATGATCTTCTTCCATTTGGCGCTGTCCTGCGCCACCACCGCCGCCAGGTCGGCGGGCGTGCCGGCGTTCGCCGGCGTGATGCCGAGCCGGGCCAGCTGCTCGCGCAGCGCCGGATCGCCGATCGCCTTGTTGGCCGCCGCGTTGATGCGGCTCACCAGCTCGGCCGGCAGGCCCTTGGGGCCATAGAGGCCGAACCAGGTGTTGGACTCGAAGCCCGGCAGCGTGTCGGCGATCGGCGGCAGCTCGGGCACCAGCGGGCTGCGGCCGAGCGAGGTCACGCCCAGTGCGCGCAGCCGGCCCGCGCGCACGTGCGGCATGCCGGTGGGCAGCGCGTCGAACAGCACGTCGATCTTGCCGCTGATGAGGTCGGGCACCGCCAGCGCGGTGCCCTTGTACGGGATGTGGGCCACGCTGATGCCGGCCTGCGAGATGAAGAGCTCGGCCGTCAGCTGCACGATCGTGCCGTTGCCGCTGGAGCCGTAATTGAGCTTGCCCGGGTTCTTCTTCGCGTAGTCGATCCACTCGGCCACCGTCTTCGCCGGCGAGCTGTTGGGCACCAGCATGATGCTGGCCGCGTCGCCGACATGCGCGATCGGCGTGAAGTCGCGCACCGCGTCGTAGGGCAGCTTCGGATAGATCGACGGGCCGATCGAATGGGTGCTGCTGGTGGCCAGCAGCAGCGTGTAGCCGTCCGGCGAGGCCTTGGCCACGATGTCGGAGCCGATCGCGCCGCCGGCGCCGGGCCGGTTGTCGACGACCAGCGGCGTGCCGAGCGCGTCGCTCATCTTCTGCGACAGGGTGCGGGCGAACAGGTCGGTGGCGCCGCCCGCCGGGAAGGGCACGACCAGCCGGATCGGCTTGTCCGGATAGCCGGCAGCCAGGACGGCCGGCGCGGCCGCCAGGCAGAGCGCGGCGGCGCAGGCCTGGATGAAGGTGAGACGTCGCATGGGATGTGGATTCTGGCGCCTGGGCAAACCTCGAATGCTAGGCAGCCGAGGCGCATCAAGCCAGATAATCCGGCTTATCCCACTATGAAATCTGCTCATGCCGGCTGAAGACGTCTCCCTGCAGCAGCTGCGCGCCCTGGCCGCCGTCGCGCAAAGCGGCAGCTTCACCGTGGCCGCCGAGGCGCTGCAGCTCACCCAGCCGGCGATCAGCCACCTGATCAAGCGGCTGGAGCAGGAGCTCGGCCAGCCGCTGGTGGTGCGCGGCCGCCGCATCCGGCCGACGCCGGCGGGCGAGATGATGCTCGACACCGCCGTGCGCGCCCTGCGGCTGATCGACGAATCGGTCGAGGCCTGCCGCTCGCGGTCCCAGCTGCGCGAAGGCCGGGTGGTGCTGGCGGTGGCGCACCTGACCGCCGGCGCCCTGCTGCCGCCGCTGCTCGCGCGCTTCTCCGAACGGCATCCGGGCCTCGCGACCACGCTGATGGACAGCACCGCGGAGCAGATGATCTCGCGCATCCTGTCGCAGGAGGCCGACCTCGGCTTCGGCTCCGACATCGGCGAGCAGCATTCGGAACTGGCGACCGAGCCGCTCTTCAACGACCGGCTGGCGCTCTTCGTGCGCGACGACCACGCGCTGGCCAGGCGCGCCGTGATCGAGGCCCGCCAGCTCGAGGCGCTGCCCTTCATCCACGTCAACCCGGAGGCCAACGTCTGGCGCGCGGTGAGCCGGCAGCTGGCGAGCGTGGCCAACGTCTATCCGGCGGTGACGCACCACGTGTCGATGCTGTCGACCGCCTTCGGCCTGATCCAGGCCGGCGCCGGCGTCGCGCTGCTGCCGCGCTATGTCGAGGTGCTGATGCCGGCCAGCCTGCGCGCGCTCAAGGTGACCCGGCCGGTGCTCGACTACCCGGTGGTGGCGGTGCGGCTGGCCAAGCATCCGCTGTCGCCGGCCGCGCTCGCCTTCCTGGCGATGGCGCGGCAGCACCTCAAGCCCTGAGCGCTCAGTCCTCGACGAAGGCTTCCTGCCGCTTGCTGCGCACCGCCGGCAGCAGCACCGCGACCAGCAGCAGCACCGCCACGAGCAGCAGCCCGGCCGACAGCGGCCGCGACACCAGGACGCCCCATTCGCCGCGCGACAGCAGCAGCGCGCGGCGCAGGTTCTCTTCCATCATCGGGCCGAGGATGAAGCCCAGCAGCAGCGGCGCCGGCTCGCAGCCCAGCTTGTGGAAGGCGTAGCCGACGAAGCCGAAGAGGCCGACGATCCAGATGTCGAAGGTGGTGTTGTTGGTCGAATAGACGCCGATGGCGCAGAACAGCACGATCGACGGGAACAGGTAGCGGTAGGGCACCGACAGCAGCTTGATCCAGACGCCGATCATCGGCAGGTTGAGGATCACCAGCATCGCGTTGCCGATCCACATCGAGGCGATCAGGCCCCAGAACAGTTCCGGGTTGCCGGTCATGACCTGCGGGCCGGGCTGGATGTTGTGGATCGTCATGGCGCCGACCATCAGCGCCATCACCGCGTTGGACGGGATGCCGAGCGTCAGCAGCGGAATGAAGGAGGTCTGCGCGCCGGCGTTGTTGGCCGCCTCGGGCGAGGCGACGCCGCGGATGTTGCCCTGGCCGAAGGGCACTTCGCCGGGCTGCAGGCGGGTCTTCTTCTCGAGCGTGTAGGCCGCGAAGGAGGCCAGCAGCGCGCCGCCGCCGGGCAGGATGCCGAGCGCCGAGCCGAGCGCGGTGCCGCGCAGCACCGCCGGCGTCATGCGCTTCAGATCCTGCTTCGTCGGCATCAGGCCGGAGACGCGGGCGGTGAAGACCTCGCGCTCCTCGTGCGGCCGCGACAGGTTGGCGATGATCTCGCCGTAGCCGAAGACGCCCATCGCGATGGCGACGAAGCCGATGCCGTCGCTCAGCTCCGGCAGCTCGAAGGCATAGCGCTGCACGCCCGAATTCACGTCGGTGCCGACCAGGCCGAGCAGGAGCCCGAGCAGGATCATCGCGATCGCCTTGAGGAGCGAGCCGGAGGCCAGCACCACCGCGCCGATCAGCCCCAGCACCATCAGCGAGAAGTATTCGGCCGGCCCGAACTGGAAGGCCAGCTCGGTCAGCGGCGGTGCGAAGGCCGCGAGGATCAGCGTGCCGACGCAGCCGGCGAAGAAGGAGCCGAGCCCTGCCGCCGCCAGCGCCGGCCCGGCCCGGCCGCGCCGGGCCATCTGGTAGCCGTCGATCACGGTCACCACCGAGGACGACTCGCCCGGCAGGTTGACCAGGATCGCGGTGGTCGAGCCGCCGTACTGGGCGCCGTAGTAGATGCCGGCCATCATGATCAGCGCCGACACCGGCGGCAGCGCGTAGGTGGCCGGCAGCAGCATCGCGATGGTGGCCACCGGCCCGATGCCCGGCAGCACGCCGACCAGCGTGCCGAGGACGCAGCCGACGAGGCAATACAGCAGGTTGATGCCCGTGAAGGCGACGCCGAAGCCGAGCGCGAGGTTGTCGAAGAGTTCCATGGCGTGCTCCTCAGCCGGCGATGAAGGTGGGCCAGGCCGGGATCTGCAGCTCGAGCGCCCAGATGAAGGCCACGTAGCTGCCGGCGGCCAGCGCGGTCGCCAGCAGGAAGACCCGGCGCGCATCGAATTCGCGGCCGGCCAGGCTGGCAATGAAGGTCAGCGCGTAGATGGCGACGATCATGCCCATCGGCGGCAGGCCGATGCTCGGCAGGCCGCCGATCAGCACGCCGAAGACCAGGTTGGCCCCCAGGATGAAGACGATCGGCCGCCAGGCCCAGCGGCCGATGCGCCCTTCCGGCTCGGGCGCCTGGCCGCACAGGCTCACCCCGGTCGCCAGGATCGCCAGGCCGATCACCGCCATGACGATGCCCAGCAGCAGCGGGAAGTAGCCCGGCCCCATGCGGGCGGCGCTGCCGACCTTGTAGTCGACCGCGCCGAAGGCGAAGGCGCCTCCGACGACGGCGAACATCAGGCCCGCGTAGAAGTCCTTCTGGTTCTTGATGCGCACGAACAATCTCCTCCGTTGAACACGGGGGCGATTGTCTGGTCAGCTTCCGGTCAGGTCCATGTGGATTCCGCGTACCGGCGCGGCAGGGTATTCCCCGAAGCGGTCACTCCAGGGGCGGCGTCGCGGCCAGCACCTCGTCGACGGTGGTGAGGCCTTCGGCCACCCTGAGCGCACCGGCCAGGCGCAGCGGCCGCATGCCGTCGACCACGGCCTGGCGCCGCAGCACGCCGATGTTCGGCTCCTTGGTGACCTGCACCTTGAAGGGCTCGCTGATGCTCAGCAGTTCGTAGAGGCCCATGCGGCCCATGTAGCCCGTCATGCGGCAGTCGACGCAGCCGACCGGCTTGTAGGCCCGCACGGTGCCGTTGATCTGCCAGGGCGCGACCAGCTCGGCCAGCTTCTCGCGCGTGACGGATTCGTCGGGCTCCTTGCAGTTCAGGCACAGGGTACGCACCAGGCGCTGCGCCAGCACGCCCAGCATCACCGCGTTGATGAGGTAGGACGGCACGCCCAGCTCCATCAACCGGGTGATCGCGCTCGGCGCATCGTTGGTGTGCAGCGTGCTGAAGACCAGGTGACCGGTGAGCGCCGCCTGCACCGCCATCTCGGCGGTCGCGAGGTCGCGGATTTCGCCGACCATGATGATGTCCGGGTCCTGCCGCATCAGCGCCCGGAGGCCTTCGGTGAAGCCGAAATCCAGCTGCGGCTGCACCTGGGTCTGGTTGAACGAGGGCTCGATCATCTCGATCGGGTCTTCGACGGTGCTGACGTTGACCTCTTCGGTGGCGACCCGCTTGAGGGTCGAGTAGAGCGTGGTGGTCTTGCCCGAGCCGGTCGGGCCGGTCACCAGGATGATGCCGTGCGGCCGGGTCACCAGCTTCTCCCAGCGCTCGGCGTCGTGCTGCGCGAAGCCGAGGGCGTCGAGGTCCTTGACCGCGGTGTCGGGGTCGAAGATCCGCATGACCATCTTCTCGCCGAAGGCGGTCGGCAGCGTCGACAGCCGCATCTCGACCTCGTCGCCGCGCAGGTTGCGGGTCTTGATGCGGCCGTCCAGCGGCCGGCGCTTCTCGACCACGTCCATGCGGCCGAGCAGCTTGATGCGCGAGACCATGGCGTTCATCACGCCCATCGGCATCTGGTAGGCCGGATGCAGCACGCCGTCGATGCGAAAGCGGATCATCCCCTGGTCGCGCCGCGGCTCCAGGTGGATGTCGCTGGCGCGCTGGTCGAAGGCGTACTGCCAGAGCCAGTCGACCACCTGCACCACGCTCTGGTCGTTGGCGTCCAGGTGCTTGCTCTTGCCCAGCTCGACCAGCTGCTCGAAGCTGGCGCCGCTGGTGCTGCCGCCCGACTTCTGCGCCGCCCGCACCGACTTGGCCAGGGCGAAGAACTCGGCCGTGTAGCGCTGGATGTCGCTCGGGTTAGCGACCACGCGGCGCACCGCCCGGCGCGCCTGGCGCTCGACCTCGGCGATCCAGTCGGTCAGGAAGGGCTCGGCTGTGGCGACCACCACCTCGGTCGGCGTGACCTGCACCGGCAGCACCTTGTGGCGCTCGGCGTAGGCGGCGCTCATGGTGTCGGCGACCTTGCCGACGTCCACCTTGAGCGGATCGATGCGCAGGTAGGCGAGGCCGGCGCGGCCGGCCAGCCATTGGGTGAGCATCTCGAGGTCGAGCGGCTTGCCGTCGCGCTCGCGGGTCATCGCGACGTTGGCCAGCCGCACCAGCGGCGCCTGCCGGCTCTCGGCCTGCGCGCAGCGCGCCAGCGTGCGCTTGGCCTCGACCGGCGAGATGACGCCGTCCTTGGCCAGCCATTCGATCAGGCTCTTCAGCGCCAGCGGGCCTTCGTGGCGCGGCGTGGCTGCAGGGACGGCATTGGCGGGGACGGCGCTCATGGATCGGTGCGGCTGTGCGGTTTGAAGACCCGCAGCCACTTCGGCGCGGGAAGGCCCCAGCGAGTCTGGATGCTTTGGGCACGGTCGGCAAGTTCGGGCCGCCTGGGGCGGCTGGCGGTGCGCTGGGCCAGCACCACCGTGTTGCCTTCGCGCGTCGGCTTGAAGGCCCAGACGGCATCGCCGCCGAAGGCGGCGGCGATCTTCTCGAGGCTGCGCTCGTAGCTGGACGAGCGGCCGAAGAGGTTGACCGTCATGCAGCCGTCCTCGGTCAGGAGCGCGCGGCAGTCGGCGTAGAAGTCCTGGCTGTCGAGCACCGGCGCGGCCGCTTCATGGTCGTAGAGGTCGACCTGCAGCGCGTCGACCGTGCCCGCCCACTTCGGCTTGCGGATCTCGACGGCGGCGTCGGCCACCACGATCTCCAGCCGGGCGTCGTCGGCCGGGAGCTTGAACCAGCCGCGGCAGGCGGACACCACCTGCGGGTTCAGCTCGACCGCGGTGGTCTTCATGCGCAGGGTCTTGCGGCAGAACTTGGTCAGGGTGGCGGCACCGAGGCCGAGTTGCATCGCGTGCCGCTTGGCGACGCTCGCCGGATCGACGAACAGCAGCCACGCCATCATGCGCTGGACATATTCGAGCTCGATCTCGAAGGGCGCGTCGAGCTTCATCGAGCCCTGGATCCATTCGGTGCCGAGGTGCAGGTAGCGCACGTCGCCCCAATCGGAAAAATTGACTTCGGGCAGGGAGACTTTCATGCGGCCGATTCTGGCCGGAAAGCGCCCGGCCGCCGGCGCGGCGGCGGCGCCGGCCACGGAGCGAACCGGCCCGGACGTAAAAAAACCCGCCTTTCAGCGGGTTTCCGTCAGTGCGTGCGAAGGCGCGAGCAGGCGCTCAGGGCTTCGGGGTGCTGCCGTTGTCCGGTGCCGGCGGCAGCTTCGAGCCGATCTTCTCGCCCACGTGGCGGGTGCCGGTGGCGGCCGCGTCGGCGCCCTTGTCGATCGCGTTGCCGGTGGCGTCGGCGGCGTGCTCGGTGGCCTTGGCCGCCTTCTTGGTGTAGTGCTTGGTGCCGTTCCAGGCCTTCTTGGTCGTGTGCTTGGTCGCGTCCCAGGCCTTGGTGGCGCCGCCTTCGACCTTCTCGGTGGTGGTCGGTGCGGCCGGGGCTGCCGGCGCGGTGGTCTGGGCGGCAGCCGACAGGCTGACGCAAGCGAAAGCCACGGCGGCGAGTGCCGGCAGGGTGCGAGCGATGGATTTGTTCATTGGAGAGCTCCTAGGGATGGTTGGCGTGACTTGCTTGCCACTCGGATGCAACGATTACACAGGTGCCGAGGATGACACCAAAAAACAGATATTCGCCAACGATATCGGAATACGGGCACTTGGCCTACGCACGCTTCGGGCGTCCGGCTGACAAGTCGATCAACCCGGAAAGCCCAGGCAGGGCCGAAATCGCGTTGGCCGTCGTGGCCGCGGCCAGTGCCTCCCGCCCGATGCCCCGAAGCCCGGCCAGCACCTCGGCGATGCGCGGCAGCTGGGCCGGATCGTTGCGTCCCTGCGGCTGGCCGGCGGCCCGCTCGGCCTGCGTGCGGTAGATCCACTGGGGCTGGATGTCGGGCGAATCGGTCTCCAGCACCAGCGCCTCCAGCGGCAGTTCGGCTGCCAGCCGGCGCAGCTGCAGCGCCCGCTCGAAGGTCAGCGCGCCGCCGAAGCCGAGCTTGAGGCCGAGCTCGAGACAGGCCGTGGCCTGCTGCGCGCTGCCGTTAAAGGCGTGGGCGATGCCGTGCCAGGCCTGGCCGGGCGCCGCCTGCCGCAGTTGACCCAGCACCCGGTCGACCGTGCGCCGCACGTGGAGGATGACCGGCAGCCGGTGCTTGCGCGCCAGCTTCAGCTGGGCCTGGAAGAAGTGCAGCTGTCGCGCCATGTCCAGACCCTCGACGAAACCGTCCAGGCCGATCTCGCCGACCGCCACCAGCCGCGGGTCGTCGCGCAGTCGGGTCAGGGCCTCGTCGAGCAGCGCCAGGTCGTCGTCGCGGGCGGCGCCGGTGCACAGCGGATGGATGCCCAGCGCATAGGCATCGCCCTGCCGATGGGCCAGCTCGCGCACCCGTTCGAAGTTGCCCGCGTCGACCGCTGGGATCACGCACAGGACCACGTCGCGCTGCCGTGCGAGTGCCCGGATTTCGGGCATCTCCGCCCCGAATTCGGGCGCGTCGAGATGGCAGTGGGTGTCGACGAAAGCGGCCATGCATCGATGATGCCCGAACGGATGCATGGCAGCAGAAAGCGTGCTACCGTGAATACTTCCAAGCGACTTTCTTGTCGGAGGTGCGCCATGCGCAGGCCTGCTTTTTACAGCCGCTCGCCCCGCGGGACTGAGGATGCGGCCGCGCCCGGGCTGCCCGACGAGAACGAGTCGCAGGTCGCCGCGCTGCCCTCGCCGAAGCGCCGCTGGCAGCCCGGCCGCTGGAGCTTCGCGGCGATGCTGCTGGTCGCGGTCGCGATCGGTGCCGGCGGCATGCTGGCCTGGCGCCCGACGCAGCGCCAGCTGACCCAGAAGGACATCGACGCGGCGGTCATGCACACGCTGCAGACCGCCACCCTGCCCTCGCCGGCCGCGCGCGCCGCCGAGATCATCCGGCCGTCGGTGGTGCGCGTCGTGGCCTACGGCACCGAGAAGCAGACACCCGAAGCCAAGGTCGAGAAGCACGGCCGCAACTACGCCCGCGGCAAGCCTGCGGAAGCGCCGCCGCCGGCCGCCGACGACGCGCCCGGCGCGCCGGTGGAGCGCGGCGTCGGCACCGGCGTGGTCATCGTCGACAAGGGCCTGATCCTCACCAACCTGCACGTCATCGCCGGCGCCGATTCGATCAAGGTCACCTTCTTCGACGGCCTGGAAGCCACTGCCACGGTGACCGCGCTGCAGCCCGAGAACGATCTGGCGGTGCTGCAGGCGCAGCAACTGCCGGACGACCTGATCCCGGCGACGATGGCCTCGACCGCCAACCTGGCGCCGGGCGAGCAGGTGGCCGCGGTCGGCTTCCCCTTCGGCATCGGGCCCTCCGTGTCGGCCGGCGTGGTGTCGGGCCTGGGGCGCTCCTTCCGCTCGCCGGAGGGCAAGCAGGAGCTGTCGAACCTGATCCAGTTCGACGCCGCGGCCAACCCGGGCAACTCGGGCGGCCCGCTGATCAACATGGACGGCGAGGTGCTCGGCATCGTCACCGCCATCCTGAATCCGACGCAGCAGCGCACCTTCATCGGCATCGGCTTCGCCGTGCCGATCGAGAACGCGGCGGCCGCGCTCGGCTCGCCACCCTTCTGAAACTCCTTCGCCGAAAGCCATCCGCATGAGCACAGAGCCCGCGCCCTCTTCCGTCGCCACCGCCGAGCTGATGGAGCAGATCCTCTACCAGGTCAAGCGCGTGGTGGTCGGCCAGGACCGCTTCCTCGAACGCGTGATGGTCGCGATGCTGGCCGGCGGCCACCTGCTGGTCGAAGGCGTGCCCGGCCTGGCCAAGACGCTGACCGTCAAGACGCTGGCCGACACGGTGAGCGGCCAGTTCAAGCGCATCCAGTTCACGCCCGACCTGGTGCCGGCCGACCTGGTCGGCACCCGCATCTACAACCAGAAGACCGGCGACTTCAGCACCTCGCTCGGCCCGGTGTTCGCCAACCTGCTGCTGGCCGACGAAATCAACCGGGCGCCGGCCAAGGTGCAGAGCGCGCTGCTCGAGGTGATGCAGGAGCGCCAGGTGACCATCGCCGGCGAGACGCACAAGGTGCCCAAGCCCTTCCTGGTGATGGCGACCCAGAACCCGATCGAGACCGAAGGCACCTACCCGCTGCCCGAGGCGCAGGTCGACCGCTTCATGATGAAGGTGCTGGTCGACTACCCGAGCGACGAGGAAGAGTTCGTGATCGTGCAGCGCGTGATCGGGCCGCCGGTCTCGGCGGTGCCGGTGGCCACCACCGAGCAGCTGGCCGCGCTGCAGGCCGAGGCCCGCCGCATCTACGTCGACCCGTCGCTGATCCAGTACGCGGTCAAGCTGGTGTCGGCCACGCGCACGCCCGAGAAGCACGGCCTGAAGGACATGCGGCGCCTCATCACCTTCGGCGCCAGCCCGCGCGCGAGCATCAACCTCACCGAAGGCGCGCGCGCGCTGGCGCTGCTGCGCGGCCGCACCTACGCGCTGCCGGAGGACATGACCGCGCTGGTGCCCGACGTGCTGCGCCATCGGGTCACGCTGTCGTACGAAGGGCTGTCCGAAGGGCTCACGCCCGACAGCCTGGTCGATCGCATCATGCGGGCCGTGCCCGCGCCGCCCAAGCCGCTCGAGCATGAAAAGCTGGTGGCCTAGGCGCGCGAAGGCGGCCAACGACGAGCAGCTGGCGACGATCGAAGCCGCGGCCAGCGGGGTCGAGCGCGCACTGCGCCGGCTCGAATGGACCGTCATCCGCCGGCTCGACGGCCTGCTGCAGGGCGACTACCGCACCTTGATGCGCGGCACCGGCCTCGACCTGGCCGACCTGCGCGAATACCAGCACCAGGACGACGTCCGCCACATCGACTGGAACGTCACCGCGCGGCTGCAGGTGCCGCATGTGCGCGTCTTCACCGAAGACCGCGAGATGGCCGCCTGGTTCGTGCTCGACCTCAGCCGCTCGGTCGATTTCGGCTCCGGCTTGACCGCCAAGCGCGAGATCTCGGCCGGCTTCGTCGGCGTCATCGCCCGGCTGCTGACCCGCCATGGCAACCGGGTCGGCGCGCTGGTCTACGGCAACGACGTCGAGGCGGTCATCCCGCCGCGCACCGGCCGCCGCCACGTGCTGCACCTGCTGCACGCGATGGAACGGCGCGGCGCCAAGGTGGCGGCCGACCAGAAGGGCATGACTCGGCTGGCCGACCTGCTGCATTCGGCGGCGGTGCTCATCCCGCGCCGCTCGACCCTCTTCGTCATCTCCGACTTCCTCACCGAGCCCGGCTGGGAGAAGCCGCTGGCGCAGCTTCAGCAGAAGCACGACGTGGTGGCGGTGCGTCTGTTCGACCCGCTCGAGCTGGCGCTGCCCGACCTCGGCCTGGTGCCGCTGCGCGACGCCGAGACCGGCGAGCAGCTCTGGGTCGACACGCATGACGCGGGCTTTCGCAAGCGCTTCGCCCGCATCGCCGCCGAGCGCGAGGAAGCGCTGCGCGACAGCCTCGCCAAGATCGGCGTCGACGCGCTGGAGCTGTCGACCGCCGACGACCTGGTCGAAGCGGTGGTGCGATTTGCCGACATGCGCAAGCGCCGGGTGCGCACCGGCGCGGCCAAGCCGAAGGCGGCGGCATGAACTTCATGAACTTCCTCTGGCCGCAATTCCTCTGGCTGCTGCTGGCGCTGCCGCTCCTGGTGCTGCTGTACCTGTGGCTGATCCGGCGCAAGAAGAAGCTGGCGCTGCGCTACGCGAGCCTCTCGATCGTGCGCGAGGCCATGGGCGCCGGGCAGACGATGCGCCGGCACCTGCCGCCGCTCCTCTTCCTGCTGGCGATCGCCGCGATGCTGGTCGCGGCGGCGCGGCCGACCGCGGTGGTGGTGCTGCCGTCCAACCAGCAGACCATCATCCTGGCGATGGACGTGTCGGGCAGCATGCAGGCGGCCGACGTCAAGCCGAACCGGCTGGCCGCCGCGCAGGCCGCGGCCAAGAGCTTCATCAAGGACCTGCCGCGCAACGCCAAGGTCGGCATCGTGGCCTTCGCCGGCAGCGCGCAGGTGGCGCAGCTGCCGACCACCAACCGCGACGACCTGGCCACCGCCATCGATTCCTTCCAGCTGCAGCGCGCCACCGCCACCGGCAACGCGATCGTGGTGTCGCTGGCGACGCTGTTCCCGGAAGACGGCATCGACATCGCCGACTTCGGGCCACAGAGCCGCCAGCGCGGCACCTCGCTCGACCGCGCCGGCAAGACGCCCAAGGAAGTGAAGCCGGTGGCGCCGGGCTCCTACACCTCGGCGGCGATCATCATGCTGACCGACGGCCAGCGCACCACCGGCGTCGACCCGCTGGATGCGGCGCAGGCGGCGGCCGACCACGGCGTGCGCATCTACACGGTCGGCATCGGCACGGTCGACGGCGACACCATCGGCTTCGAGGGCTGGTCGATGCGGGTGCGGCTGGACGAGGACACGCTCAAGGCGATCGCCAACAAGACCAACGCCGACTACTTCTACGCCGGCAGCGCGACCGACCTCATGAAGGTCTATGACACGCTCAGCTCGCGGCTGGTCGTCGAGAAGAAGGAGACCGAGGTGTCGGCCCTCTTCGCGATGGCCGCCGCCGCCTTCGCCCTGCTCTCCGCAGGCCTGTCGCTGCTCTGGTTCAACCGCATCCTGTGATGTTCGACCTCACGGGCAAGGTGGCGCTGGTGACCGGCGGCAACGGCGGCATCGGCCTGGGCATGGCCCGCGGCCTGGCCGGCGCCGGCGCGCGGGTGGTGATCGCGGGGCGCAACGCGCAGAAGTCGCAAGACGCCGTCCAGGCGCTGCGTGCCCTCGGCAGCGACAGCTTCGCGCTGGCCGCGGACGTGAGCGACGAGGCCTCGGTGGCCAAGCTCTTCGCCGCCGTCGCCGAGCGCTGCGGCCGCCTCGACATCCTGGTCAACAACGCCGGCACCACGGTGCGCAAGCCCGTCGACCAGCTGCAGCTGGCCGAATGGCAGCAGGTGATGGACACCAACCTCACCAGCGCCTTCCTGTGCTGCCGGGCCGCGCATCCGCTGATGAAGGCAGCCGGCGGCGGCAAGATCGTCAACATCGGCTCGATGATGTCGATTTTCGGCGCGCCCTATGCGCCGGCCTACGGCGCCAGCAAGGGCGGCATCGTGCAGCTCACGCGCGCCATGGCGGCCTCGTGGGCGGCCGACCGCATCCAGGTGAACGCGGTGCTGCCGGGCTGGATCCAGACCGAACTGACCGATGGCGCGCGGGCGCAGGTCGCGGGGCTGAACGAGCGGGTGATCGCGCGGACCGCGGCGGGCCGCTGGGGCCAGCCGGAAGACCTGGCCGGCATCGCCGTGTTCCTGGCCAGCGCGGCCTCGGACTTCGTGACGGGTACCGCGATTCCGGTCGACGGCGGCTATTCGATCGCCGCTTGAGGGCTCTCAGTCCGCGTCTTCGGCCGCCAGGCCGGCGAAGTG
Organism: Xenophilus sp. L33; assembly: GCF_009765735.1. GTDB lineage: Bacteria > Pseudomonadota > Gammaproteobacteria > Burkholderiales > Burkholderiaceae_C > Variovorax. Next base: position 29,512 of record NZ_LMUW01000061.1, read on the forward strand.
GATGCAGGCCAGCGCCACCACGGTCGACAGCAGCGCCAGGGTGAAGGCCAGCCGCTCGCCATGCCAGAGCGAACCCAGAAAGTCGTCGAACTCGGCCATCCGCACGGTGGCCAGGCCGCCCATGCGCTCGGTCATCTGCAGCTGGGCCTTCGACGCCGACTGCTGGTAGACGTGGCCGTCGACGACCTGGTAGTTGCCGCCGCCGGCGCCGCTGTCGCCGCCGGCGGTGAAGTAGACGAGCGCCGCGGCCAACCAGCCGACGACGAGGATGAGGACGCCCGCCAGGTGCAGGCGGCTGCGCGGCGAAGGGCTCGCGGGTGACGTTCCAGGCATGGGCGAAAGTATAGGACCGGGGCCGTTCGTGAATCGGCTACAACCTCCTTCAGGAGGACACCATGTCCAGGATTGCCAGTCTCGTCTTTTTGCTCTCGTGCCTCGCCGGTTGCGCCGGAAGCTCGCCCGCGCCGCGCCAGTTGTCGGCCTGCGCAATATCGCCCGGCAGCTTCGATTGCCAGGTCGAGCGCTATTCGCGCAGCGGCATGTAGCCGCCGAATCGAAGGAACCGCTCAGCCGGCGAGCCGGCCGGTGGTCAGCTTCAGCACCCGGTCGCAGCGCGCGGCCAGGCTCTGGTCGTGCGTGACCATCACGAAGGCAGTGCCGCGATCGCGGGCCAGCGACAGCATCAGCGCGAAGACCGCGTCGGCGGTGGCGCGGTCGAGGTTGCCGGTCGGCTCGTCGGCCAGCACGCAGTCGGGACTGGTGACCAGCGCGCGGGCGATCGCGACCCGCTGGCGCTCGCCGCCCGACAGCTCGGCCGGCCGATGCTGCAGCCGCTCGCCGAGGCCGACCGCGGACAGCATCGCCATCGCGGTCTGGTGCGCCCGGGCCGGCGGCATGCGGCGGATCTTCAGCGGCATCGCGACGTTGTCGAGCGCGCTGAATTCCGGCAGCAGGTGATGGAACTGGTAGACGAAGCCCAGGTGCTGGTTGCGCAGCCGGCCCTGTTCGGCGGCATCGGCCAGTGCCATGTCGCGGCCGTGCAGTTCGACGCTGCCGGACGTCGGCGCGTCGAGGCCGCCCATCAGGTGCAGCAGCGTGCTCTTGCCGGAACCGGAGGCGCCGACGATCGCCAGCGTCTCGCCGGCATGCACGTCCAGGTCGACGCCGTGCAGCACCGTCAGGTCGATGCGGCCTTCGTGGAAGCGCTTGGTCAGGCCGCGCACCTTGAGCACGACCGCCGCCTCGGCCTCGACCGGCGGCACCTTCAGGCGGTCATTCATAGCGCAGCGCCTCGGCCGGGTTGACCCGGCTGGCGCGCCAGCTCGGATAGAGGGTGGCGGCGAAGGCGAGGATGAGCGAGATGACCGTGATCGGCACGATGTCGCCGCGCTGCGGATCGCTCGGCATCTTGCTGATCAGGTAGATGTCCTTGGGCAGGAAGCTGGCGTGGAACAGATGCTCGATCGCCGGCACGATGACGTCGATGTTGTAGGCCACCAGGAGCCCCAGCAGCAGGCCGCCGATGGTGCCGACGACGCCGACCATCGCCCCCTGCACCACGAAGATGCCCATGATGCTTTGGGGGCTCGAGCCGAGCGTGCGCAGGATCGCGATGTCGGCGCGCTTGTCGGTCACCGTCATGACCAGCGTCGACACCAGGTTGAAGGCGGCGACCGCGACGATCAGCGTGAGGATGATGAACATCATGCGTTTCTCGACCTGCACCGCCGAGAACCAGGTGCGGTTGGCGCGGGTCCAGTCGCGGATCAGGAAGGAGCCGGGCAGCGAATGGGCCAGCTGGTCGGCCACCTCGGGCGCCTCGTGCAGGTCCTTGAGCTTCAGCCGCACGCCGGTCGGGCCGTCGAGCCGGAAGACGCGGGCGGCGTCGTCCATGTGGACCATCGCCAGGGTCGAGTCGTATTCGTAGTGGCCGGAGTCGAAGGTGCCGACCACGGTGAAGGGCTTGAAGCGCGGCATCACACCGGCGGGGGTGACCTGGCCGCCGGGCGACACCAGCGTGACCTGGTCGCCGACCTGCACGTACAGCGAGCGCGCCAGCTCGACGCCGAGCACGATGCCGAACTGCCCGGGCACCAGCTTGTCGAGCGCGCCCTTCTGCGAATCGGCCGAGATGTCGGTCACCTGCGGCTCCAGCTTCGGATCGATGCCGCGGATCATCGCGCCCTTGACGTCCTCGCCCCGGGCGATCAGCGCCTGCGCCGAGATGAAGGGCGCGACGCCGACCACCTCGGGGTTCTTGCGCGCCTCGGCCATGATCGAATCGATGTCCGCCAGCGCCTGGTCGTCGCGCGAGAAGATCTCGATGTGCGAGATGACGCCGAGCATGCGGTCGGTCACTTCCTTCTGGAAGCCGTTCATCACGCTCAGCACGATGATCAGCGCCGCCACGCCCAGGCCGATGCCGAGCATCGACACGCCGGAGATGAAGGAGATGAAGCCGTTGCGCCGCGTGGCCCGGCCGGCGCGGGTGTAGCGCCAGCCCAGTGCCAGCTCGTAAGGAAGTTGCATAAGAGGCAAATTGTGGCATCCCGGACAATAGGCCTCATGCCCGAATCCCCCACAGCCCTCCATCTGCTCATTCCCTTTGCCGGCCGCGGCTCGCCCGCCTGCCGCGAGGCCCGGGCCGGGCTGCGACTGCCGAAGCTCGAGGCGCTGCTGTCGCGGCTCGCGCCGATCGACGAGGACATCCAGGACGACAGCACCCTGTCGCCGCCGCACGAACGCGCGCTGGCCGCCGCGCTCGGCCTCCCGGCCGCCGACGGCTGCCTGCCCTGGGCGGCCCTGGAGGCCCGGCAGGATCGGCTCGATGCCGCCGAAGGCGCCGCCGGCTGGGGCGTCGCCACCCTGTGCCACTGGCAGGTCGGCATCGACGACGTGGTGCTGGGCGATCCGGCCGCGATCCAGATCGACGCGGCCGAGTCCGATGCGCTGCTGACGGCGGCACGGCCCTTCTTCGAGGAAGACGGCATCGCGCTGCAAGGCTCGGGAACGCCCGGCCGCTGGCTGGCGCGCGGCGCCATCTTCGGCGACCTGCCGACGGCGTCGCTCGACCGGGCGATCGGCTTTCCGATCTCGCAATGGTCGCCGCTGTCGGATGCCGGCCGGCCGCTGCGCCGGCTCCAGAACGAGATGCAGATGCTGCTCTACACCGAGCGGGTCAACGACGCCCGGACCGCCCGCGGCGTGCCGCCGATCA
>NZ_LMUW01000062.1 GCF_009765735.1 Xenophilus sp. L33
GGGCAGGCGGGGCAGGCGGCGTCGGCGGCGCGGGCGGCGGCGGGGCCGGCGGCGGAGGCGTCGTGCTGGTGGAGCTGAGGTAGCTCGCGTCCGCGGTCGTGTTCAGGCGGTACTCGAAGGCGCCCGCATCGATGTGGCCGTTGGCCAGGGTGAAGGCGTTGGCGGCGATGCCGCCGGTGGCGCCGACCACCTGGATGCCGTTGCCGGTGGTCTGCGCGCCCAGGCCGCCGACATTGGTGACCTGCACGGTGGTGCTGCCGGTGGCGGTGCCGCCGACGAGCAGCTTGTCGCTGGCGCTGGCGCTGTTGCCCAGCGAGGTGCCGACGCTCAGGACGCCGTTGTTGCCGACATAGTTGCCGCTGACAGTCAGCGTGCTGCCGGGCGTGGCGCTCAGCAGCGATACGGTGCCGAAGTTGTTGAGGGCGGCAACGGTCTGGTTGAAGCCGCCGGTGGACAGGGTGGCGCCGGTACCCACGGTGACCGCGCTGGCCGCGCTCAAGGCGTTGGCAGCCCCGGCCTGCAGGGTGCCGGCCGCCACGGTAGTGGCGCCGCCGTAGGTGTTGGCACCGGTCAGGGTCTCGGTGCCGGTGCCTTGCTTGACCAGGCCGCCGGTACCGGTAACGGCGCCCGCGAAGCTCTGGTTGGTCGCATCGCCGAAGGTCAGCGTGTTCGCGCCCAGCGCGACCGTCGTGCCGGCCACGCCGCTGAGCGCGCCGACGGTCTGGTTCGCGCCCGAGGCGCTGATGTCGAAGCCCGTGCCGGCGCCGGCCAGGGCCACCGCGCCGGTCGCGGCCAGGCTGCCGCCTGCGCCGAGCGCGAGCGTGCCGGCATTGACCGTGGTGCCGCCGGTGTAGGTGTTGGCAGCGGTGAGGGTGGTGGTGCCGGTGCCGATCTGCTGCACGGCGCCGCTGCCGCTGATCACGTTGGCGACGGTGACCGGACCGGTGCGGTCGAACGCCAGGTTGGCGTTGTCGACCACGGCGCCGGTGCCCAGCGTGCCGCTGGCGCCGTTGCCCACCTGCAGGGTGCCGGCGCTGATGGTCGTGGTGCCGGAGTAGTTGTTCGCGCCGGCCAGCACCGTGGTGCCGGTGCCGCTCTGCGTCACGGTGCCGGTGCCGCTGATCGGTGCCGCGATCGTCAGCGTGCCGGTGCGGTCGAAGACCAGGGCGCCGCTGTTCTGGATGCCGGTGGTGGCATCGATGGAGCCGGTGGCGCCGCCGCTGCCCAGCTGGAGGGTCGCGCCCGAATTGATCGTCGTGCTGCCGTTGTAGGTGTTGGCGCCGCTCAGCACCAGGGCGCCGCCGGTGCCGACGGCCAGGCTTTCGCCGGGGCCGGAGATGACGCCTGCGAAGCTGCCGTTGTTGACCGTCAAGGTATGGCCACCGACCGAGTCGGTGACCGTGCCGGCGCCTTGCAGGTTGTTGATCGTCGGCGCGGCGGCGTTGTTGAAGTCGAGCGTGGCAGGGGCGTCCACGGTGGTCGTCGTGGCGATGCCCGTCATGTTCCCCAACGCAGTGCCGCCCGCGGTTTGCGTCAGCGTGCCGCCGGCGACGCGAAGCGTTGCGCCGAGATTGGCGCCCGAGCCGGCGCCCACGACGACCGTGCCGTTGTCCGCGATCGATCCGAAGGTCGCGTTGCCGAGGACGGTGACGTTGGTCGCGGTCAGGGTCGTGCTCGAGGCGGCTGCCAGTGTGCCGCTCTGGACGTTGACGGCCGGGGACAGCGTGCCCGATTGCGCCGCGCGCAGCGTCGCGCCGTTGTTGATCGTGATGGTGCCGCTGGACGCGGCGTCGATGGTGCCGGCGGTCGCATGGTTCAGCGACAGCGTGCCGCCGTTCACCGTGGTGCCGCCGGAGTAGCTGTTGGCCGCGGTGAGGTTCAGGGTGCCGGTGCCGGCCTTGGTCAGCGCGCCTGCGCCGGACAGCGTGCCGGCCAGCGTCAGGCCGTCGCCGCTGGTGGTGTCGACGGTGACGTTGCCGCCCATCGCGAGGTTGCTGGCGAGGCTCAGGCCGGCGACGCCGGAGGCGAGGTTGAGCGTGGCGCCCGTGCCCACGACGACAGCGCCCGTGATGGCGGTGTTGTAGAGCGTCAGGCTGTTGGCGCCGCCGGTGAAGTTGATGGCCGCAGCGCGCGTGACGCTGTCGCCTCCGAGACCGCCCGAGATGGTGCCATTGCCGGGTGTCGCGGAGCTGCCGTTGCTGATGGCGAGGTTCGAGCCGGTGATGCCGACGCCACCGACGCCATTGGCGCCCGCAGCGCCGCCGATGCTGCTCGTGCCGCCCGCGCCGCCGTTGCCGCCGGCGATGGTGCCGGTGTTGGCGATCGTGGCCGACGTGGCGCTCGAGACGATGCCCGCGCCGCCATCGCCGCCGCTGCCGGGAGCACCCGCGGAGGGCGCGCCGCCGGTGCCCCCGGCACCGCCGCCGTTTCCGCCATTGCCGCCATTGCCGCCGGTGATGCTGCCGCCGTTGTTGATGATTGCCGCGCCGCCCGAGAGCAGCAGACC
>NZ_LMUW01000063.1 GCF_009765735.1 Xenophilus sp. L33
GGCGACGCCGGCGCCGCCACCGCGGACTGAAGCCATGGGCCCGACGGACGACGCCATGGACGACGTCCAGGCGTTCGTCGCGATCGGCGCCAACCTGGGCGATGCCCGCGCCACGGTGCTGGAGGCGATGGACCGGCTCGACCGGCTGCCGCGCACGCGGGTCACGGCGCGTTCCTCCCTGTACCGCAGCGCGCCGGTCGACGCCGGCGGCCCGGACTTCATCAACGCGGTGGTGGCCTTGCGCACCGGCCTGGCGCCGCGCGCGCTGCTGGCCGAGATGCAGCGCCTGGAGACCGAGGCCGGCCGCGAGCGGCCGTTCCGCCACGCGCCGCGCACGCTCGATCTCGACCTGCTGCGGCACGGCGACGCGGTGCTGGACGATCCGGTCCTGACCCTGCCGCATCCGCGCATGGAGGAGCGCGCCTTCGTGCTGCGGCCGCTGGCGGAGATCGCGCCCGCGCTGGTCGACCCTGCGCGGCTCGCGCGAGTCGCCGACCAGCGCATCGAGCGCCTCTGAGGCGGCCGGCGCCGACCATTACACTTCCGTGGTTTTTCACGAAGGCGTCACAAGCATGTGCTTGGCGATCGCTAAGAACCAGGAGACGCGATGTTCGGCAAGCTGCTGCCCCGCGAAGGCAATTTTTTCGAGATGTTCAACCAGCATGCCGACCGCATCGTCGAGGCCGCGCGGGCCTTCGAGCAGCTGGTCGCCAACTACAACGACCTGCACCTGCGCGAGCAATACAACCGCGACGTCGACAACGCCGAGCGCGCCGCGGATCGGGTCACGCACGAGGTCAACCGCATCCTGCACAAGACCTTCATCACGCCGATCGACCGCGAGCAGATCCACAAGCTGATCAACACGATGGACGACGTCGCCGACCTGATCCAGGACTCGGCCGAGACCATGGCGCTCTACGACGTGCGCTACATGACCGAGGAGATCACGCGGCTCACGACCCTGAGCGTGAAGTGCTGCGAGCGGGTCAAGGAGGCGGTCAAGTTCCTCGCCAGGATCACCGACCCGGCCATGGCCGAGGCCACGCTGAAGGCCTGCGAGGAGATCGACCGGCTCGAGTCCGATGCCGACCGCGTGATGCGCAGCGCGATGAGCAAGCTGTTCCGCGAGGAGCCGGATGTGCGCGAGGTGATCAAGCTCAAGGCCATCTACGAGCTGCTCGAGACCATCACCGACAAGTGCGAGGACGTCGCCAACGTCATCGAGGGCATCGTCCTCGAGAACTCCTGAGAACCGGACGCTTCGCATGGCAACGGTTCAGGTCACCCTCTGGGTGGTGATGGCGCTGGTCGCGCTGGCGATCGCCTTCGACTTCATGAACGGCTTCCACGACGCGGCGAACTCGATCGCCACCGTGGTCTCCACCGGCGTGCTCAAGCCGGGCCAGGCGGTGGTCTTCGCCGCCTTCTTCAACCTGCTGGCGCTGTTCGTCTTCCACCTGAGCGTGGCGGCGACCATCGGCAAGGGCATCGTCGGGCCGGGCGTGGTCGACGTGCACGTGGTCTTCGGCGCGCTGATCGGCGCGATCAGCTGGAACCTCGTCACCTGGTACTACGGCATCCCGAGCAGCTCCTCGCACGCGCTCATCGGCGGCATCGTCGGCGCCACCATCGCCAAGGCCGGCTCGGGCTCGCTGATCGCCAAGGGCGTGTGGCAGACGGTGGCGTTCATCTTCATCTCGCCGCTGCTGGGCTTCCTGCTCGGCTCGATGATGATGGTGCTGGTGGCCTGGATCTTCCGGCGCTCGACGCCTTCGCGGGTCGACCGCTGGTTCCGCACGCTGCAGCTGCTTTCCGCCGGCGCCTACAGCCTGGGCCACGGCGGCAACGATGCGCAGAAGACCATCGGGATCATCTGGATGCTGCTGATCGCCACCGGCTACGCCGCGGCCGACAGCGCGATGCCGCCGACCTGGGTCATCGTGGTCTGCTACACCGCCATCTCGCTGGGCACCATGTTCGGCGGCTGGCGCATCGTGAAGACGATGGGGCAGCGCATCACCAAGCTGAAGCCCGTCGGCGGCTTCTGCGCCGAGACCGGCGGCGCGCTCACGCTGTTCCTGGCGACCTGGCTCGGCATCCCGGTGTCGACCACCCACACCATCACCGGCGCGATCGTCGGCGTGGGCAGCACGCAGCGCGCCAGCGCGGTGCGCTGGGGCGTGGCGGGCAACATCGTCTGGGCCTGGGTGCTGACGATCCCGGCATCCGCCTTCGTGGCGGCGATCGCCTACTGGATCGGGATGCAGGTGCTCTGACGCGGCGCGCCGCGCAGCCTACCGCGACATCTCCAGGCCTTGTTCGATCTGCTGCTCGAAGTAGCGCTGGAAGCTGAAGGCCAGGCTGGCCATCAGCACCGTGCTGCCGACCAGCAGCGCGATCACGATCGCGCCGATGGTGAACCAGCCGGTGTTGCCCGCGGTGCTTTCGGCGGCCCCGGGGCGGCCGGCGTTGTAGCGGGCGTTCCACTTCTCGGGCGTCATGAGGCCGTAGACGATCGCGGTCAGGGCGCAGCCGGCGATCGTGAAGCCGAGCAGCGGAATGAGCGCCCAGCTCCAGGCGTCGTCGATGCCGTAGTCCATCACGCGGGCGACGCCGTAGAGGCCGAAGAGCGTGGGGATCGGCAGCAGCCAGCCCAGCAGGCTGCGGCGGCCGCGCAGGTAGAAGCAGTGGATGCCGAGCGGGCCGCCCACGAAGGCCAGCCACGCCGCCAGCGTCTTGTTCTTCATTCGGGTGCGGTCGTGCTGCCGGCGCCGAGCGGCTTTTCCATCAGCACCACGTCGCGCCACTGGCCGAACTTCCAGCCGCAGTCCTTCAACACGCCGACGTGGCGGAAGCCCTGCGCGCGATGCACGCCGACCGAGCCGGCATTGGCCGAGTCGCCGATGACCGCGATCATCATGCGTACGCCGACCGCCTCGGCCGCGTCGTTGAGCGCCGCCAGCAGCTTCGTGCCCAGGCCCTGGCCGCGCGCGGCCTCGGCCAGGTAGATCGAATCCTCGGCCGAGAAGCGGTAGGCCGGGCGCGGCTTGAACCAGTTGCAGTAGGCGAAGCCGAGCAGTTCGCCGTCGCGCTCGGCGACCAGGTAGGGCAGGTTGCGCGACAGCACGTCGGCGCGGCGGGCGGCCATGTCGGCGGCGGTCGGCGGCTCGGTCTCGAAGGTGCCGGTGCCGTGCAGCACGTGGTGGCGGTAGATGGCGGTGATGGCGTCGACGTCTTCGTCGCGGCTGGCTCGGATCTGGGTCATGGTGGGGCTTCGGGAGGTGCGGCGGACCGGAAAAATGGGGTATGGAGCAGTCCGGGATATAATCGTGGGCTTTTCAGCGTGCGCTGGCCGGGTGGCCATGTCGCGTGTCTCGACGCTGGAAGAACACCGTGGGCGAAACCAAGAGCATTCGATATTGGTTTCGCTGCACCACCCAAGGATAAATCATGGTCGTCATTCGACTCTCCCGCGGCGGCTCCAAAGGTCGTCCGTTCTTCAACATCGTCGTCTCGGACAAGCGCGTTCGCCGCGATGGCCGCTTCATCGAGCGCCTGGGCTTCTACAACCCGGCCGCCAAGGAAAACGAGGAAAGCATCCGCATCGCCCAGGACCGCCTGACCTACTGGAAGAGCGTCGGCGCGCAAGCCTCGCCCACGGTCACCCGGCTGATCAAGCAAGCGGCCGCCGCCGCTCCCCAAGCCGCCGCTTGAGCCTGAGCCAAGGCCGCGGCGTGCTGCCGACCCTCGAAGCCGCCGAATTGCCGGCGGACGCGATCGAAGTGGCCCGCATCGCCGATGCCTGGGGCATCAAGGGCTGGTTCAAGGTCCTGCCCCACAGCGCCCAGCCCGAGGCGCTTTTTTCCTCCAAGCGCTGGTTCCTGCAGCCCCCGGGCGCAGCGGCCGGCCGCGCGTTCCGCCTCGCCATCCGCGAGGCCAAGGAACATTCCGACTGCGTGGTCGCCACCTCCGACGAGGTCCCGGACCGCAATGCCGCCGAGGCCTTGCGCGGCGCCCGCGTGTTCGTGCCGCGCTCCAGCTTCCCGACCGCCGGCGACGACGAGTATTACTGGGTCGACCTGATCGGCCTGGCGGTGGTCAACCGCGAAGGCGTGGCCCTGGGCCAGGTGCGCGAACTTCTCGCCACCGGTCCGCAGACCACGCTGGTGCTGGACGCCGAAGAGGCCGGCAAGCCGGTCGAGCGCATGGTGCCCTTCGTCTCGGCCTTCATCGACAAGGTCGACCTGGCCGGCCGGCTGATCACGGTCGACTGGCAGCCCGACTACTGAACGGCCCCCTCCGTTCCCACCCCGCTCCGGCGCCCCATGCGCTTCGACGTCATCACCCTGTTTCCCGAGCTGTTCGCGCCCTTCCTGGCGAGCGGCGTGACGCGGCGCGCCTACGAGAGCGGGCAGGTCGAGGTGGTGCTGTGGAATCCGCGCGACTACGCCAGCGGCAATTACCGCCGGGTCGACGACCGCCCCTTCGGCGGCGGCCCGGGCATGGTCATGATGGCCGAGCCGCTCGCGGCCTGCCTCGATGCGGCACTGGCCGCGCGCGGCGACACGGCGGCGCCGGTGCTGCTGTTCTCGCCGATCGGCGCGGTGCTGCGGCACGCGGTGGTCGAGCGCTGGTCGGCGAGCGCCGGCGCGGTGCTGGTCTGCGGCCGCTACGAAGGCATCGACCAGCGCTTCATCGACAGCCGGGTCACGCACCAGTTGAGCCTGGGCGACTTCGTGCTGTCGGGCGGCGAGGTGGCGGCGATGGCGCTGCTCGACGCCCTGGCGCGGCTGCAGCCCGGCGTGCTCGGCGACGCCGACAGCCATGTGCAGGACAGCTTCAACCCGGCGCTCGACGGCCTGCTCGACTGTCCGCACTACACCCGGCCGGAAGAATGGAACGGCAGCGCGGTGCCGGCGCCGCTGATGTCCGGCCACCACCTGCAGATCGAGCGCTGGCGGCGCGACCAGCGGCTGGCGATCACCCGCGACCGCCGCCCGGAATTGATCGACGCGGCACGCCAGGCCGGACGCCTGAGCGCCGCCGATGAGAAAGCGCTGCAAAAAAAGCTATAATCGTGGGCTTTTCCGATCCTCTGCCCGGCCGCGCCGGTCGTTCGATGGCCCTGCGCCTTCGCGATCCATGCGCCTTTTGTGTAGCGCGGGCACGATCGAATTCAGGAAAACCATGAACCTCATCGAAACCCTCGAGCAGGAAGAAATCGCCCGCCTCGGCAAGAAGATCCCCGATTTCATGCCCGGTGACACGGTCATCGTCAGCGTGAGCGTCGTCGAAGGCACCCGCAAGCGCGTGCAGGCTTACGAAGGCGTCGTGATCGCCAAGCGCAATCGCGGCCTCAACAGCGGCTTCACCGTGCGCAAGATCTCCAGCGGCGAAGGCGTGGAACGCACCTTCCAGACCTACAGCCCGCTGATCGCCGGCATCGAAGTCAAGCGCCGCGGCGACGTCCGTCGCGCCAAGCTCTACTACCTGCGCGACCGCAGCGGCCGTTCGGCACGCATCAAGGAAAAGCTGCCGGGCAAGAAGCAAGGCGCTGCCGCCGCTCAGTAAATGCCTGGGGCCCCGGCCCCGCATCGCTGTTGCAAAAAAGCCGCCTTCACGGGCGGCTTTTTGCATTGGCGCGGCGCAATCGTGATTTTGTGGCGAGCGTCCTATCGCGCGTTCGCCCGTTTTTTGTTGTACTGAAAACGTTGAACCTCTCGACCACACCCCCGCCGGCGGTCCGCGCCTCGCCCGTCGAAACCATCAACGCCGTCGCCACGCCGGCGTTGAAGAGCTTCGACCCGCGCACGGTGCCGGTGGTCGGCATCGACAGCCAATTGCCGCCGGTGCCGGCCGAACGCCTGCTGCCGCACGCGCTGCGGGCCCGCTTCGCCGCGCCGCCCGCCTGGACCCCCGAATTCCGGCTCGAGCCCCGCATGACCGACCGCGCGCCGGCGCAGGCCGCGGTGCTGGTTCCGATCGTGCTGCGTGCGGAACCGACGGTGCTGCTGACCCAGCGCACCACGCAGCTGTCCAACCATTCCGGCCAGGTCGCCTTTCCCGGCGGCCGGCTCGACCCGGAAGACGCCAACCTCGCCGCCGCCGCATTGCGCGAAGCCTGGGAAGAGGTCGGCCTGTCGGCCGAATACGTCGAGGTGCTGGGCTGCCTGCCGACCTACACCACGGTCACCGCCTTCGTGGTGACGCCGGTGGTCGCGCTGGTGCGGCCGGGCTTCGACCTGTCGCTCAATCCCTTCGAGGTCGACACCGCCTTCGAGGTGCCGCTGTCGTTCCTGATGGACCCGGCCAACCATCGCCGCCATGCGGTGCTGGGCGAGGGCGCCAGGACGCGCCAGTGGTTGTCGATGCCCTACCAGGACGGCGACCACGAGCGCTACGTCTGGGGCGCCACCGCCGGCATGCTGCGCAACCTCTACCGCTTCCTGGCCGCTTGAGCCGGTTGCGGGTGCGTATCATCGAAGGATGAGCTTCTTCGCGATCCTCTGCGCTCTGCTGATCGAGCAGGTCCGCCCGCTGGCCCTGCGCAATCCGGTGTACGGCGGCGTGCTGGCCTGGACCCGCTGGACCAGCCGCAACTTCGACGCCGGCAAGCCGCATCACGGCTGGATCGCCTGGTCGCTCGCGGTCTTCGTGCCGACGCTGCTGACCCTGGCGGTGCACTGGGCGCTCATCCTCACGCTCGGCCTGCCGTTCGCGGTGCTGTGGAGCGTCGCGCTGCTCTACGTCACGCTCGGCTTTCGACAGTTCAGCCATCACTTCACCGGCATCCGCGATGCGCTCGACGAGGGCGACGAGCCGCTCGCGCGGGCGCTGCTCGCGCGCTGGCAGAACGTCGACGCGGCGGAGCTGCCGCGCAGCGAGATCGTGCGCCACGTGATCGAGTATTCGGTGGTCGCGGCGCATCGGCACGTGTTCGGCGTGCTGGCCTGGTTCTCGATCCTGGCGGCGGTCGGGCTCGGCCCGGCGGGTGCCGTCTTCTATCGCATGAGCGAATTCGTGGCGCGCTACTGGGCGCACAAGGACGGCGCCTCGATGCAGCCATCGAGCGTCTGGGTGCAGCAAGCGGCGGCGCGGGCCTGGCACGTGATCGATTGGCTGCCGGCGCGCATCACCGCGCTCGGCTTCGCGGTGGTCGGCAGCTTCGAGGAAGCGATCGACTGCTGGCGCAACGACGCCCGGCGCTTCCCGGACGGCAACGACGGCGTGATCCTCGCGGCCACCTCGGGCGCGGTCAACGTCAGCCTGGGCGGCGGCGGCTTGCGGGCGGTGCCGATCACCGATCCGCTGCGGCGCGCGCAGGCCGGCGACCCCTTCGCCGCCGGCCCGATTGCCGACAGCGGCAGCACGCCCGGCCGCGAGCCGGAACCGGCGCACCTGCGCAGCGTGGTCGGCCTGGTGTGGCGCTCGGTCGTCATGTGGATGGTGCTGCTGGCGCTGCTGACGCTGGCGCGGCTGCTCGGTTGAACGCCCGCGCCATGCCGACGCCACAGGCCCCGGCCTTCTGGAGCCCGCGCATCGCGGCGCTCGAGCCCTACGTGCCGGGCGAACAGCCGCGCATCGCCGGGCTGGTCAAGCTCAACACCAACGAGAACCCGTATCCGCCGTCGCCGCGGGTGCAGGACGCGATCGCCGAGGCGGCCGAAAGCGGCCTGGAGCGCTACCCGGATCCGGAGTCGGTCGCGCTGCGGGAGGCGATCGCGGAGCGGCACGGGCTGTCGATCGACCAGGTCTTCGTCGGCAACGGCTCCGACGAGGTGCTGGCCCATGCCTTCTTCGCCTTCTTCCAGCAGGGCGCGCCGCTGCTGCTGCCCGACATCACCTACAGCTTCTACCGCGTGTACGCGCGGCTCTACGGCATCGACTGCGAGCTGCAGCCGGTCGACGAGGGCCTGCGCATCGATGTCGACGCGCTGGCCGCGCGGGCCCGGCGCGGCTGCGCCGGCATCGTGGTTGCCAACCCGAACGCGCCGACCGGCGTCGGGCTGCCGCTGGCGCGCATCGAGGCGCTGCTCGACGCCTGCCCGGACCGCGTGGTGCTGGTCGACGAGGCCTATGTCGACTTCGGCGGCGAGAGCGCGCTGCCGCTGATCGCGCGCCATCCCAACCTGCTGGTGGTGCAGACCTTCTCGAAGTCGCGCTCGCTGGCCGGGCTCCGGGTCGGCTTCGCCTGTGGCCAGGCGCCGCTGGTCGAGGGCCTGAACCGGGTCAAGAACAGCTTCAATTCCTATCCGCTCGGCCGCCCGGCCAGCGCCGGCGCGATCGCCGCGCTGGCCGACGAAGCCTGGTTCGCCAAGGCCCGCGACGCGGTGGTCGACACCCGCGAAGGCCTGGTGCTGCAGCTGGAAGACCTCGGCTTCGAGGTGCTGCCTTCGCAGGCCAACTTCGTCTTCGCCCGCCATCCGGACCACGACGGGGCGGCGCTGGCCGCCGCCTTGCGCGAGCGGGCGGTGCTGGTGCGGCACTTCGCACAGCCGCGCATCGCGCAGTTCCTGCGCATCACGGTCGGCAGCCGCGCGCAGTGCGGCGCGCTGGTGGCGGCGCTGGGCGCGATCGTCGGCGCCTGATCTTCATTTCCTTCGAACGGATCCCATGCCTTCCATCGCCGCGGACGCGCCGCTGAAAATCGCCTTGCTCTCGTATGCCTACGCGCCCGGTGTCGGCGGCATCGAGACGGTGAGCCAGCTGCTGGTGAAGGGCCTGCGGGCCCGCGGGCACACGGTGCGGGTCGTCACGCACACGCCGGCGTCGGCCACCGCGCCGGAGACCGATCGCGAGATCCTGCGGCGGCCTTCGGGCGGCGAGCTGATGTCGGTGCTGCGCTGGTCGGATGCGGTGCTGCAGTCGAACGTGAGCGTCGGGCTGGCCTGGCCGCTGGTGGCGCGTGTCGTGCATCGGCCCTGGGTGGTGGTCAACCACACCGCGATCGCCCGCACCACCGGCGAATACAGCTGGCGCGACAGGCTCAAGGTCGCGAGCCTGGCGGGTGCGCGGGTCTATTCGGTGTCGCAGTACCTCGGCAGCGTGACGCCGCGGCCGACCGGCGTCATGTTCAACCCGTACGACGCCGACAGCTTCCATCTGCCGGCGCCGGGGGAGCCGCGCGACGGCGAGCTGATGTTCCTTGGCCGCGTGGTGCGCGCCAAGGGCCTGGACGTGCTGGTCGAGGCGCTCGCGCTGCTGGCCCGCGACGGTCTGCGGCCGCGCCTGTCGATCGCCGGCGACGGGCCGGAGCGCGCGGGCATCGAGGCCCGCATCGCCGAGCTCGGCCTCGGGCCGCAGATCACCTGGCTCGGCGTGCTGCGCGGCAAGGCGCTGGGCGATGCGCTGCGGCGTCATCGCGTGGTGGTGGTGCCGTCGCGGCCGGAGCCGCCGGAGGCCCTGCCGCTGGTGCCGGTCGAGGCGCTGGCCTGCGGCTGCGTGCTGATCGCGGCCCGGCAGGGCGGCCTGCCGGAATCGGTCGGGCCCTGCGGCCTCCTGGTGCCGCCGGAAGACCCGGTCGCGCTGGCCGCGTCGGTGCGCGAACTGCTGTCCGACGAGGCGCTGCAGGCGCGCCTCTTGGCGCAGCGCGAGACGCACCTGGCGCAGTTCCACCCGGACACCGTGATCGGCCGCTACGAGGCGGCGCTGCGCGAGGCGATGCGCTGAAGGCAGCGCCCGGCGGCGTCAGTAGCGCGTCTGGCTCAACTCGGCGAACAGCTCGCCGTAGATGCGGTAGCGCGAGGCGCTGATCGGCCCGGGCCGCTCGGGCGTCTCGACATTCGGGATCACGCCGCAGCCGGGCTCGTGCAGGTGGGTGCAGTTGTAGAACTTGCAGTCGCCGGCGTGCTCGGCGATGTCGGGCATCAGCTGCGCCAGTTGCATCGGCTCGATGTGGTTGAGGCCGAATTCCTGGAAGCCGGGCGAATCGATCAACGCGGTGCTGCGCGCCTCGTCGACCCAGTACCAGGTGGTGCTGGTGGTGGTGTGCTTGCCCGAGTTGAGCGCTTGCGAGATCTCGCCGGTCAGCACCGTGGCGCCCGGCACCAGCAGGTTGATGAGCGTGCTCTTGCCCGCGCCCGAAGGGCCGAGCACCAAGGTCACCTTGCCGGCGATCAGCGCGACCAGCGCCGCCCGATCCACTTCGCCAGAGGCCTTGAGCGACAGCGGCAGCACGCCGTAGTGCATGCGGCGGTAGGGCGCGAGCCGGCCCCAGGCGCGCTCGAAGGGCACCACCAGGTCGCTCTTGTTGAGCGCGATCACCGGCGTGATGCCGGCCGCCGCGGCCGCGATCAGCGCACGCGTGAGCTGGGTCTCGGAAAACTCGGGCTCGGCCGCGACCAGCACCAGGACGCAGTCCAGGTTGGCGGCGAAGGACTTGGTGCGGATCTCGTCCTGGCGATAGAAGAGGTTCTTGCGCGGCAGCACCTTCTCGATCGTGCCCTCGTCCTCGCTGGCCTGCCACTGGACCCGGTCGCCGACCAGGGCCTGGCTCTTCTTGCCGCGCGGATGGCAGATCAGGCGCCGGCCTTCGGGCGTCTCGACCAGGCAGTGGCGGCCGTGGCTGGCGACGACCAGTCCGTCGCGAAGGCTGCCGGCAGCAGTGGCCGCACCGGCGGCGGCGGCGCGGCCGCCGTGCGGCTTAGCCAAGGGCGCGGCCCATCAGCTCGCCACCAGGGCGTCGGCCTCGGCGGCGCAGGCGAAGTCGGTGCTCGAGATGCCGCCGACGTCGTGCGTGTTGAAGCGCACCACGCAGCGGTTGTAGTGCACCGACAGGTCGGGATGGTGGTCGCTGCGGTGCGCGATCCAGGCCAGCGCGTTGACGAAGGCCATGGTCTCGAAGTAGTTGGCGAAGCGGAAGGTCTTCTCGATCGCCACCGCGGCACCGTCGCCGGCCAGCTTCCAGCCGTCGATCTTGGCGAGGGCCGAGACGATCTCGGTCGCGCTCATGGCGCGCCGCGCCTGGGTGGACCAGTTGGTGGGTGTCAGCATGCTGGCCATGGTGGGCTCCCGGTTCAGGGTTCGAAGGTTCAGGCCGGCGCCATCCGGGCGAGGCGCTCGGAGGCCGGCGGGTGCGAGTAGTAGAACTTCACGAAGACCGGATCGGGCGTGAGGGTCGACGCGTTGTCCTTGTAGAGCTTGAGCAGCGCCGCCGACAGGTCGGCGCCGCTGGTCTGGGCGATCGCATAGGCGTCGGCCTCGAATTCGTGGCGGCGCGACACCAGCACCGGCAGCGGCGCGACGAAGAAGCCGAAGACCGGAATCGCCAGCATGAAGAGCAGGATCGCCAGCGCGTCGTTCGGCGCGGTCGCGTTCGGCATCACGCCCAGGCCGGTATAGAACCAGGTGTGCAGCGACAGCCAGCCGAGCAGCGCGAAGCCGGCCAGGCTCAGCGCGAACATCGCGGCCATGCGCTTCATGACGTGCTTGTGCTTGAAGTGGCCCAGCTCGTGGGCCAGCACCGCCTCGACCTCGCCGGCATTGAGCTGGCGCAGCAGGGTGTCGTAGAAGACCACGCGCTTGCTGGCGCCGAAGCCGGTGAAGTAGGCGTTGGCATGGGCGCTGCGGGTGCTGCCGTCCATCACGAAGAGGCCCTTGGCGGCGAAGCCGCAGCGCTGCATCAGCGCATTGACGCGGTCCTTGAGCGCCGCGTCGTCCAGCGGCTTGAACTTGTTGAAGAGCGGCGCGATGAAGGTCGGGTAGATCAGCATGAGCAGCATGTTGAAGCCCATCCACACGGCCCAGGCCCAGAGCCACCACAGGCGGCCGGCCGCGCCCATCAGCCAGAGGATCAGCGCCGCGATCGGCAGCCCGATGACCACGCCGAGCAGCAGGCCCTTGGCGGTGTCGGTTAGCCAGAGCCGCCAGGTCATCTTGTTGAAGCCGAAGCGCTCTTCCAGCCGGAAGGTCTGCCAGAGCGTGAAGGGCAACTCCAGCAGGCCGCCGATCGCCGCGAAGACGCCGAGCAGCACCAATTGCTGCAGCATGCCGCCGCCGAGCCAGGCAAGGAGCACGCGGTTGAGCAGGTCGAGGCCGCCGAGCAGGGTCCAGCCGAGCAGCAGCGCGGTGCCCCAGGCCATCTCGAGCACGCCGAAGCGGGTCTTGGCGACCGTGTAGTCGGCGGCCTTGCGATGCGCCGTCGGCGTGATCGCCTCCTGGAACACCGGCGGCACCGCGTCGCGATGGCGCGCCACGTGGCGCATCTGCCGGCTGGCCAGCCAGAACTTCACGCCGAGGCTGGCGACCAGCGCGATCGCGAACAGCAGCGTGAACAGCAGGGAGGCGGACAGGGGAGGAGCCATGGCGGTCGAGTTTAGCCCGCCGCCTTCCGACGCCACGGGCGAAGGACGGCGAAACCATCGACGACAATCCGGCCATGCCTGCCACCACGCCCGAATCGCCGGAATCGTCCGGAACCACCCCGCCCGCCGCCACGCTCAAGAAGAGCGACCAGAACCTGGTCTGGCTGGATTGCGAGATGAGCGGGCTCGATCCCGAGAAGGAACGCCTGCTCGAGATCGCGGTGGTGGTGACCGGCCCCGACCTGAGCCCGCGCATCGAAGGCCCGGTGCTGGTCATCCACCAGAGCGACGCGGTGCTCGACGCCATGGACGCCTGGAACAAGGGCACCCATGGGCGCAGCGGGCTGATCGACAAGGTCAAGGCCTCGACCGTGGACGAGGCCCAGGCCGAGCGTGAGCTGATCCATTTCATCTCGCGCTACATCCCGAAGCAGGGCTCGCCGATGTGCGGCAACACGATCGGCCAGGACCGCCGCTTCCTGGTGAAGTACATGCCGAAGCTGGAGGCCTACTTCCACTACCGCAACCTCGACGTCAGCACCCTGAAGGAACTGGCCAAGCGCTGGAAGCCCGCGGCCTACAACGGCTTCAAGAAGCAGCAGGCGCACACCGCGCTGGCCGACGTGCACGAGTCGATCGAGGAACTGGCGCACTACCGCGACACTTTTCTTCGCATCGACGATTAGGTAAAAACCCGAAGCCGTGCCATAATCAGTGGCTTCGCTGCATGAGCAGCGTTTTCTTGCATCTCCCTATCTCGCACACCGCGCCTGGGCTCACCTGAATCACTTCAGGCACCGTCATCAGGCCGCAGCGAGGACGAAAGTCCGAAGCTGAACGTCGTTGGATGGTTGATGTTTTTCACCACCCGACGGAGCGTTGCCCACGGCAGCGCTCGCGTATGAGAATTTTCATGACCGACGCTTTCGAAGCGCAGGGCGAGCTCGCGCCTGTGCAATCCAACCTCCAATCCGACGACTTCGCCCTGGCCGGCGAACACCAGGCCGTTGTCGCCGACACCCCCGCCCTCGAGGCGCTCGACGCCGCCGAAGTCGTGGCCGACGAACCGAAGCTGCCGAACGGCTTCATCCAGCTGGGCCTGGCGCCCGAGCTGATCGCCGCGGTCGAAGACCTGGGCTTCACCCAGCCGACCACCGTGCAGGCGCAGGTGATCCCGCGCGCGCTGACCAGCAGCGCCACCGCCGGCGGCCCGGCCCGCTTCGTCGACCTGATGGTTTCCAGCCAGACCGGCAGCGGCAAGACCGCGGCCTTCCTGCTGCCGGTGCTGCACACCCTGCTGCAGCGCCAGGCCGAAGCCGAAGCCGCTGCCAAGGCCGAGTTCGCCCGCCTGTCGGCCGAAGCCGCCGCCCGCGGCGAAGCGCCGCCCAAGAAGGCCAAGCGCAAGGACCCGACCAACACCCGCAACTTCAAGGCCGCCACGCCCGGCGCCCTGGTGCTGTGCCCGACGCGCGAGCTGGCCCAGCAGGTGGCGCACGACGCCATCGACCTGGTCAAGCATTGCCGGGGTCTGCGCATCGCCAACGTGGTGGGCGGCATGCCCTACCAGCTGCAGATCGCCAAGCTGCAGAACGCCGACCTCGTGGTCGCCACGCCGGGCCGCCTGCTCGACCTGCAGCGCTCGATGCAGATCAAGCTCGACCAGGTCAAGTTCCTGGTGGTCGACGAAGCCGACCGCATGCTCGACCTCGGCTTCTCGGACGACCTGGCCGAAGTCAACCAGCTGACCATCGAACGCCAGCAGACCATGATGTTCAGCGCCACTTTCGCGCCGCGCATCCAGCAACTGGCCCAGCGCGTGATGCGCGAGCCGCAGCGCGTGACCATCGACAGCCCGCAAGAGAAGCACGCCAACATCAAGCAGGTGCTGTTCTGGGCCGACAACATGCAGCACAAGCGCAAGCTGCTCGACCACTGGCTGCGCGACACCACGATCAACCAGGCGATCGTCTTCGCCAGCACGCAGGTCGAATGCGACGGCCTCGCCAACGACCTGCAGCAGGACGGCTTCAGCGCCGTGGCGCTGCACGGCGCGCTGAGCCAGGGCCTGCGCAACCGCCGGCTGATGGCGCTGCGCCAGGGCCAGGTGCAGATCCTGGTCGCGACCGATGTGGCGGCGCGCGGCATCGACGTGCCGACGATCACGCACGTCTTCAACTACGGCCTGCCGATGAAGGCCGAGGACTACACGCACCGCATCGGCCGCACCGGCCGTGCCGGCCGCGACGGCCTGGCGATCACCTTCGCCGAGTTCCGCGACCGCCGCAAGATCTTCGACATCGAGGGCTACAGCCGCCAGCAGTTCAAGGCGGAAGTGGTGCCGGGCCTGGAGCCGCAGCAGCGCATGCCGCAATCGCGTCCGCAGGGCGGCGACTTCGGCGGCCGTGGCCGCGACAGCCGTGACAACCACTCGCGCGATCGCAAGTTCGGCGGTGGCCATCGTCCGGGCAACGGCGGTGGCTTCGGTGGCGGTTTCGGTGGCGGCAACGGTGGCAATGGCGGCGGCTACGCCGGTGCCAGCGGCTTCAACGACCGCAATTCGCGGGGCCCGGGTGCGCCGGCGCCGCGTGGCTTCCAGAACCAGGGCAATGCCGGTTTCGGTGGGGGCCGCGATGCGCGCGACGAGAACGGCGGCGGCTATGGTCGCAAGCCGGGCTGGGGCGACAGCGCGCCGCGCGGTGGCTTCGGTGGCGGCGCGGGTGCCGGCCGTGGCGACGGATTCGCGCCGCGCGGGCATGCTGGGCATGGCGGTGGCGGCAAGGTGTTCGTGCCGCGTGATGCGCAAAAGCGTGGGTTCAAGCCTTCGCGCTGATCTGCACTTTCCTTGTTGAGTGACGAGGCCCGCTTTTGGCGGGCTTTGTCGTTTCTGGGGCTGGTCTCGGACTGGGGAGGTGGCTGCGGAGGGCGGGTTGGCTCGCTGGTGGGGCGCCCGGCATGCGGTGCGGGCCGGCCGACCCCGGTGCGCCGGCCCTTCGGGCTTCCTTGCGGTGCTCGCGGCAGGCGGGGTCCGCG
>NZ_LMUW01000064.1 GCF_009765735.1 Xenophilus sp. L33
GCCCAGGCCGCGATCGCCAGTGCGAGCGCCGGCATGCCGCCGCCTTGCAGGGCTTCGAGGACCGCCCACGCCGCTGCGCAGCCTGCGGCCAGCGCCAGGCCTTGCAGCCATGGCCGCGGCGCGCTGCCTCGCTCGAACGCACGCATGACCGCCCGTCGCGCCAGCGCGCTCGCCGACAGCCAGCCGGCCATCAGCGCGAAGGCCTGCAGCGGCCCGCCGGCCAGCGCCTGCGACAGGCTGCCGAAGGCGATCCAGCCCGACAGGTAGAGCGCCCAGGCCAGGATGCGCGACATGGGCACGGCTCGAATCGGAAGCGAAGTCTCAGGCGGCCGCGCGCTCGGCCGGCCAGCGCAGCACGTGCCCGGTGCGCTCGGTGAAGCGTTCGAGGTCGGCGGGCGTGTCGATGTCGATGCGATAGCGGTGGTTCTCGGTGTCGAGCCACGACACCCGCTCGGGGTTCTGCTCGCGCCAGCGCCGGCAGGCCGCATTGACGTCGCCGGCCAGCCACTGCTCGCGCAGCTCGGCCTCGAAAATCACCGGGTTGCCGGGCTCGCCCGCGACGCGCGGCACCACCATCGAGGCTTCGCCGCGCTTCTTGAAGGCGCCGATCAGCGCGGTGATGTCCTGCGCATTGATCATCGGCTGGTCGGCCAGGGCGACGATCACCGCGTCGAGCTTGCCGGCCAGCGCCGCGAGGCCGATGCGCACCGACGAGGCCTGGCCGTCGTCCGGCGAGGGGTTGCGCACCACGGTCACCGGGAAGTCCTGCACCGCGGCCTCGATCGCCTCGGCGTGATGGCCGAGCACGACCACCACCTCGTCGACGCCGGCGCCCGACAGCGCGATCAGCTGGCGCCGGATCAGCGGCACACCGCCGAGTTCGAGCAGCGACTTGGGACGGTTGCCGAGCCGGCTGCCGGCGCCCGCCGCCAGCAGCACCGCGCCGACCACCACGCGGGCGTAGAGGCCGCCGCCGCCCTTGAGGATGCAGCCCATGTCAGCCTCCTTCGCAGCAGGAAGGCTTGGCCGCGACCGCCGCGTTCGCGTCGGCAGTCGCGGTCGCGGGTTCATGCGCCGGCTGCGCACGCGCCGCACCGCCGCCGCAGCAGCTCGATGCCGCCGGCACGGGCAGCGCGGCAGGCTGGGCCAGCGCCAGATGCGCCGGCTCGCCAGGCACCTCCAGCGCGGGCTCCGGCGCCGCGTCCTGCATCCGCATCGCGGCCTGCGTGCCGCGCCGGCTCGACACCACCGCGGCCAGCACCGACAGCGCGATCTCCTCCGGCGTCGAGGCCGAGATCGGGTAGCCGGCCGGCGCCACGATCGCCGCCACCGCGGCCGAGTCGGCGCCGGCGGTGAGCAGCGAGTCCTTGAGCACCTGCGCCTTGCGCGCGCTGGCCACGAAGGACACCTGGCGCGCATCGAGCGCCAAGGCCAGGCCGAGCGCCTGCAGGTCGCGCCGGCCCTGCGTCGCGATCACCACCCAGGCGCCGGCGCCGACGTGCGGCGCCACCGTCGCCGCGTCGTCGCGGTCGAAGACGCGGTAGGCGTCGGGATAGTCCTCGGCGTGCGCGCCTTGCGCCACCACGGTGACCGCGAAGCCGACCCGCGGCGCCAGCTGCACCAGGCTGGTGGCCACCGGCGAGTTGCCGATCACCACCATCTCGGCGCGCGGCAGCAGCGGGTCGATGAACAGCTCCAGCGTGCCGCCCGAATGGCAGGCCATGCCGAACTCCAGCACGTCGTCGAGGTCGCGCTCGTGCGCCTCGCTGGCCGGCGCGATGCGGATCATGCGGGCGCGGCCGTCGGCCAGCGCCTGGCGCACGGTGCGCACCACCGCCGGCTGGGCGCAGCCGCCGCCGACCCAGCCGTGCATCTCGCCGTCGGCGGTGACAACCGCCTTGTCGCCGGCATGCGCCGAGGCCGGCGACAGCGCCTTCACCACGCTCACCAGCGCGCAGGGCGTGCCGGCCTGCTGCAGCCGGCGCGCGGTGTCGAAAACCGTGTCCGCGTTGTTCATCGAAATCTCCTCGAAGGTCCTTGCGCGCTCAGCTTCTCAGCGCAGATGTTGCGAAAGGTCGGCCAGGTCGCGCAGGCTGTTGAGCCGCGCGAAGCGCTCGACCAGATGGGGTTGCTCGATCACGATGCGCATCGCCTGCGAAGCCGGCACCGCCTCCGACGGATGGAACCACTGCACCGGGGCGCCGCGGGCGCGCACCCGCGCCAGCTCCTCGGCCAGGCGCTCGGGCGCGTCGGCGTCGAAGCCGTCCGACAGCACCCAGACCCGCGCCTTGCGCCCGAGCTGCGAGCGCGCATGCACCGAATGGAAGTCCGCCAGGCTGGTCGCGATGCGGGTGCCGCCGCCGAAGCCGGCGGTGACCGCGTTGACCTTCTCCTGCACCGCCGCCGAATCGCTGCGCAAGAGCGGCGTGACCTCGGCCAGCCGGGTGTGGAAGACGAAGACCCGCGCGTTCATGGCGCTCACGAAGGCCCGCGCGATGCGCAGGAAGAGCTGCGCGTGCGTCTCCATCGAGCGGCTGACGTCCACCAGGATGAAGAGACGCGGCCATTCGCGCCGCGGCGCGCGCCAGACCGGATGCATCGGCAGCCCGCCGGTGCGCAGCGAGGCGCGCAGCGTGCGGCGCAGGTCGAGGCGGCTGCCGTGCCGGTCGTCGTGCCAGCGCCGCATCAGCCGCTTGCGCAGCCGCCGCGCGATCAGCTCGGCCAGGCTCTGCAACTGCGCCAGGTCCTGCGGCAGCCATTGCGAGAGCGAGCGGTCGTGCAGCGGATCGGTGCGGCTGCTGCCGCCCTGGGCGCGCTGCATCGCGCCGTTCTCGTCGATCGAGAGCGGGGCCTCGAGCGCGCTGTCGGCGCCGCGCTGGCCGGGCCTCGTGGCGCCGGCGTCCATGCTCTCGTGCAGGCTCTGCACCAGCTGCTGCAGGCTGCGGCTGGGCCGGGTCTGGCCGCCGACCTTGGTGCGGCCGCGCACCCGCTCAGGATGCCAGTAGCTCTGGAACAGCTCGGGCCAGCGCTTCCAGTCGCGCACGTCGTGGCAGGCGATCGCGCGCCAGGCCGGATCGAGCCGCGACGCCCGCTCCACCGGCAGTCGCAGCGCCGCCTGCACGAAGGCCTGCTGCTCGGCGATGCCGACCTTCATGCCGTGGTCGCGCAGCAGCGCGGCGAAGCCGGCGATGCTTTCGAGCGGACGCGCGATATCGTTCACGGCCGGTCTCTTCTCATGTAGGTTGCGGCGCCTTCTCGGCGACGCCGACGCTGCGGCGGCCCTCGACCAGCTGGCGCACGCGCTCCTCGCCCATCTGGAAGCGGTCCTCGCGGGTCTTGACCAAGCAGGCCAGGGTGCCGGCCAGCGCATGCGGGTCCTCCGGCAGCGCCTTGAACGAGAGGCGGTGCAGCGCACGCACCCAGTCGAGCGTCTCGGCAACGCCGGGCGTCTTGTCGAGGTCCTCGCGCCGCAGCCGCTGCACGAAGGCCACCGCCTGCTCGACCAGCGCGCCTTCGGCGCTCGGCAGGGTGGCGCGCACGATCGCGATCTCGCGCGCCAGGGTCGGGTAGTCGAGGAAGTGGTAGAGGCAGCGACGGCGCAATGCATCCGACAGCTCGCGGGTGCCGTTGCTGGTGAGCACCACCTGCGGGATGTGGCGCGCATGCACCGTGCCGAGCTCCGGCACCGTGATCTGGTAGTCGGCCAGCACCTCGAGCAGGAAGGCCTCGAAGGCCTCGTCGGCGCGGTCGATCTCGTCGATCAGCAGCACGCAGGGCTGCTCGCTCGAGATGGCCTGCAGCAGCGGGCGCTCCAGCAGGTAGTCGCGGGCGAAGAGGTCGGCTTCCTTCATGCCCTGCGCCTGCGTCTCGGCCAGCCGGATCGCGAGCAGCTGCCGGCCGTAGTTCCACTCGTAGGCGGCCTGCGACAGGTCGAGCCCCTCGTGGCATTGCAGCCGCACCAGCCGCTGGCCGCGGGCCTTGGCCAGCGCGCCGGCCAGCGCGGTCTTGCCGACGCCGGCGTCGCCCTCGATCAGCAGCGGCCGCTGAAGCTCGCCGGCCAGCCAGAGCGTGGTCGCCAGGCCTTCGTCGGCGATGTAGCCGGCCCGGTGCAGCGATTCGCGCAGCGCGGCTTCGGTCATGGCGTCGACCATGGGGTCGGTGTCAGGCACGCTTGCCGAAGAGGCCGGCGAACCAGCCCTTCAGCAGGTGCCAGAAGATGGCCAGCGCGTTGATCTCGTTGGCCTTGGCGGGTGCGGCGGCCGGCCGCTGCGGCTGCGGCTGCGCAGACGAGTTCGTCGAAGTCGCCGAAGTGGCGGAGGCCGTGGCCGACGTGGCGGCCGCGGCGATCGCGGCGGATGCGGCCTGCGCCGCCGCCAGCTCCGGCGTGACCGCCGCGGCGGTCGAGGCCGCGCTGGCCTCGACGATCGCGATGTCGCTGTCGGCCGGCGCCGCCTCGGTAGCGGCCACTGGCGCGGCTTCCAGCAGCAAGGCCGCCGCGGCGACCTTGAAGTTCTCGACGAACTGCGCGAGCAGCATGTCCGACACCTGCACCATCAGCCGGCCGCCGAACTGCGCGAACTTGCCGTTGACGATCACCTCGGCATGGCCGACCAGCACCGAGGTCGACGGCGTGTCGCCGGCCTCGATCGTCGCGGTGAGGCCCATCGATGCCGAGGAGCCGCCGCGGTCGGCGCCCTTGCCGAGCAGCTGCAGGGTCTGGGTCGCGACGTCGAGCGCCAGCACCTCGATCTCGCCGGAGAAGGCCGCCGCGGCCGGCCCGACCTTGACCTTCACCGCGCCCTTGTAGTGCGTGTCGTCGACCTTCTCGGTGATCGCCGCGCCGGGCATGCAGCCGGCGGTGGCGGGGACGTCGGTCAGCAGCTTCCAGGCGCGCTGGGCATCGACGTCGAGGGGATAGCGCTTGTCGAGTTTGACTTCCATTTTTCTTTCTCGGGCGCAGCGTCAGAGCGCGACGCCGCTTTCCTTGAGTTGTTGCCAGACGCGGTAGGCGTTGTGCGGCATGACCATGTGCTTCACGCCCAGGTGGGCGAAGGCGTCGACCACCGCCGAGGTGAAGGTCGGGATCGAGCCGACGTGCGGCGACTCGGCCACGCCCTTGGCGCCCAGCGGATGGTGCGGCGACGGCGTCACCGTGTGGTCGGTCTCCCATTTCGGGGTCTCGACAGCGGTCGGCAGGAAGTAGTCCATCAGCGTGTTGCCCAGCAGGTTGCCCTGCGCGTCGAAGGGCATCTGCTGGCCCATCGCGACCGCATAGCCTTCGGTGAGGCCGCCGTGGATCTGGCCCTCGATGATCATCGGGTTGATGCGGGTGCCGCAGTCGTCCAGCGCATAGAAGCGGCGCACCTTGGTGTCGCCGGTGCCGCGGTCGATGTCGACCACGCACAGGTACACGCCGAAGGGGAAGGTGAAGTTCGGCGGGTCGTAGTAGTGCACCGCTTCGAGCCCCGGCTCCAGGCCCGGCGGCGGCTGGTTGTACGAGGCCCAGGCGATGTCCTTCATCGTCTTGAAGCGGGTCTCGTCGCCCTTCACGTTGAAGCGGTCGATCTCCCAGTCGAGGTCGTTCTCGCCGACCTCCAGCAGGTGGGCCGCGATCTTGCGCGCCTTGGCGTGGATCTTCCGCGCCGCCAGCGCGATCGCGGCGCCGGCCACCGGCGTCGAGCGCGAGCCGTAGGTGCCCAGGCCGTAGGGCGCGGTGCTGGTGTCGCCCTCTTCCACCTGGATCACTTCCGACGGAATGCCCAGCTCGGTCGCGATGATCTGCGCGTAGGTGGTCTGGTGGCCCTGGCCCTGCGTGATGGTGCCCATGCGGGCGATCGCGCTGCCGGTGGGATGGATGCGGATCTCGCAGCTGTCGAACATGCCGACGCCGAGGATGTCGCACATCTTGCTCGGGCCCGCGCCGACCACCTCGGTGAAGACCACCAGGCCGATGCCCATCAGGGTCGGGCAGTCCGGGTCGGCCCGCTTGGCGGCCTGCTCGGCGCGCAGGCCCTTGTAGTCGACCGCGTTCAGCACCTTGTCGAGCGCCGTGTGGTAGTCGCCCGAGTCGTATTCGAAGCCGAAGGGCGAGGTGTACGGGAACTGCTCCTTGCGGATGAAGTTCTTGGCCCGGATCTCCGCCTTGTCCATGTTCAGGTGCTGGGCCAGCACATCCATCATCCGTTCGATGATGTAGACCGCCTCGGTCACGCGGAACGAGCAGCGGTAGCTTACGCCGCCCGGCGCCTTGTTGGTGTAGACGCCCTTCACGCTGCACCAGGCCGCCGGGATGTCGTAGGAACCCGAGCAGATGTGGAACATGCCGGCCGGGAACTTGGTCGGGTCGGCGCAGGCGTCGAAGGCGCCGTGGTCGGCCAGCACGTTCACGCGCAGGCCGAGGATCTTGCCGTCCGGCGTGGCCGCCAGTTCGCCGTCCATGTGGTAGTCGCGGGCGAAGGCGGTGGAGGAGATGTTCTCGATCCGGTCCTCGATCCACTTCACCGGCTTGCCCAGCACGATCGAGGCCACGATCGCACAGACGTAGCCCGGGTAGATGCCGACCTTGTTGCCGAAGCCGCCGCCGATGTCCGGCGAGACGATCCGCACCTTCGATTCCGGGATGCCCGACAGCAGCGACACCACGGTGCGCACCACGTGCGGCGCCTGCGAGGTGATGTAGGTCGTGAGGTCGCCGCGCACCGGGTCGAAGCTGGCGACGCAGCCGCAGGTCTCCAGCGGACAGGGGTGCACCCGCGGATAGAAGATGCGCTCCTTCACGGTCACCGGCGCGTTCTCGAAGGCCGCGTCGGCGGCCGCCTTGTCGCCCGACTCCCAGGTGAAGATGTGGTTGGGATGGTCGCGCTTGCCGTGCGCGCCCTCGGTCTTGCCGGCGAGGTCCTCGCGCAGCACCGTGGCGCCGGGCTCGAGCGCCGCGAACGGGTCGAGCACCACCGGCAGTTCCTCGTAGTCGACGATCACCGCCTCGACGCCGTCGGCCGCCGCGTAGCGGTCCTCGGCGATGACCACCGCGACCTCCTGCATCTGGAAGTGCACCTTCTCGTCGGCCAGCACCGCGGCGACGTCGCCGGCCAGGGTCGGCATCCAGTGCAGCTTGAGCGGCTTCAGGTCTTCGGCGGTGAGCACCGCGACCACGCCCGGCACCTTCAGCGCCTCGGACTTGTCGATGCTCTTGATGCGCGCATGCGCCACCGGCGCACGCACGATGTCCATGAACAGCATGCCGGGCATCTTGATGTCGTCGACATAGTTGCCCTTGCCCTGGATGAAGCGGGCGTCTTCCTTGCGCAGGCGGCTGTCGCCCATGCCTTGCAGGGCCGCGGTGCGCTCGAGGAGCTTCGGATCGATCGGGGCGTTCATGCGGCCACCTTCTCGGTCTGCTGCAGCTTGGCCGCCGCGTACAGCACCGCCTTCACGATGTTCTGGTAGCCGGTGCAGCGGCACAGGTTGCCGCTGATGCCGGCGCGCACTTCCTCTTCGGTCGGGTTCGGGTTCTCCTGCAGGAAGCGGTAGCTGCGCATCAACATGCCGGGCGTGCAGAAGCCGCATTGCAGGCCGTGCTCGCGGTAGAAGCCTTCCTGCACCGCGTGCAGCAGCGGGCCCTTGGCGAGGCCTTCGACGGTGAGCAGCTCCGAGCCGTCGCACTGGACGGCCAGGTGAGTGCAGCTCTTGACCGAGGCGCCGTCGAGGTCGACGGTGCAGGCGCCGCAGTGGCTGGTCTCGCAGCCGATGTGCGCGCCGGTGAGCTGGCAGTCCTCGCGCAGGAAGTGGATCAGGAGCGTGCGCGGCTCGACCGCTTTTTCCACCTTCTTGCCGTTGATGTTGACGCTGACGATTTGCTTGCCCATGGGCCTGTCTCCAATCTTTCCGTTCGTTCTCGTGGGTGATCTACTTGCAGCGCGAGAGCGCCAGGCGCAGCGAGCGCTGCACCATCTGGCCGGCCATCGCGGTCTTGTATTCGGTGTCGCCGCGCAGGTCCTCGGCCGGGTCGCAGACCGCCATCGCGCGCTGCGCGGCGTCGGCGATCGCGGCCTCGGTGAGCGGCTTGCCGAGCAGCGCCGCCTCGGCGTCGTGGGCGCGCAGCGCGGTCGGCGCCAGGTTGGTGAGGGCGATGCGCACATGGCTCACGTTGCCGCCTTCCAGGCGCAGCACGACGGCGGCTCCGGCGGTGGCCCAGTCGCCGGTCTTGCGCTTGAGCTTCTGGTAGGCGTAGCCGGTGCCCGGCAGGAAGGCGGGCACGCGGATCGCGACCATCACCTCGTCCTCGGCCATGTCGGTCATGTAGGTGCCCTGGAAGAAGCCGTCGGCCTGCACCGTGCGCGTGCCGTTCGGGCCTTCGAGCACGAACTCGGCATCGATCGCCATCGACAGCGCCGGATGGTCGTTGCCAGGGTCGCCGTGGGCGATGTCGCCGCCGATGGTGCCGCGGTTGCGCACCTGCGGGTCGGCGATCTGCTTCGCGGCCTCGGGCAGCAGCGGCACCTTCTGCTGCAGCAGGGTCGAGCGGATCAGTTCGGCCTCGACGGTCATCGCGCCGATGACGATCGTGCCGCCTTCCTCGCGGATGCCGCGCAGGCTGTCGATGCGGTTCAGGTCGATCAGGTGGGCCGGCGCCGCGAAGCGCAGCTTCATCATCGGCAGGAGGCTGTGGCCGCCGGCCAGCAGCTTGGCATCGCCGGCGTATTCGCCGAGCAGCTTGATCGCGTCGCCGACCGAGCGGGGCGCGTGATAGTCGAATCCGGAAGGAATCATGGGGGTGTGTCTCCAGTCGTGAGGTCGCACGCTGAAGTTAAGAGCGGCCGCCTTGTCGGAGAAATCCCACGCACGAAGCGCGCGGCGCGCTGCACGAAATGCACGGCGTGGCGCATGAAGCGCGGGCGCCGGAATGCCGATTCGGGTTTTCCCGAAGCCTTCGGAAAGGCTCCGGCCGGGGCTCAGTCGGCCACGTCTTCGGCCGCGAGGCCGGCCAGGTAGAAGCACCCCGCCGCCAGCAGCGCGGCGACGATCGCCAGCGGCCAGGCCAGCCGCTTGCCGTGCAGGAAGGTGGCGATCCAGCTGTCGAACTCGACGATGCGCACGCTCACCGAGCCGCCCAGGCGCTCCAGTTCCATCTGCTCGCGCTTGGAAGCCGCGAGCGGCAGGCGAAGCACCTGGCCGTTGATCAGCTGGTAGTCAGCCGCGGGGTCGGGCGGGGCGTTCTCGCTGGCGGTCAGGTACACCATGAGCGCCGCGATCCAGCCGATGGCCAGGATCAGGAAACCGGCCCCGCGCCAGCCGCGCGAGGTTGAGAACGCCGAACTTTGCATGCCTCCAAAGTATAGGCAAGGCCCGGTTTTTCAGCTCTTCAGTGCGTCGACCTCGCCGATGCCCAACTGCTCCAGGAGCCGCGGCACGCTGGTGCGCGCCACCGGCAGCGGCGTGGTCTCGCCGCGCAGCTTCAGGCTGACCTTGCCCTCGTCGCGCAGGATCTGCTCGGCGAAGTCGAGGTTGGCCAGGTAGCTGCGATGGATGCGGAAAAAGGAAGCGCCGTCCAGCCGCTCGGCCAGATCGCTGATGTTGAGGTTGCAGAAGCTCGAGCCCTGCGCGGTGCTGACCCAGGTGTAGTGGCCTTCGGAGCGGATGTAGGTGACCGTCTCGACGTCGACCAGCACGATCCGGTTCTGCGACACGGTCGGGATCTTGTGCAACTGGCGCTTGGCCGGCGGCTTGGCGGCGCCCAGCGCCACCGTCGCCGGGGCGCCCGTCGACACCGGCAGGATCGTGTCGTCGCCGCTCACCAGTTCGGTGATGTCGTAGAAGATCAGCGTGTAGCCCGCGCCCTCGCCACGGACGTCCGACAGCTTGGTCACCTTGATCAGCAGCACCCGCTCCGGGATGTTGATGATCATGGTCATCGGCGGCGGATTGCTCACCGGGCATTCGGCCTGGTCGAGCAGGAACTTGACCTTGGCGACCGAGCGCTCCGGGTGGAACGACAGCACCATCTTCTCGAAGGGCGCCTTCTCCTCGATCGGAAGCACCCGCCGCGCGAAGCTGTTCATCGCGACCACCTTCAGTTCGCGGTCGAGGTGCACCACGCCGGCGTCGGAGCGCTCGAGCAGGTAGAGGGGGCTGCGGATCGTCATACCCGCGATTCAATCACTTTCGGCGGCACCGCACATGAAGGGTTTACGCCGCCATCCCCACGCCGGAGGGGTTCCGGCGCGCTCAGCCCGCCGCGAAGCCCGCCAGCCGCTTGCCGATGATCGACTCGGCTTCGGCCATGATCCGGTCGATCAGCTCGCGCACCGTCGGCACGTCGTGGATCAGGCCGGCGACCATGCCGCAGGACCAGGCGCCGGCGTCCATCAGGCCGTCCTGCATGACCTTCGGGTAGACGCCCGCGACCTCGGCCGCGATGTCCTCGAACTTGACCTCGGCGCCCCGCTCGCGCTCGGTGACCAGCAGCCGCTCGACCGCCGCGTTGGTCAGCACGCGCTCCGTGTTGCGCAGCGGGCGCATCACCAGGCGGGTGTCGAGTTCGCTCGCCTCGACCAGGGCGCGCTTGACGTTGTCGTGCACCGGCGCTTCCTTCGTGGCGATGAAGCGGGTGCCCATGTTCATGCCTTCGGCGCCGAGCGCCAGCGCCGCCACCAGCGAGCGGCCGTCGGCCATGCCGCCGGAAGCGACGAAGGGAATATTGAGCGCTTCGGCGGCGCGCGGCAGCAGGATGAAGTTGGGCACGTCGTCCTCGCCCGGATGGCCGCCGCATTCGAAGCCGTCGACGCTGACCGCGTCGCAGCCGATGGCCTCGGCCTTGAGCGAATGGCGCACCGAGGTGCACTTGTGGATCACCTTGACACCCGCCGCCTGCAGCGCCGGCAGCCACTTGGCCGGGTTGTTGCCGGCGGTCTCGACCGCTTTCACGCCGCCGTCGATGATCGCCTTGATGTAGCCCGGATAGTCCGGCGAGGACAGCGAAGGCAGGAAGGTGAGGTTGACGCCGAAGGGCTTGTCGGTCATCTCGCGGCAGCGGCGGATCTCGTTGGCCAGCAGCTCGGGCGTGCGCTGCGTGAGGCCCGTGATGATGCCCAGGCCGCCGGCGTTCGACACGGCCGCCGCCATCTCGGCGAAGCCGACGTAGTGCATGCCGCCCTGGATGATCGGATGCTGGATGCCGAAGAGTTCGGTGATGCGGGTCTTCATGGTTCGTTTTCCTCTCGGGTGTTGACGGTGATCGGTCGGGATGCTGCACCAGCTCGGCTCGCGCAGCGGTCGCGGCGGTGACGGCTCCGGTGGCCGTCAGAGCCGCGCCGCCAGGCGCACGCCCTGGTCGATCGCGCGCTTGGCGTCGAGCTCGGCCGCGACGTCGGCGCCGCCGATCGCATGCACCGGGCGTCCGGCGGCCTGCAGCGCATCGGCCAGCTCGCGCAGCGGCTCCTGGCCGGCGCACAGCACCACCGCATCGACCTCGAAGAGCCGCGGCGACTCGCCGACCGCGGCATGCAGGCCTTGCGCGTCGATGCGCTGGTAGGAGACGCCCGGCACCATGTCGACCCGGCGCGCCACCAGGCCGGCGCGATGGATCCAGCCGGTGGTCTTGCCGAGCTGGGCACCGACCCGCGACTCCTTGCGCTGCAGCAGGTGCACCTTGCGCGCCGGCGGCTCGACCACCGGCTCGCACAGGCCGCCGGCGGCGCGGTAGCCGGTGTCGATGCCCCACTCCGCATAGAACTTGTCGGGCGCCTGGCTGGCGCTCTTGCCGTGGTGCGTGAGGTATTCGGCGACGTCGAAGCCGATGCCGCCGGCACCCACGATCGCCACCGAGGCGCCGACCTCGCTGCCGTCGCGCAGCACGTCGAGGTAGCTCAGGGCATGCTCGCCGTCGGCACCGGCGATCGCGGGCGTGCGCGGGGTGACGCCGGTGGCGATCACGAATTCGTCGAAGTCGCCGGCCAGCAACTCGGCCGCGTCGACGCGATGGCCGAGTCGCACGTCGACCTGCTTCGCTTCAAGCTGGCGGCCGAAGTAGCGCAGGGTCTCGTTGAACTCCTCCTTGCCGGGGATGCGCTTGGCGATGTTGAACTGCCCGCCGATCTCGTCGGCCGACTCGAACAGCGTCACGCGGTGGCCGCGCTCGGCGGCGGTGACCGAGAAGGCCAGCCCGGCCGGCCCGGCACCGACCACCGCGATGCGGCGCGGCGCGGCCGCTTCGGCGATGGCGATCTCGGTCTCGTGGCAGGCGCGCGGGTTGACCAGGCAGGAGGTGATCCTGCCGGCGAAGGTGTGGTCCAGGCAGGCCTGGTTGCAGCCGATGCAGGTGTTGATCTCGTCCGCGCGGCCGGCGGCGGCCTTGCGCACGAAGTCCGGGTCGGCGAGCAGCGGGCGCGCCATCGACACCATGTCGCAGAAGCCCTCGGCCAGCAGGCGCTCGGCCACCTCCGGCGTGTTGATGCGGTTGGTCGCGACCAGCGGGATCGACACCGCGCCCATCACCCGCTGCGTGACCCAGGCGAAGGCCGCACGTGGCACCTTGGTCGCGATGGTCGGCACCCGCGCCTCGTGCCAGCCGATGCCGGTGTTGATGATCGTGGCGCCTGCGGCTTCCACCGCGCGGGCCAGTTCGATCACCTCGTCGAGCGTGGAGCCGCCCTCGACCAGGTCGAGCATCGAGAGCCGGAAGATCAGGATGAAGTCGCTGCCGACCCGCGCGCGGATGCGCCGCACGATCTCGACTGCGAAGCGGATCCGGTTGGCATAGACACCGCCCCATTCGTCCTCGCGCTGGTTGGTGCGCAGGGCGACGAATTCGTTGATCAGGTAGCCCTCGGAGCCCATCACCTCGACGCCGTCGTAGCCGGCGAGCTGCGCCAGCGCGGCGCAGCGCACGAAGTCCTCGATGGTCGCTTCGACCTCCGCGCCGGTGAGCGCGTGCGGCGTGTGGCTGTTGATCGGCGCGCGCAGCGCGCTCGGCGCCACCAGCTGGGGATGGTGCGCGTAGCGGCCGAAGTGCAGGATCTGCATCGCGATCTTGCCGCCGGCGTCGTGCACCGCCTGCGTGACCGCGCGGTGGGGCATCGCCTCGGCTTCGGTGGTGAGGACCGCGCCATGCGCGCTCGGCCGGCCGGCCACGTTCGGCGCGATGCCGCCGGTGACGATCAGGCCGACGCCGCCGCGCGCCCGCTCGGCGTAGAAGGCGGCCATGCGCGCGAAGCCGTTCGGCGCCTCTTCGAGGCCGACGTGCATCGAGCCCATGAGGACGCGGTTCCTCAAGGTGGTGAAGCCCAGGTCGAGCGGTGCCAGCAGGTGGGGATAGTTCATCGTGCCTCGATTTTTATGCAACCAGTTGCAGGACTTTAACCAGCGCCGGATTTTCATGCAACTGGTTTCATGAACAGGCTTTTTCGGCCCTGTGCGGTCCTACAATCGGCCTCGCTCATGTCCCTGCCGCACGCACTCCTGACCGCTCTCATCGAACAATCCAGCTCCGGCTCCGAGCTGGCCCGGCGCTTCGACCGCTCCATCGGCTTCTTCTGGAGCGCCACCCACCAGCAGATCTACCGCGAGCTGGGCCGGCTCGAGGAGGCCGGCTGGGTCAGCTCGACGCTGGCCGAGGGCGGCCGCGGCGGCAAGAAGGTCTACAAGGTGCTGCCGGCCGGCCGGCGCGAACTCAAGCGCTGGGCCAACGCGGGCGGCGATCCGCGCTCGCAGCGCGACCAGCTGATGGTGCGGGTGCGCGCCGAGGCCGTCATCGGCCCGACCACGCTGCGCGCCGACATCGAGCGGCGGCTGGTCGAGCACCGCGAGCGCCTGGCGCTCTACCAGCAGTTGGAGCGCACCCAGTTCCACGAAGGCGAAGCGCAACCGGACCGCATCCGGCACCTGATCCTCACCGCCGGCATCATGACCGAGGCCTTCTGGGCCGACTGGTCCGAACTGGCGCTCGAGGTGCTCGCGGAGCAGCCGCCATCGGACGATCCGGGCTGCAGCAGCGCCCCGACCCATACACAGAAAAGGCAACGCCAATGACCACCACCCTCGACACCGGCACCCCCGACCTGCTCGCCTCGCTCGACGAAGGCGTCCTCACCCTCACGCTCAACCGCCCAGAGGCGCGCAACGC
The DNA here is from genome assembly GCF_009765735.1 of Xenophilus sp. L33. Classification (GTDB taxonomy): domain Bacteria; phylum Pseudomonadota; class Gammaproteobacteria; order Burkholderiales; family Burkholderiaceae_C; genus Variovorax. The sequence continues at coordinate 14,120 of NZ_LMUW01000064.1, forward strand.
GATGTCGCGGGCGATGAACATGGCGCTGCAGCAGCAACTGGCCGCGGCCGAATTCGATCCGGCGGTGCGCTGCATCGTGCTGACCGGCGCCGGCAAGGGCTTCTGCGCCGGCGGCGACGTCAAGGGCATGGCCGCGTCGGGCGACGGCACGGTCGGCGCGCTGACCATCGACCAGGCGATCCACCGCCAGCGGGCCAACCAGCGCGAGACCGCCGGCCGCCTCTTCAAGATGCCCAAGCCGACGATCGCGGCGCTGCCCGGCGCCGCCGCGGGCGCCGGCCTGTCGCTGGCGCTGGCCTGCGACCTGCGCGTGATGGCCGACACCGCGATCATGACCACCGCCTTCGCGCGGGTCGGCTTCTCCGGCGACTACGGCGGCACCTACTTCATGACGCAACTGGTGGGCGCCGCCAAGGCGCGCGAGCTCTACCTGCTGTCGCCGCGCGTGAGCGCCGAGGAAGCCTTGCGCCTCGGCCTCACGAACTGGGTCTGCCCGGCCGCCGAACTGGCCGAGCGCACCACCGCGATCGCCCGCTCGCTCGCCAGCGGACCGACCGTGGCCTACCGCTACATGAAGGAGAACCTCAACCGCGCGATGGCCGGCGAGGTCGACGACTGCCTCGACCTGGAAGCCACGCACCACATCCACTGCGGCCAGACCGAGGACCACCGCGAAGCCAGCCGCGCCTTCGTCGAGAAGCGCGAGCCGGTGTTCAAGGGGCGCTGACCGCCCGCTTCACGTTGGCGACGGTGGCCTGCATCAGCGCCACCACCTTGAAGGCCTCGCCCGGCCCGGCGTAGGCCCGTACCTCGCCGCTGCAGACCGTCAGCAGCCGGCCAGCGCTCAGCACCCGTCCGATCGCGACGAAGCGCTCGCCGATCGCCGGCCGCGGCAGGTTGATCTTGAATTCCGCGGTCACCACCTCGAAGTCCGGTGGCGCGACGGTCAACGCGGCGTAGCCGCAGGCGGTGTCGAGAATGGTGGTGGTCGCGCCCGCGTGCAGGTAGCCGTGCTGCTGCGAGAAGCGCGGCGAGAAGGGCAGCGCGATGTGCACCTCGCCTTCGGCGACGAGCGCGAGCGTCGCGCCCAGCGTGGCCATCAGGCCCTGCGCCTGGAAGCTGGCGGCGATGCGTTGCCGGAGGTCGTCGGGGGTGTCGCTGGTGTCGCTCATGGTCGGTCCGGATGTCGAAGTGGGTGGAGTCTATGGCGGCGGTCGGATGTTGAATCCCGCCACACTTGTTACTCCCCCGATGGCCACGGCCGGTGCCAGACTGGCTCCCACGAACCGCACAACCGAAAGGAGCCACCGCCATGACCACGACGAACCCCGCCATGCAGACCCCGCCGATCGTCTCGCCCGAGGACTGGCAGGCCGCCCACGCGCAGATGCTGCTGAAGGAGAAGGCGCACAGCCACGCCCGCGACGCGCTCGCCGCCGAACGCCGGCGCATGCCGTGGATGGCGGTCGAGAAGACCTATGCCTTCGACGGCCCCGCGGGCCGCGTGAGCCTGCCCGAGCTGTTCGACGGCCGGCGACAGCTGATCGTCTACCGCGCCTTCTACGAGCCGGGCGTCTACGGCTGGCCCGAGCATGCCTGTCGCGGCTGCTCCATGGTCGCCGACCAGGTCGCGCACGTCGCCCACCTGAATGCGCGCGACACCACGCTGGTCTTCGTCTCGCGCGCGCCGCAGGCGGACATCGCGCGCCTCAAGCAGCGCATGGGCTGGGACATTCCGTGGTTCACCGTCACCGACGACTTCGACGCCGACTTCGGTGTCGGCGAATGGCACGGCACCAACGTTTTCTTCCGCGACGACGACAGGATCTACCGCACCTACTTCATCAACAACCGCGGCGACGAGCAGATGGGCGGCACCTGGAACTACCTGGACATCACGCCGCTCGGCCGGCAGGAGGCCTGGGAAGACTCGCCGCCCGGCTATCCGCAGACGCCGACCTACAAGTGGTGGAACTGGCACGACAGCTATGTGCCGGACGCGCCGCCGGACCGGAAGTGGGTGGAGGTTTCGAATGTGGGGGAGGCGGAGTTCAGGAAGCCGGCAGGCGCGGCCGATTGAGAGCGACCGCTCGGAACACCGGACAGGAGAAATGGATACCCGCGGCCTGCTTGGCGTGATCGACCATCAAGTTGTCGTTTACGACTGTTAGTGAATCGGCGCCATTCGGCGAAGCTTTGGGCTCCTTCAATCGCAACCCGTTGCACATGGAGCCCCCCATGAAATGTCTCGCCCTCCGATCCATCGTCCCCGGAGCCCTGCCACTCGTGGCCGGCGGCAACTTCCGATACGTCATGCCCATCGGTCCGCTGGTGCCGCTTGGCCGGTCGCTGCGAGCAACCTGAGCGACAGGAAGAAAAGTGGATCGACGACTTCTCGTCCTGGCGCTGGGCATGTTTGCGCTCGGGACCGACACCTTCGTCATGGCAGGCGTGCTTGCTCAGATCGCGAACACCTTCCATGTCGGCATCGGCGCGGCAGGACAGATGACCACGGTGTACGCCGTCTCCGTGGCGCTGCTCGCGCCGGTCGTCGCTGCATTGGCTTCGCACGTGAACCGGAAGGGACTGCTGCTTTCCGGGCTCGCCGTCTTCGTCGTTGCCAACCTCTGCACGGCGATGGCACCGAGCTTGGCATGGGCCTTGGCGGCTCGGGCGCTCGCAGGGCTGGGCGCCGCCATGTTCTCGCCCACCGCTGCCGGCGCCGCTGCCTCCATCGTGCCGCCGGAGCGCAGGGGCTTCGCACTCTCGGTCGTGCTGGCGGGCATGACCATCTCGACGGCAGTCGGTGCACCCATCGGCACGGTCATCGGCGGGTTGGGCGACTGGCGCTGGACCATGGCGTTCGTCGCGGCGCTGGCGGGCGCGAGCGGGATCGGCGTCCTGGCTTTCCTGGCCCACATTCCGATGCTCCCGCCCGTTTCGCTGGCCAAGCGGCTCGCCCCGCTTGCGGACTCGCGCGTGGGCTATACGCTGAGCGTGAGCTTCCTGTTCTTCAGCGCTGCCTTCACCGTCTACACCTATTTCTCGGTCGTGTTCGCGCGGGCGACCGGAGGCAATCCCAACCTGCTCGCCGGTCTGCTCGTCGTGTGGGGCGCCGCTGGCACGGTGGCCAACCTGATGACGGGACGACTGGTCGACTCGATCGGCAGCCGCAAGGTGCTCCTCGCGCTGATGACGATCGTGCTTGCAGACTTTCTGCTGTTGCCGTTGACGAGCTCGAGTCTATGGACGGCAGTGCCGGCGATCCTGATCTGGGGCGGCTGCGGTTGGGCCGTCATGGTGCCTCAGCAGCATCGCTTGCTCTCCATCGCGCCGCCCATCGCGCCGCTTCTGCTCGGCTTGAACAATTCAGCAGTGTCCCTCGGCACCACGGCGGCCGGGATCGCCGGTGCGCTCGGCGTTCGATTCCTGGGCGAAGGCTCGCTCAGTGCCATCGCGGCGACTTTCGTCGTGGCCGCGATGATCGCCTCCGAACTCGCTGCAAAGCGGATCGGCTCGGTCGACTCGAAGCGCGCCAACTTTCGAAGCGGGCCCCTCCGTAAGCAGGGCGGGGCCTGAGCGCGCAGCCATGGCCACCACAGGCATGGCTAGCGCGAATGCAAGACAGTCCTCTGAGCCTCCAGTTCGGTCGAGCGGCTTGCTGCGGCAGCTTGCGGGAGGAGATCGAGGCCTTCGGGCGCAATGTCATGGGCGATCCTTGGAACTACCTCGACTTCTACGCCCGCATGAAGGACTTCCCGCCGGCGGTCTCGCGCGAGACCGGCCTGCTACTCTACATGCTGGCGCGCAGCTGCAAGGCGCGCGCCCGCGAGAACCTCGCCGCCGGCGGCCTCGCCGACCTGGTCGATATCCGCGAGGGCGATGCGCTGCAGACCCTCGCCGCCGACCTGCCGCCCGACATCGACCTGCTGCTGCTCGACGGCGCTACCTGTCGGTGCCCTTCGCGGCAGACGTCGAGCTGTCGATGCGGCTGGGTTGAAGCGGGGCCCTCGCGGGCTCAATCGTGGATGAGCCTTTCCATCAGCTCGCGCACGATCGGCAGCGACGGTGCCTCCGACCGCCCGACCAGCGTCACCAGCCCGAAGCGCGCCGGCACGCTCAGCCCCGGCTTCAGCGGCAGCTCGACCAGGTCGGGCGCCGCGTTGCGGATCGCCAGCAGCAGCGCGTCGCTGTCGCGCACCACCTCGATCAGGCTGGCCAGTTCCTCGCAGCGCAGGGTGACGCAGACGGAAGGGTGCGCATCGGGCCCGAAGCGCTCGACCATCGCGCGCGCCACCTCGTCGCTGAGCGGCGTCGACGCGATCGGGTACTGCCGCAGCACCGCGAAGCGCAGCGGCGGCTTCCAGCGGGTGAGCGGATGGCCGGGCCGGCACAGCAGCGCGCCGCGCATCTCGGCCAGGTTCGACACCTTGAGGTCGGGTGCCGGCACCATGGAGCGCAGGTCGACCACCAGCGCATCGACCTCGCGCTCGCGCAGCGCCTGCACCAGCAGCACCGTGTCGCCGCGGGCGATCTGCAGGTGCACCGACGGATGGCGGGTGGCCATCTCCTTGAGCAGCGGCGTCATCAGCATCGCGCCCGGCCCGGAGCCGAGGCCGATGCGCAGGCTGCCGGCGCGGCCGGAGCGCATCTGCCGGCCGCTGGCGCCGATCTCGTCGGCATCGAAGACCACGTGGCGGGCCCGCTGCAGCACCTCGCGGCCGAAGGGCGTCAGCTCGCTGCGCTTGCCGATGCGGTCGAAGAGCGGCTGGCCCAGCTCGTCCTCCAGCGCCTTGACGCTGCGGCTGAAGGCCGACTGCGTGAGGTACACCGACTCGGCCGCGCGGGTGAACGATCCGGTCTCCGCCAACGCGATGAGGTGGCGCAGCTGGACCAGGGTGAGCGCGGTGGGGATTCGGTTTTCATTCATCGAATGCATGATGTCGTAGATAACAACGCATTGGACGTCGGCCTGTCAAGTTCATAAAGTCGATGGATTCCGGGTTCACGATGCCCCACCCGCGCAACCCCCGGCCTTATGATTTTCCAAACAAGGAGCCCCGCATGACCTACATGGGCGACGTCCTGAACTTTCAGGTCGGCGAATTCATCGCACTGCGCCGCGACATCCATCGCAATCCCGAGCTGGCCTACGAGGAGCATCGCACCTCGGCCCTGGTGGCCGCCAAGCTCGAGAGCTGGGGCTACGAGGTCGAACGCGGCCTGGGCGGCACCGGCGTGGTCGGCCGGCTGGTGCGCGGCCAGGGCGGCAAGCGCCTGGGCCTGCGCGCCGACATGGACGCCCTGCCCATCCTGGAAGCCAGCGGCGCCGAATGGGCCAGCGAGCGGCCCGGCGTGATGCACGCCTGCGGCCACGACGGCCACACCGCGATGCTGCTGGCGGCCGCCAAGCGCCTGGCCGAGAGCGGCAAGTTCAGCGGCACCCTGCAGCTGATCTTCCAGCCGGCCGAGGAAGGCGGCGGCGGCGCGCTGCGCATGATGAAGGACGGCCTCTTCGAGCGCTATCCCTGCGACGCGGTGTTCGCGATGCACAACGGCCCCGGCGTGCCGCAGGGCCACCTGCTGTTCCGCGAAGGCGCGGCCATGGCCTCCAGCGACAACGTGACCATCACCATCAGCGGCAACGGCGGCCACGGTGCCATGCCGCACCGCGCGGTCGACCCGATCGTCGCCGCCGCGAGCCTGGTCATGGCGCTGCAGAGCATCGTGTCGCGCAACGTCGATCCGCAGATGACCTCGGTGGTCACGGTCGGCGCGATCCATGCCGGCAAGGCCAACAACGTGATCCCGGCCACGGCCACGCTCGAGCTCAGCGTCCGCGCGCTCGACCGCGACGTGCGCGCCCTGCTCGAGCAGCGCATCAAGGCGCTCGCCCATTCGCAGGCCGAGAGCTTCGGCGCCCGCGCCGAGGTCGACTGGCGCCCGGGCTACTCGGTGCTGGTCAACACGCCGGCCGAGACCGCCTTCGCCCGTTCGGTCGGCCTGGAACTGGTCGGCGCCGACAAGGTAATCGCCCAGGGCCCGGCGCAGACCGCCAGCGAAGACTTCGCCTTCATGCTCGAGGCGGTGCCCGGCAGCTACCTGGTGATCGGCAACGGTGCGGGCGACAGCGCCGGCGCCTGCATGGTCCACAACCCCGGCTACGACTTCAACGACGACAACGTGGCGGTGGGCGCGGCCTACTGGACCTTGCTCGCCGAACGCTTCCTGGTCGACTGAACTGCATCCACGACAAGCGAGAACCCCGCCATGAGCTCTGCCACGATTCCTCCCTCCAGCGCGCTGACCCAGGACCTTCGACGGCAGGCCATGGATGCTCCGAAGGCCCGCGTCCCGAAAGGCATCGTCGCCGCCAGCGTGGCCGGCAACGCGCTGGAGTTCTACGACTTCGTCACCTACGCCTTCTTCGCGGTCTACATCGGCAAGGCCTTCTTCCCGGCCTCCACGCCGATGGGCAGCCTGCTGCTGTCGGTGGCGGTCTTCGGCGTCGGCTTCGTCTCGCGGCCGCTCGGCGGTGTGCTGATCGGCGCCTTCGCCGACCGCGCCGGCCGCAAGCCCGCGATGCTGCTGACCATCGGGCTCATCACCGTCGGCACGCTCGGCCTGGCGCTGACGCCGAGCTACGACACCATCGGCATGGCCGCGCCGATCATCGTGGTGCTGTGCCGGCTGGTGCAGGGCCTGGCGCTCGGCGGCGAGGTCGGTCCGTCGACCGCTTTCCTGATCGAGGCCGCGCCGCAAGGCAAGCGCGCGATCTACGCCAGCTGGCAGCTGGCCAGCCAGGGCATCGCGACCCTGGTGGCGGGCCTCTTCGGCGTCGTCGTGATCGGCCTGCTGACGCCCGACCAATTGCAGGCCTGGGGCTGGCGCGTGCCCTTCATCGCCGGCCTGCTGCTGCTGCCGGTGGCGGTCTACCTGCGCCGCAGCATGCCCGAGACCCTGCACGCCGCCGACGTCAAGCCCGAGCACGTCGGCCTGCGCGGCCTGGCGCAGTACAAGGGAATGATCGTGCTGGCGATCCTGGTGGTGCTGGGCGGCACGGTGTCGACCTATGTCGGCCAGTACATGACCACCTACGCGATCACCACGCTGCACTTCGCGCCCGGCATCGCCATGGTCGCCACGGTCGCGGTCGGCCTGGCGACGCTGATCTTCTCGGTGGTCGGCGGCTGGCTGTCCGACCGCTACGGCCGCAAGCCCATGATGCTGTGGCCGCGCATCGTCACCGCGGTGGCGACCGTTCCGCTCTTCCTGCTGCTGATCTCGCATCCGAGCGTCGCCGTGCTGCTGTCGGTGACCGTGTTCCTCGCCGCGCTGACAGCGATCAGCGGCGGCGCCTCGATCGTCGCGATCCCCGAACTGCTGCCGAGCGGCATCCGGGCCACGGGCCTGTCGATCGCCTATGCGGTCGGCGTGGCGCTGTTCGGCGGCTCGACCCAGTTCATCATCACCTGGCTCATCCAGGCCACCGGCAATCCCGCCGCGCCGGCCTGGTACGTGGCCGGCACCAGCGTGATCACCGCGCTGGCCATGATGGCGCTGCCCGAGACGCGCCACCTGCAACTCGAAGACTGATCCCGTCCATTTGCAACCGACACCGAGAGAGACCCCCATGAACGCCACCGCCGACGCCGTCCTGCCCGAAATCGCCGAAAGCCTGCCCGAGATGCTGGCCCTGCGGCACAAGATCCACGCCCATCCCGAGCTGGCCTACGAGGAATTCGCGACCAGCGACCTGGTCTGCGCGCAACTCGAAGCCTGGGGCTATGCGATCCACCGCGGCCTCGGCGGCACCGGCGTGGTCGCGACCCTCAAGAAGGGCAAGGGCGGCAAGTCGATCGGCGTGCGCGCCGACATGGACGCGCTGCCGATCCACGAGACCACCGGCTTGCCCTACGCCAGCAAGCTGGCCGGCAAGATGCACGCCTGCGGCCACGACGGCCATACCGCGACCCTGCTGGCCGCCGCGCGCCACCTGGCCAAGGACGCCAAGTTCAACGGCACCCTGAACCTCATCTTCCAGCCCGCCGAGGAAGGCCTGGCCGGCGCCCGCAAGATGATGGAAGACGGCCTGTTCGAGAAATTCCCGTGCGACGCGATCTTCGCCTTCCACAACATGCCGGGCTTCCCGGTCGGCAAGTTCGGCTTCCTCGAAGGCGGCTTCATGGCCTCGTCCGACACCGTGATCGTGAAGGTCAAGGGCGTCGGCGGCCACGGCGCGATGCCGGCGACCACCGTCGACGCGGTGGTGGTCGCTTCCTACATCGTGGTGGCGCTGCAGACCATCGTCTCGCGCAACGTCGATCCGCGGCAGATGGCGGTGGTGAGCGTCGGCTCGCTGCAGGCCGGCAACGCGCCGAACGTGATCGCCGGCAGCGCCGAGCTGCGGCTCACGGTGCGCGCCTTCGACCCGGCGGTGCGCGCCCAGCTGCGCGACCGCATCACCAAGATCGTGAACACCCAGGCCGACGTCTTCGGCGCGTCCGCCGAGATCGACTACCAGTGGCGCTACCCGCCGCTGCAGAACGAGCCGGCCATGACCGAGTTCGCGCGCCAGGTCGCGATCGAGCACTTCGGCGAGGACTCGCTGATCCCCGACATGAAGCCGCTCACCGGCAGCGAGGACTTCGCCTACATGCTCGAAGTGAAGCCCGGCTGCTACTTCACCATCGGCAATGGCGACGGCGAAGGCGGCTGCATGGTGCACAACCCGGGCTACGACTTCAACGACGCGATCCTGCCGATCGGCGCGAGCTACTGGGTCAAGCTCGTGGAGAAGTTCCTGGCCTGACGCAATGCGCGTTCAGGCCTGCGCCTGCGCGGCCATCCGCGCGGGCGCGTTGAGCGCCCCGTAGCCGTCGTAGCCGCCGATGCGCTCGACGATCTCGAAGAAGAAACCGTCCTCGAAGCCTTCGGTGTAGGCCTGCAGGTAGTCGCCGGCCGGCGAGCGGTCGAACAGCACGCCGAGCGAGCGCATGCGCGCCAGGAGGGCCGGATCGAGGTCCACGCGCGTCTGCAGGTCGTCGTAGTAGTTGTCAGAGATCGGCACGAAGCGCACGCCGTTGGCCCTGAGGCTCTCCACCGAATCGAAGATGTTGTCGCTGGCCAGCGCGATGTGATGCACCGCGCCGCCGCCGCGCGCATTCACGGTGCGGGCGGTGCGGGTACGCTGGCTCAGCGAGACGTTCAGCACCATGCGGATGTGGCGGCCGGCATCGGCCACGCCGCGGCTGCGGATCAGCCCGAAGGGGTCGGCCAGCTCCAGGCTCTCGCCCGGCTCCAGGCCGAGCACCGCGCGCGAGAACAGCACCCAGGTGTCGAGCTGGTCGACCGCCAGGCCGAGCGCCACGTGGTCGATCGAGCGCAGGCCGGCCGAGGCGCCGTCCGGGCTCGCCTCGAGCACGAAGTCGGCTTCGTAGAGGCCGTCGGCGCCGAGCGAGGTGGCCACGAAGTGGATCAGGTTGCCGCCCGGCGCGACCACGGCCGGCACGCGGATCTCTTGCGGGCCCACCGGCCCGTCGTAGCGCAGCGAGCGCATCGCGGTGGCGCGCTCGGCCGCCTGGTCCGGATCGTCGGTGCCGACGCCGAGCGCACAGACCGAGGTGCCGTGCAGGTCGAAGCGGCCGCTGGCGAAGGAGTCGGGCTGCGCGTTGACGATGAGGTTGATCGCGCCCTGCCGATAGAGCACGACCGCCTTCGAGCGATGGCGGCCGATGCGCTGGAAGCCGAGCTGGCAGAAGAGCTTGTCGAGGCCGCGGGCCGATTCGGCGTCGGCGGCGAACTCGATGAAGGTGAAGCCGGTGAAGCGCGGCATCGGCGGCGGCTCGAACAGCGCGACCTGCTGCAGCACCTGCGGAGCGCGTGCCGCCTTCGGGCCTTCGGCGGCGCTCGCGAGGCGCTGGCGCGCTCGGCTTTCCAGGTAGAGCAATGAACGCATCGCGTCGACCGCGGTGCGGCGGTTCGGCGTCTCGCGAAACACGTCGTTGAAGATTTCCAGCGACAGCGGGCCGGTGTAGCCGGCCAGCAGCGCCTGCTCGAAGAAGCCGACGCAGTCGAACTCGCCCTGCGCCGGGAAGGAGCGGTGATGGCGGGCCCACTGCAGCACGTCCATCGACAAGAGAGGGGCGTCGGCCATCTGCAGGAAGAAGATCTTGTCGCCCGGGATCGCGGCGATGCCGGCCGGATCGTCCTTCAGCGACAGCGTGTGGAAGCTGTCGAGGATGAGGCCCAGGTTCGGATGGTCGGCGCGCTGCACGATGTTCCAGGCCCGCCCGTAGAGCGAGGTGTGGCGGCCCCAGGCCAGCGCCTCGAAGCCGACCCGCAGGCCGCGCCGCGACGCCCGCTCGGCCAGCGCGCGCAACTGCGCGGCGGCCAGCGACGGATCGTCGATCGCCAGCGGCGAGGTGTTCGAGCAGCACAGCATCAACTCGGCGCCGAGTTCCTGCATCAGGTCGAACTTGCGTTCCGCGCGCTCCAGGCTGCGCCGGAATTGCGCCTCCGGCATCGCCTCGAAGTCGCGGAAGGGCTGGTAGAGGTCGAGCGTGAGGCCGAGGTCCGCGGAGATGCGGCGCAGGTCGGCGGCCGTGCCCTTGAAGTTGATGAAGTCGTTCTCGAACAGTTCGTAGCCGTCGAAGCCGGCGGCCGCGATGGCTTCGAGCTTCTGGCGCAGGGTGCCGCTGAGGGAGACGGTGGCGATGGAGCGGTGCATGGGCGCCTCGAAGGAATTGCGTTCGACTTTAGAGGGCGCCGCGGCCCGCCGGCAAGCAGAGGCCGAGCGAGCGAACGATGATCGTTCGCCGAGGCGCAATGCCCGCACGGAATCGGGGTTTCACCTTAGCGGCCGCGCATCGCCGCAAATAAAAGAGGCCCCGTGCGTCACCGCACGAGGCCTGAATCCGTCCAGAGGCGACGGAGGAGACAATCGGATGTGATCAGCGGGTGAGGGTCAACTCGTCGAGCTTGCGGGTCGTGTAGATGCCGGAGGCGACGATGGCGGCTACGGCGACGAGGCAGATCAGGAGCGTGGACATGGAGTCACCTGTTTGAGTCACGATGGGGTCGATTATAGGGGTAAACCCTAGTCTCGTGTTGCAGTGCAACATGACCCCACGGTCAGGTGTGGATTCCGCGCCACGCGGCCTGGGTTCAGCTCGGCAGCAGCACCTTGTTGACCACGTGGATCACGCCGTTCGACTGGTAGACGTTGGCGATCGTGACGGTGGCGACGCCGCCCTTCTCGTCGGTGACCAGCACGTTGCCGCCGCTCATCGTGACGGTGAGCGTGCCGCCGCTGGCGGTCTTGAGCATCGCGCGGCCGCCGCCGGCTGTGATCAGCTTCATGAGCGCGGCCGAGTCGTAGCTGCCGGGCACCACGTGGTAGGTCAGCACCTTGGTGAGGGTCGCCTTGTTCTCGGGCTTGAGCAGGGTCGGCACGGTGCCGGCGGGCAGCGCGTCGAAGGCCGCATTGGTCGGCGCGAAGACGGTGAACGGGCCCGGGCTCTTGAGCGTGTCGACCAGGCCCGCGGCCTTGACCGCCGCCACCAGCGTGGTGTGGTCCTTCGAATTCACCGCGTTGTCGACGATGTCCTTGTTGGGGTACATCGGGGCGCCGCCGACCATCACGGTGGACGTGCTGGAAGCCGCGCCCATGGCGGCCGGCGTGGACGTTTTCATGCCGGAGCATGCGCTGAGCAGGACGGCGACGGCGGCTGCGATGACGAGTTTTTTCATGAAGGCTCCAAAGGTTGGTTTGAGTGCTTGAAGCCCGGGTCTGTTGCCCGTGCTCGACGACTGATACGCAGCCCGCGCCGCGTTGGTTCACATCCTTTCGCATGAATCGAATGCGATCGTGGTGCATTGATCCAGCATCACCGCTGCCGCGTATGCAGGGCATGCACAGCGTCCCGCAGCCACCGGATGGCGACCCCTCGCCAGCGGAGCCGCTGGCCGAGCGGCCGTCGTCGGCTCCACCGCGCGAAGCCATGAACCAGCTGTTGCGGGCGGTCGCCCTGCGCGCCGACTGCGAAGCCTTCGCAGTGCTCTTCAAGCACTTCGCGCCGCGCGTGAAGTCGTACCTGATGCGCGGCAACGGCGGCGAAGGCCTCGCCGAGGGCGTCGCCGAGGAACTGACGCAGGACACCATGGTCATGGTCTGGCGCAAGGCCGCGCAGTTCGACCCGCAGCAGGCGGGGCTCGCGACCTGGATCTTCGCGATCGCGCGCAACCTGCGCGTGGACCACCTGCGCAGCCGCCGGGTGCCGACCATCGACGGTGACGACGAGGTCGAGGCACTGGAAGTGCCGGACCAGGCGCCGGCCCTCGACGAGCAACTGCGGCTGGGTCGGCGCGAGCTGGGCGTGCGCGAAGCGCTGCGGCGCCTCTCGACCGAACAGGCGCAGGTGCTGCGCCTGTCCTTCTATGAAGAGCTGCCGCACGTGGGCATCGCGCGCGAACTCGACATCCCGCTCGGAACGGTCAAGTCCAGGCTGCGGCTGGCGGTGATGCACCTGCGGCAAATTCTCTCCACGCTCGAACCCTGATCGAAAAGGTCAGGCACCAGCCGATTTGCATGCGCGGGTAATCGAGCAGATCCGCCTGAAGATTTCTTACGTAAGCATGAGGTCCGATATTTTTCTTCATCACCTGAGGTGAGCCCATGAATCTTCCGCGACTTTCCTTTCGAGTCAGCGTGACTCTGTTGTGCATGGCCGCCGCCGGTGGCGTGCTGGCATCGAGCCACCGCGAGGCACCGTCGATCGCCGGCAGCCCCAAGCTGGACGGCACCGACTTCTACATGTTCCGCAGCTACGACCCGGCGCGCACCGCCTACACCACGCTGATTGCCGACTACCAGCCCTTCCAGGCGCCGACCGGCGGACCCAACTTCTTCGCGATGGATCCGAACGGCCTCTACGAGATCCACATCGACAACAACGGCGACGGCCAGGAAGACATCACCTTCCAGTTCCGCTTCCAGAACACGCTGCGCGACATCGCGCTGCCGGTGGGCGGCAAGCAGGTATCGATCCCGCTGGTGCAGGCCGGCGGCATCAGCGCGCCGAACCAGGCCACCAGCAACCTGCGCGAGACCTACACGGTGAGCGTGGTGCGCGGACCGCGCCGCGGCAGCGTCGGCCAGGCGATCACCAAGACCGACGGCACCGCCGTCTTCGACAAGCCGACCGACAACATCGGCGAGAAGACCTTCGGCCCCGCGCCCGGCTATGCCAACTACGCGGCGCAGTTCGTCTACGACGTGAACATTCCCGGCTGCCCGCTGCCGGGCAAGGTGTTCGTCGGCCAGCGCAAGGACCCGTTCGTGGTCGCGCTCGGCCCGATCTTCGACCTGATCAACCTCAACCCGCTCGGCCCGACCAGCGGCGGCAACGCCGACGCGCTCGCCAACTTCAACATCACCTCGCTCGAGATGGAAGTGCCCACCGAATGCCTCACCAGCGCGGGCAGCACCATCATCGGCGGCTGGACCACCTCCAGCGCGCGCCAGGGCCGTCTGATCGCCAACCCGCCCAAGGAAGGCTTCGACCAGGCCTCGCTCAACGGCGGCCCGTGGGCCCAGGTGTCGCGTCTCGGCATGCCGCTGGTGAACGAGATCGTGATCGGCCTGAAGGACAAGGACAGGTTCAACAACTCGCAGCCGGTCGGCGACGCGCAGTTCCTCACCTACGTCACCAACCCGACCTTGCCGGCGCTGATCCAGACGCTGTTCCCGAGCGCGCCGGCACCGACCAACTTCCCGCGCACCGACCTGGTCGCCGCCTTCCTGACCGGCATCGCGGGCCTCAACCAGCCGGCCAACGTGGTGCCTTCGGAAATGCTGCGGCTGGAGACCGCGATCGCGCCCACGCCCAAGGCCTCGCAGAGCAACTTCGGCGTGGCCGGCGGCGACCTTGCGGGCTTCCCGAACGGACGCCGTCCGGGCGACGACGTGGTCGACATCGAACTGCAGGTCGCGATGGGCGCGCTGTGCGTGCTGACCGGTCCGAACGACAAGTTCAAGGTCGGCTGCAAGCCTTCGGACGCACCGGCGGGCGCCGCGCCGCTGACCGATGGCGCGCTCGAGTCGCCGGCCAACTTCCCGGCCGTGTTCCCGTACCTCAACACGCCGCTGCCGGGCGCGACCAACGCGGCCACGCATTAAGGACCACGCATGACCTCCAAGCTGTTGAAGTTCGGCCTGCCCCTGGCCGCGCTGCTGGCGATCGCCGGTTGCGGCGGCGGCGGTGGTGGCGGCGGCTTCGTGCCGGTCACCGGCACGGGCACCACGACCACCGGCAGCACGCTGCCGCCGGACCAGACCGGCGCCTTCATGTCCTTCGTGAAGTCGCTGGTGGCGACCCAACCGGAGGCCGCGGCGCAGGTGAGCGTGACACAGTTCGATCCGCCGCCGACCACCGAAACCGCCGTGGCCCTGACGACGCCTTGACGCCATGAAGAAGCTGCCCGGCCATGCCGTCCCTCGTCGGCTGGCCGCAGCGGCAGCCCTCCTGTTCGCCGCGCTGCTGATGGCATGCGCGGCGCCCGCACGTGCGACGCCGCGCGTGCCGGCCAGCGACGACGAGGTCGTCGAGACCCTGCCGGCGGTGGCCGGCTGGTCGCGCGAGGAGCGCGAGCTGCGGCGCGCGCTGGTGCAGCATCCGAAGGACCCGGAGGTCGCCCTGACCGCCGCGCGCTCCTACCTGCAGCTGGCGCGCTCGCAGGGCGACGCGCGCTACGCCGGCTACGCGATGGGCGTGCTGCAGGCCTGGCAGCCGCTCACTGCGGCGACGCCGAACGACATCCTGGTGATGCATGCGACCGTCGCCCAGTTCCTGCACGACTTCGACGGTTCGGAAGCGACGTTGAAGATGGCACTGGCCACCCAGCCGCTGGACCCGCAAGGCTGGCTGACCCTGGCCACGGTGCTGCGGGTGCGCGGCCGCTATGCCGAATCCGACACCGCCTGCAAGGCGCTGGTGCGGCTGCGGCAGAACCTCTACGCATTGGCCTGCCTGGCCGAGAACGACGGCCTGCGCGGCCACTGGCAGGCGGCGCGCGACTCGTTGCGATCGCTGATCGACAGCCCGCAGCTGGACGACCCCGCGCAGGCCTCGACCCGGCAATGGCTCCTGACCACCGTGGCCGAGGTCGACGAGCTGGCCGGCAGCGCGCCGGCCGCCGACAAGGCCTATCGCGAGGCGCTCGATGCCGAGCGAGCAGGCTACGACGTGCTGGCCTATTGCGACTTCCTGCTCGCCCAGGGCCGCGCCGCCGAGGTGCTGCCGCTGCTGAAGGAACAACCGCGCAGCGACCCGGTGCTGCTGCGCATCGTGATCGCGCAGGAGCGGCTCATCGCCCAGGGCCGGTTCCCGGCCGCCGCACGCGATGGCGCGGCCCGCGACGTGGAGGAGCTGGGTGCCCGCTTCGAGGCCGCCGCACTGCGGCCCGGCACCATGGCGCTGCACGCGCGCGAACATGCGATGTTCGCGCTCGACGTGCAGAAGAAGCCGGCCGACGCCGTGACGCTGGCGCGCATGAACGTGCAGCTGCAGCGCGAGCCGATCGATCTGCTGGTCTTCGCCCGCGCCGCCGCGGCCGCGCACGACACGGCGGCACAGGCGGAGGTGAAGGCGCTGATGCAGCAGATCGGCCTGCGCGACGCCCGCGTGGAGGCGGCGCTCTCATGAAGCGCCTGCTCTCGATCCTGCTGCTCGGACTGCTCGCCCTGGCCCAGCCGGCCTTCGCGCACAAGGCGAGCGACGCCTACCTGCAGCTGCAGCGCAATGGCGACCTGCTGCAGTTGCGCTGGGACATCTCGCTGCGCGACCTCGATGCGATGCTCGACCTGGACAGCAACGACGACCAGAAACTCAGCTGGGGCGAGGTCCGCGCGCGCATGGACGACATCCGTGCCAATGCCCTGGCCCATCTGGTGCTGCAGCAGGGCCGCTGCAACCTGAGCGAAGCGGCCGCGCCGGCGATCGAGAACCGGGTCGACGGCGCCTACCTGGTGCTGCAGCTGCAAAGCCATTGCAGCACCGACGGCGCGCTCGACGTCGACTACCGGCTGTTCCGCGAAGTCGACCCGACACACCGCGGCCTGCTGCGCGTGGCGATGGCCGACGGCCAGGCGCCGGCGCTGCAATCGCTCGACCCGCAGGCCGGCGCGGTGTCAGTGATGCTGCCGCACGAGGCCTCGGACACCGCGAACAATGGCGCGCCATCGGCCAACGGCAGCAGCTTCTTCTTCGACGGCATCCACCACATCCTGATCGGCTACGACCACATCCTGTTCCTGATCAGCCTCTTGCTGCCTTCGGTGCTCAAGCGCAAGCCGGACGGCTGGCAGCCGGTGGCCTATTGGCAGGAGGCGGTCTGGCCGATGGTGGCGACCGTGACCATGTTCACCATCGGCCACTCGATCACGCTGGCGCTCGCGGGGTTGAAGATCGTCTCGATCTCGCCGCGCATCATCGAGCCGGCGATCGCGCTGACCATCATCGTGGCGGCGGTCGACAACATCCGGCCGCTGCTGCGTGGGCGCCGACGGGTCTTCGCCTTCCTCTTCGGGCTGATCCACGGCTTCGGCTTCGCCAACGTGCTGGCCGAGCTGGACCTGCCGGTGAAGAGCTTCGTGGCCGCCCTGCTCAAGTTCAACCTCGGGGTCGAGGCGGGCCAGCTGATCGTGGTGAGCGTGGCGCTCAGCGTGCTGCTGGCGTTGCGCGGCTGGCGCGCCTATCCGGCGGTGGTCCTGGGCGGCGGCTCGGCCTTCGCGGTGGTGATCGCGGCACTCTGGTTCGGCGAGCGGGTGTTCGACCTGAAGATCCTGCCGGTGTAGTGAAGATCCGCACATCCGAAGTGCGCGGGGCGCCGTATATCCTCGGTGCGGCAACCCAAGAACGAAACCCTCCATGACAGCCACGTGATCGAATCCGATGGCCGAGCGACGCTTGGCAGGCTCGGCACGTGGGCGGTGGCGATCGCGCTGCTCGGAGCCGCCGCGATCGCACGCGCGGAAGAAGGCGACGCCGCGACCCTCGGCTCGATCGAGGTACAGGGCCACTACGACAACGGCGTCGGCACCTCCGACGCGGCCTCCGAAGGCGTGGTGCGCGGCGACCGGCTCACCGACCTGCCGCTGCTGCGTCCCGGCGAGGTGCTCGAGACCATCCCGGGCATGGTGGTCACGCAGCATTCGGGCGACGGCAAGGCCAACCAGTATTTCCTGCGCGGCTACAACCTGGACCACGGCACCGACTTCGCGACCTCCATCGACGGCGTGCCGGCCAACATGCCGACCAACGCGCACGGCCAGGGCTACATGGACCTCAACTTCCTGATCCCGGAGCTGGTGCAGAGCATCGACTACCGCAAGGGCCCCTACTACGCCGACGAGGGCGACTTCTCGTCCGCCGGCGCGGCGCACATCCGCTACCGCGACAAGCTCGACGCCGGCATTGCCGATCTCACGACCGGTTCCTACGGCTATCGGCGCGCGCTCTTCGCCGGCTCGACCACCCTGGGCGACGGCGCCGGCCCGACCCTGCTGGGCGCGCTGGAAGTGGCCGAAGGCAACGGGCCGTGGACCGTGCCGGAAGACCTGCGCAAGGTCAACGGCCTCGTGCGCCTTTCCGACGGCACGCTGGCCCACGGCTGGACGGTCGATGCGCAGGCCTATTCGGCGCGCTGGAACTCGACCGACCAGGTGCCGCTCGCGCTGCTCCGGTCCGGCCAGCTGCCGCGCTTCTCCGGCCTGGACCCCACCGACGGCGGCGACACCGGCCGCGAGATCCTCTCGGGCGAATGGCACAGCCGCGACGGCAACGCGTACACCAAGGTGCAGGCCTTCGCCGAGCACTACGACCTGCAGCTGTGGTCGAACTTCACCTTCTTCGAACTGCGGCCGGACACCGGCGACCAGTTCGAGCAGCAGGAGTCTCGCAACTTCTTCGGCGGCGAAGTGGTGCGCGGCTGGGAGCATTCGCTCTTCGGCCACGACTCGGTCTTCGAGACCGGGCTGCAGCTGCGCCACGACGACATCCGCGTCGGCCTCCTGAACACCGAGGCGCGGCAGCCCTTCGAGACGGTGCGCAACGACGCCGTCGGCGAGACCTCGACCGGCCTCTACGCACAGGAGACCACCACCTGGACGCCGTGGCTGCGAACGCTGGCGGGCTTGCGCGAACAGGCGGTGAACATGAACGTGCGGGCCTATGCGACGCCGATCAACAGCGGCAGCGCCGCCGACAGCAAGCTGCTGCCGAAGCTGTCGATGATCCTCGGGCCCTGGAACAGGACCGAGTTCTTCCTCAACTACGGCGAAGGCTTCCACAGCAACGACGCCCGCGGCGTGGTCCAGCGCATCGACCCGACCAGCGGCGACCTCGCCTCTTCGGTGCCGGCGCTGGCCGGCAGCATCGGCAAGGAGATCGGCGTGCGCACCGAGGCGATCGAAGGCCTGCAGAGCTCGCTCGCGCTGTGGAGCCTGGACAGCGCCTCGGAGCTCATCTACAGCGCCGACTCGAACATCGGCAGCACCGACGCCAACGGCGCCAGCCGCCGCTGGGGCGTCGAATGGAACAGCAACCTGGTGCTCAACCGCTGGCTGCTGGTCGACGCCGACCTGGCCTGGACCCACGCACGCTACGTGGACGCCAATGCCAACGGCCAGGCGGGCAACCGGATCCCGAACGCGGTCGGCAAGGTCGGCTCGCTGGCCTTCACGGTCCGCGACATGGGACCGTGGTCGGGCGGCCTGGTGACCCGCTACATCGGCGCCTACCCGCTGTCGCAGGACGGCTCGCTGACGGCGCCTTCGTCGACCGTGACCAACCTGCGCGTCAGCCGCGCGATCACGCCGAAGGTGTCGCTCGGCTTCGACCTCCTGAACGTCTTCAACCGGCGCTACTACGACATCGCCTACGAACAGGACTACCAGCTCGGGCCGGCCAGCCCGGTGGTGCCGAACGGCGTCACGGTGCACCCGGGCGAGCCGCGGCAGCTGCGCGTCACGCTGCGGGTGGCCTTGTGAAGCGTCGCGGTGCCGCTCAGTGCACCACGGTCGGCTGCACCGACACCGGGGTGATGGTCACCACCGCGGGCTTGCCGGCGCCCTGCGGCTGCTCCGCGGCCAGCATGCCGTCGAGCATGCGGCGCACCCGCAGCAGCGTGCCGTCGGCGGCGATCGCGATCATCGGCTCGCCCGGCGAGACACTGATCGACTTCTGCTGCGCCTCGATGATGTCGCGGTCTTCCTCGAAGGCGCCGGCCACCTGCACCGTGAGCTGCCGCGTGACGTCCGGGATGTCGCTGGCGAAGTCGTTGTGCGAGGTCGACCAGAAGTAGTGGGTCGAATCGGCGTCCTCGGGCGTGAGCGCGATGAAGGTGTGCAGCTTCATCGCCAGCGGGCTTTCGGTGCCGTAGCCCTCGCCGACGGGCCCGATGACCGAGTCCTGCGCGAAGTAGTTGCCGCGGATGTTCCACACGTAGTAGTTGAAGCGGTCGACCACGTCCGGCAGCTTGCTCAACTGGCGCGCGAAAGGCGGCGGCGCGCCTTCGAGCGTGGTGAAGCGCACCTGCACCGACTCGTCGAGAAAGTCGACCTCCGGCTTCACGCCGCCCTGCTTGCGGGTGCCGATCGACTTGTTGTGCACGAAGGCCAGGTGCGAGAAGTCGAGCAGGTTGTCGACGATCAGGTTCACGTTCGACTCGTAGTGGATGTAGCCGCCGCGCTCGGCCTGCCAGCCCGGCGTGTCGTGCCAGTGCGTGTCGGGGATCGTCGCCGGATCGGCCAACGCGGGGTCGCCCATCCAGATCCACAGCAGGTGGTCGCGCTCCACCAGCGGAAAGTTGCGGACCCGCAGCTTGTCGCTGATGCGCTCCTGGCCCGGCACCTCGACGCAGCGGCCGCTCGCGTCGAAGAGCAGGCCGTGGTACATGCAGCGCAGGCAGTTGCCCTCGCGCTGGCCGTGCGACAGCGGCGCATGGCGATGGCAGCAGCGGTCTTCCATCACCACCGCGCGGCCGTTCTCGCCGCGATAGAAGACGAGGTTGGTCCCGAGCAGGCGGCGCGCGAGCAGCCGGTCGCCCACCAGCTCGTTGTCCCAGGCCGCGACATACCAGGCATTCTTGAGGAACATGTCGTCTCCGATCAGGTCGTGGTTGAAGTGGTCTCGCCGAAGGCACCGCGCTCGGCCAGCGCGGCGAGGCGTTCGTCGTCGTAGCGCAGTGCCTCGCGCAGCACCTCCTGCGTGTGCTGCCCGACCTTCGGCGCCGCTACCGGGTCGGCCAGCGGCGTGCCGCCCATGCGGATCGGCGACGCCAGGTTCGGCACCCAGCCGACCTCCGCATGCGGGATGCGCGTGAGCAGCCGGCGCTCGCGCGCCTCGGGCGAGCGCAGCGCCTCGCCGACGGTGCGCAGCTTGCCGCAGGGCACGCCGGCCGCGCGCATGCGCGCCTGCCAGTGCGACCACGGCTGCTGCGCGAAGGCCTCGCCCAAGAGGGAGAACAGCTCGGCGCGGCGCAGGCTGCGCTCGCGGCCGGTGGCATAGGCCGGGTCGGCCGCGACGTCGGGCCGCTCGACCACCTGCGTCATGAGCCGCTGGAAGATCTTGTTGTTGCCGCAGTTGATGTAGAAGGGCCCGTCCTGCGCCTCGAAGACGCCCGACGGGCAGGTGTCGGGGCTGGTG
Organism: Xenophilus sp. L33; assembly: GCF_009765735.1. Classification (GTDB taxonomy): domain Bacteria; phylum Pseudomonadota; class Gammaproteobacteria; order Burkholderiales; family Burkholderiaceae_C; genus Variovorax. The sequence goes on from NZ_LMUW01000064.1 coordinate 34,825, forward strand.
TTGCCGTGGCGCTGCGGCTCGGCGCCGCTGAACACGTGCTGCAAGGTGGCGTAGCCGGTCATGAGCACCGCGTTGTCGAAGAGCGCGACCTCGACCGCCTGGCCCTGGCCGGTGCGCTCGCGCGAGAACAGCGCCGCGAGGATCGCGTTCGACATCATCATCGCGGTGCTGATGTCCATCACCGGCGACAGCGCGCGAACGCCTTCGCGGTCGGCGTAGCCGTTCATCGAGACGAAGCCGCTCTCGGCCTGCGCGATCGGGTCGAAGCCCAGCCGGTCCTTGAAGGCGCCTTCGCGGCCGTAGGCCGACACCGAGGCGTAGATGAGCTTCGGGTTGACCTTGCGGCAGCTTTCGTAGTCGAGGCCGAAGCGCGCCATCACGCCGGTGGAGAAGTTCTCGACCACGATGTCGGCGCTGGCCACCAGCTCGCGGGCGACCTGCAGGCCCTCGGGCGTCTTGAGGTCGAGCGCCACGCTCCGCTTGTTGCGGTTGGCCCAGAAGAAGGGCGCGCCCTGGCCCAGCTCGGCGTGCACCGGCGGGTACTGGCGGAAGTCGTCGCCGCGTCCGGGCGCCTCGATCTTGATCACGTCGGCGCCCATGTCGGCCAGGATCATGGTGGCGAAGGGCCCGGCGATGAAGTGGGTGAAGTCCACGACGCGAATGCCGTCGAGTGCCTTGGGTGCACCGGCCGCGCGGGCGCCGTGTTCGGGGAAGTCGCCTTCCAGGTTGTCGAGCATTGCGGGATTCCTAGGTGGGAAAGTCATTCGTCGTCGGCCGGATCGGCATCGGCGCCGAGCACCGTCGACCAATAGCGGCGGGCGCGTTCCATGTGGCGCAGGATCAGCAGCTGCGCCTTGGCCGAGTCGCCGGCGCGCAGGTGCTGCACCAGCTTGCGGTGGTCGCGCAGCGACGCCTCGCCCTGCGCCGGATCCTCGAACATCACCTCGCGGCGCTTGCCGGTGAAGCGGTAGAAGGCATTGAGCACCCGCACCAGCACCGAGTTGTGCGTGGCGTCGACCAGCGCCAGGTGGAAGTCGGTGTCGGAGGCGGCGATGTTGCCGCGCTGCGCCAGCACCTCGGCAGTCTTGTCGAGCACCGCCTCGAGCCGCGCCAGGTCGGCCTCGGTGCGGCGCTTGCAGGCGAGGCCCACCGCCAGCACCTCGAGGTGCGCGCGCACCTCCATCGTCTCGGCGACCTCGGTCGGCGTCGGCGTGGCGCCCATGTCGGTCAGCATCACCAGCGCCTCGAAGCTGCTCTCGCGCGCCACGTGGCGCAGGTAGATGCCGGAGTTGGGCCGCGACTCGACGATGCGCAAGGTGACCAGCGTGGCCAGTGCCTCGCGCACCGCGTTGCGGCCGGTGTCGAGGCGCTCGGCCAGGTCGCGCTCCGAGGGCAGCCGGTCGCCCGGCTGCAGCCGCCGGTCGCGCAGGTACGCGAGGATGCCGGCGATGACGCTGCCGCTGGCGCTTTCTCTCGCGTCGTGGGCCGCGGTCAATTCAGGACCTCGCGCAGCAGCGCTTCGGCATTCGCCTTCGGAGCGGCCGTGCGGCTCATCAGGGCGTGTACCCGAAGTCGGCATCCAGCTTCGCCGTCATCAGCTCGCGGCCGGACTCGCTCCACGACTCGCCAGCCGGCACGGTCAGCGACACGGCGCGCACCATCGGCAAGGTCGGATCGTCGTAGCGCGGCGGACGTTGCGCCGGCTCGGCCGCCAGGTTGCGCACCGTCTCGAGCAGCAGCCGGCGGGTCATGGAGACGCCGGTGTCGCTCATGCCCAGGTGCTCCTTGGAGCGGTCGTAGATCGGCGCCACGCCGGACTGGCAGGCGGCGTCCTGCACCCAGAGGCCCGGCAGGCCGGAGAACCAGGTCTTCTTCTGCGCGTCCTGGTTGAACTGGAAGGCGTTCTGCAGGTTGAAGCGGGTCCAGTACCTGGCGAAGGGCTCGGTCATGGCGCGCGGCGCGTAGGCGTTGGCGCTCGGATGGCCGGTCTCGCGGCCGGCATGGCCGTTGTCGAACAGCTTGCGGGTCTTCTCGTAGAAGGGCTGCGACGGGTGGTAGGAGAACATGATGCACAAGGTGTTGTGATCATCGAGCGGCACCCAGGCATGGCCGCTCAGTTCCGGGTACTGCGACTGCGGCGGCACCAGCGTGTAGAAGGGCAGCAGGAACTGGTTGACCCTCCAGTAGTGCGTGTTCTCGTCGAGTACGCGGCGCGACGCGATGCTCATGCCGAAGTCCTGGCGCTTGCATTCGAAGGTCGGCCGCAGGTCCTTCTTGGCCACCCAGTCGCTGATCGCGCCCTGCGAGTCGATGCGGCCGTGCAGGATCGGCGCATGGGCCGAATCGATCTCGCCCTCGACCGCCTGCAGCCAGTTGCACTCCTGGATGCGGAAGCTGACGTAGACGTTCTCCTGCGGAACCATGTTCCATTCCATCTCGGGCAGCGGCGGCGGCTGCTCGCGGTCCGGGCCCATGTAGGTCCAGACGATGCCGTTGCGCTCGCGGCAGGGGTAGTTCTTGACCCGCACGGTTTCCTTCAGCCGGCTGCGCTCCGGCTCGGCCGGCGTCTCGACCACGTGGCCCGCCACGTCGAACTTCCAGCCGTGGTAGATGCAGCGGATGCCGCAGTCCTCGTTGCGGCCGAACACCAGCGGCGCGCCGCGGTGCGGGCAGGCGTGGTCGATCAGGCCGACCTTGTTCTCGCTGTCGCGGAAGGCCAGCAGGTCTTCGCCGAGCAGGCGCACCCGCTGCGGCTGGCCGTCGGGCTCGAGGTCGGCGGAAGGCAGGAAGGGGATCCAGTAGAGGCGCATGAGCTGGCCCATCGGCGTGTCGGCGCCGACGCGAACCAGCGTCTCGTTGTCTTGGGGGGAAAGCATCGGGGGGGTTCCTTGGCCGCAGCCTTGTTCGGTCGAACCAATCGGTCTGGTAAACCAAACTGGTTGGACCAATCTTAGCGTTGAACCATTGACGATGCAAGTGCGCCCCCTCGGCGCTCAGGCCGCCCAGGCCGCTCGGGCCGCTCAGGCCACCTGCCGCGTCGGCCGGAACACGATCTCGTTCACGTCCATGTCCTCCGGCTGGCCGATCGCGAAGGCCACGGCGCGCGCGAAGGACTCGGCCGGGATCGCGTTCGCCTCGTAGAAGTCCAGCAGCCGCGAGGCCATGTCGGCCTCGGTGACGCTGCCGGGCAGCTCGCTATCGACCGCGCCGGGCGAGATGACGGTCGTGCGGATGTTCCAGGGCTTGACCTCCTGCCGGAGCCCTTCGGACAGCGCGCGCACCGCGTACTTGGTCGCGCTGTAGACCGCACCGTTGAGCATGACCTTGTGCCCGGCGATCGACGACGTGTTGACGAACTGCCCGGACTTCTGCGCCTGCATGTGCGGCAGCGCCGCCGCGATGCCGTACAGCACGCCCTTCAGGTTGACGTCGATCATGCGGTCCCAGTCGTCGACCGTGAGCCGCTCCAGCGGCGCCTGCGGCATGAGCCCGGCGTTGTTGACCATGACGTCGATCCGCCCGAACTTGCGCACGGCGGTGTCGACCAGGTGCTTCACCTCCTCGCGCCGGGTGACGTCGGTGGCGACGGCGAGCGTGCGTGCCTCGCCGCCGTCCAGTTCGCGGGTCAGCTGCTGCAGCCGCTCGACGCGCCGCGCGCCGAGCACCAGCCGGGCGCCCTGCGCGCTCAGCAGGCGCGCGGCCGCCAGGCCGAGCCCGCTGCTGGCGCCGGTGATGACGATGACCTTGCCTTCGATGTTCGTGCCCATGAAGCTCTCCTGAAAGTGATGAATCGGCCTGCAATGTAGGTCGGCCGGTATCAATCGCCTAGACGGCGATGGCTTGCACCAGTCGCAAGCCAGCGTTGATACTGGCGACCTTGCAACTCGAGGCGACGACGACATGGCCACCAGCGACATCCGCGCGATCGACATCTTCACCAAGGCGGTCGAGCTGGGCAGCATCCGGCGCGCCGCGGCCGCGCAGGGCGTGAGCCCGCAGGCCGCGAGCCAGGCGCTGGCGGGGCTGGAAGACCGGCTCGGCGTGCGCCTCCTACACCGCACCACGCGCAGCATCGCGCTCACCCACGAAGGCCAGCAGTTCCTGGAAGCCGCGCGGCCCGCGCTGGCCGCGCTGGAGCGCGCGGTCGACCGGGTGCGCAGCGCGAAGGACGAGATCGCCGGGCCGCTGCGCATCGTCGCGCCGCAGTACGCGTTCCTGCCGCTGCTGTGGCCGCTGGTCGACGAGTTCTGCCGCCGCCATCCCGCGATCGAGCCGGACGTGAAGCTCGAGGACCGCATCGGCAACTGGGTGCAGGACCGCGCCGACGTCGGCTTCCGCATCGGCTCGGCGCCGGAGGACGGCGTCGCCGCCCGGCGCCTCTTCGCGATGCAGCTGATCGTCTGCGCCGCGCCCGCCTACATCGCGGCCCACGGCGCGCCGGCGACGATCGAGCAGCTGACCGCGCACCGCTGCAGCGTGCTGCGCCATGCCGGCACCGGCCGCGTGCTGCCCTGGCTGCTCAAGCTCGGCGGCGAGGTGGTCTCGCTGGACCTGCCACCCGCCCTGTCGACCAACGACGTCGCCCTCGAGACCGAGGCGGTGCTGTCCGGCCAGGTGATCGGCATGCTGTCCGGCCTCGCGGCGGCGCCGCTGATCCGCGCGGGGCGGCTTGTGCCGCTGCTCGCGGCGCACGCCACCGACCACCTGAGCGTGCACATCTACTACGGCAGCCGCGCCGCGCAGCCGACGCGTGTGCGCGCCTTCATCGACCTGGCGGTGGAACGGCTGGCCGGCTCGTCGGCCTACGTGCTGGACGCGCGCGAACTGGCCGCCGCGGAGGCGAAGGGCCGCCGGAAGAAGCGCCGCTGACGACGCGGGCCGCAGGCCAGGGCTTCAAGCGTGCAGCAGCGGCAGCACCACGCGCTGCAGGCTCTCCTCGGTCCACGACGGGTCCTCGTCGTCCCAGCCGTTGTGCGCCAGCCGCCCGGCGCGGTCGATGACGAAGCTCACCGGCAGGTGCCAGATGCGGCCGTAGCCGCCGGCATAGGGGCTGTCCATCAGCCCGACCGGGAAGCTCAGGGTGGCGGCGACCTCGCGCACCTTCGGCATTGCCGCCGGCGTGTCGAGACCGAAGCCCAGCACCTGCAGCCCCTCGGCCGCATGGCGCTGCGCGAAGGCCGACAGCAGCGGCAGCTCCTCGCGGCAAGGCACGCACCAGGTGGCCCAGAAGGTGGCGAGCACCACCTGGCCCTGCAGGTCGCGGGTGGCGATGCTGCGGCCGTCGAGCGTCCTGAGCACCAGCGGCGGCGCCGGCTGGCCGAGCCGGAGGTCGTTGGCGAAGGCCGGCGCGGCGGCCAGGCCCGCCGCGGCGCCGGCCACGC
>NZ_LMUW01000065.1 GCF_009765735.1 Xenophilus sp. L33
GGCCGGCGGCACCCGCGGCCGCCCCCGCCAGCGCACCCGCCGCCGCGTCCACCTACAGCGGCAAGGTCGACCTCGAATGCGACCTGCTGGTGCTCGGTGCCGGCCCGGGCGGCTATTCGGCCGCCTTCCGCGCCGCCGACCTCGGCCTGAACGTGGTGCTGGTCGAGCGTTACGCCACCTTGGGCGGCGTCTGTCTCAACGTCGGCTGCATCCCGTCCAAGGCGCTGCTGCACGTGGCCTCGGTGATCGACGAGGTCAAGCACTTCGCCGACCTCGGCGTCAGCTACGGCGCGCCGGCGATCGACCGCGGCAAGCTTCTGGCGCGCAAGAACAAGGTGGTCGGCCGGCTGACCGGCGGCCTGGCGGCGATGGCCAAGATGCGCAAGGTCACGACCGTGCGCGGCGTCGGCGAATTCATCGACCCGTACCACGTCAAGGTGCAGGAAGTGACCGGCGACGGCCGCCAGACCACCGACAAGTCGCAGACGGTCAAGTTCAGGAACTGCGTCATCGCGGCAGGCTCGCAGGCGGTGCACCTGCCCTTCATGCCGAAGGATCCGCGCGTGGTCGACTCCACCGGCGCGCTCGAACTGGGCGTCGACCCCAAGCGCATGCTCATCCTCGGCGGCGGCATCATCGGCCTGGAGATGGGCTCGGTCTATTCGACGCTGGGCGCGCGCCTGGACGTGGTCGAGATGCTCGACGGCCTGATGCAGGGCGCCGACCGCGATCTGGTCAAGGTCTGGCAGAAGCTCAATGCGCCGCGCTTCGACAACATCATGCTGAAGACCAAGACGGTCGGCGCCGAGGCCACCAAGGAAGGCATCCGCGTGACCTTCGAAGGCGAGGCGGCGCCCAAGGAGCCGCAGGTCTACGACCTGGTGCTGCAGGCGGTCGGCCGCAGCCCCAACGGCAAGAAGATCGGCGCCGAGAAGGCCGGCGTGGCGGTGAGCGACCGGGGCTTCATCCCGGTCGACATCCAGATGCGGACCAACGTGCGGCACATCTTCGCGGTCGGCGACATCGTCGGCCAGCCGATGCTGGAGCACAAGGCGGTGCACGAGGCGCACGTGGCGGCCGAGGTGATCGCCGGCGAGCAGAAGGGCGACCACGAGTTGTCGAGCGCCGCCTTCAACGCCCGCGTCATCCCGAGCGTGGCCTACACCGATCCGGAAGTGGCGTGGGTCGGTCTCACCGAGGACCAGGCCAAGGCCGAGGGCGTGAAGGTCGAGAAGGGCCTGTTCCCGTGGACCGCGTCCGGCCGGGCGATCGCCAACGGCCGCGACGAGGGCTTCACCAAGCTGCTGTTCGACGCCGAGTCGCACCGCATCGTGGGCGGCGGCATCGTCGGCACCCACGCGGGCGACATGATCGGCGAGATCGCGCTGGCGATCGAGATGGGCGCGGACGCCTTCGACATCGGCAAGACGATCCATCCGCATCCGACCCTGGGCGAGAGCATCGGCCTGGCCGCCGAGGCGGTGTACGGCGAATGCACGGACCTGCCGCCGGTGAAGAAGCGCTGACGACTTCGGCGCAGCCATGAAAAAATCCCGCCGAGTGCGGGATTTTTTTCGGGTGCCTGGAGGCTCGGAAGCCTGGCAAGGCGGGAGGATCAGTCGCCGGCGGTCATCGGCGCTTCCTGCGCGGCCTGGACGCGCCGGGCGCCGCTGAAGCGGCGCTGCCAGTAGCTGCCGCTCATGTCCTCGACGCGGACTTCGGCGCCGGGCTTGGGCGAGTGGATGAACTTGCCGTCGCCGACATAGATGCCGACATGGCTGAAAGCGCGCTTCATGGTCTTGAAGAAGACCAGGTCGCCCGGCTTGAGTTCGCTGCGGTCGATCTTCTCGGTGGCGGCGGCCTGCTCTTCGGCGCGGCGCGGCAGCAGGAAGCCGGCGGTCTGGTTGTACATGGCGCGGACGAAGCCGCTGCAATCGAAGCCCGTCTCGGCGGTGTTGCCACCGCGCTTGTACGGCACGCCGAGGAAGCCGATGGCGGTGACGACGAGGTCGGAGGTGCGGTCGACGACGGTTTGCCTGACTTGCGCGAATTGGCCCATCAGGCCCTTTTCGACGACAGGAGGCTGGTTGTTGTCATCGACTCGGTCTGTCAGCGGAGCTGCACTCGCGTTGAAGGCGATCAGGAGGCTGGCAGTCAAGAGTAAAAGTCGCATGGCGCGTAGGATATGGACGACACCGTTCGATGTCAATTTCATGCGGATTCTTGATTTTATACGCAAGTTATTGTCGGATATGAGGAATTTGCAATTTCTCACATACGGAAATGTAACGGTCTCCGTTATGTCGGATAAGTTTCTCCCCGTATGTAATGCGAAAGATTTGCAATTTGCTACATATCGCCAAAGCTTGTCGGATTTCTCCGTTCAATCGAAACCGCTGGGTTGCACCTGAACGGGGCTTTTTCTGCGGCGGCGAAGGACGGCCGTCCTGCCGGAATTGCAAGCTTCAGGCCCGGCGCGCCGCGCCGATTCGACGAACGCTAGACCGCTGCAGGCGGTGAAGCAGGCGCTTCGGACGGCGGGCGCACACGCTGGCCGACCGGTTCCGGCAAATCCACCATCACCGCCTGGCCCGGCACCGTGCAGCCGGTATCGCAGCAGCGGCCCGGCTGCCGGTTCTTCGTGATCGCGCGGGCCGGGTCGTGCGGCGCGGCGGCTGGCGAGCCGTCGGCGGCGATGCCGCGTTCCAGGATGCGCTCGACCAGTTCCACCTTCGAACCGATCGGATAGTTGCGGTAGATCTCCTGCTTCATCGCTGCCGGTGAGCCGCCGCCGTGCAGGCTGATCACGCTGTACCAGCCGCCCTGGTAGCCAGCGGTGAGGTCCTCGATGAAGCGCGCGGTCTCGATGCGCTGCTCGTAGGGCACGTCCGGATTCGCACGCAGCACTTCCGACAGGCGCGCGGCGGTTTCGGGGTTGTGGTCCTCGTCGGGGCCGGGCAGGGTGACGATCAGTCCGCCGCTCACGTAGTGGGCGATGCGGTGCATGTCGTAGATCTTGGTGGCCAGCAGCAGCTTGCCGATGTTGCTGAACACCGGGTCCGGCATGAAGACCTCGCAGTGCGCGTCGGCCTTGCCGTAGACGCTGGCCGCGACGCCGCAGGCGTAGAAGCTCTCGGTGATCGTGATCAGCTCGACCATCTGCTCGCGCAGGTGCGTCTCGCGGCCGGGGTCGAAGCCGTTGGCCTCGCACATCAGGGCGCCGGCGCCGATCAGCAGGTCGCCGAAGCCGGCCCGCGCGCCGATGCAGGTGTGGCGGTGGTGCGTGGCGTAGCTGTAGGTGAGGTGGCCGCTGTGCTCCCACTCGCCGGCGTAGAAGACGCGATCCCACGGCACGAAGACCCGGTCGAACAGGCACACGCCGGTGCTCTGGCCGTACTTGCGGCTGAAGAGCGCCTCGCCGTGCTCCAGCTTCTCGCCGGGGCGGCCGGCCGGGCGCGCCACGATCGTGAGGCCGGGGGCGTCGAGCGGCACCGCGCAGCAGACGGCGAAGTCGGCGTCCTCGCGTCCCATGTTCCGGCAGGGCATCACGAGCAGCTCGTGGACGTAGGGCGCGCCGGTCACGATCGCCTTGGTGCCGGAGATGACAATGCCGCGCACGCCGTCGCGCACCGCATTGCGTTCGACCACGTGCAGGTAGCTGTCGACGTTGGCCTGCTCGTGCGGCCGCTTGCTGCGGTCGCCCTTGGCATCGGTCATGGCGACGCCGAGGGTCAGGTCCTGGTCCTGCACGCGATGCAGGTATTCGTTGAAGCGGGCGCGGTGCTCCGTGCTGCCGCGGGCGTCGTCGATGCGGGCCGAGACCTGGGCGATCGCGTTGAGCGCGTCGTGCGTCAGGTAGCGCTGGGCGCAGCCGGTTTCCTGGCAGACCAGGCGCACCGCCTCCAGCTTGTTGAGCAGGTCGCCCGAGCTGGTGTCGATGTGGCTCATGCGGTTCACCCGCTTGCCGCTGGTGTGCTGGACCGCGGTCATCAGCGGCTGGTACTGCGGCTTCAGGGCGTAGTCGTAGGTGAGGGCGATGGCGTTGATGCCGGGCTGGAAGGCGGCCTCGTCGGCGACGCTGTCGACCCGGCGGCCGTCGACGAAGACCGTCGGCTTGTAGCGCCGCAGCGACTCGCGGAAGTCGTCGCCGGTCATGAGGGCGGGGCTGGCCTGGGGTGCGTTCATCGTGGGGTTCCCGGAATCGTCCAATGGACCGGACATTTTGCAATTTGTTCGGTGGTACGGTTCGCACCTGAATCGCAATCCCCCGAAAGTCTTCCCATGCTGCTCGACGCCTCGCAATCCCAACTCGTCCTGGTCGACTACCAGGCCCGCCTGATGCCGGCCATCGCCGACGGCGATTCAGTCGCGAAGAACGCGGTGCGGCTCGGCGAGATGGCGCGGCTGGTCGAGGTGCCGGTGTTCGGCACCGAGCAGAACCCGTCCAAGCTGGGCGAGAACCTGCCCGCCATCCGCGCGCTGTGCCAGCGCACGCTGGCCAAGATGCATTTCAGCGGCGCCGAGGAAGGCCTCGGCGAATGGCTGCGCGTGCCGGCCAAGGCGCCGCAGGGCAACGCCCGCAGCCTGCCCAAGCACCTGCAGAAGCCCGCCGCGGCGGCCGAGGAGCGCAACACGATCGTCATCGCCGGCTGCGAAGCGCACGTCTGCCTCCTGCAGACCGCGCTCGACCTGCTGGAAGACGAATTCGAGGTCTGGGTCGTGACCGACGCCTGCGGTTCGCGCACCGACCGCAACCGCGACGCCGCCTTCGACCGCCTGGCCGGCGCCGGCGCCGAACTGGTGACGACCGAGATGGTCGGCTTCGAATGGCTGCGCAGCGCGGAGCATCCGCGCTTCAGGGAACTGCAGGCACTGATCCGCTAGCGGCGACGGCGCTCAGCCCGTCGTCCGCGGCCCGCGCGCCCAGCGGCGCGGCGGCATCGGCGGCCGAGCCGCCGGCCTCGATGAAGAGCCGCTTGATCATCGGGTAGCGCTCGCGCACCGCGCGCTCCAGCGTGGCGATCGCGCCGGCGGCGTCCTCGGTCGCGGTGCCGTCCTCGAAGTCGAGGTCGATGATCGCCAGCACCTGGTCGGGGCCCATGTACATCGAGAGGATGCGGCCGACCGCCTGCACGTGCGGCTGCGCCAGCGCCAGGGTGCGGATCGCGCGCGCGGTCTCCGGCCGGATGCCTTCGCCGATGAGCAGGCCGCGCGATTCGCGCACCAGCAGGATCGCCACGCCGGCCAGCAGCAGGCCGATGACCACCGAGGCGACCCCGTCCAACTCCGGGATGCCGAGCCGCTGGCTGAAGTAGATGCCGGCCGCGGCGATCGCCAGCCCGACCAGCGCGGCCGAGTCCTCGGCCAGCACGGTGTAGGTGGTCGGATCCTTGCTGTTGTGCAGGGCGCTCCAGAAGGGCCGGCGTTGCGCCTGCCGGCGGAACTGCCGCAGCGCGATCAGGAAGCTGGAGCCTTCGAACAGCGCGGCGGCCGCCAGCACGATGTAGTTCCACTTCGCGTCCTGGATCGGCACCGGCCGCTGGATGTGCTGCACGCCTTCGTAGAAGGAGATGCCGCCGCCGAGCCCGAAGATCAGGATCGCCACGATCAGGCTCCAAAAGTAGAGCTCCTTGCCGTGGCCGAAGGGATGCTCGTCGGTCGCGGGCCGCTGGCTCAGCCGCAGCCCGACCAGCAGCAGGATGCCGTTGAAGGTGTCGACCGCGCTGTGCACGCCCTCGGACAGCATCGCCGAGCTGCCGGTGATGCCGGCGACCGTGAACTTGGTGAGCGCGATCGCCACGTTGGCGGCGATCGCGCCATAGACCGCTACCTTGGATTCCGCCATCGTGGGCCAGCCTAGCGCCCGGCGATGGCGACGGCTGTAGGTGCAGGACGCGAGGACGGCGACAGCGGCGAAGGTTCAGGGCGGCGTCTGCCGGCCGGCTCGGCGCTGGTAGGCCTGGCGCACGATCAGCGCCATGGTCTCGACCGGCGTGAAGACCAGCGAAGCGGCCGCCGTGACCGCGCAGGCGAAATCGCCGAGCTGGTAGATCGCCGGCGCCTCCTCGTCGGTCACCCAGCGGCTGATGAAGAGTGCATGGAAGACGAAGAGCAGCAGGTTGGCGCCGAGCAGCGCCTTGAGCAGCCGACTCGGGAACATCGCCGAGCAGATCGCGGCCTGCACCAGCGAAGCGGCCAGCAGGCCGAGCCCGAGCGGATAGCCGAGCACGAAGGCCTCGAGCCCGAGCGCGGCCAGGACCAGCGAGGCGGCAGCCAGCAATGCGGTGCGACGGCGGACCGTCGCCAGGCCGGCTTCCGGCTCGGGAGGCTTCATCGGCGCTTCGCTCCGTGGTCCAGCAGCCAGCCGAAGACGAGCACCAGTGCCATGGCGCCCAGCGTGTAGAGATCGGTGGTCATGTCGGCTCCTTGTTCCAGTCCGGTGAGTTCAGTCTGGGGCTGGGCCTTCCGGCTGGAAATCCGCCATTGGGCGAACCAACGTAACAAAGGTGATACATCCGTAGACCGGCCACGCCGCGATTCAGCGCTTCTGCAGCCGCCGCCAGGCGCTGTAGTGCCGGATGGCCTGTTGCTTATGCCCGAGCTGGTCGCTCAGCCGCGCGGCGTTGAAGTGCGCGTCGCCCAGGTCCGGATCGCCTTGCAGGCTGCGGTCGTAGGCATGCAGCGCTTCCTCGAAGCGGCCGAGGTCCTCCAGCGCGACCGCGCGATTGAAGTGCAGCAGCGCCAGTTCGGGCCCGAGCTTCAGCGCGCGGTCGTAGAGCGCCACGGCTTCCTCGAGGCGCTCCGACTCGCAGAGCATCGCACCGAGGTTGAGGTAGGAGGCCGTGTGGTCGGGCGCGATCGCCAGCGCCTCGCGGTAGGCCGCTTCGGCGGCGTCGTCGTCCTGCGTCTCCAGCGCCTCGCCGCGGGCGAACCATTCGTCTGCGCCGACTTGCGGCGCCGGCGCATCGGGCTCGGTGCGCTCGACGAAGCTCACCGAGCCTCGGCTGGCCGCGACCTCGAAGTCCATCAGCAGCTGCCCCGATTCGGCTTCCCAGCGGCTGCCGCGGTCGTGCACCGCGATCGAATTGCCGACCGCGGTGATGCGCAGGCCGCTCAGCGGCAGTTCGGCGGGCAGGGTGGCGCGCAACCGCTGCAGCGCACGCACGATCTTGCGGGTCGGGATGTCGGCGGCCTGCAACTGGTGCGCGGTGCGCAGCAGCACCACGTCGCGAAAGGAGAACCGGTATTCGTTGCGCGGCCCTCGCGCCGGCGTGACGAAACCGTTGGCGATCAGGCGGGCGATCGCGCTGCGCGACAGACCGAGCATGTCCTGGAGGCCGCGCAGCGTGTGCGGCGTCGCCGTTGCGGGCGAACGTGGAGTCGACGGCGACGGACTCACTTCCTCGATCGCGCCCGCACCGGTGCCGCGGCCTCGACGACCTTTTCGACGACTTTCTCGGCCCGCTTGGCACCCTTGCGTTCCTTGGGTGCCAGCGCGGTGACCACGTCGTCGGCCGCGGCCGGCGCGCGCGCCGTACGCCTGGCCGTGCCGCCGCCGGGCTGCGCCAGGCTGGCCCGCAGCATCTCGGTGAGGTCGATGATCTGGCCGCTGCCGGCGCTCTCGTGTTCCTCGGCGGCGACCACTTCCTCGCCGGCAATCTTGGCGTCGATCGCGGCCAGGATGCGCTTCTTCTCCTCGTCGACGAACTGGGTCGGGTCGTAGCTGTCCTCGGCGATCTGGTCGATCAACTGCAGCGCCAGCTTCACTTCGGCATCGGACGGCTTGATGTCCTCGATGTCGAGGTCCTTGAGCGAGCGCACTTCGTCCGCGTAGAGCAATTGCTGCAGCACCAGGCCGTCATCGGCGGCACGCACCTGCACCACGTACTGCTTGCCCTTCCAGGCCCACTTGGCGAGCGCGCAGCGGCCGCTCTTCTGCATCGCGGCGCGCAGCAGCGAATAGGGCTTGCCGCCGCGCTTGTCCGGCGCCAGGAAATAGGCCTTGTCGTAATAGAGCGGGTCGACCGCCTTCTCGGGGATGAAGCTGACGATGTCGACGGTGTGGCTGGCGCTTTCCTCGACAGCCTTCAGCTCGTCGGGCGTGAAGAGCACATAGCGGTCCTTCTCGAACTCGTAGCCCTTGATCATCTCGGTGCGCGGCACGACCACGCTCGGGTCCTTCTCGGACACGTACTGCTGCTTGACCCGCGAGCCGTCCTTGGTCAGCAGGTTGAAGCGGATGCTGCCGCTGCTTTCGGTCGCCGAATAGAGCTTGACCGGGATCGACACCAGGCCGAAGCCGAGCGAGAGCGAAGCGATGGAACGAGCAGCCATGGAGAACTCCGTCGAAGGGCGCAGTTGGCGCCGGATTGCGGCAGGATGCCACTTTCAAGTGGCGTTGGATAGAAGGATCGAGGCCCCGGCGCCGGCGCGCCGACCGGCTCAGGCTGCCTTCCTGGCGCGCGCGGCCTTCGCCGGGGCCGCCTTCGACTTGGCTGCCGCCTTGCGCGCCGGTTTGGCCGCGGGCTCCGCAGCGGCCTGCTTGGGCTTGCCCTTGCCACCCTTCAGGCTGCGCGCCAGCAACTCGGTGAGGTCGATGATCTCGGCGCCCTCCTTGGGCGCTTCCTCCTCGGGCTGGATCACGGTTTCGGTCTTGCCGGCCTTCACCTTCTTGTCGACCAGCTTCATGACCTGGTGCTTGAACTCGTCCTTGAATTCGTCCGGCTTCCAGGGGCCCGACATCTCCTTGATGAGCTGCTCGGCCATCTTCATCTCGGCCGCGGAAATGTGCGCCGCCGAGGTGCCGGCGGCCGGCAGGTCCAGCCCTTCGGTCGATCTGACTTCGTCGCCCCAACGCAACAGATTGAGCACCAGCACCGGGCCGGAAGGCACCAGCACCGCCAGATGCTCCTTGGTCGCGATTACGACCTTGGCCAGGCCGATCTTGCCGCTCTTGAGCAGCGCCTCGCGCAGCAGGGCGTAGACCTTCTGGCCGCGGTTGATCGGCGCGACGTAGTAGGGCCGCTCCAGGTACAGGAAGGGAATCTCGTGGGCGTCGATGAAGCGCTGGATCTCGATCGTCTGGGTCGTTCTGGGATAGACCGCCTCGATCTCATCGGGCGAGATGACGACGTACTTGCCGTCTTCGTATTCGACGCCCTTGACGATGTCGTCCTTGTCGATTTCCTTGCCGGTCTTCTTGTTGATGCGCCGGTAGCCGACCGGGTCCATGGAGCGCTTGTCCAGCCAGTCGAAGTCCACGCCCTGTTCGATGCTGGCGGTATGCAGCCCGACCGGAATGTGGACCAGCCCGAAGCTGATCGCGCCCTTCCAGAGGGTGCGGCTGCCGGTGGCCATCAGGCTCTGGCTTCGCGCTGGCCGGCGCCGGGCGCGCGCTCGGCGCGGCCGCGCATCGCCAGCGGCATGCCCAGGTGTTCGCCGACATGCTGGGCCGACACGCCGACGTCGGCCACCGCCTTGCGCAGGTCGGCTTCGCTCACCGCGTAGTGGTCGCACCAGAAGCGGACCTCGCGGTCTTCGTTGACGTCGATCCGGGTGCGGTCCGGGCGGCTGAAGTCGTCGAGCATGGCGTGGCCCCTTTGAAAGCGTTGAAAGGATTCGTTTGCGGAATGCGACGGAGTTTCGCGGTCCGGGGCGATCCGCTCTGGCGGAAAACGCTGATTCGGCTTGCAGGACGGCGCCGATCCCAGCTTTTCCGCGGCGGCGTGAAATCCGTCCGCGCGCCGGTTCGCGCAAGCGTGTGCAACTGCACAGCGGCAGGGCGCCGGGCCCTGTCCAGCACGGTCGCGCGCATGCAGACTCGTGGCAGCCGAACAAGCAGGAGTGCACGAATGGAAGTCTCGAACTGGATCTGTCTCGTGGCCGTAGCCGCCGCTGCCGCCGTCGCTGCTGGCGGCTGGTTCGCCGTGCGGGGCCGGGGCGCACCGCGCGCCGACAAGGCGCGGCGGCCGGTCGTCCGGCGTGACGGCCCGACCACGCTCGGCGGTGCCACCGGCTTCGCCAGGCTGTCGACCATTCGCTGACAGCGCGCTTCGGAAGCTTCGCGGGAGTCGTTGGGCTTATATTCCGCCCACGATGTAGGAAAAGTCGTACAAAGATTTCCTCAATTTCGCAGGAGCTTCGATGAAAGCGACGATTACCTGTTGCCCGGCCGAGACCCGGTCGGGCGGACGGCGGACCTGGTTCAAGCAAGCCGGCGCCGGCGCCGCGGTCCTGATGGCCAGCCTGGCATTGCCGCTGGAGGAAGCGGAAGCGGCATCGCTCACCCATGCCCAGCGCGACGCGCTGACGCCCGACGCGATCATCGCGCTCATGAAGAAGGGCAACGAGCGCTTTCGCGCCGGCAAGATGAAGCCGCAGGACTTCCTGGCCCAGAAGCGCTCCAGCGCCGCCGGCCAATATCCGGCGGCGGTCATCCTCAGCTGCATCGACTCGCGTGCGCCGGCCGAGATCATCCTGGACATGGGCATCGGCGACACCTTCAACGCCCGCGTCGCCGGCAACATCGCCAACAAGGACCTGATGGGCAGCCTCGAATTCGCCTGCGCGGCGGCCGGCGCCAAGGTCGTGCTGGTGATGGGCCACACCGCCTGCGGCGCGATCAAGGGCGCGATCGACAACGTGCAACTGGGCAACCTCACCGGCCTGCTCGAGGTCATCAAGCCGGCCGTCGCCGCCACCGAATTCGGCGGCGACCGCAGCAGCAAGAACCCGGCTTTCGTCGATGCGGTGGCGGTGACCAACGTCAAGCAGACTCTTGCCGCCTTGCGCAGCGGCAGCCCGGTGCTGGCCGACCTGGAGAGCAAGGGCACGATCAGGATGGTCGGCTCGATGTACCACTTGAACGGCGGAATGCTCGAATTCCTGGCCTGACGACGCCGGGCGGCCCGGTCAGAATGGCGGCTCGAACCGCCACGAAAAGACCGGAGACATTCGAATGAGCCGCTACGCCGACTTCTACCGGCAGTCGATCGACGAACCCGAAGCCTTCTGGGCCGAACAGGCCCGCCTCATCGACTGGGAGACGCCGGCCGCGCAGGTGCTCGACGCCTCGAAGCCGCCTTTCACGCGCTGGTTCGTGGGCGGCCGCACCAACCTCTGCCACAACGCGGTCGACCGCCACCTGGCCGCGCGCGGCGACCAGCCGGCGCTGGTCTTCGTCTCGACCGAGACCGGCGTCGAGCGCAACTACAGCTTCCGGGAACTGCACGACGAGGTGCAGCGCACCGCCGCCAGCCTGATCGCCCTGGGCGTCGGCCGCGGCGACCGGGTGCTCGTCTACATGCCGATGATCCCGGAGGCCGCCTTCGCGATGCTGGCCTGCGCCCGCATCGGCGCCATCCATTGCGTGGTCTTCGGCGGCTTCGCCAGCGGCTCGCTGGCCTCGCGCATCGAGGACGCGACGCCCAAGCTGATCGTCAGCGCCGATGCCGGCTCGCGCGGCGGCAAGGTGCTGGCGTACAAGCCGCTGCTGGACGAGGCGATCCGCCTGTCGGCCCACAAGCCCGACGCGGTGCTGCTGGTCGACCGCGGCCTGGCGCCGATGGCGCTGACCGAGGGCCGCGACCACCTGGCGGCCGCGCTGCTCGCGCAGCACCGCGACGCCGAGGTGCCCTGCACCTGGCTGGAATCGACCGAGATCAGCTACACCATCTACACCAGCGGCACCACCGGCCGCCCGAAGGGCGTGCAGCGCGACACCGGCGGCTACGCGGTGGCGCTGGCGGCCAGCATGAAGCACATCTTCGACGGCCGCGCCGGCGAGACCTACTTCTCGACCAGCGACATCGGCTGGGTGGTCGGCCACAGCTACATCGTCTACGGTCCGCTCATCGCCGGCATGGCGACGATCATGTACGAGGGCCTGCCGACGCGGGGGCTCGACCGGCAGCCCGACGGCGGCATCTGGTGGCGCCTGGTCGAGAAGTACAAGGTGACCGTGATGTTCAGCGCCCCGACGGCAGTGCGGGTGCTGAAGAAGCAGGACCCGGCGCTCCTGAAGAAGTACGACCTCTCCAGCCTGCGCGCGCTGTTCCTGGCCGGCGAGCCGCTGGACGAGCCGACCGGCCGCTGGATCGCCGACGGCCTGGGCGTGCCGATCATCGACAACTACTGGCAGACCGAATCGGGCTGGCCGATCCTGACCGTGGCCAACGGCGTCGAGCCGATGCCGAGCAAGTTCGGCAGCCCCGGCATCCCGATGTACGGCTACAAGGTGAAGATCCTGCACGAGGCCACCGGCGAGGAGCTGACCGGCGCCAACGAGAAGGGCGTGGTCGCGATCGAGGGCCCGACGCCGCCGGGCTTCATGCAGACCGTCTGGCGCGACGACGCCCGCTTCGTCGACACCTACTGGAAGAGCGTGCCCGGCAAGCTGGTCTATTCGACCTTCGACTGGGGCATCCGCGACGAGGACGGCTACTACTACATCCTCGGGCGCACCGACGACGTGATCAACGTCGCCGGTCACCGGCTGGGCTCCCGCGAGATCGAGGAGAGCATTTCCGGCCATCCGAACGTCGCCGAGGTGGCGGTGGTCGGCGTCGCCGACGACCTGAAAGGCCAGGTGGCGATGGCCTTCGTGGTGCCCAAGGACGGCGCCGCGCTGACCGATGCCGCGGCCGCGCTGGCGCTCGAGGGCGAGATCATGCAGCGGGTCGCCGGCGACCTGGGCGCGCTGGCGCGGCCGGCGCGGGTGCGCTTCGTGGGCGCGCTGCCCAAGACCCGCAGCGGCAAGCTGCTGCGGCGGGCGATCCAGGCGGTCTGCGAGCGGCGCGATCCGGGCGACCTGACGACCATGGACGATCCGGCGGCGCTGCAACAGATCCGTCATCTTCTGGCATGACCCTATTGACTTGGCGGATCACTTGCGAAGGCGCGAAGCGGCACCATTTGCTCAGCGTGGCACAATCGACGGGTACCTAGGCCCCTTCCAGCCACAGTCGCATCCGCCAACCGGTCCAGCCGTGTCGCGGAAGGTTTCTAACCAACTCGTGCTTCCTGCAGGGAAGCGAAGGTCAGCGGAATATGAGCGATTCTTCGTCGACGGGCCCCTCCGTCTACAGCGCCTACCAGGGCAACACCTATCTCTTCGGCGGCAACGCGCCCTATGTCGAGGAGATGTACGAAAACTATCTCTCCAATCCCGGCAGCGTGCCCGACAACTGGCGCTCGTACTTCGACGCGCTGCAGAACGTCCCCGCCACCGACGGCACCCACAGCCGTGACGTGCCGCACCAGCCGGTCGTCAACGCCTTCGCCGAACGCGCCAAGCAGGGCACCACCAAGGTGGTGGTCGCGAGCGGCGCCGACTCCGAACTCGGCCGCAAGCGCACCGCCGTCCAGCAGCTGATCGCCGCCTACCGCAACGTCGGCGCCCGCTGGGCCGACCTCGACCCGCTCAAGCGCGCCGAACGCCCCGCCATTCCGGAACTGGAAGCCTCGTTCTACGGCTTCGCCGACGCCGACCTCGAGACGGTCTTCAACACCAGCAACACCTTCTTCGGCCGCGACACCATGTCGCTGCGCGACCTGCTGAACGCCCTGCGCGAAACCTACTGCGGCACCATCGGCGCCGAGTACATGTACATGACCGACCAGGGCCAGAAGCGCTGGTGGCAGCAGAAGCTCGAAAGCGCCCGCACGAATCCGAAGCTGACGGCCGAGCAGAAGCGCCGGGTGCTCGAGCGCCTGACCGCCGCCGAAGGTCTGGAGCGCTTCCTGCACACGAAGTACGTCGGCCAGAAGCGCTTCTCGCTCGAAGGCGGCGAAAGCTTCATCGTCTCGATGGACGAGCTGATCAACCAGGCCGGCATCAAGGGCGTCCAGGAAATCGTGATCGGCATGGCCCACCGCGGCCGCCTGAACGTGCTGGTCAATTCGCTCGGCAAGCTGCCGGCCGACCTGTTCGCAGAGTTCGACCACACCGCGCCTGAAGAACTGACCAGCGGCGACGTCAAGTACCACCAGGGCTTCAGCTCCGACGTGACCACCGCCGGCGGCCCGGTGCACCTGAGCCTGGCCTTCAACCCGTCGCACCTGGAAATCGTCAACCCGGTGGTCGAAGGCTCGGTGCGCGCCCGCATGGACCGCCGCGCCGACCCGCTCGGCAAGCAGGTGCTGCCGGTGATCGTGCACGGCGACGCGGCCTTCGCCGGCCAGGGCGTCGTGATGGAAACGCTGGCGCTGGCCGAGACCCGCGGCTATTCCACCGGCGGCACGGTCCACATCGTGATCAACAACCAGATCGGCTTCACCACCAGCGACCCGCGCGACAGCCGCTCGACGCTCTATTGCACCGACATCGTCAAGATGATCGAGGCGCCGGTGCTGCACGTGAACGGCGACGACCCCGAAGCGGTGGTGCTCGCTACGCAGCTGGCGCTCGAATTCCGCATGGAATTCCAGAAGGACGTGGTGGTCGACATCATCTGTTTCCGCAAGCTGGGCCACAACGAGCAGGACACGCCGTCGCTCACCCAGCCGCTGATGTACAAGAAGATCGCTCAGCATCCCGGCACCCGCAAGCTCTACGCCGACAAGCTGGCCGCGCAAGGGCAGGGCGCCACGCTCGGCGACGACATGGTCAAGGCCCAGCGCGCGGCCTTCGACGCCGGCAAGAACACCTCCGACCCGGTGCTGACCAACTTCAAGAGCAAGTACGCGGTCGACTGGAGCCCCTTCCTCAACAAGAAATGGACCGACGCCGGCGACACCGCGATCCCGACCGCCGAATGGAAGCGGCTGGCCGAGCGCATCACCAAGGTGCCCGAGGGCTTCACGGTGCATCCGCTGGTCAAGAAGGTACTGGACGACCGCGCCGCCATGGGCCGCGGCGACACCAACGTCGACTGGGGCATGGGCGAGCACATGGCCTTCGCCTCGCTGGTGGCCAGCGGCTATCCGGTGCGCCTGTCGGGCGAGGACTCCGGCCGCGGCACCTTCACCCACCGCCATGCGGTGCTGCACGACCAGAACCGCGAGAAGTTCGACGAAGGCACCTACGTGCCGCTGCAGAACGTCACCGACAACCAGGCGCCGTTCGTCGTCATCGACTCGATCCTGTCCGAAGAAGCGGTGCTGGCCTTCGAATACGGCTACGCCTCCAACGACCCGAACACGCTGGTCATCTGGGAAGCGCAGTTCGGCGACTTCGTGAACGGCGCTCAGGTGGTCATCGACCAGTTCATCGCGTCGGGCGAAGTGAAGTGGGGCCGGGTCAACGGCATCACGCTGATGCTGCCGCACGGCTACGAAGGCCAGGGTCCGGAGCACAGCTCGGCGCGCGTCGAGCGCTTCATGCAACTGGCCGCCGACACCAACATGCAGGTGGTGCAGCCGACCACCGCCAGCCAGATCTTCCACGTGCTGCGTCGGCAGATGGTGCGCAACCTGCGCAAGCCGCTGATCATCATGACGCCGAAGTCGCTGCTGCGTAACAAGGACGCGACCTCGCCGCTCGCCGAATTCACCAAGGGCAGCTTCCAGACCGTCATCCCCGACAGCAAGGACCTGAAGGCCGAGAAGGTCAAGCGGGTCATCGCCTGCTCGGGCAAGGTCTACTACGACCTGGCCAAGAAGCGCGAGGAGAAGGGCACCGACGACGTCGCGATCATCCGCGTCGAGCAGCTCTATCCGTTCCCGCACAAGGCCTTCGGCACCGAGCTGCGCAAGTACCCGAACCTGGTCGACGTGGTCTGGGCCCAGGACGAGCCGCAGAACCAGGGCGCGTGGTTCTTCGTGCAGCACTACATCCACGAGAACATGCAGGAAGGCCAGAAGCTCGGCTACTCCGGTCGGGCCGCCTCGGCCTCGCCGGCGGTCGGTTATTCGCACCTGCACCAGGAGCAGCAGAAGGCGCTGGTCGACGGCGCCTTCGGCAAGCTCAAGGGCTTCGTGCTGACCAAGTAAATCCATTCGCGCCTTCCCGGGAGCGCCCCCCCGCGGGGCGCTCTGGTGCATCTCACAAAAAAATCGAGCTCATCCCATGTCCATCGTAGAAGTCAAAGTCCCCCAGCTGTCCGAGTCCGTGGCCGAAGCCACCATGTTGCAGTGGAAGAAGAAGGCCGGTGAAGCGGTCGCCGTCGACGAGATCCTGATCGAGATCGAAACCGACAAGGTCGTGCTGGAAGTGCCGGCGCCCGCCGCCGGCGTGCTGGCCGAGATCGTGCAAGGCGACGGCGCCACCGTGGTCGCCGAACAACTGATCGCCAGGATCGACACCGACGCCAAGGCGTCCGCCGGCGCGCCCGCCGCGGCCGCTCCCGCTCCTGCGGCGGCTGCCGCACCGGCTCCCGCTGCCGCGGCCACCGCCGCCACCGGCGGCGCCAAGTCCGACGTCGCGATGCCGGCCGCCGCCAAGCTCTTGGCCGACAACAACCTGTCCACCGGCGACGTCGCCGGCACCGGCCGAGATGGCCGCGTGACCAAGGGCGACGTGCTCGGCGCGGTCGCCGCTGGCACCACCGCCAAGGTGGCACCGCCCGTCTCGATCCCGACCGGCGCGCCCCGGGCCAGCCTGCCGCAGGTCGCCGCACCGACCGGCGCACCGGACCTCGGCGAGCGCCCGGAGCAGCGCGTGCCGATGAGCCGCCTGCGCGCCCGCATCGCCGAGCGCCTGCTGCAGTCGCAGTCGACCAACGCCATCCTGACCACCTTCAACGAAGTCAACATGGCCCCGGTCATGGAGATGCGAAAGAAGTTCCAGGACGCCTTCACCAAGGAGCACGGCGTCAAGATCGGCTTCATGAGCTTCTTCGTGAAGGCCGCGGTGCATGCGCTCAAGAAGTACCCGGTGATCAACGCCTCGGTCGACGGCACAGACATCGTCTACCACGGCTACTTCGACATCGGCATCGCGGTCGGCTCGCCGCGCGGCCTGGTGGTGCCGATCCTGCGCAACGCCGACCAGATGAGCTTCGCCGACATCGAGAAGAAGATCGCCGAATTCGGCCAGAAGGCCAAGGACGGCAAGCTGGGCATCGAGGAGATGACCGGGGGCACCTTCTCGATCTCCAACGGCGGCACCTTCGGCTCGATGCTGTCGACGCCGATCATCAACCCGCCGCAGTCGGCCATCCTGGGCGTGCACGCGACCAAGGACCGCGCGGTGGTCGAGAACGGCCAGATCGTGATCCGGCCGATGAACTACCTGGCGATGAGCTACGACCACCGCATCATCGACGGCCGCGAAGCCGTGCTGGGCCTGGTGGCCATGAAGGAAGCGCTCGAAGATCCGTCGCGCCTGCTGTTCGACATCTAAGGAGAACAAAGATGTCCAACAAGCAATTCGACGTCATCGTCATCGGTGGCGGCCCCGGCGGCTACGTGGCCGCGATCCGCGCGGCGCAACTCGGCTTCAACGTCGCCTGCATCGACGAGTGGAAGAACGCCAAGGGCGGTCCCGCGCTCGGCGGCACCTGCACCAACATCGGCTGCATCCCGTCCAAGGCGCTGCTGCAGTCCTCGGAGAACTTCGAGGAGGCCGGCCACCACTTCGCCGACCACGGCATCCAGATCGAGGGCTTGAGCCTCGACGTCGCCAAGATGCTGGCGCGCAAGGACGCGGTTGTGAAGCAGAACAACGACGGCATCACCTACCTGTTCAAGAAGAACAAGATCACCTTCTTCCACGGCCGCGGCTCCTTCGTGAAGCAGGCCGAAGGCGGCTGGGACATCAAGGTCGCCGGCGCCGCCGAGGAAACGATCACCGGCAAGCACGTGATCGTCGCCACCGGCTCCAACGCGCGGCCGCTGCCGCAGGCGCCGTTCGACGAGGAGAACATCCTGTCGAACGACGGCGCGCTGCGCATCCAGGGCGTGCCGAAGAAGCTGGCGCTGATCGGCTCCGGCGTGATCGGCCTGGAGATGGGTTCGGTCTGGCGCCGGCTCGGCGCCGAAGTGACGGTGCTCGAGGCACTGCCGACCTTCCTCGGCGCGGTCGACGAGCAGATCGCCAAGGAAGCGCTCAAGGCCTTCACCAAGCAGAACCTGAAGATCGAGCTCGGCGTCGCCGTCGGCGACATCAAGTCGGGCAAGAAGGGCGTGAGCATCGCCTACATCAATGCCAAGGGCGAAGCGCAGACGCTCGAGGTCGACAAGCTGATCGTCTCGATCGGCCGGGTGCCCAACACCATCGGCCTGGCCGCCGACGCGGTCGGCCTGGCGCTCGACGAGCGCGGCGCGATCGTGGTCGACGCCGAATGCAAGACCAGCCTGGCCAATGTCTGGGCGATCGGCGACGTGGTGCGTGGCCCGATGCTGGCGCACAAGGCCGAGGAAGAAGGCGTGGCGGTCGCCGAGCGCATCGCCGGGCAGCACGGCCATGTCAACTTCAACACGATCCCGTGGGTCATCTACACCTCGCCCGAGATCGCCTGGGTCGGCCAGACCGAGCAGCAGCTCAAGGCCAGCGGCCGCGCCTACAAGGCCGGCACCTTTCCCTTCCTGGCCAACGGCCGGGCGCGGGCGATCGGCGACACCACGGGCATGGTCAAGTTCCTGGCCGACGCGGTGACCGACGAGATCCTCGGCGTGCACATGGTCGGCCCGATGGTCAGCGAGCTGATCTCCGAAGCCGTCGTGGCGATGGAATTCAAGGCCAGCGCCGAGGACATCGCCCGCATCTGCCACGCGCACCCGTCGCTCTCGGAAGCGACCAAGGAAGCCGCCCTGGCCGTCGACAAGCGCACCCTGAACTTCTGAGCCCGTGGGACTCGTCCGGCAGGCCTACGACGCCGAACTGGCAGCGCGCGGGTTCCAGAGCGACCCCGCGCAGCTGCGCGCGGTGGAGGCGCTCGACCGCTGCGCAGACGAATGGGCCGACTACAAGGCCCAGCGCTCCAACGCCTTCAAGAAGCTGATCCACCGCCCGGACATCCCGCGCGGCGTCTACATGTACGGCGGCGTCGGGCGCGGCAAGAGCTTCCTGATGGACTGCTTCTACAACGCGGTCCCGCTGCGCCGGAAGACGCGGCTGCACTTCCACGAGTTCATGCGCGAGGTGCACCGCGAACTGGCCGAACTGCAGGGCACGGTCAATCCGCTGGACGAGCTGGGCCTCCGGATGTCCAAGCGCTACAAGCTCATCTGCTTCGATGAATTCCACGTCGCGGACATCACCGACGCGATGATCCTGCACCGGCTGCTGGTCGCGCTGTTCGACAACGGCGTGGGCTTCGTCACGACGTCCAACTTCAAGCCGGACGACCTCTATCCGGGCGGCCTGCATCGCGACCGCATCCTGCCGGCGATCGCGCTGCTCAACGAGAAGCTCGAAGTCATCAGCGTCGACAACGGCACCGACTACCGGCGCCGCACCATGGAGCAGGTGCGCTTCTATCTCACGCCGAACGGCGCCGCGGCCGACCAGGAGATGCGCGAGGACTTCGAGCGCATCGCCGAGCATGCCGACGAGAACCCGGTGCTGCGCATCGAGTCGCGCGAGATCCACGCACGGCGCAAGGCCGGCGGCGTGGTCTGGTTCGACTTCAAGACGCTCTGCGGCGGCCCGCGCTCTCAGAACGACTACCTCGAGATCGCCAGCCAGTTCCACACCGTGCTGCTGTCCGACGTGCCGCACATGCCGGTGCGCATGGCCTCCGAAGCACGCCGTTTCACCTGGCTGGTCGACGTGTTCTACGATCGCCGGGTGAAGCTCATCATCTCCGCCGAAGTCCCGCCCGAAGACCTCTACACCGAGGGCCCGCTGGCCCACGAATTCCCGCGCACCGTCTCGCGGCTGCAGGAAATGCAGTCGGCCGAATTCCTCGCGCTCGAACGCCGCAACGTCGACACCCGGCTCACATGACCAAGCGCCTCACCACGCTCGCCACGCTCGCTTCGCTCTGGGCGATCCTGGCGCTGGCGCCGATGGCCACGCTCTCGGCGCAGACGCTGGCGACCACCGGAAATATCGACCTCGACGCCGAGCACACCCGCCTCTCGCAGGAGCAGAAGACGATCGACGACCGCTACGAGGCCGACCGCGCGCTCTGCTACAAGAAATTCGCGGTGCAGAACTGCCTGGACGATGCCCGGGCGCGCCGCCGTGTCGACAACGACGACATCCGCCGCCAGACCGCCACGCTCAACGACATCGAGCGCCAGCGCCGCGGCACGGACGAACTGAACAAGCTCGACCAGAAGAATTCCAGCACGGCCGAGGCGGACGCCGAGGCCAAGCGCCAGGATGCGCTCAAGTCGCAGCAGGACCGCGAACAGCGCGCTGCCGACCACACGGCCAGCCGCGCCGCGACCGCCGCGCAGGAAGCCGAGCAGCGGCGGTCGTTCGAGAGCAAGCAGCAGACGCACGCCGAGGACCTCGCCAAGGCGGCGCGCGAACGCGCGGCCGAGCCGGCTTCGGTCAAGGCCTACGAAGACAAGCAGAAGCAGGCCAGGGAACATCGGGCGGACGTCGAGCGGCGCAATGCCGGCAACACCAAGCCGCGCTCGGCGCCGCTGCCGGAACATGGCGCGTCGAATGCGGTGCCACCATCGCCGCTGCCGGCCACGCTGGAACCGCCGGCCAAGCCCGCCACGCCGGCGACACCCGCGACACCGGCCACGCCACCCTGAGGCGGCCGGCCCTCAGGGTTCGCTGGCCAGGGCCGCCTCGTCTTCCTGTGGGAGCGCCTCCAGCTTCAGCACCACCAGCGACAGGTTGTCGCCCGTGCCGCGGGCGCGCCGGCGCGCTTCGGCCACCAGCATCTCGACCGCCTCGCGCGGCGGCTTCGCCGCCAGCAGGCCGCCCATCTCCTCGGGCGTGAAGTAGTGCCAGAGGCCGTCGCTGCAGGCCAGCAGCACGTCGCCGTCCTGCATGCGAGGGATGTGGTGGACGTCCACCGGCGGCGGCGTCGATTTCATGCCCAGGCAGCCGAGCAGGATGTTGCCCTGCGGATGCTCGTTGGCCTCTTCCTCGTCGATCTCGCCGCGGTCGACCAGCACCTGCACGTAGGAATGGTCCTTGGTGCGCTTGACCAGCCGCCCGTTGTGGAAGTGATAGATCCGCGAATCGCCGGCATGGATCCAGGCGCATTCGCCGTCGGGGTTCATGAGGAAGGCGGCCAGCGTGCTGTGCGGCTCTTCCTCGCTGGAGATCGCGGTCAGCTTGATGACCGTGTGCGAATCCTCCAGCATCTGGCGCAGCAGTTCGTTGGCGTCGTCGCGGCCGGGCTTGTAGCGGGCGAACAGTTGGCGCGCGGTCATCAGCACCTGGTCGGAGGCCTTGCGTCCGCCGCTGCGTCCGCCCATGCCGTCGGCCACCACGCCCAGGAGGCAGCCGGCGACGCGCGGGTGGGTCAGCACCATCACCTGGTCCTGCTGGTAGGGGCGATCGCCCTTGTGGAGACCGGTGGCGGCGGCGAGTCGGAAGCCTCTTGTCATGTGGGCGCGTGGGCGCCGTGGGCGCGCTCTGGGATTGGGGGATGCATACTGGGCAACGACGTATTATCGAGTGAACATTCGGCGCCGCCGGACCGCTCCAGCCTCGCTTTGGCGTCGCTTTCGTATCGTATTGCGCCCTTTGGACTCGAATCTTCACTCCCATTCCCGCCAGCTGATCGAGTTGCGCATCGAGCATGCCGACCTCGACGCCACGATCGACCGGCTCTCCGATGGCGCCCCGCTGGACGAGCTGATGCTGCGGCGCCTCAAGAAGCGCCGCCTGGCCCTGCGCGACCAGATCGAACAGCTGGTCTTCCTGCTCGATCCGCGGGAACCGGCCTGATGGCGCTCGAACAGGAGGTCCGCGAGATCTTCGCGGAAGGCGGGCTGCTCTCGCATGCGGCCGACCAGTTCCGCGAGCGCGGCGGCCAGACCGAGATGGCGCTGGCGGTCGCCCGCACCATCGGCCAGGGCGGCGTGCTGGTGGTGGAGGCGGGCACCGGCGTCGGCAAGACCTTCTCCTATCTGGTGCCGGCGCTGCTGAGCGGCGAGCGGGTGCTGCTGTCGACCGCCACCAAGACGCTGCAGGACCAGCTCTTCGGCCGCGATCTGCCTCGGCTGGTGGCCGCGCTCGGGTTGCCGGTGCGCACCGCCTTGCTCAAGGGCCGCGGCAGCTACCTGTGTCTGCACCGGCTCGACCAGGCGCGTCACGACCCGTCGCTGCCCGAGCGCGGCACCTTGCGCACCCTGGCCAAGATCGAGCAATGGTCCAAGGCCACCCGCAGCGGCGACCTGGCCGAACTGCCAGGCCTGGACGAGCGCTCGCCCCTCATCCCGTTGGTCACTTCCACGCGCGACAACTGCCTGGGCCAGCAATGCCCGCAGTTCAAGTCGTGCCACGTCAACCTGGCGCGGCGCGAGGCGATGGCGGCCGACGTGGTGGTCATCAACCACCACCTCTTCTTCGCCGACCTGGCAGTGCGCGAGTCGGGCATGGCCGAGCTGCTGCCGAGCGTGCGGGTGGTGGTTTTCGACGAGGCCCACCAGCTCAACGAGACCGGCGTGCAGTTCCTCGGCATCCAGCTCGGCACCGGACAGGCGCTCGATTTCGCGCGCGACCTGCTCGGCGCCGGCCTGCAGCAGGCGCGCGGGCTGGTCGACTGGCAGATGCTGGCGGGTGGCGTCGAGCGGGCGGCGCGCGATCTGCGGCTGGCCGCCGGCAAGCAGTGGCCGGGCGCCAAGCTGCGCTGGACCGGCTCGGCGCCCGAGAGCATCGACGCCGTCGCCTGGCAGGAGGCGCTCGACGAGTTGCAGCAGACCTTCGAGGCGGCGGCCCGCGGCCTCGACATGGTGAGCGAGCTGGCGCCCGACTTCGTCCGGCTGCAGGAGCGCGCGCAGCAACTCGGCCAGCGCACCCGGCGCTTCGCCGAGGCGTGCGCGCCCGGCTCGGTGCGCTGGCTCGACGTCGGCAACCAGCTGCGGCTGGTCGAGTCGCCGCTGGACATCGCCGAGGCAGTGCGCACGCGGGTGCTCAAGACCACCGGCGGCGATGGCGCCAGCGATGCCGAGGCCGACGGCCGCGCCTGGATCTTCACCTCGGCCACCCTGGGCGACGACCCGAAGCTGCGCTGGTTCACCGAGCCTTGCGGCCTGGACGAAGCCGAGGTGCTCCGGGTCGCGAGCCCGTTCGACTATGCCCGCCAGGCGGCGCTCTACGTCCCGCGCAGCTTCCCGAAGCCGAACGATCCCTCGCACAGCCAGCAGGTGGCGCTGCTGGCGGCGCGCGGTGCCGCGGCGCTCGGCGGCCGCACGCTGGTGCTGACCACCACCCTGCGGGCGCTGCGCGCCATCGGCGACGGCATCCGGCAGGCCTTCGAGCGGAGCGCAGACCTGGAAGGCCGGCCGCCGCCGGAAGTGCTGGTGCAGGGCGAGCGGCCCAAGCGCATGCTGATGGACCGCTTCCGCGAAGGCGGCGGACACGGCCGGCCCGGTTGCGTGCTGGTGGCTTCGGCCTCGTTCTGGGAGGGCTTCGACGCGCCGGGCGACGTGCTGCAACTTGTGGTGATCGACAAGCTGCCGTTCCCGCCGCCCGGCGATCCGCTGGTCGAGGCGCGCTCTCAGCGCCTGGAAGCGCAGGGTCGCAGTGCGTTCGGGGACTATTCGCTGCCGGAAGCGGCGGTAGCGCTGAAGCAGGGCGCCGGCCGGCTGATCCGGCGCGAGACCGACATGGGCGTGCTGGCCATCTGCGACACCCGGCTGGTGGCGATGGGCTACGGCAAGCGCCTGCTGGCGGCGCTGCCGCCAATGCGAAGACTCGAAGGAGAAGCCGACTTCGATGCGGCGCTGGCGGCGCTGAACGTGCCGCCGGCCTAGCGGGTCAGCAGGCCTGCAGGCCTACCAGACCTTCCACCACGGATCGTCCTTGCCGCGGAAGCCGCGGGTCAGGTATTCGCTTTGCGGGTAGTTGGCGGTCAGCACGCGCTTGGTGTCGTCGCGCAGGTCGTCCATGCCGAGCTTGTCGTAGGACATCACCATGATGTAGAGCGCTTCCTCGAGCGCCGGCACCTGGCGGTAGTCGGCCAGCGCCTGCTGCGAACGGTTGATCGCCGCCACGTAAGCGCCGCGCGAATAGTAGTAGCGGGCCACGTGCACTTCGTACTGCGCCAACGAATTGACGATGTAGTTCATGCGCGCGCGCGCATCGGGCGTGTAGCGCGAATCCGGGAAGCGGGTGACCAGGTCCTTGAAGGCCTCGAACGATTCCTTGGCCGCCTTCTGGTCCCGCTCGGACAGGTCCTGGCGCGTCATGAACGAGAACATGCCCAGGTCGTCGTTGAAGTTGATCACGCCCTTGAGATACAGGGCGTAGTCGAGCGCCGGGCTGGCCGGGTGCAGCTTGATGAAGCGGTCGATAGTGGCGATGGCGGCCACCTTCTCGTTGCCCTTGTACTGGGCATAGGCCTTGTCGAGCTCGGCCTGCTGGGCCAGCGGCGTGCCGGCGGCGCGGCCTTCGAGCTTCTCGTACAGCGGGACGGCCTTGTCGAAGGCGCCGTCCTTGGCGCTGTCCTGGGCCTCCGAGTAGATCTGGTTGGGGCTCATGTTGGCCGTCTTGTCGACCTCGGTGGTCGAGCAGCCGGCCAGCAGCCAGGCCGCGGCGCCCAGGGCCAGCCAGGCGGGGAGCACCGATAATTTGGCGCGAAACATCAGATAAGGCCTTCGTGAAACAGTTGCCCCCGATTATATCGGCCGCCCCCCCGGCGAATAACCCCGCCCGGGGCGCGGGGGAGCCGCAGGTGGCGGAGCATCTGGCCGAGCACGTCGCCGAGCACGAGGAGGCGGCCGACCTGTCAGAAGCCAGCGAAATCCGCGACTTCCAGATCGGCCAGCCGCAGCACGGGCAGCGCCTGGACCGGGCGCTGGCCGAGCTGGTCCCCGAGTTTTCCCGCAGCTATCTGCAGCAGCTGATCGACGCCGGTGCGGTCGAACTGCAAGGCCGCCCGGTCACCAAGGCGTCCGCCACGGTGCACGCGGGCGCGGCCGGGCGCATCGAGCTCAAGCCGACTCCGCAGAGCCAGGCCTTCCGGCCCGAGCCGATGGCGCTCCAGGTGGTGTTCGAGGACGCGCACCTGCGCATCATCGACAAGCCGGCCGGCCTGGTGGTGCATCCGGCCCCGGGCCACTGGAGCGGCACCTTGCTCAACGGTCTGTTGGCGCTCGACCCGCGGGCCGCGCTGCTGCCGCGCGCCGGCATCGTGCATCGGCTCGACCGCGACACCAGCGGCCTGATGGTGGTGGCCCGCAGCCGCGCCGCGATGGACGCGCTGGTGGCGCTGATCGCCGCCCGCGATGTCCAGCGCCAGTACCTCGCCCTGGCGCACCGCGGCTGGCAGGGCGCTCGCGCCCGCCACGTCGACGCGCCGATCGGCCGCGATCCGCGCAACCGGCTGCGCATGGCGGTGGTCGACCTGGAACGCCATTCGGGCAAGACCGCGCGCACCCTCATCGAGCTGCTTGACGGCGACGACCGCGGCTGCGCGGTGCGCTGCACCCTGGAGACCGGGCGCACCCACCAGATCCGGGTGCACATGGCATCGATCGGCCATCCGCTGGTCGGCGACGCGCTCTACGGCGGCGCGCCCGCGGCCGGCATGACGCGGCAGGCGCTGCACGCTTTCCGGCTCGCTCTCGTGCATCCTGTCACGGGCGAGCCGCTGGAGTTCCGGTCGCCGCCGCCGGCCGATCTGGCGAACGGCCTGACCGATTGGGGCCTGGATTACAATCGCGCCTGACGGTCCCCAAGGGCCGCGCCGGCCGCCTGGCGCCGGTTGCGCTGCACCGCCGAATGCCGGCAGCGCCCCTTTTCATCCTTCTGAACAAGCGCCCGACCAGGCGCCTTTTCCTGGATACGCGAACCATGAATACGGCGGATGCCAAGCGCATTCTCGAAACCGCCTTGATCTGTTCGACCCAGCCGTTGCCGGTGCGCGAACTGCGTGTGCTGTTCGACGACGAACTGGGCGCCGACACGATCAAGACGCTGTTGCTCGAACTGCAGGAAGACTGGGCGCAACGCGGCCTGGAGCTGGTGAGCGTCGGCAGCGGGTGGCGCTTCCAGAGCCGCCCCGAGTTGCGCGACCACCTCGACCGGCTGCACCCCGAAAAGCCGCCGCGCTACACCCGCGCCGTGCTCGAGACGCTGGCCATCATTGCCTACCGCCAGCCGGTCACGCGTGGCGACATGGAAGACATTCGCGGCGTCACCATCAATTCGCTGATCCTGAAGCAGCTCGAGGACCGCAACTGGGTCGAGGTGATCGGCCACCGCGAGACGGTTGGCCGGCCCGGGCTCTATGCCACCACGCGGCAGTTCCTCGACGACCTGGGCCTCGCCTCGCTCGACCAGCTTCCGGTGATCGAGACGCCGGCGCAGCAGGCCTCGCTGCTCGACGCGCTGCAAGAGGCGAGCGGCGGTGCACAGCCGGCGCTGCCGATCGACGAGCCCGCCGAACCCGCCTCCGAACCGCTTGCCGATTCCCCTTCCATGGCACCCGTCGAGGCCGCAGCGGCGCCCGACGAGGCCGAGACCCTCGAAGTCCCTTCCGGAACCCGACCATGAGCTCCACCGATCCCGACGACGCAGTCACGCTGCCGGCCGAACCCGTTGCGCAGGCGCTGATTGCCGAGCCCGTCCAGGCGGAGCCGACGGAGGCCGCGGCGCCCGCCGACGCCGCGCCGCCGCGCAAGCGCCGCCCGCGCAAGCCCAAGGTGGTCGAGGCCTCGGCGGAGGAGACCGTGTCGGCGGAGGCCGCCGAAGTCGTTCCGGTCGAAGCCGAGGCGGCCTCTGCTGTCGAGGTGGTGCCGGTCGCCCAGGTCCAGCCGATCGCCGAGCCGGAGCCCGAAGTCGCGCCGCGTGAAGCGTCGCCGCAATCTGAACCGCAATCGCACCGGCAGTCGCAGCCGCTGCGCAGCGACGCCGACGATCAGGACGAGGACGACGAAGACGAAGAAGAGGAGGAGCCCGACGAGGAGGAAGACGACCTCGACCGCGCCCGCCGCGCCGCCGAGCGCGAGCAGCGCAACGCGCCGCCGCCCGAGCCGATCCGCTTCGCCGACGTCATCTCCGGCCAGTTCGATGCCGACGAGGACAGCCCCGAGGTCCCGCCGCTCAAGCGCGTGCTGCTGCCCGAGGCCGATTCGCCCAAGCTGCACAAGGTGCTGGCCCAGGCCGGGCTCGGCTCGCGGCTGGAGATGGAGCAGCTGATCCTGCAGGGCCGGATCTCGGTCAACAACGAGCCGGCCCACATCGGCCAGCGGATCCAGTTCGGCGACCAGGTCAAGATCAACGGCAAGCCGATCCGCTTTCGGATCGCACCGCCGCCGGCGCGGGTCATCGCCTATCACAAGCCGGTTGGCGAGGTCGTGACGCACGACGATCCGCAGAACCGCCCGACCGTCTTTCGCAAGCTCCCGCGCCTGCAGCAGGGCAAGTGGCAGTCGGTCGGCCGGCTCGACCTGAACACCGAAGGCCTGCTGCTCTTCACCAGCTCGGGCGAGTTGGCCAACCAGTTGATGCATCCGCGCTTCGGTCTGGAGCGCGAATATGCGGTGCGGGTGCTCGGCGCCCTCAGCGCGGAAGAAAAGAAGAAGCTGCTCGAAGGCGTGCGTCTGGACGACGGCGTCGCCCAGTTCGGCACCATCGAGGAAGGCGGTGGCGAAGGTTCCAACTGCTGGTACCGGGTCACGATCTCCGAAGGCCGCAACCGCGAGGTGCGGCGCCTCTTCGAGTCGGTCGGCCACGCGGTCAGCCGGCTGATCCGCATCCGCTACGGCGCCATGGTGCTGCCGCGCGGGCTCAAGCGCGGCGCCTGGATGGAGCTGGACGAGCGCGACATCCAGTTGCTGTTCCAGGCCGCCGGCAATTTCGGTGACCGGCCGCAGCGCCAGGGCAACGGGCCGCGCGGTCCGGGCCAGGGCCAGGGCCAGGGGCAGGACGGTCCCGGCCGCAACAACCGCAACCGCAAGCGCCGCGGCAACCGCAGCGGCGGCAACGGCGGCAACGCCGGAGGCCCGCAGGGCGGCGAGCGCGAACGCGAGGCGCCGATCCCGAATCCGCTGGCCCACGGTCC
>NZ_LMUW01000066.1 GCF_009765735.1 Xenophilus sp. L33
CCGCCGGGCCGGCGCACCGCGGTCTCGGCGCTGCCGGCGGCCGGCCATGTGGCCGAGTCGCCGATCGCGCCGCAGGGCGGCTTCGATGCGGCCAGCGGCGAATTCCGCTTCGAGGTCGACGTCAACCGCCGCACCACTCGGCCCTGGGTCAACGTGATCGCCAACGAGAGCTTCGGCTTCCAGGTGTCCGAAGCCGGCACCGGCTACACCTGGGCCCGCAACAGCCGGCTGCACCAGGTCACGCCGTGGTCCAACGATCCGGTGCAGGACCCGGCCTTCGAGCACTACCTGCTGCAGGACCTCGACAGCCGCGAGCTGCTGCCGCTGACGCCGGCCGGCCGCGGCGCCTCGGCCGCGCGCCACCGGGTGCGGCACGGCCAGGGCTACACCGTCTTCGAATGCCTGCACCACAACGTCGTGCTGGAGACCACC
Source organism: Xenophilus sp. L33 (assembly GCF_009765735.1). Classification (GTDB taxonomy): domain Bacteria; phylum Pseudomonadota; class Gammaproteobacteria; order Burkholderiales; family Burkholderiaceae_C; genus Variovorax. Next base: position 433 of record NZ_LMUW01000066.1, read on the forward strand.
TTCTTCGCCGACCGCGACGAGCGCATGAAGCTGGTGCAGGTGAAGCTGCGCAACGAAGGCATCAGCGCGCGGCGGCTGCGGGCGGTCGCGATGATCGAATGGCAGCTGGGCGCGGCCCGCGGCGAGCGCCGCACGGTCCACAGCTGGAAGCCGGAAGACCTGCCGGCGGTGTTCGGCCAGCAGCGCGAGTCGAGCGCGGGCTTCGGCGGCAGCACCGGCTTCGTGCAGCTGCACGGACTGCCGGGCGCCACGCAATGGACCTGCGACCGCGGCGAATTCTTCGCCGGCCGCGGCATGGTCGAGCTGCCGGAGCGGCTCGGCGCGCGGGCCGGCAGCGGGCTCGACGCCTGCGCGGCCATCGGCGCCGAGTTCAACCTCGCGGCCGGCGCCAGCACCACTTTCAGCTTCCTGCTCGGCCATGCCGACGATGCCGACGCGGCCATGGCGATGGCGCGCCGCTGGCAGTCGCGCGACGTCGCGCAGTCGCTCGCCAAGGTGCGCGGCTTCTGGGACGAACTGCTCGGCCGCATCCAGGTGCGCACGCCGGACCCGCTCTTCGACGCCATGGTCAACCGCTGGCTGATCTACCAGACGCTGGCCTGCCGGCTCTGGTCGAAGGCGGCCTTCTACCAGGCCGGCGGCGCGATCGGTTTTCGCGACCAGCTGCAGGACGCGATGGGTTTCGCGATCACCGACCCGCAGCGCCTGCGCGACCAGATCCTGGTCAACGCGGCGCGCCAGTTCCCCGAAGGCGACGTGCAGCACTGGTGGCACATGCCCGGCGGCGCCGGCGTGCGCACCCATTTCTCCGACGACCTGCTGTGGCTGCCCTACGCCATCGCGCACTACGTGCAGGTGAGCGCCGACCGCTCGGTGCTGGACGAAACGACGCCCTTCATCGAAGGCGCGCAGATCCCGGCCGGCGCCGAGGACGCCTACTACGCGCCGCAGGTCGGCGAAGAGGTCGCCAGCGTCTACGAGCACGGCGCCCGCGCGATCGACCGCAGCCTCGCGACCGGCGCCCACGGCCTGCCGCTGATGGGCACCGGCGACTGGAACGACGGCATGAACCGGGTCGGCAACGAAGGCCGCGGCGAGTCGGTCTGGCTGGCCTGGTTCCTGTGCAGCGTGGTCGAGGGCTACGCGCCCTTCGCCGAGGCGCGCGGCGAGCACGAGCGCGCGCGCAGATGGCAGGTTGCGCGGCAAGGCTGGATCGCGGCGCTGCACGGCGCCGGCTGGGATGGCGCCTGGTTCCGCCGCGCCTTCTTCGACAACGGCGCGCCGCTCGGCTCCTCGCAGAACGAGGAATGCCGCATCGACCTGATCGCGCAGGCCTGGTCGGTGATCTCCGGCGCGTCCGACACGGCGCACCAGACGCTCGCCCTGGCCTCGATGAAGAGCCACCTGCACGATGTGCCGCAGGGGCTCATGCGCCTGCTCGATCCGCCGCTGGCGCATTCGCCGAACAACCCGGGCTACATCCAGGCCTACCCGCCGGGCGTGCGCGAGAACGGCGGCCAGTATTCGCATGCCGCGGTCTGGGCGCTGATGGCGCTGGCGCTCGAAGGCGACGTCGAAGGCGCCTGGCAGGCCTTCGAGGGCCTGAGCCCGGCGCATCGCGCGCGCCATCCGCTGCGCGGCCCCGAATACGAGATCGAGCCCTACGTGATGGCCGGCGACGTCTACAGCGCGCAACCCTACGTGGGCCGCGGCGGCTGGAGCTGGTACACCGGCTCGGCGGCCTGGATGCACCGGGCCTCCGTCGAGACGCTGCTCGGCCTCTCGGTGCAGGGCGACCGGCTTTCATTGACGCCGCGGGTGCCGGGGCATTGGCCGGGCTTCGAGATGACGCTGCGCCTGTCCGGCCGCGAGCTGACGCTGCGCTACGGCGACATCGACGGCTCGGGCAGCCCGGCCATCCGGCAGATCGCCGCCGGCGAATGGATCCTCTGGAAGACGCTGCCGCCCGGCACGGTGCTGCAGGTCAATCGAGCTCTCCCACCGGCTGCAGATCCTCCACGTGCTCACAGATCGCCTTTGCAACCATCATGATCGGGATGCCCAGCAGCAGCCCCCAGATGCCCCACAGCCAGCCCCAGAAGATCACGCCGACGAACACCGCGACCGGGTTCATCCGGCTGCTGCGGCTGGTCAGGAAGGGCACCAGCAGGTTGCCGATCAGCGTGTGGATCAGCAGCGACGTGCCGCCCACCAGCAGCGCCATCTCGATGCTGTTGAACTGCAGGAAGGCCACCAGCCCGGCGGCGCCCATCACGATCACCGAGCCGATGTAGGGAATCAGGTTGGTCACCGCCGCCACGATGCCCCAGACCGCCGCGTTGCCCAGCCCGATCGCCCAGAACGACAGCCCGGTGGCGACGCCGATCAGCGCGCTGCTGAAGATCTGCACCAGCAGGTAGCGCTGGATGTGGACCGTGATGTCGTCCAGCACGTTGACCGTGATCTTCTTCTGAAGGCTCGGCCCGGTCATGCGGACCAGCTTGCGCCGGAAGGTGTCGCCCGAGCACAGCGCGAAGTAGGTGAGGAAGGCCACCAGCGTCAGCTGGCCGGCGGCTGCCAGCAGGCCGACGGTGCCGCTCCAGAGGTAGTCGCGCACGTTGAAGGGCGGCCGCTCGATCAGCACTCGCGTCACGCCGCGCCGGCCGGCGACCGGGTTCTCGGCGGCGGCCTGCTCCAGCTGGGCCGCGGCCTTCTGCACCGTGTCGATCGTGGTCGGGTCGCTGCCGCGGCTGTTGGCGCGCAGCGCCAGGCTTAGCTTCTGCGCCGCCACCGGCAGCGAGTCGACCAGCTCCGAGGCGCTGGCCGAGAGCGAATAGCCGGTCCAGCCGACCGCGCCGAGGATCGCCAGCATCAGCACGCCGGCGCCGATCCAGCGCGGCACGTGCCAGCGCTCCAGCCGGTTCACCACCGGCGCCAGCGCGTAGGTGGCCAGCAGGCTGACCATGAGCGGAATGAACACCGCCTCGGCCCAGCGCAGCGTGAAGACGCAGCCCAGCACCGCCAGCACGATCATGGCGGCGCTGCGCACGTCCACCGGCATGTGCAGCAGCACCCGCTCGCCGCTGCGGCCGGGAACGCGCGGCTCGCTCACATCGATTCCTTGAGCGCCTCGCGAACCGTCGACAGCTGCCGCCGCGAGACCACCACCGGCTCCGGAATGCCGTCCAGCCGCAGGGCCCAGCCTTCGGCGTCCTCGCCGTCGTCGTATTTCTCGAGCGCCCGGATCGCCGCCTTGGCCACCAGCGCGTTGCGGTGCACCCGCACGAAGCGGCTCGGGTAGCGCTCCTCGAGGTCGGCCAGCGAGCCGTCGAAGATGTGGCTGCGCTGGGCCGTGCGCACCGTCAGGTACTTGTATTCCGACTTGAGGTAGAGCACCTCCGCCAGCGGCACCCGCTCGGTCCGGCCGCGGTCCTGGATCAGCAGCACGTCCTGCGGCTCGGCAACCGGGGCGCGGCGCTCCTTCAGGTAGCGCTCGGCCTTCTGCAGCGCCTGCTGCAGCCGCTCGGCGCGCACCGGCTTGGTCAGGTAGTCGACCGCATCCAGCTCGAAGGCGGTCACCGCATGGGCCGCATAGGCGGTCACGAAGACCACCGCCGGCGCGCCCGGCTGGCTGCGCAGCTGGCGGGCCAAGGCCAGGCCGTCGATGCCGGGCATGTGGACGTCGAGCAGCAGCAGATCGAAGCGGGCGCCGGCCAGCTGCTTCAACGCCGCCTCGCCGTGCGCCGCCTCGGCCACCGCTTCGGCGGCGGGCGAGCGGCATTCGGCCAGCAGCGCACGCAGGCGCGAGCGCGCCAGTGTTTCGTCGTCGACGATCAGGATTTTGAGGGCCGTCATGGTTCAGCAGGAATGGCGATGCGCACGCGATAGTTCTTCTCGTCCATGCCGGCGCTGAACTGCGATTGCATGTCGTGCAGCAGCCGCAACCGGTCGCGCACGTTGGCCAGCGCGATGCCGTGGCCGCGCGGCAGCGGCTGGTCGGCCCAGCGCAGCGGCGGCAGGCTGTTGATCACCTCGATCAGCACCAGGCTGCCGCGGCGCTCGGTGCGGATGCGCAGCCGCGCGCCCTCGGGGCTGGGCTCGACGCCATGCTTGACCGCGTTCTCGACCAGCGGCTGCAGCAGCAGCGGCGGCAGCCGGGCACCGCTGGCGGCGGCGTCGAGGTCCCAGCGAACGCGTAGCCGGTCGCCGAAGCGCACCTGCTCGATCGCCAGGTAGCGCTCGGCCAGCGCGATCTCGTCGGCCAGCGTGACCGACTCGCCCGGATCGGCCAGCGCCTGGCGGAACAGCTCGGAGAGGTCTTCCAGCATGGCCTCGGCCTTGGCCGGCTCCTCGCGCACCAGCGCGATCGCGCTGTTGAGCGTGTTGAACAGGAAGTGCGGCCGGATGCGCGACTGAAGCTCCTGCAGTCGGGCGGTGGTGGTGGCCGGCGTCCGGCCGCGGGCGCGCAGCACCAGGGCGGCCATCATCAGCGCCGCCAGCAGGGCGCCGGCCAGCGCGCTGGCCAGCCAGGGCGCGGCGTCGACCACGCCGGTCCAGTGCAGGAGGCCGCAGCCGTAGAGCGCGGCGACCGCGCCCAGGCAAAGGCCGGCCAGGTATTGCATCTGCAGCGGCAGGCGCCCGAGCAGCCGCTTGAGCGCACAGGTGGCCAGCAGCCAGAGCAGCGTCGCCGGCAACGCGCCACCGGTGACGGTCGCCGCCAGCAGCAGCCAGTCGGCCGGCGCCGGCGCGACGAAGAGAGTGACCACGCCCACCACCGCCTCGACGAACAGCACGGCGCGCAGCACGACGCCGACCTGGCAGGCGTCGAAGGCGGCCGAT
>NZ_LMUW01000006.1 GCF_009765735.1 Xenophilus sp. L33
CCTATGTCGGCGCCACCTACGCCCCGGCGCCCGGCCGCGCCACGCCGAGCGCGGCGGCGCTCACCGCGCTCGGCCGGCAGATCTTCTTCGACCCGTCGCTCTCCGCGTCCGGCGCGCAGTCGTGCGCCAGCTGCCACGACCCGCGTCATGCCTACGGGCCGCCGAACGCACTGTCGGTGCAGTTGGGAGGCGCCGACGGCCGCACGCCGGGGCCGCGCGCGGCGCCCTCGCTGCGCTACCTGGAGACGCTCGGCGCCTTCTCCGAGCACCACCACGACACCGACGGCGACGACAGCGTCGACGCCGGCCCGACCGGCGGCCACATGTGGGACGGCCGCGCCGGCTCGGCCCACGAGCAGGCCGGGCTGCCGCTCCTGTCGCCGGCCGAGATGGGCAATGCCTCGGTCGAGGCGGTGGCGCGGAAGCTCGAACGGGCCGCCTATGCGCCGGCCCTGCGCGCGGCCTTCGGCGACAGGCTGTTCGAGGATCCGGCGGCCGCCTTCCGCGCCGCCGGCCTGGCGCTGGAGGTGTTCCAGCAGTCGCCGGCCGACTTCTATCCCTTCAGCAGCAAGTACGACGCGGTGCTGCGCGGCGAGCAGAAGCTCAGCGCCGCCGAGGCGCGCGGCCTGCGGCTCTTCCGCGCCGAGGACAAGGGCAATTGCGCCAGCTGCCACCTGAGCGAACGCGGCGTGGACGGCGGCTTCCCGCTCTTCACCGACTTCGGGATGATCGCGCTCGGCGTGCCACGCAATCGCAGCCTCGCGGCGAATGCCGACCCGGCGTTCCACGACCTCGGCCTCTGCGGCCCGATCCGCACCGACCTGCGCGACCGGCCCGACTACTGCGGCCTCTTTCGCACGCCGACCCTGCGCAACGTGGCGCTGCGCGGCGCCTTCTTCCACAACGGTGTCTTTCATTCGCTGGACGAGGCGGTCCGCTTCTACGCGGAGCGCGACAGCGCGCCGGAGCGCTGGTACACCCGCGACGCGGCGGGCCGGGTAGTGCCCTTCGACGACCTGCCGGCGGCCTACCGCGGTAACGTCAACCGCGAGCCGCCCTTCGGCGCGGCGCGCGGCGCGCGGCCCGCGCTGACCGATGCGGAGATCCGCGACATCGTGGCCTTCCTCGGCACGCTCACCGACGCCGACCAGCTGCAGCAGCCGATCAAAGCTCGCCGCGGCCCTTGACGTCCGCCACCACGCGCGCGTGGCGCTGGAAGCTCCAGTAGGCGCTGGCCCAGTCCATCAGCACCACGAAGCGGTTGCGAAAGCCGATCAGGAAGTAGATGTGGGCGAAGAGCCAGAAGAGCCACGCCAGCCGCCCCGAGAAGCGCAGCGGCCCGAACGGCGTGCCGAGGTCGACCACCGCCGAGTTGCGCCCGATGGTGGCCAGGTTGCCGAAGTCGCGGTAGCGGAAGGCTTCGGTCGGCCGGCCGGCGATGCGGTTCAGGATGTTGCGCGCCGCGGTGCGCCCCATCTGCTTGGCGGCCGGCGACACGCCGGGCACCGGCTTCGGATCCTGGCCGGGGCGCTGGCTGGTGGCGGCCGCGAGGTCTCCGATCACGCTGATGTCCGGATGGTTCGGCAGGCTCAGGTCGGGCAGCACCTTGACCCGGCCGGAGCGATCGGTCTCGGCGCCGGTGGCCTCGGCCACCAGCCGGCCGAGCGGCGAGGCTGCGACCCCCGCGGCCCAGATCACGCAGCCGCATTCGATGCGATGGCTGCCCACGCCGGCGCCGCCATCGCTGAAGGGCGACTCGACCTCCAGGCCGCGCGAGTCGATCGCGGTGACCTTCGCATTCAGCCGCACCTGCACGCCGAGCCCCTGCAACTGTTCGAGCGCCCGCTGGCTCAGCGACGGCGGCATCGCCTGCAGCACGCGGGAGCCGCCTTCGATCAACAACACCTCGGCGGTCGCCGGATCGACGTTGCGGAATTCGCCCTTGAGCGTGTGCCGGGCGATCTCCACCAGCGTGCCGGCCATCTCGACGCCGGTCGGGCCGGCGCCGATCACGGCGAAGGTCAGCAGCGCGCGCCGGCGGGCGGGATCGGTCTCGACCTCGGCGGCCTCGAAGCTCACCAGCACGCGGCGCCGCACCTCGAAGGCGTCGGCCAGCGTCTTCAGGCCCGGCGCCACCGGCTCCCAGGCGTCGTTGCCGAAATAGCTGTGGGTGGCGCCGGCGGCCAGGATCAGGTGGTCCCATGCCAGCCGGGTGCCGTCGGCCAGGTGCAGCGCGCGGGCTTCGTGGTCGATGTAGATCACCTCGCCGAGCAGCGTGGTCACGTTCGGCTGCTGGCGGAAGAGCAGGCGGATCGGCGCCGCGATCGACGGTGCCGCCAGGCCTGCGGTCGCCACCTGGTAGAGCAGGGGCTGGAACAGGTGGTGGTTGGTCTTGTCGACCATCGTGATGTCGACCTCGGCCCGCCGCAGGGCACGCGCCGCCTCCATGCCGCCGAAACCGCAGCCGACGATGAGGACATGCGGCCGGCCGGGCGTCGGGGTCGTGCTCATGGCGGGATGATACGCACCGGCCCGGTGCCTGGAAACCGATCGCGACAGTGCGGCCTTGCCGCAGCGGGCGCCCCGGAGTTGTGCCAAAGTGAGCGCCGGTTGGTGCTTTTGTCCTACGGCGGGCGACGGTCGGCATCAGCTACAAAACGTCCATTCCAATCTGGAGGCACCATGAACCTGATCCGGCCGTCCCTGCCTGGGGCGCAGGCGCTGCGCGACCGTTTCGAGCAGGTCCGCGGGTACAGCCTCGAGCTGGCGGCGCCCTTGTCGGCGGAAGACCAGTGCATCCAGTCGATGCCCGACGCCAGCCCGACCAAGTGGCACCTTGCGCACACCACGTGGTTCTTCGAGACCGTGCTGCTGCAGCCGCATGCGCCCGGCTACCGTGTCTTCGACCCGCGCTTCCAGTTCCTCTTCAATTCCTACTACGAGGCGCTCGGGCCGCGGCATCCGCGTCCCCATCGCGGCCTGTTGACGCGGCCTTCGCTCGACCAGGTGCATGCCTATCGCCGCCATGTCGACCAGGCGGTGCTCGACCTGCTGCAGCGTGCCGGCGCCCAGGCCTGGCCGACCATCGAGCCGATCCTCACGCTCGGGTTGCACCACGAGCAGCAGCATCAGGAGCTGATCGTCACCGACATCCTGCATGCGCTCTCGTGCAACCCGATGCTGCCGGCCTACCGCGCGCCTTCGGGTCCGGCGCTGCGCATCGCGCCGGTGGCGCATGCGGTGCAGTGGCTGGAGCGCCCTGGCGGTCTGGTCGAGGTCGGCCATGCCGGCACCGACTTCTCCTTCGACAACGAGACGCCGCGCCACCAGGCGCTGCTGCAGCCGCACGCCATCGCAGACCGACTGGTGAACTGCGGCGACTACGCGCAGTTCGTGGCCGACGGCGGCTACCAGCGGCCGGAGCTGTGGCTGTCCGACGGCTGGGCCGCGGTGCAGGCGCACGACTGGCGCGCGCCCGCCTACTGGCTTGCGCCGGACGATCCGCGGCTGGCCCATGAGGGCGTGCCCGCCGGCTGGCAGGTGTTCGGCCTGCACGGCCTCCGGCCGCTCGAGGCCGAGGCGCCGGTGACGCAGCTGAGCTTCTACGAGGCGGCCGCCTATGCCGAATGGGCCGGCGCGCGCCTGCCGACCGAGTTCGAATGGGAAGCCGCGCTGGACGCGCCGGGCATCACCCAGATGCACGGCCTTGCCTGGCAATGGACGCGCTCCTCGTACGACCCTTATCCGGGCTTCCGGCCGCTGCCGGGGCTCGCGGCCGAATACAACGGCAAGTTCATGGTCGGCCAGCTGGTGCTGCGCGGCAGCAGCATCGCCACGCCGGCCGGACATGCGCGGCCGACCTATCGCAACTTCTTCCCGCCGGCAGCACGCTGGCAATTCTCGGGGCTTCGGCTCGCGAAGGACCTCTGACATGGGCACACCTGCATTCAACCTCCACAAGTTCCGGGCCGCCCAGCGCGCCGCGCCGCTGTCGGACTTCGCACGCGAACTGTTTGCGGGCCTCAGCCAGGGCGTGCGCAGCGTCTCGCCGAAGTTCTTCTACGACGCCGAAGGCTCGGCGCTGTTCGACCGCATCTGCGAGCTGCCCGAGTACTACCCGACACGCACCGAGCTGCGCATCCTCACCGACAGCGCCGCCGAGATCGCCGGGCAGATCGGCCCCGACGCCGAGATCATCGAATTCGGCGCCGGCTCGCTCACCAAGGTGCGCCTGCTGCTCGACGCGCTGGAGCGGCCGCGCCGCTATGTGCCGATCGACATCTCGGGCGAGCATCTCGAGGCGGCCGCGGCCCGGCTGCGCGCCGACTACCCGGCGCTGGAGGTGCAGCCGGTGGTGGCCGACTACACGATGCCGCTGGTGCTGCCTTCGCGCGAGTCGGCCGGCCAGCGGGTCGGCTTCTTCCCGGGCTCGACGCTCGGCAATTTCTCGCCGGAGGAGGCGCTCTCGTTCCTGCAGCTCGCGCACCGCCTGCTGCGCGGCGGCGGCCTGTTGCTGGGCGTCGACCTGGTGAAGGACCCGGGGCGGCTGCACGCGGCCTACAACGACGCGCAGGGCGTGACCGCGGCCTTCAACCTCAACCTGCTGCGCCGCGCCAATGCCGAACTGGGCACCGACTTCGACCTCGAGGGCTTCGTGCATTCGGCCTTCTACAATTCGCCGCTGCGCCGCATCGAGATGCACCTGGTGAGCCGCCGCGCACAGGAGGTGACGCTCGACGGCCAGCGCTTCGCCTTCGAGGAGGGCGAGACGATCCACACCGAGAATTCGCACAAGTTCACCATCGACGGCCTGCGGGCGCTGGCGGTGCAGGCCGGTTTCCGGCCGGCGGCGGTGTGGACCGATCCGGAGCGCCTGTTCAGCGTGCACTGGCTGCAGGCGCCCGCGTCACAATGATGGGATGGCCCGATCGCGGGCATGGAGAGACCTGATGAAAGCAACCTGGAACGGCGTCACCGTCGCCGAGAGCGACGACACCGTGATCGTCGAGGGCAACCACTATTTCCCGATGGAGTCGCTCAACCGCGACCACGTCACCTTCAGCAACCACAAGACCACCTGCGCCTGGAAGGGCACCGCCAGCTACCTGTCGCTGCTGGTCGACGGCGAACTGCATGCCGATGCCGCCTGGTACTACGCCGATCCCAAGCCGGAAGCCGAGATGGTCAAGAACCGCGTGGCCTTCTGGAAGGACGTGAAGGTGACCCAGTGAACGCCGGGGTCGCCGTCGGAGCCTCGACTTGACGGGCGCCAGCGCGCTTTTCAGTCCGCCGTTCACACCGCCCGATCGCCTCGTCGCCACCCTGCGCCAGGACGGCTACGCGGTGCTGAGCCCGCAGGGCGTCGCCGGCTGGCTCGATGTGCCGCTCGGCCAGCTCGAAGCCCTGCATGCCGACTGGAACCAGCTGCCGCCCGACGACTACTTGAAGGACGGTGGCCGCTACCGCACGCGGCGCCATGCCTGCTTCGTCGCCGACGGCGCATCGCTCGAACAGGTGCCGCATCGCGCGCATTGGCAGCCGGTCGAATACAACGCGCTGCATGGCGGCATGCAGCGATGGTTCGCGCCGATGGAAGCCGCGACGGTCGCGCAGCCGGTGTGGCATCGCCTGATGCTGGCGCTCGGCGCGGTCGCCAGCGGCCTGCGCGGCACGCAGCGCTGGTTCGTCGAAGCGCACCAGTTCCGCATCGACACGGCCGACGGCATCGGCCGACCGACGCCCGAAGGCGCGCACCGCGACGGCGTCGACCTGGTGGCGGTGGCGCTGGTCGGACGCCACAACATCAAGGGCGGCGAGACGCGGGTCTTCGAGGCGGCCGGCCGCCGTGGCGAGCGCTTCACCATGACCGAGCCTTGGACCCTGCTGCTGCTCGACGATGCGCGCGTGATCCACGAATCGACGCCGATCCTGCCGTTCGTCGACGACCAGCCGGGCTGGCGCGACACGCTGGTCGTCACTTGCCGCGCGGGTGCCTTCCAGGGCGACTGACGAGGCCCGCGGCGGCCCGTGGTCTTCCTACATCTCGTCGCAACGCCTTGGATGTAAATTCGGGCACGTCAAAAAAGAGGTCCGCCCATGTTCAATCACATCCTGGTCCCGATCGATGGGTCCGACGCGTCGATGTACGCGGTCAGCAAGGCCAGCGGACTGGCACTCGCCTTCGGCAGTCGCATCACGCTGATCCACGTGGTGGACAACTATCCCTTCATCGGTGTCGGCGCTGATTACGCGCTCGGCCAGAACGAATACCTCGCCGCCGCCACTAGCAGCGCCAATGCGGCGCTGGCCCGCGGCGTCGCCGCCCTGGCGGCCGAAGGCCTGCACAGCGACCAGCGCGTGATCGACGGCCACGTGGTGCACGAGGGCATCGTCGACACCGCGATCGCGATCGGCGCCGACCTGATCGTGATGGGCTCGCACGGCCGCACCGGCATCGAGAAGCTGCTGCTCGGCAGCGTCACGCAACGCGTGCTGCAGGACGCGAAGATCCCGGTGCTCGTGGTCCGCGGCGACCATTGAGCAGGCGCGCGTTCAGCTGAACGGCACCGCGCTCTCGAAACGCATCGCCCGGCCATCGGCCGGATGCACCAGCTCCAGCCGACTCGCATGCAGCAAGAGCCGCGGCGCGCGGCGTTGCACGTCCTCGTCGCCATAGAGCGCATCGCCCAGGATCGGATGGCCGATCGACAGCAGGTGCACCCGCAGTTGATGGCTGCGACCCGTGAGCGGTTCGAGCCACAGGTGGCTGGCGTGGCGTTCCGGCAAGGCGCGCTTCACCCGCCAGCGGGTCTGGCTGGGCTTTCCGGCCGCGTCGATCTTCTGCAGCGGGCGGCGCGGCCAGTCGGCGGCGAGCGGCGCGTCGATGGTCGACCAGTCGGGCGACATCGGCAGCAGGCCGTCGACGATCGCCTCGTAGCGCTTCGCCACCCGTCGCTCGGCGAAGGCGTCGCCGAGCGCACGCTGCATCGCCGGGCTGCGCGCCATCAGCACCAGGCCGCTGGTCGCCATGTCGAGTCGGTGCACCACGAGCGCGTCAGGCCATTGCCGCGCGGCGCGCGCGCTCAGGCAGTCCTGCTTGTCCTCGCCGCGGCCGGGCACGCACAAGAGGCCGGCGGGCTTGTCGAGCACGAGCAGGTGGTCGTCTACATGAATCGGCGTGAGGTCGCTCATCGAGGGTGAAGTCTAGAAGCTGCGCGAGCGGCTATCCTCGGCCACCCATGTCCGCCGCCGCTCCCGCAAGTCCGACCCGCTTCACCGACCTCACCCGCGAGCGGCCCTTCATGCAGCTGTGGGGCGCGCGCCTCCTCGGCACCGCGGCCAGCCAGATGCTGCTGGTGGCGATCGGCTGGCACATGTACGACCTGACCCGCAGCGCCTGGGACCTCGGGCTGGTCGGCCTCTACCAGTTCGTGCCGGCGCTGCTGCTGGCGCTGCTGGCGGGCCATGTCATCGATCGCCATCACCGCGGCCGCATCCTCGCCGCCTGCTTCGCGGCGCAGGCGGCGGTCGCGCTCGTATTGCTGCTGGCGGTGCGCGGCGGCCACGACACGCGGGCGCTGCTGCTCGGCGTGTCGCTGGTGCTGGGCGCGGTGCGCGCCTTCCAGATGCCGGCGCAGCAGGCGCTGACGCCGATGCTGGTCTCGCCGGCGATGCTGTCGCGCGCGATGGCCTTCAGTTCCGCCGGCCTGCAGGGCGCGATCATCGGCGGCCCGGCGCTCGGCGGGCTGCTGTTCGTGGCGGGCATGCCGGTGGTGTACGGCATGGCGCTGGTGCTGTTCGCGCTGGCCTGCGCGCTGGTGCTGCGGCTGCGCTACGTCTACACGCCGGCGCCGCGCGAGCCGGTGACGGTGCGCACGGTGCTGGCCGGCGTCGACTTCATCTGGCACCACAAGCCGGTGCTCGGCGCGGTCTCGCTCGACCTGTTCGCGGTGCTGCTGGGCGGCGCGGTGGCGCTGCTGCCGATCTACGCACGCGACATCCTGCATGCCGGTCCGTGGGGCCTGGGCCTCTTGCGCAGCGCGCCGGCGGCGGGTGCGCTTCTGACCTCGATCGTGCTGACCCGGCGGCCGATCGAGCGCCGCGTCGGCCGCGCGCTGCTGATGGCGGTGGCGCTCTTCGGCGTCTGCATGGTGGTCTTCGGGCTGTCGCGCAGCTTCGTGGTGTCGATGGTCGCGCTGGTGGTCTCGGGCGGCGCCGACATGGTCAACATGGTGATCCGCCAGACGCTGGTGCAGCTGGAGACGCCGGACGCGATGCGCGGGCGGGTCAGTGCGGTCACCTCGATCTTCATCGGCGCCAGCAACCAGCTGGGCGAATTCGAATCGGGTGCCACCGCGGCGCTGCTCGGGCCGATCGGCTCGGTGGTGCTGGGCGGCGCCGGCACCGTGCTGGTGGCGCTGGGCTGGTTTCGGCTCTTCCCGACGCTGGCACAGCGCGACCGGATCGATGCCGGGCCGCGCAGCTAGCCGCTAGAACAGCGACACCGCGTACGGCGCCTCGATCGTCACGTCGCCCAGCGGCTCGGCGACGCAGGGCAGGATCCAGCCTTCGGCCTTCTCGTCGGCGCTGACGCCGGGCCATTCGATGCGGTAGCGGATCCGGCCGTCGACCAGCCGGCACAGGCAACTGCGACAGGTGCCGTTGCGGCACGAGGTCGGCAGCTCGATGCCGCTGGCATCGGCCGCCTGCACCAGGCTCAGGTCGGACGCGGTCTCGAAGCTGAAGCCGCCGGGCAGCACCTGCGCCTTCATGGAGAAGAAGAAGGCGAGGGTGGCGCGGCCCGCTGCCGGCGCTGCTCGCGCAGCATGAAGAGGTAGAGGCTCTCGACCTTCTCGCGCGCCCACGGCGTCTTGCGCAGGAACTTGAGGCTCGAGCCGACGCTGGGGTCGCTGGTGAAGCAGCGCACCGGGATGCGCTCGCCCAGGCCGGGCCAGCCGTAGTGGGCCGCCAGCGCGGTCACGATGGCTTCGAGCGTGAGGCCGTGCAGCGGATTGCGCGGCTGCGCGGGAACGCTGTCGCGGGGCGGCTCGGCTTGCGTCACCGCAGGGTCACTTGTTCTTGAGCTTGCCGCGCGGGATCACCGCGGTGGTGATCGTGCGCACCGGCTCGATGCCGGCACCGGCGGGCTTCGGCGGCGAGGTGTCCTTCTTGGGTTTCTTGGCTTCCTTGTTGCTGCGCTGCTGACTCTTGGCCATGGGGTTCTCCAGATAGATGCGATTGCCGGGCGAGTTTAGCGGCCGGGCGACAATAGCGACCTTCACAGTTCTCCCCGTCCCCATGTCCGATTACGAAGTCCGCCCCGCCGTCATGGGCGATGCCAAAGCCATCGCCGAAGTCCACGCCATCACCGCCAAGGCGGCCTACGAAGGCATCCTGCCGGACGACCAGCTGCGCGCCCTCGCGCCCGCCACCCGCGAAGCCAAGTGGCGCGAGGCGATCGAGTTCAGCGAGCCGCAGGTGCACGTGGCCGAGCTGGACGGCGAGATCGTCGGCTTCGTCGGCTTCGACCGCTCGCGCGACGCCAAGACGCCATCGACCACCGGCGAGATCTGGGCGCTCTACGTCAAGCCTGAGCATTGGGACCACGGCGTCGGCGTCGCCTTGTGGGACGCCGCCCGCGACGGCCTCGAGGAAGAGGGCTGCACCGTGGTCACCATCTGGGTGCCGCTGCGCAACGACCGGGCCATGCGCTTCATCGAGCTGGCCGGCTTCAAGCGCGAGATGAAGACCGCCAAGACCACCGCGCTCGGCAGCGTGAAGATCGAAGAGATCCGGCTCAAGCGCGCGGTCTGAACCGGCCGCCCGCGCGATGGCCGCCAGCCTGCTGCTGCTGCTCGATGACATCGCGGCGATGCTGGACGACGTCGCGGTCCTGACCAAGGTCGCCGCCAAGAAGACCGCCGGCGTGCTGGGCGACGACCTGGCGCTCAACGCGCAGCAGGTCGCCGGCGTCCAGGCCGACCGCGAGCTGCCGGTGGTCTGGGCAGTCTGCAAGGGCTCCTTCGTCAACAAGGCGATCCTGGTGCCGGCGGCGCTGGCGATCGGCACCTGGCTGCCCTGGCTGGTGACGCCGCTCCTGATGATCGGCGGCGCCTTCCTGTGCTTCGAGGGCTTCGAGAAGCTGGCGCATTCCTTCCTGCCGCACGCGTCGCCGGCGGCCGAGGCGGCGCCCGCGCCGCTCGACGCGACGGCGCTCGAGCGCCAGAAGATCCGCGGCGCGGTGCGCACCGACTTCATCCTCTCGGCCGAGATCATCGCGATCACGCTGGGCACGGTGCAGGGCCGGCCCTTCTCGGTTCAGTTGAGCGTGCTGGCGGGCATCGCGGTGGTGATGACCGTCGGCGTCTATGGCCTAGTGGCCGGCATCGTGAAGCTGGACGACGCCGGGCTGCACCTGGTGCAGCGGCCGAGCGGGGCCGCCAGGGCGCTCGGACGCGGCCTGCTGGCCTTCGCGCCCTGGCTCATGAAGGCGCTGTCGGTGGCCGGCACTGCGGCCATGTTCCTGGTCGGCGGCGGGATCCTGGTCCATGGCGTGCCGGCGCTGGCGGCGCGGCTCGAAGCCTGGACCGGCGGGGCCGGCGGCATGGCCGCGGCGCTGGGTTCGATGGCCGGCAACGCGGCGGTCGGCGTGCTCGCCGGAGCGATCGTCTGGGCCGCGGTGACAGTGGCTCAAAGGCTACGCAGAAACTTCTGAAAAACCGGGCCCCGCTGCCCCGGTTTCACCCATCGGCCCCTTGGCGGGCCGATGCACCTCGATAGTGCGACCCCTTGCAGGCTACGGTCAGGCTACGGTCATCGCTATCGGAAACATAGCAACCGCATGTCGACGCACCGGATTGCGCACGATTTCGTGAACTTTGTCCTCGGAGAAACGAGTACCGAAGAATTACATTCGTAAGTACTCATTTCGCCCTTTGGCGACCTGCAAATCCAGGAAGACAAGTTCATGAATCGCGTTTTCAGTGTCGTGTGGAATCCATCGCTCCAACGTTGGGCCGTGGTGTCCGAACTGGCGGCCCGGGCCGGCAAGTCGGGCGCTTCCACGGTGCGAGCCACCGGGCGGCGCGCTGCCTTCGCCCTCGGCCTGCTGTGCTTCGCGGGCGCCGCGGCGGCGGCCTGCGCGCCGGCTACCGGCGACGTCGTTTGCTCAGGCACCGACCAGACGACCACCATCGGCAACGGCGACGCCACGACCAACATCAGCTCGGTCACGGTGCAGTCCGGCGCGGTGATCGACACCGGCGACGCGACCGCGATCAGCCTGGGCAGCGGCTCGCCGATCACGCTGCAGGCCGGCGCGGTGGTGCAGAACACCGCGACCAACTCGAACGGGCCGGACGGCAACGGCGGCAACACGATCGAATTCGGCTCCGACACGGTGCTCACCATCGGCGTCGGCGCGAAGGTGCTGGCACTCGGCCCGGAATCGGACGGCGAGGCGATCAACCCGACCGGCTTCAACAACACGATCGTCAACAACGGGACGATCAGCTCGGCCGGCGGCGGCTCGGCCATCTGGTACCAGAACAACGCGGCCGGCAGCAACACCGTCATCAACGGCGCGACCGGCGTCATCAGCTACCAGAACGATCCGAACGGCAACATCCTCGGCGTGGCCGGTGCCATGGGGATCGACTTCACCAACCAGGGCCAGGTGCTGGGCTCGCTGAATTTCGCCAGCGGCGTCAACGTGCTGAACGTCTACACCGGTTCGAGCATCACCGGCAGCGTCAACGGCGCCGGCAACAACAACACGCTGACCTTGAACAGCGCCACCGGTACCGACAGCGACACCTTCTCCACCACCGTCACAGGCTTCCAGTCGCTGGTCAACCAGAGCGGCACCTGGACCATCGGCAATTCGCTGGCCGGCGCCGGCCTGGGCTCGGTCGAGGTGGCCGGCGGCACGCTGGTGCTGGGCGCCGACTTCCACGGCTTCGCCGGCAGCACCACCGTCGATGCGCCGGGCACCTTGCAGACCCGCGCCGCCTTCGCGCCGACCGCGATCACCGACAACGGCCTGGTGCGCTTCGCCGAGCCCACCGACGACAGCTATGCCGGCACCTTGAGCGGCAGCGGCGGCATCGAGAAGACCGGCGCCGGCGTGCTGACGCTGACCACCGACCAGGCGATCACCGGCACCACGACGATCAGCGGCGGCACCCTGCAGCTGGGCAACGGCGGCACCACCGGCAGCCTCAACGGCGCCGGCCCGACCGGCCCGATCGTCGACAACGGCGCGCTGGTCGTCGACCGCTCGAATGCATTGACCTTGAGCGGACCGATCAGCGGCAGCGGCAGCCTGACGCAGGCCGGCAGCGGCACGACGGTGCTCACGGCCGACAACACCTACACGGGTGGCACCACCATCGCGGCAGGCACCTTGCAACTCGGCAACGGCGGCACCACCGGCAGCGTGGTCGGCGGCATCGTCGACAACGGCGCGCTGGTGATCGATCGTTCCAACGCCTCGACCCTCGCGGGCGTCGTCAGCGGCAGCGGCAGCCTGACGCAGGCCGGCAGCGGCACGACGGTGCTCACGGCCGACAACACCTACACCGGCGGCACCACCATCGCGGCAGGCACCTTGCAGCTGGGCAATGGCGGCACGAGCGGCAGCGTGCTCGGCAGCATCGCCAACAACGGCGCGCTCGCGATCGACCGGAGCGATACGCTGGCATTGGCAGGTGCGATCAGCGGCAGCGGCAGCCTGGCCCAAATCGGCAGCGGCACGACCGTGCTGACCGCCAACAACACCTACACCGGCGGTACCACCATCGCGGCTGGCACCTTGCAACTCGGCAATGGCGGCGCGAGTGGCAGCGTCGTCGGCAACATCGTCGACAACGGCACGCTCGCGATCGACCGCTCCGACACCAGCGTGCTGGCCAACGCGGTCAGCGGCAGCGGCGCGCTGGCGCAGATCGGCAGCGGCACGACCGTGCTGACCGCCAACAACACCTACACCGGCGGCACCATCATCACGGCAGGCACCCTGCAGCTCGGCAATGGCGGCACCAGCGGCAGCGTCGTCGGCAACATCGTCGACAACGGCACGCTGGTGATCGATCGTTCGGATGCATCGACCCTCGCGGGTGTCGTCAGCGGCAGCGGCAGCCTGACCCAAGCCGGCAGCGGCACGACCGTTCTTACCGCCAACAACACCTATACCGGTGGCACCACCATCGCGGCGGGCACCTTGCAACTTGGCAATGGCGGCCCCAGCGGCAGCATCGTCGGCAACATCGCCAACAACGGCGCGCTGGTGATCGACCGCTCGGATGCGTCGACCCTCGCGGGTGTCGTCAGCGGCAGCGGCAGCCTGACCCAAGCCGGCAGCGGCACGACCGTGCTCACCGCCAACAACACCTACACCGGCGGTACCACCATCACGGCCGGCACCCTGCAGCTCGGCAACGGCGGCACGACCGGCAGCGTCACCGGCCCCATCGTCGACAACGGCACCCTGTCGATCGACCGTGCCGACACGGTCGTCCTGTCGAACCCGATCAGCGGCAGCGGCGCGCTGGCGCAGGTCGGCACCGGCACCACCATCGTGACCGCGGCCGACAGCTACACCGGCGGCACCACGATCGGCGCCGGCACCCTGCAGCTGGGCAACGGCGGCACCACTGGCAGCCTGGTCGGCAACATCGTCGACAACGGCACGCTGGTGGTCGACCATTCCGACACCCTGCACATGGCGGGCGCGATCAGCGGCAGCGGCGGCCTGCAGCAGGCCGGCAGCGGCACCACGGTGGTGGGCGGCGGCAACAGCTACGGCGGCACGACGCTGGTCAGCGCCGGCACCCTGCAGGCCGGCGCGGCGAACGCCTTCAGCGCTTCGTCGGCGCACGTGGTGGCGGCGGGCGCGACGCTCGACACCGGCGGCTTCAACCAGACGGTCGCCTCGCTGAGCAACGCCGGCACCGTGAACCTGCTGAGCGGCGTCGCCGGCAGCACGCTGACCGTGACCGGTGCCTACGTCGGCAACAACGGCGTGATCAACCTCGGCACCGTGCTGGCCGGCAGCACGAGCCTGAGCGACAAGCTGGTGCTGAGCGGTCCGGCGGCCAGCGCCAGCGGCAGCACGACGCTGCGCATCACCAACCTCGGCGGCCTCGGCGCGCTGACCACCGGCGATGGCATCGAGGTGGTGAGCGCGATCAACGGCGCCACCACCACCGCGCAGACCACGAAGAGCGCCTTCACCCTGGCCAACGGCCACGTCGATGCCGGCGCCTACGAATACAAGCTCTACGCGGCGGACGCCTCGGGCGACGGCGAGAACTGGTATTTGCGCTCGCAATCCACCGCGCCGGCGACGCCGGTGGCCGTCCCGGCCTACCGCGCCGAAGTGCCGCTCCTGGCCGCGTTGCCGTCGCAGCTGCGGCAGGGCGACCTGGCGATGCTCGGCAACCTGCACCGCCGGGTCGGCGACGAGCTGGCGCCTGTCGCCGGCGGCACCGCCCCGGCCGACGGCAGCGCGCCCACCGCCGGGACCAACGACCGCCAGGCCTGGGCCCGCGCCATCTACACCGACCTCGACCTGCACCAGAACGGCGTCGCCGACGCCACCAGCAACGGCCACCTGAGCGGCCTGCAGGCCGGCACCGACCTGCTGGCGACGAACGGCTGGCGCGCCGGCATCTACGTGGGCTCGCTGGACGGCAGCGCGCAGGTGAGCGGCAACGCCGGCGGCATCTGGGGCCCGGTGGGCAGCAACCAGCTGCAGTCGCGCTACCTCGGCGCCTACGCGACCTGGATGGACGGCCACGGCCTCTACGTCGACTCGGTGCTGCAGGGCGGCAACCACGACATCACGGTGCAGCCATATGACGACATCGGCGTCGCCGCCAAGGCGAAGAGCCTGACCGCCTCGGTCGAGGCCGGCAAGTCCTTCCCGCTGGCCGCGAACTGGCTGATCGAGCCGCAGGCGCAGCTGGTCTACCAGCGCAGCCGCATCGACAACCTGATGCTGAGCGACGCGCTGGTGCGCCAGGACAACGACGGCGGCTGGATCGGCCGCCTGGGCGTGCGGGTCAAGGGCGACATCGCGACCGGCGCCGGCCGGCTGCAGCCCTATGCCCGCTTCAACGTCTACGTGGCCAGCGGCGGCAGCGACGTCGCCACCTTCATCAACCCGGCGGCGACCACGCCGATCGCCAGCGCGACCGGCTACACGAGCACCGAGCTGGCCGCGGGCGCCACTCTTGCGCTGTCGCCGGCCTGCACGGTCTACGGCGAAGTGGGGCAGCTCTACAACGCGGGCGGCCAGTCGACGGTGAAGTCGTCGGTGCTGGGTTCGATCGGCCTGCGGGTGAGCTGGTAGGCGGCGAAACAACGCCCGGCTGCCGCTGGCCCCGCCGGACGGTTGCGGGCCTGCCGGTTTCGGTTCCAATAGGGCCTGCGCGCCGCCCGGGCCGGGCGGCTTTCAGAGCCACTGCCAGACCGACACCCTTCATGGACATCCAGCGCTTCAAGAGCCGTCTTCGCGCATCCCGCGCACTCTTGCCATTCGTCATGGCGCTGGTCGCCGCGCCGGCCCTGGCGCAGCGCGATCCGGGCGATTTCCCGGCCGCCGCCGTCAGCTTCCTGGGCCAGGAAATGCCGCAGATGGAAGTCGCGGTGAACGAGCGCGACGGCGACTACTTCCGCGACGCCACCACCCGCATGCTCGACTTCTCCGACAGCTGGGGCTTCAAGAGTTCGGAGAACCCGGCGCTGCCCGCCGCCTGCACCGAGCCGGTGAGCGACTTCCTGGTGGTCGGCATGTGCCGGGTCATGACCACGGCCGACGCCTGCGAGCCGGGGCTGGTGGCCCGCTTCGACAGCAACCTGCAGAAGTGCCGGCAGCTGGCCGGCAAGCGCTGATCCCTCGAACGGCCTCGGTCGCTCTCAAGACGCCTTGAGACCCTGCGTGGTCTGCAGCAGCACCACGCGGCACTGGCCGAGCACCATGCCCTTCCATTCGTCGTTGTCGCAGTAGAAGGCGTCGCGCAGGTCCTGGCGGATCTGCCGCTGCTGCTCGGCCGGCGCCTCCGGATGGCGTCGCAGCCAGGTGTCGGCACGCAGCCGCACCAGCACTTCCTGGTCGGGCAGGGTGCCGAACTCGAGGCCCATCAGCGAGGCATTGGCCTGCGGGCATTCGTCGTAGACGGTCGAGACCACCGGTCCCGACACGTCGGCCGAGGCCGAGTCGCCCTCGAAGGGCGCGAAGACGTCGGCGCCCCACCAGGCCCGCGCCCGTGCCAGGTCGGCCGGCGCGTTGCGGCCGGGGTAGATCTTCTCGCCGTGGCCGTAGGGGCCGAGGCCGGTGTGGATGTCGATCCAGCCGATGTGCCGGGCCGTCGACGCGTACTTGCGCAGGATGGCGCGGATGGTGCGGTTGCTCCACGACGGCGCCTGGCCGCCGTAGAAGACACCGTCCGGCGAGACGTACTGGCCGGCGGTCACCGCCGCGCGCAGCGCCTTCATGCCGTGGCGCTCGACGTACGCGGCCAGGGCGGCCTGGTCGGCCGGGCCCGGCGGCCAGGCGGCCGGCAGCACGAAGGGCTCGACCTCGGCATAGCCCGCGTTGACCGGCAGCGGCGCGCCGAAGTCGATGTGGTTGCGGTTGAGGTCGATGTTGTCCTCGTTGGTGCGGTGCAGGTGCGAGAAGCCGTGCGGATTGACCGCATGCACCAGCAGCAGTGCCACGCCGGCCGCTTCGAGCCGGCCGAGCAGGTCGCCGTCGTGCAGGGTCGCGACCTGGCAGCCGGAGCCGCAGAAGCCTTCGGGCCCGTGCGTGCCGGAGGTCACGATCAGGAGCCGGGTCGCGTCCGGTGCGCCGATGCGCGCGACGTCGGTGGCCAGCGTCTCGCCGAGCGCGCCGCGGTGCGTCTCCATCACGAAGGATTCGACCGGCGCGTCCTTCCGCGCGCAGGCCTCGAGGAACTTGCTGCGGGCCTCGGCGTAGGTGCCGGAGAAATGACGGGTGGCGGCGCTGGTGTGGGTCATGGAGCGGTCTCGAAGGTGGGGTTCGAAAAATAGCGGATCAGGCGGCCTGCTGCGCGCCGGGCGCGTCGATGTCCTTGCCGGTGAAGTCCTTGAGCCAGATCAGCCCGAGGAGCGAGATCAGGGTCGCGGCGAGCAGGTACCAGGCCGGCGCCAGTTTGCTGCCGGTCGCGTTCAGCAGCCAGGCGCTGACGAAAGGCGAGAAGCCGCCGAAGAGCGCGACGCCGATGCTGTAGACCAGCGACATGCCGCTGGCGCGCACGTGCTTCGGGAACATCTCGGGCAGCATCGTGATGCCGGGCACGGTCTGCATCACCAGGAGCGCGCTCAGCACGCCGACCACGGTGAACAGCACCGCCGGCGAGGGCGACAGGATCAGCCAGAAGAAGCAGGGGTAGATCAGCACCGCCAGCACGATGCGCGCGGCGACGATCAGCCGCTTGCGCCCGGCCCGGTCCGACCAGATGCCGACCAGCGGCGCCAGCCCGAAGGACAGCAGGCCGGTGAGCGCCGCGCCGAACAGCGCCACCGTCGGCGGCATGCCGAGCTCGCGGATCGCGTAGGTCGGCATGTAGAAGGTGATGACATAGGCGGCCACGGTGCCGCCCATGATGTTGATCGTGGCCGCGACCACCGTGCCGCCGTGTTCGCTGCAGACCTCGGCCAGCGAACTGCGGCGGGGCGCGCCGCCGACCGGCTCGACGCGGGTGTCGAGCGACTCCTCGAGATGGCTGCGGATGTACATGCCGACCGGCGCGATCAGGAGGCCGAGGAAGAAGGGCACGCGCCAGCCCCAGCTCTCGAGCGTCGCGGGCGTCATGAAGAAGTTCAGGAGGCCGACCACGACGGCGCCGATCAGGATGCCCAGGCCCTGGCTGGCGAACTGCCAGCTGGCCATGTAGCCGCGGTCGGCCGGCGTCGCGTGCTCGACCAGCAGCGTGGTCGAGGCGCCGACTTCGCCGCCGGCGGAGAAGCCCTGGATCAGCCGCGCCAGGAGGATCAGGAAGGGCGCGGCGATGCCGATCTGCGCGTGGGTCGGGGCCAGCGCGATCATCGCGCAGCCCAGCGCCATCATGAAGATGGTCAGCGTCATCGCCTTCTTGCGGCCGGCGCGGTCGGCGTAGGCGCCGATGACGATGCCGCCCAGCGGCCGCATGATGAAGCCGACACCGAAGGTCGCGACCGTCAGCAACAGCTGGCCGTAGGGCGTGAAGTTCGGGAAGAACAGCTTGCCGATCAACAGCGACATGAAGCCGTAGACCGTGAAGTCGAAGAACTCCAGGCCGTTGCCGATGGTGGTGGCGACGATGGTCTGGCGGCGGCCGAGCCGGCGAGGGGAGGGAAGGGACATCGGGTGACTGAGCTCCGGAGTGGGCCTGGAGGGCCTGGAAAGGACGCCGGAGTGTCGCACCGCGGGCGCACCTCACGCCATGCGGGTCACCCCAGTGCGCGGGCGAAGCCGGCGGCCGCCGCGGCGGCTTCCTTCTCGGAGTGGATCTCCGCAGCCATCAGCTTGCCGCCGGCGGCCATCGAGGCGGCGATCGCCTTCTTCGGGCACAGGCCGAGGCAGCTGCACTCGACGACGCGCAGGCGCATCGGCGCATGGCGCAGCTCGCTCTTGAGCTGGCTGCGCACGTCCTTGGCCTTCAGGCCCGAAGGCCCGCTGCTGCGCTTCTGGCAATCGCCGCAGACCAGCGCCAGGCCGGCGAAGCCGGGCTTGACCAGCGGCGAATCGTGTTTGTCGTGTTTGTCGTGTGAATGGCTCAACGCGTCTCCTTGGGTTTGCAACCCATGCTAGGACCGCTTCGGCGCGGCCGGAGTCAGCCAAGCGGCCGTCCTGCCGCCACCGTTCTGCGGTAACTTCGGGAAATGTCAAATCCCCCCATCGAAATCGAAACCGGCCCCAACCCGACCGCGACGGTGCTGGTCATGCACGGCCTGGGCGCCGACGGCAACGACTTCGTGCCGATCGCCCAGGAACTCGACCTCTCCGCCGTCGGCCCGGTCCGCTTCGTCTTCCCGAACGCGCCGGTGATCCCGGTCACCATCAACGGCGGCTACCGCATGCCGGCCTGGTACGACATCCTCGGCACCGACCTGGCGCGGCGCGAGGACGAGGCCGGGCTGCGCAACTCGCAGATGGCGATCGAGGCGCTGATCGCCCACGAGAAGGCCCGCGGCATCCCGGCCGGCCGGATCGTCGTCGCCGGCTTCTCGCAAGGCTGCGCGATGGCCTTCATGACCGGTCTGCGACATCCGGAGCGCCTGGCCGGCATCGTCGGCCTGTCGGGCTACCTGCCGCTGGCCGACACCACCGCCGCCGAGCGGTCGCCCGCCAACCAGGCCACGCCGATCTTCCAGGCCCATGGTCAGCGCGACGGCGTCATCCAGCTGCCGCGCGCCATCCAGAGCCGCGACGCCCTGCGCGCGCTCGGCTACGAGGTCGAATGGCACGAATATCCGATGGAGCATTCGGTCTGCATGGAGGAGATCGGCGACCTGAACACCTTCCTGTTGCGCGTGCTGGGCTGAGCCCGAAAAGGCGGAATTCAGTCCGCCTGCGCGCCTTTTGCCGCCGTGATACCTTCCGTCCCCACCAAAGAACGACGGGTCATAACAACATGAGCAACTTCACGGAGCGCCTCGAAGCGCTCTCGCCCGCACGGCTGAAGGGAGTCCGGCGCGGGATCGAGAAGGAGAGCCTGCGGGCGCTTCCCGACGGGAAGCTGGCCCTCACGCCGCATCCCGAGGCGCTCGGCTCGGCGCTGACCCATCCCCACATCACGACCGACTTCAGCGAGTCGCAGCTGGAGCTGATCACCGGCGCCCATGCCGGCGTCGAGACCGCGCTCGACGAACTGGTGAAGGTGCACCAGTTCACCTACCGCGTGCTCGACCGCCTCGGTGACGAGCGCCTCTGGGTCTCCAGCATGCCCTGCGGCCTGCCGACCGACGAGACCATCCCGATCGGCCGCTACGGCTCGTCCAACGTCGGCCGGGCCAAGAGCGTCTACCGCATGGGGCTGAGCCATCGCTATGGCCGCCGCATGCAGACCATCTCGGGCATCCACTACAACTGGTCGCTGCCGGAAGTGTCGAGCGAGCAGTATTTCGCGCTGATCCGCAACTTCCGGCGCCACGCCTTCCTGCTGCTCTACCTGTTCGGCGCTTCGCCGGCGGTGTGCTCGACCTTCGTCGACGGCCGGCCGCACGAGCTGCAGCCGCTCGGCGAGGGCAGCATGCACATGCCTTACGGCACGTCGCTGCGCATGGGGCGGCTCGGCTACCAGAGCGAGGCGCAGGCGTCGCTGGCGGTCAGCTACAACAGCCTGGACGGCTACGGCGCCTCGCTGCACGACGCGCTGACGCGGCCCTGGCCGGCCTACGAGGCGATCGGTATCCGCAACCTCGGCGGCGACTACAACCAGCTCGACACCAGCCTCCTGCAGATCGAGAACGAGTTCTACGGCACCATCCGCCCGAAGCGCGTGATCTACCCGGGTGAGCGGCCGCTGCATGCGCTGCGCGAACGCGGCGTCGAATACGTCGAGGTGCGGCTGATGGACCTCGACCCCTTCGAGCCGGTCGGCATCAACGCGCAGACCATGCGCTTTCTCGATGTCTTCCTCCTGCATTGCCTCTTGAGCGACAGCCCGCCCGACACGCGCGACGAGATCGCCGAGCTGGCGCACAACCAGAACCTCACCGCCGCCCGCGGCCGCGAGCCCGGCCTGCAACTGCAGCGCGGCGGCCGCGAGATCGGCCTGGCCGAATGGGGCGCGCAACTGCTGGCGCAGTTCGAGCCGATCGCCCAGGCGCTCGACGCGGCGCATGGCGGCAACGCCCACGCCGAGGCGGTGCGCGCCGCCGCACAGGCGCTGCGCGAGCCTTCGCTGCTGCCTTCCGCGCGGGTGCTCGATGCGATGAAGAAGCAGCACGACGACTCCTTCGTCGCCTTCGCCCGCGCCCGATCCGAGAAGACCCGCGCGCACCTGCTCGCGCTGCCCTTCAGCGCCGAGCAGCAGGCCGAGATGGACCGCATGACGCAGGTCTCGATCGAGGCGCAGAAGCGCATCGAGGCCAACGACACCATGCCCTTCGAGATCTACCGCGAGCAGTACGTGTCGCCGGCGCGCCTGGGTTTCAAGAACCACTGGGCCGAGTCGATGCCAGCTCCGCTGGCGCAGCAGGCCTGAAGAAGGAGGTAGGCGCTCGCCTACCTGCTTTGGCCGCCCCGACCCACCGTGGTGCCGGGCGCACCTGGCGATGATGTTCTTTCATCCAAATCGTGCATCGCATGCCCTGCGCCCCTTGCTCCCCATGACCTTCAAGACCTACCTGGTCGAAGACAACCCCGTGATTCGCGAGAACCTGGTGGGCTTCCTCGAAGACATTGCAGACGCCACCGTGGTGGCCCACGCCAGCGGCGAGGACGAGGCGGTCGCCTGGCTCGGCGGCCACCGCGATGCCTGGGACGTGGCGATCGTCGACCTCTTCCTCGACCAGGGCAACGGCCTCGGCGTGGTGAAGGCCTGCCGCCAGCGTCGAGCCGACCAGAAGGTGGTCGTGCTCAGCAACTACGCGACTCCGGACATGCGCGCGCGCTCGCGTGCGATGGGTGCCGACGCATTCTTCGACAAGTCCGCCGAGATCGACCTGCTGCTGGACTACTGCGAGACGCTGAGTCGCCGAAACGACTGAGGCCGCGCCGCGGCGCCGCGTTCTGGGGTAAAACGCGTCGCGTCAAAACGACTAGAGGAATTCAGACGCAATGAGCCCCATCGACTTCAAAGGCCGCGTGGCCATCGTCACCGGCGCCGGCGGCGGCCTGGGCCGCCAGCATGCACTGGCGCTCGCGGCGCGCGGCGCCAAGGTGTTGGTCAACGACCTGGGCGGGAGCCGCGACGGCTCCGGCGGATCGGCCAGCGCGGCGCAGGCGGTGGTCGACGAGATCGTCGCGGCCGGCGGCGAGGCCTTGGCCAACGGCGCCTCGGTCACCGACTTCGACGCGGTGCAGGCGATGGTGCAGCAGGCGGTGGACGCCTGGGGCCGGGTCGACATCCTGGTCAACAACGCCGGCATCCTGCGCGACAAGAGCTTCGCCAAGATGGAACTGGCCGACTTCCGGCTGGTGATCGACGTCCACCTGATGGGCGCGGTGCATTGCACCAAGGCCGTCTGGGCGCTCATGAACCAGCAGAAGTACGGGCGCATCGTGATGACCACCTCGTCATCCGGCCTCTACGGCAACTTCGGCCAGAGCAACTACGGCGCCGCCAAGCTGGCGCTGGTCGGCCTGATGCAGACCTTGAGCATCGAAGGCGCGAAGAACGACATCCGCGTGAACTGCCTGGCGCCGACCGCCGCCACGCGCATGACCGAGGACCTGATGTCCGAGGAAGTGCTGGCCGCGCTCAAGCCCGAGGCGGTGGTGCCGGCGATGCTGGTGCTCGCGGCCCAGGACGCGCCCACGCGCACCATCCTGTGCGCCGGCGCCGGCAGCTTCGAGGCGGCGCACATCACCCTGACCAATGGCAGCTGGATCGGCCTGGGCAGCGACGCGCCCGAGGAACTGGCGGCGCGGCTGGCCGAAGTGACCGCGCGCGACGGCGAGATCGTCCCGCAGAGCGGCGCGGCGCAGGGCAGCAACGAGATCGGCAAGGCGATGGCCAACGCGCGCCGCGCCTGAGGCACCTTCATGAGCTCGCCCGCGGACCTGCCGCCGCCACCGCTTCCCGCGGGCATCCGTTCGCGCTTCGTCGACAACGGCAACGGCCTGTCGATGCACGTGCTGGAGGCCGGCCACGAGAGTCCGGGGCGTCCTTGCGTGCTGCTGCTGCACGGCTTCCCCGAACTGGCCTACAGCTGGCGCAAGCTGATGCTGCCGCTGGCGCAGGCCGGCTTCCACGTGGTCGCGCCGGACCAGCGCGGCTATGGCCGCACCACCGGCTGGGAGGCCGGCTTCGATGCCGACCTCACCGAATTCCGGCTGACGAACCTGGTGCGCGACGTGCTGGGGCTGCTGTGGGCGCTCGGCCATCGCAGCGCCGCGCTGGTGGGCCACGACTTCGGCTCGCCCGTCGCCGCGTGGTGCGCGCTGATGCGGCCCGACGTCTTCCGTTCCGTCACCTTGATGAGCGCGCCTTTTGGCGGCGCGCCGAAAGTCCCCGTGGACGGCGGCGCGGCGCCCGACTTCGGCCGCGTGCTGCGCGAGCTCGCAGAGCTCTCGCCGCCGCGCAAGCACTACCAGTGGTATTACTCGACGCCCGAGGCCGACGTCGACATGCGGCAGGCGCCGCAGGGCCTGCGCGCCTTCCTGCGGGCCTACTACCACCACAAGAGCGCCGACTGGCCCGGCAACCAGCCGCATCCGCTGCGCGCGCTGGAGGCGAGCGAGCTGGCGCAGCTGCCGACCTACTACGTGATGCAGGCCGACCGCGACATGGCCGAGACCGTGGCTCCCGAGATGCCGAACGCGCAGCAGATCGCCGACTGCCGCTGGCTCACCGAGTCCGAGCTGGATTTCTACGCGAGCGAATTCAGCCGCACCGGCTTCCAGGGCGGCCTGCAGTGGTACCGCTGCGCGACCGGCGGCCGCTTCAATGGCGAGCTGCAGACCTGGTCCGGTCGCACGATCGACGTGCCCGCCTGCTATATCGCCGGCGCCGCCGACTGGGGCATCTACCAGAAGCCCGGCGACTTCGAGGCGATGCAGGCCGGCGCCTGCAGCCGGATGACCGGCGTGCACCTGGTCGACGGGGCAGGGCACTGGGTGCAGCAGGAGCAACCCGAAGTGGTCGCCCGGCTGCTGCTCGGCTTCCTGGGAAGCGTCTAGGTCCTACTCCACCAGCGCGTCGCCGTCCTTGCGGATCGAGTCGCGGTCGCGGTGGTTGTCGAGCCGGCCGAGCGCATGGCCGATCGCGTTCCTGAGCTTGGTGCAGGCGCCGCGGAAGGCTTCGTCGACGCCCGGTGCATGCTGGGTCACCGCCAGCGGCTGATGGCCCGCCAGGCGGGCTTCCATGGTGCAGCGCTTGTCGCCGCCGCCGCTGGCCGCCTGGTGCTCGTCGCTCAGGTGGACCTCGACGCGGGTGACGTCGGCCACGAAGCGGGCAAGCGCCTGGCGCACTTCGGCGTCCGCCCAGCGCTCCAGGGTTTCCTTGTTCTCGATGCCGTTGCTGGTGTTGATCTGGATCTGCATGCGGTGTGTCTTCCTGTGTTGTGAACGAAGGCCCACTGTGCGCCCATCCGGCGGCGGCGACAATCGGTCTCCGCCGACGCGCACGACAGAGAAGAAAGACATTCCATGGCCATCCAATGGTTCCCCGGTCACATGCACCTGACCCAGAAGGCCGTTGAAAAGCGGCTCAAGGACATCGACGTCGTCATCGAGCTGCTCGACGCCCGCCTGCCCGGTTCCAGCGCCAATCCGATGCTGGCCGAGCTGACCGGCCACAAGCCGGGCCTCAAGGTGCTCAACAAGCAGGACCTGGCTGATCCGGCGGTCACCGCGCTCTGGCTGGCCCACTACGACGCCCAGGCGCAGACCCGCGCCATCGGCCTCGACGCCAGCCAGGCGACGCCGGCGCGGCAGCTGATCGACGCCTGCCACCAGCTGGCGCCTTCGCGCGGCGGCATGGCCAAGCCGATGCGGGTGCTGATCTGCGGCATCCCGAACGTCGGCAAGTCCACGCTCATCAACACGCTCACCGGCAGCCGCAAGGCCAAGACCGGCGACGAGGCCGGCATCACCAAGCTGGAGCAGCGCATCGTGCTGGCCGACGACTTCTACCTGTGGGACACCCCGGGCATGCTGTGGCCGCGCATCATCGTCGCCCAGAGTGGCTACAACCTGGCGGCCAGCGGCGCGGTCGGCCGCAATGCCTTCGACGAGGAAGAGGTCGCGCTCGAGCTGCTGCGCTACCTGCAGCGCCACTACGCGGGCCTGGTCGAGGCCCGCTTCAAGCTCGCGCCGATCGCCGGCCTGGGCGACGAGGAAGTGCTGGAGGCCATCGGCCGCAAGCGCGGCGCGCTGCTCGGCAAGGGCAAGGTCAATCTTCAGAAGGCCGCCGAAGTCGTCATGCACGAATTCCGCAGCGGCAACCTGGGCCGCATCACGCTGGAGCGGCCGGACGAATTCGCGCAATGGCTGGCCGCCGGCCAGTTGGTCGACGCCGAGCGCGAGGCGAAGAAGGAGGCGCGGCGCAGGAAGCGACCGGCCAACGGCCCCGAAACCCTCTAGATGTTGAGTTGCAATAGGTTCTTCCCGCCAAGTCTGGAAGCGGGAGGC
>NZ_LMUW01000067.1 GCF_009765735.1 Xenophilus sp. L33
ATCGACGGCGACTCCGCCTCGCTGCTGGCGCTGCTGGCCGACGGCACCGCCTGGTCGACCTCGGCGCTGGCCCTGGCGCTCGGCGACAGCCAGCGCACGGTGCAGCGCGCCCTGGTCGAACTGGAGGCCGCGGGCCGCGTGCGCTCCATCGGCCGGGCCCGGGCGCAGCGCTGGCTGGCGCCGCCGCTGGCGGGTTTCGCGACGAACTTGTTACTCCCGGCCGCGCTGCCGCTCGCGTAGATTGGCTGCCACGGGCACATCGCCCGAGGAGAAGATCGATGACCAAGAGCAATCCGCAGGCAGCGCCGCGCACCGCCGAGATCGTGCGCGAATACGGCCCCTTCGAAGGCGCGCCGCGCATCAACGGCGTGACCTGGGACGGCCACCAGGTCTGGGCCGCCACCGGCGCGCAGCTGATGGCGCTCGACACCGCCAGCGGCCAGCCGGGCCGGCGCCTCGACTGCATCGCCGATGCCGGCACCGCCTTCGACGGCACCTACCTGTACCAGATCGCCGAGGCCCGGATCGACAAGATCGACCCGGCCACCGGCCGCGTCCTGGCCTCGATCCCGGCGCCCGGCAAGGGCAACGATTCGGGCATGGCCTGGGCCGACGGCAGCCTGTGGGTCGGCCAGTACCGCGACCGCAAGATCCACAAGATCGATCCGGCGACCGGGGCGATCCAGCGGACCATCGAATCGGACCGCTTCGTCACCGGCGTCACCTGGGTCGAGGGCCAGCTCTGGCACGCCACCTGGGAAGGCGACGACAGCGAGATCCGCCGCATCGATCCCGACGACGGCGCGGTGCTGGAGCGCATGGCGATGCCGGCCGGCACCGCCGTCAGCGGCATGGAATCCGACGGCGGCGACCTCTTCTACTGCGGCGGCGGCGGCAGCGCCAAGCTGCGCGCGGTGCGGCGGCGCGCCGGCAAGGCGTCGAACTGAAGAGGCGATGCCATGGCAAGCCTCTGGCCCTGGCTGGCGATCGCCGGCGTCGGCGCGCTGCACGGACTGAACCCGACCAGCGGCTGGATGCTGGCGGTCGCCGCGGGACGGCGCGCGGGGAACCCGTGGCGGGCGCTCCGCACCCTGCTGCCGATCGCCCTCGGCCATGGCGCCTCGGTGGCGCTGGTGGTCGCCGCGGTCGGCTACGGCCTGTCGGTGGACCGTGGCGCCCTGCAGGTCGGTGCCGGCGCGTTGCTCGCGGTCGCGATGGCGGTGCGCCTGGCGGCACGTCGAAGCCCGCGGACGAAGGCACCGGCCAGCCAGGCCGGCGTCGCGATCTGTTCGTTCATGAGCGCCAGCGCGCACGGTGCCGGCCTGATGCTGGTGCCGGCCCTGCTGCCGCTGTGCACCGCGTACGCGCCGGCGCTGCACGGCGCGGCCCGCGGCGGCGGGGAATGGAGTCCGCTGGCCCTGACCGCGATGGCGCTGGCGGTGCACACCGCATCGATGCTCGCGGTGACCGGGCTGGTGGCCTGCGGCGTCTGCCGCGGCTTCGACGCGGTGCTCGTGTGGCTGCGGCGGCCCGCGGCTATTGCACCACCGGGCTGCCCGGCACCTGGCCGCTCGGCTCGGTGAAGATCTGCGCCGCGTCGACCGCGTCGAAGCGGTACTGCTTGCCGCAGAAGTCGCAGCCGACCTCGATGTCGCCGCGCTCGGCCAGGATGCTCTCGGCCTCCTCGATGCCGAGTCCGCGGATCATGTTGGCCACCCGCGGGCGGCCGCAGGTGCAGGCGAAATGCGGCCCGAGCAGGCCGGCCTGCGGCTCGAAGCGCAGCAGCTTCTCTTC
Source organism: Xenophilus sp. L33 (assembly GCF_009765735.1). Classification (GTDB taxonomy): domain Bacteria; phylum Pseudomonadota; class Gammaproteobacteria; order Burkholderiales; family Burkholderiaceae_C; genus Variovorax. The sequence continues at coordinate 1,795 of NZ_LMUW01000067.1, forward strand.
CCAGAAGAGGCGCCGCAGGATCGTCTCGACGTCCAGCGTGAGCAGTTCGTCGCGGGTCAGGCTGGACGCCAGGATCGAGATCCGGTTGTAGTCCTCGTTGCGGCCGATCTGGTCCTCGTTGGCCTGGTCGACGTCGCTTTTCGAAGTGCCTTCGAGGTTGCCCTCGCCCTTGACCGGCAGCCGCTGGATCAGCAGGCCGGCGGCCACCTTGTCGTCGGCCGCCAGCACCAGCGTGGTGTCGAGCTGCTCGCTCTGCAGCATGTAGTGCTGCAGCACGTCGCTCAGCTTGTCGAGCTTCTCGCCCTGGTCGCCGAAGAGCGGCACCACGCCCTGGTAGGGCTGCTGGCCGGGCTGCTTGTCCTTGGGGTCGAGCGTGATCGCGCAGCGGCCCTTGTTGCCGACATTGACCATCGCCGGCAGCCGGGCGTCGGCCGGCAGTTCGCCGACCACCTTGGCGGTGGCGCGCAGGCTCAGGTCGGGCCGGGCCTCGGCGACCGCGACCTTGACCGGGCCGTCGCCGAAGATCTGCAGGATCAGCGCGCCGTTGAACTTGATGTTGGCCTGCATCAGCGTGGCCGCGGCGGTCATCTCGCCCAGCAGTTCGGCCACCGGCGGCGGGTAGGCGCCGGTCGCGGTGTTGGAGGCGCGCCGGGCCAGGATCTCCTGCCAGGCGTCGGTCAGGCGCACGATCATGCCGCGCACCGGCAGGCCGTCGAACAGGAACTTGTGCAACTCGCTCAAAGGATCTCGCTCTCCCGCCCGATCAGGCGATCTTCTTCAGGCCCTTCGCGAAGCGACGGCCGTTTTCCACATAGTGCAGCGCGCTCTGGCGCAGCTTCGCGGCGGCGGCATCGTCCAGCGTGCGCACCACCTTGGCGGGCGAGCCGATGATCAGCGAGTTGTCCGGGAATTCCTTGCCCTCGGTGACGACGCTGCCGGCGCCAACGATCGAGTTGCGGCCGATGCGGGCGTTATTCAAGATCACCGCCTGGATGCCGACCAGCGAGTTGTCGCCGATGGTGCAGCCGTGCAGCATCACCTGGTGGCCGATGGTCACGTTCTCGCCGATGGTCAGCGGGCAGCCGACGTCGGCATGCAGCACCGACAGGTCCTGCACGTTGCTGTTCTTGCCGATGCGCAGGGTCTCGGTGTCGCCGCGCAGCACCGCGCCGAACCAGACGCTGGCGTTTTCTTCGAGCGCGACGTCGCCGATGACTTGCGCGCTGTCGGCCACCCAGGCGCCTTCGGCCAGGGTCGGCGCCACGCCGTCGAGTTCATAGAGGGCCATGCGGAGTCTCCAAAACGGGAAACCTAGAATTGTAGGGATGCATCCCCGTCTACGTGCCCTGGCCGCCCTGCGCCTCGCGGATCCGGCGCGCAAGGTCGAGGCGACCCGCGCGCTCGGCGCCGATGTCGCGGCCATGGCGGCCATGGCGGCGCTCGACCCGGCGCCGGTGCGCGCCCCCGGCGACGAGGCCGG
>NZ_LMUW01000068.1 GCF_009765735.1 Xenophilus sp. L33
CTGACCGGCGGCGGCGCCCGCGCCGCCTACCAGGTCGGCGTGCTGCAGGCCCTGGCCCGGCTGCGGCGGGGCGCCGGCCGACGGGCTCATGGCCATCCCTTCCCGATCCTCACCGGCACCTCGGCCCGCGCGCTCAACGCGGCGGCGCTGGCCTGCGGCGCCGACGATTTCGACGCCGCGGTCCGCAGGATCGCCCGCGCCTGGTCGGGCATCGAGCCCGAGCAGGTCTATCGCACCGACGCGCTCGGCGCATTGCGCAGCGAGGCGCCCTGGGCGCGGGTGCTGTCGGCCGGCTGGATGGTCGCGCGCTGGCGGCGCCAGGGCCTGCGCTCGCTGCTCGACAACGCGCCGCTGCGCGTCCTGCTCGAGAAGCTGGTGCCTCTGGAGCGGCTCCCCGGCCTGATCGCCGCCGGCCGGCTGGCGGCGCTCTCGGTCAGCGCCTCGAGCTACAGCTCCGGCGACCACGTGAGCTTCTACGAAGCCGGCGCGCAGCAGCAGCCCTGGGCCCGCACCGGCCGCATCTCGACCGCGGCGCGCATCACGCACGAGCACCTGCTGGCTTCCTCGGCGATCCCCTTCGTCTTCCCGGCGGCGACGCTCGAGATGAACGGCCGTCCGGAATACTTCGGCGACGGCTCGATGCGCCAGTCCGCGCCGCTGGCCGCGGCGATCCACCTGGGCGCCGAGCGCATCCTGGCGATCGGCGCCGGCCGCATGCTGGAGCCCGAGGGCGCGCTGCCGCCGCAGGCGCTGAGCGGCTACCCGAGCCTGGCGCAGATCGCCGGCCATGCGCTCTCCAGCATCTTCCTGGATGCGCTGACCGCCGACGTCGAACGGCTGCATCGGGTCAACGCCACCCTGGCGCTGGTGCCGCCGGAATCGCGCGCGGCCACCGCGCTGCGGCCGGTGGAGCTGCTGCTGATCGCGCCTTCGCAGCGCATCGACGAAATCGCCGCCCGCCACGCGCACGCCCTGCCGCCGGCGGTGCGCAGCCTGCTCGGCGAGCCCGCCGTGCCGCACGAGACCACCGACCTGCAGGGCTCGGCCCTGGCCAGCTACCTGCTGTTCGACAAGGGCTTCACCCGCGAGCTGATGGCGCTGGGCCGCGACGACACGCTGCGGCAGCGCGACGCGGTGTGCCGGTTCTTCGGCTGGTGCTGAGGCGCGCTCGAGCGGCCTACGGTGTCGGCCGCCAGGGCGGCATCGCGGTCGGCAAGGCCGAGGGACGCAGTTGCTTGACCATCCGCACCGCGTCTTCCACGTCCTCGTAGTAGCCGGGGTTGGTGCCCGACTCGCTGAAGCCGTGGTGCCGGTAGAAGGCCTTGGCCGGCGCATTGCCGGCGCGGGCCTCCAGCCGGATCGAGCGCATGCCGGCGATCGTCGCGGTGGCCTCGAGCCAGGCCAGCAACGCGCTGCCCAGGCCGGTGCGGCGTTCGGCGGCGCGCACCGCGAAGAGCGAGATGTGGGCGTCCTCGTCGCCGTACTGCATGACCGCGAAGCCGAGCAGCTCGCCCTCGCGCCGCGCCACGGCGACATTGACCGTCGGCTCCAGGATGCTGCGCAGCACGCGGCGCTCGGTCCAGCGCCAGGAAAGGCCGCGTTCGATCGCGTCGCGGGAGAGTTCGGCGATGGCCCGCGCGTCGGCGGCCTGCGCGAGGGTGATGGGGTAGGCGGTGATCACGTCGAAAACGACTATAGCGCCGGCACCTAAAATGCACCTCCTCCCGCCGGGGCATGCGTCCGGGCGGGATTTCCCGTGCACCCGGCTTCCCCGTCGATTCTCCGAAAGCGCCCTTCGCGATGTCCCAGCGCAAATTGTTCGTCACCACCGCCCTGCCGTATGCCAACGGCAAGTTCCACGTCGGCCACATCATGGAATACATCCAGGCCGACATCTGGGTTCGCTTCCAGCGCATGCAGGGCCACATGGTGCATTTCGTCGGCGCCGACGACGCGCACGGCGCGCCGATCATGATTGCCGCCGAGAAGGCCGGCAAGACGCCGCAGCAGTTCGTCGGCGAGATCGCGGCCGGCCGCAAGGAATACCTGGACGGCTTCCACATCCGCTTCGACAACTGGCACTCGACCGACAGCCCGGAAAACACCGAGCTGGCCCAGGGCATCTACACGAGGCTCAAGGCCGGCGGCTTCATCGCCACCAAGGTCATCGAGCAGTTCTACGACCCGGTCAAGGGCATGTTCCTGCCCGACCGCTACATCAAGGGCGAATGCGCGGTCTGCCATGCCAAGGACCAGTACGGCGACGCCTGCGAGGTCTGCAGCAGCGTCTATGCGCCGACCGAGCTGATCAACCCCTATTCGACCCTGACCGGCGCCACGCCCGAGCTGCGCAGCTCCGAGCACTTCTTCTTCAAGCTGTCGGACCCGGCGGTGGTCGACTTCCTGAAGTCGTGGACGCAGGACGGCAAGCTGCAGCCCGAGATGGCCAAGAAGGCCAGCGAGTGGTTCGAGGCCGGCATGGCCGACTGGGACATCTCGCGCGAGGCGCCCTACTTCGGCATCGAGATCCCGGGCGCGCCGGGCAAGTATTTCTACGTCTGGCTCGACGCGCCGATCGGCTACCTCGCCAGCCTCAAGAACCATTTCGACAAGGGCCAGGCCGCCCAGCACTGGCATGCGCCCTCGCGCACCACGCAAAGCTTCGACCAGTTCATGGACGATCCGGCGGTCGAGCAGGTGCACTTCATCGGCAAGGACATCGTCTACTTCCACACGCTCTTCTGGCCGGCGACGCTGAAGTTCAGCGGCCGCAAGACGCCGAGCCAGGTCAACGTGCACGGCTTCATCACCGTCTCGGGCGAGAAGATGAGCAAGAGCCGCGGCACCGGCATCGATCCGCTCAAATACCTCGCGATCGGCATGAACCCCGAATGGCTGCGCTACTACATCGCCGCCAAGCTCAACGCCAAGGTGGAAGACGTCGACTTCAACCCCGACGACTTCATCGCCCGGGTCAACGCCGACCTGATCGGCAAGTACATCAACATCGCCAGCCGGGCCGCCGGCTTCATCGCCAAGCGCTTCGGCGGAAAGCTGGGCACGCCTTCGGCCGACGGCGCCGCGCTGCTCGCGGCACTGGAGGCCGCGGCCGGGCCGATGCAGGCGCTCTACGACAGCCGCGACAACGCCCGGGCGCTCCGCGAAACCATGGCGCTGGCCGACAAGGTCAACGAATACGTCGACCAGAACAAGCCCTGGGAACTGGCCAGGAAGGAAGGCATGGAAGCGCGGCTGCACGACGTCTGCAGCACCTGCATCGAAGCCTTCCGGCTGCTCACCATCTACCTGAAGCCGGTGCTGCCGGCGCTGGCCGCACAGGTCGAGGCCTTCCTGGGCTGCGAGCCGCTGCTGTCGGCCGATGCCGGCCGGCTGCTCGGCGCCGGCCACGCCATCCACGACTACAAGCACCTGATGCAGCGGGTCGATCCCAAGCAGGTCGACCAGCTGTTCGAGCCGCCCGAGCCGGCGCCCGACGCGGTCGCCGACACCGAGCTGCCCGGCGGCGAAGGCATCGCGCCGACCATCACCATCGACGACTTCGCGAAGATCGACCTGCGCATCGCCAGGATCGTGGCCTGCCAGAAGGTCGAGGGCTCGACCAAGCTGCTGCACCTGACGCTCGACGCCGGCGAAGGCCGCACCCGCAACGTCTTCTCCGGCATCGCCTCGGCCTACCAGCCGGAGCAGCTGGTCGGCAAGCTCACGGTGCTGGTCGCCAACCTGGCGCCGCGCAAGATGAAGTTCGGCATCTCCGAAGGCATGGTGCTGGCTGCCAGCCATGCCGACGACAAGGCCCATCCGGGCATCCACGTGCTGGAACCCACCAGCGGCGCCACGCCCGGCATGCGGGTGCGCTGACCCACCTCGACAAGGACAGTTCCATGCGCCGACTCTTCCTGCTCCTCGCCCTGGCCGCCGGCAACCTGCTGGCCGGCTGTGCCGTCGTCACCGTCGCCGACACGGCGGTCAGCGTCGGGGCCGGCGCGGTCGGGCTGGCGGCCGACGCGGCCATCGGCACGGTGCGCATCGCCGGCAAGGCCGTCGGCGCGGCCGCCGACGCGGTCACGCCGGGCAGCAAGTAAAATCTCGGCCCAAAGGTCCCACCCCCACCATGTCGCTCTTCGCCCGCCCCCACTACACCTCCGAAATCACCAACTTCATCGAGGAGCTGAAGGAGAAGAAGCCCAGTCTCGAGGCCGAGCAGCGCGCCGGCCGCGCGCTGCTGTGGGACAAGCACCTCGACCGCGGACTGCTCGGCGAATACAGCGAAGCCAAGGTGCCGCAGCAGCCCTACGTCTACCAGACACGAGTGAAGTAATTGCCGATCCGGGCCGTTCCGAGCGCCGGCAGCCGGCGCCAGGGCATCGACGCCGACGTCGATGCGGCGGCCGCCGAAACCGACGTGGTCACCGATGAAGGCACCGACCTGGTCGCCGAGATGCCCGACGTCGTCGACCAGGTGGCGCTCGCCCGGCTCTACGGCGAGCCGCTCTTCGCGCTGCCGAACGACCTCTACATCCCGCCCGAGGCGCTGCAGGTCTTCCTCGAAGCCTTCGAGGGCCCGCTCGACCTGCTGCTCTACCTGATCCGCAAGCAGAACTTCAACATCCTCGACATCCCGATGGCCGGGCTGACCCGCCAGTACCTGAGCTACGTCGAGGAAATCCGCAAGACCAACCTGGAGCTGGCCGCCGAATACCTGCTCATGGCCGCGATGCTGATCGAGATCAAGTCGCGCATGCTGCTGCCGCCGCGCAAGTCGGCCGAGGGCGAGGAAGCCGAAGACCCGCGGGCCGAGCTGGTGCGGCGGCTGCTCGAATACGAGCAGACCAAGCTGCACGCGGCCGCGCTGAGCGCCATGCCGCAGGCCGGCCGCGACTTCTGGAAGGCCCAGGTCTTCATCGAGCAGTCGCTCAAGCCACGCTTTCCCGACATGGACGTGGTCGACCTGCGCGACGCCTGGGCCGACATCCTGAAGCGGGCCAAGCTGGTCCAGCACCACAAGATCTCGCGCGAGGAACTCAGCGTGCGCGAGCACATGAGCATCATCCTGCGCCACCTTCAGGACCGCCGCTTCGTCGAGTTCGAGAAGCTCTTCGAGGTCGGCCGCGGCGTGCCGGTCGTGATCGTCACCTTCATCGCGATGCTCGAATTGGCCAAGGAAACGCTGATCGACATCACGCAGGCCGAGGCCTTCGCGCCGATCTACGTGCGGCTGGCCTACACCCCCGTCACGCCGGCCTGAGCCTCGCCGGCGCGCGCGCACGACGCGCGCCCATTTTTCGAATCGAATCCCGATGAGCTACAGCGTCAAGGAAATCTTCTACACCCTGCAAGGCGAAGGCGGCCAGGCCGGCATGCCGGCCGTGTTCTGCCGCTTCGCCGGCTGCAACCTCTGGAGCGGCCGCGAGGCCGACCGCGAGAAGGCCGTCTGCCGCTTCTGCGACACCGACTTCGTCGGCACCGACGGCACGCTGGGCGGCAAGTTCGCGACTGCCGAACTGCTGGCCGACCGCATCGCCGCCCAATGGCCGGCCGACGACAGCGCGAACCGGCTGACCGTGCTGACCGGCGGCGAGCCGCTCCTGCAGGTCGATGCGGCGCTGGTCGACGCGCTGCATGCACGCCGCTTTCGCATCGCGGTCGAGAGCAACGGCACCGTGGACGCGCCCGCCGGCATCGACTGGCTCTGCATCAGCCCCAAGGCCGGCGCGCCCTGGCTGCAGAAGAGCGGCCAGGAGCTCAAGGTGGTCTGGCCGCAACCGGGCCTCGACCTCGACACGCTGCAGGCCGAGGGCCGCTTCGCCCACCGCTTCCTGCAACCCATGGACGGCCCCGACCAGGCCGCCAACATCGCCCATTGCATCGACACCTGCATGCGCCGCCCGGGCTGGCGGCTGAGCCTGCAGACCCACAAGCTGACCGGCATCCGCTGATGCCCCCGACATGTCCCGACCGAACTTCACCCTGACGCAGCGCTTCTTCTTCGACGCCGCCCACACCCTGCAGCGCGAGATCGAAGCCGCCGGCAGCCGCCGCATCCACGGCCACACCTACCAGGCGGAGGTGTCGGTGAGCGGCCCGCGCGATCCGCGCACCGGCATGGTCATCGACCTCGGCATCCTGCGCGCCGAGGTGCAGGCGGTGCGCGAGCGGCTCGACCATCACCTGCTCGACGAAGTGCCCGGCCTCGGCATCCCGACGCTCGAGAACCTTTGCCTCTACATCGCCGGCGCGCTGTCCGGCATGAAGCCAGCGCCGACGCGGGTGCGGGTCTGGCGCGAGGCGCTGGGGGACGAGTGCGTGCTGGACCTCGGCCCGGGCGACTGAGCCCTGAGCCGGGATCTCGATTCAAGCCGATTCGACGCCCGGCTCGCGCCCCATCAGTTCCGCCACCGCCTCGGCCGGCTTGACCCGGCCGTCGAGCAGCGCCACGACGCTGTCGGCGATCGGCATCGCCACGCCCAGGTGGCGCGCCCGCTGCACCACGGTCCGGGCGCAGTAGACGCCTTCGGCCACGTGGCCGAGCGAATCGACCGCCTGCGCCAGCGTTCGGCCCTCGGCCAGCAGCAGACCGACCTTGCGGTTGCGCGACAGGTCGCCGGTGGCGGTCAGCACCAGGTCGCCGAGCCCCGAGAGGCCCATGAAGGTGTCGACCCGGGCGCCGAGCGCGACGCCGAAGCGGGTCATCTCGGCCAGCCCGCGGGTGATGAGCGCCGCCCGCGAATTGAGCCCCAGGCCGAGGCCGTCGGCCAGGCCGGTGGCGATCGCCAGCACGTTCTTGACCGCGCCGCCGACCTCGACGCCGACCATGTCGTCGTTGGCGTAGACGCGCAGCGAAGGCCCGTGGAAGGCCTCGACCAGCGCCTCGCGCACCGACGCCAGCGGGCTCGCGGCCACCAGCGCGGTCGGCCGGCCCTGCGCCACCTCGAGGGCGAAGCTCGGCCCGCTCAGCACGCCGGCCTGCAAGGCGGGCGCGACACGGGCCTGGATTTCATGGGCCAGCAGGCCGACCTCGCCGGCGCCCTGCGGCGCCATCTCGACGCCCTTGCAGAGCCAGGCGATCGGGCAGGCGAGCTGCCTCAGGCCGTCGAGCTGGGAACGCAGCGCCGCCATCGGGGTCGCGATGATCACCAGGTCGGCACCGGCCAACGCGGCTGTCGCGCTGCCGGCCTCGACCTTCAACGCTTCGGGAAAGGCGACGCCGCGCAGGTAGCGCTGGTTCTCGCGCGTGGCCGCCATCGCTGCGGCCTGCAATGGATCGCGGGCCCAGAGCGTGACCGCGTGGCGACCGGCGGCATTGATGGCCAGCGCCGTGCCCCAGGCGCCGCCACCGAGCACGCAGATCTTCATCGAACGCGGCTCGCCTGGAAGGCTTACTGGGTGACGATCGGCGAAGCCTGGCCAGCGGCCTGGGCCTGCTGCTGTTCGTACATGGCCTGGAAGTTGATCTCGGCCAGGTGCACCGGCGGGAAGCCGCCGCGCTGGATCACGTCGGCCACGTTGCCGCGCAGGTACGGGTAGACGATCTGCGGGCAGGCGATGCCGAGGATCGGGCCCATCTGGTCTTCCGGCAGGTTGCGGATCTCGAAGATGCCGGCCTGCTTGGCCTCGACCAGGAACACGGTCTTGTCCTGGACCTTGGTCTGCACCGTGGCCGACACCGTGATCTCGAAGATGCCGTCGGTCACCGGCTGGGCATCGACGCCGAGCTGGATGTCGACCGTGGGCTGCTCCTGCTCGAGCAGGATGGCGGGCGAATTGGGTTGCTCGAGCGACAGGTCCTTCAGGTAGACGCGCTGGATCTGGAACACGGGAGCTTGTGCGGGGGTATCGGCCATGCTGGACTTTCGAGGATCAAAACAAGGCCCGCCCGGGGAATCCCGAAGCGGGCTGCTGAAGGAAGCCGGCGATTATCGCCCGCCCGGCAAGCGGTTCCGGGCGTCGGCGAGGAACAGTCGAGAACGGCCGATCAGGCGGGCTGGCCCTGGAGCAGGGGCACCAGGCCGCCGCGGCCGTCGAGCGCGATCAGGTCGTCGCAACCGCCGACATGGGTGCTGCCGATGAAGATCTGCGGCACGGTGCGGCGGCGGGTGGTCTCCATCATGGTGGCGCGGGCCTGGGGATCCATGTCGATGCGGATTTCCTCGATCTGCTCGACGCCCTTGGCCTTGAGGATCTGCTTGGCGCGAATGCAATAGGGGCAGACGGCGGTGGTGTACATCTTGACGGCTTGCATCATTACTTTTCCCAGAAGTTCAGGCTTTTTCAACCGGAAGATTAGCGTCTTTCCAGGATTTGAGTCCGCCGGCGACCGCTTGGGCCTGCTCGTAACCCAGCTTCCTGGCAGTCGCCACGGCGCGGTTGGCTCGGGCACCGGTTGCACAGACGAGCAACAAAGGCAACGACTTGTTCTTGACGGCCGTCGGCAGCTTCTGCTCCAGTTGGGCCAACGGCACGTTCTTTGCACCGGTGACATGGCCGGCCGCGAATTCCTCCGGTTCGCGCACATCGACCACCACGGCGCGCTGCCGGTTGATCAGCTGGACGGCGCCCTGCGCCGAGAGCGAGCCGGCATTGGCGCCGCGCACCATGGGCCAGGCCAGCATGGCGCCCGAGCTCAGTGCGATCAGGATCAGCAGCCAGTTGTCGACAATGAATTTCACGTTGGACCTTAGAGTGTTAGCCCCCGATTTTAGAATGGCGGCTTTCCGTCAGCGTTCGCAAAGGCCTCTTCCATGCACAAACTGGTATTGATCCGCCACGGCGAATCGACCTGGAATCTCGAAAACCGCTTCACCGGCTGGACCGACGTCGACCTCACGCCGCTCGGCGTCGAGCAGGCGATCCAGGCCGGCCGGCTGCTCAAGGCCGAGGGCTACGACTTCGACGTCGCCTACACCAGCGTCCTCAAGCGCGCGACCCGCACGCTCTGGCACACGCTGGACGAGCTCGACCGCACCTGGCTGCCGGTGGTGCATTCCTGGCGCCTCAACGAGCGCCACTACGGCGGGCTGCAGGGCCTCAACAAGGCCGAGACGGCCAAGAAGTACGGCGACGCCCAGGTGCTGACCTGGCGCCGCAGCTACGACACGCCGCCGCCGCCCTTGGAAGCCGGCGACCCGCGCAGCGAGCGCGGTGACCTGCGCTACGCCAAGCTGAGCCCCGAGCAGGTGCCGCTGACCGAATGCCTGAAGGACACGGTCGCCCGCGTCCTGCCCTTCTGGAACGAATCGATGGCGCCGGCGGTGCGCGCCGGCCGCCGGCTGGTGGTCGCCGCCCACGGCAACTCGATCCGGGCGCTGGTCAAGTATCTCGACGGCATCTCGGACGACGCCATCGTCGGGCTGAACATCCCCAACGGAATCCCGCTGGTCTACGAGCTGGACGACGAATTGAAGCCGCTGCGCCATTACTATCTGGGCGATGCCGATGCTGCCGAAAAAGCCGCAGCCGCTGTAGCCGCACAAGGCAAGCGCTGAGGAAATTTCTCGTTTCGTCGTGCGGGTTCACGGAACCGCGGACCGCAACTTGCTTCCAAGCTGTGTATATTGCTTGACAGGCGACAAGGAAATCCACATATGGGCCAGAAAATGAAGATCACCGGCTGGGTCGCCGCAGGCGCGTTCGCCGGCGTGCTGACCACGGTCTCGCTGCAGACCGTCGCGCGCGGTACCGTGGCGCCGCTGCCGCTGGAGGAATTGCAGCAGCTGGCTGCCGTCTTCGGCATGGTCAAGACCGATTACGTCGAGCCGGTCGACGACAAGAAGCTGATCTCGGACGCCATCTCGGGCATGGTCGCCGGGCTCGACCCGCATTCCCAGTATTTCGACAAGAAGTCCTTCAAGGAATTCCGCGAAGGCACGACCGGCCGCTTCGTCGGCGTCGGCATCGAGATCTCGCAGGAAGACGGCCTGATCAAGGTGGTGTCGCCGATCGAAGGCTCGCCGGCCTACCGCGCCGGCCTGAAGCCCAACGACCTGATCACCAAGATCGACGACACCGCGGTGCGCGGCCTGTCGCTCAACGACGCGGTCAAGAAGATGCGCGGCGAAGCCAACACCAAGGTGTCGCTCACCATCTTCCGCAAGGACGAGAACAAGACCTTCCCGGTGTCGATCACCCGCGAGGAGATCCGCACCCAGTCGGTCCGCGGCAAGGTGATCGAGCCGGGCTACGCCTGGATCCGTGTCTCGCAGTTCCAGGAGCGCACGGTCGACGACTTCGTCAAGAAGGCGCAGGAGATCTACAAGCAGGACCCCAACCTCAAGGGCATGGTGCTCGACCTTCGCAACGACCCGGGCGGCCTGCTCGACGCGGCGGTGGCCATCTCGGCCTCCTTCCTGCCCGAGAACGTCACCGTGGTGTCGACCGACGGCCAGCTGGCCGAAAGCAAGTCGGTCTACAAGGCGGCGCCGGAGTTCTATCAGCGCCGCGCCGGCAGCGATCCGCTGCGCGACCTGCCGGCCGGCCTCAAGACCGTGCCGCTGGTGGTGCTCGTCAATGAAGGCTCGGCATCCGCCAGCGAGATCGTCGCGGGCGCCCTGCAAGACCACAAGCGCGGCCTGATCATGGGCAGCCAGACCTTCGGCAAGGGCTCGGTGCAGACGGTGCGTCCGCTCGGCCCGGACACCGGCCTGAAGATCACGACCGCCCGCTACTACACGCCGAGCGGCGCCTCGATCCAGGCCAAGGGCATCGTGCCGAACGTGCTGGTCGACGACACCGCCGAAGGCAGCCCGTTCGCGGTGCTGCGCATGCGCGAGGCCGACCTCGAGAAGCACCTGGCCAGCGGCCAGGGCCCCGAGAGCAAGGACCCGGAACGCGAGAAGCTGCGCGACGAAGCCCGCAAGCGCCTCGAGGACGAGGCCAACAAGCCGCCGCAGGACCGCAAGGTGCCCGAGTTCGGCGCTTCCGACGACTTCCCGCTGACCCAGGCGATCAACGAGCTCAAGGGCGCGCCGGTGGTGGCCAGCAAGTCGCAGGTGGTGGTCGAGAACAAGGAAGAGAAGAAGGACAACTGATTCCGGGGGCGGCTCCAAGCGGAGCCGCCAGCCCCCGCGAATCGCGCGCCGCATGGACGACCACGACCTGCTGCGCTACTCGCGCCACATCCTGCTGGAAGAATTCGGCATCGACGGCCAGGCCCGCGTCAGTGCGGGCCATGCGCTGGTGATCGGTGCCGGCGGGCTGGGTTCGCCAGCCTTGCTCTACCTGGCCGCGGCCGGCGTCGGCCGCATCGGCATCGTCGACGACGACGCGCTCGACCTCACCAACCTGCAGCGCCAGGTCGCCCACACGACCGCCCGCGTCGGCATGCCGAAGGTGGAATCGGCGGCCGAGGCGATGCGCGCGATCAACCCGGACATCGCGATCGAGACGCACGCCCTGCGCGCCGACGAGGCGCTGCTCGCGTCGCTCGTGGCGAGCGCCGACGTGGTGCTGGACTGCAGCGACAATTTCGCCACCCGGCAGGCGGTCAACCGGGCCTGCGTCGCCCATGGCAAGCCGCTGGTGGCGGGCGCGGCGATCCGCTTCGACGGCCAGTTGAGCGTCTACGACACCCGCGACGCGGCTTCGCCCTGCTATGCCTGCCTGTTCCCGCCCGACGCGGCCTTCGAGGAGACGCGCTGCGCGGTGCTTGGCGTCTTCGCGCCGGTGGTCGGCACCATCGGCACCCTGCAGGCCAGCGAGGCGCTCAAGCTGCTGGCCGGCATCGGCCCGTCGCTGGCCGGTCGCCTCCTGATGTTCGACGGCCGGCGCACGGCCTTCGACAGCCTGCAGGTGGCACGCGATCCGCAGTGCAGCGTCTGCGGGCAACGCACCTGAGGGCGGCAGCATGGGCGCTTTACAGACGTTGTAAGAATTCGCCTACAGCAGGCGCAGCGGGAACGCTGCATGATGCGCGCTGTCACCGGACCACGCATCGCCGAGAAGGCCGGCGGTCCTCATGGACCCCAATTGAAAACCTACATCGTCGAAGACAACGCCACGATTCGCGAGAATCTCGTCGGGACCCTGGAAGAACTCACCTGCATTTCGGCCATCGGATTCGCCGAAACCGAAGCCGAAGCCAGCCGCTGGCTGCTGGAGCATGGCGAGGACTGGGAGTTGGCGATCGTCGACCTGTTCCTCAAGCAAGGCAGCGGCCTCGGCGTGCTGCAGACCTGCCAGGCGCGCCGGCCGAACCAGAAGGTGGTAGTGCTCAGCAACTACGCGACGCCGGACATCCGCAAGCGCTGCGCCCAGTTCGGCGTCGATGCGGTGTTCGACAAGTCCAACGAGATCGACGGGCTGATCGACTTCTGCATTGCACAGGCGGCCCAGGCCCCACGGACGACCGGCCCCAATTGAGCCGCGCGCCGGACGGCCGCTCAATCGATCAACTTGTTCTTCAGCGCGTAGTAGGTCAGGTCGCTGTTGGACGAGAGATTCATCTTTTCCATCAGCCGGGTGCGGTAGGTGCTCACCGTCTTGACCGACAGCGACAGCGTCTTGGCGATGTCGCCCGCGGTCTCGCCCTTGGCCAGCTTGAGGAAGACCTGGAATTCGCGTTCGGAGAGCTGCTCGTGCGGTGCCGCGTCGTCCTTGCGGTCGAGCTGGCGGGCCAGCAGTTCGGCCACCGCCGGCGTGATGTAGCGCCGGCCCAGCGACACGGTGCGAATGGCGTTGACGATCTCGATCGGATCGCATTCCTTGTTCAGGTAGCCGCTCGCGCCCTGGCGGATCAGGTTCATCGCGTAATGTTCTTCGGGATAGCCGCTCAAGATCAGGATGCCGACGTCCGGCGCCTTGGCGCGGATCATGGCCAGTGCGTCGATGCCGCTCTGGCCCGGCATGGACAGGTCCATGACCAGCACGTCCAGCTCGGTGGTGCGGACCAGTTCGATCGCTTCTCGGCCGCTCGCGGCTTCGCCCACCACCCGCAGATCGACGTGCTCCGAGAAAAACTGGCGCAGGCCGGAGCGCACGATGGCGTGGTCGTCCACAATTCCGATCTTGATCATCTGTTACCTTCGTCCTTGTTTCGCAGCCCCTGGCGCCGCCACCGAACCGTCCTAATCCGACTCCGATTATTCACGAATTTGAACTGTTGGCACCGCTTCGACACCCCATGCGCTGGTTAGCTTTTCCAAAGATGGCCCTCAGCCTGACGCTGGCCACGCTGGCGGCGCTGGTGCTGGTAGGCATCAACGAAGCCGGCTTCAGGCAGTCGAGCCACGCCCTGGCCGAAGTCGGCGACGCCCAGCACGCGCGGGCCGAACTCAACCAGATGCTGCAGAACGTCCTGGATGCAGAAACGGGCCAGCGTGGCTACCTGTTGACCGGCGAGGCGAGCTACCGCGAGCCGTACGACGCCGCGGTGAAGCAGGTCGACAGCCATCTGGCCGCGCTGCAGGCGGTCTACGCGCAAAAGCCCGACGAGTTGGCGAGAGTGAACGAACTGGCCAAGCACATGGCCCGCAAGATGGCCGAGATGGAAATGAGCGTCCGGCTGCGACAGAACGGCAACGACGACGCCTGGCGCTTCGTCATCACCACCGACGTCGGGCGCGAGGAAATGGACGCGATCCGCAACCAGGTCGCCGGCCTGGTGAACGCGAGCAACGAGGAGCTGGCGCGCGGCCAGGAGCAGATCGCCACGTCGCTGCGCTTCGGGCGCATCGGCATCGCGCTGGTGGCGCTGGCCGGGCTGCTGGCCTTCTATCTCTACCTGCGGCAGACGCATGCATTGCGCTCGGTCGGCGAGCGGCAGCAACTGGCGCTGGAGCGCGAGCGCAACGCGCTCGAAGGCGAGGTGCGCGAGCGCACCGCGACCCTGGCCGAATTGGCGACCCACCTGCAGCAGGTGCGCGAATCCGAACGCGGCTACCTGGCGCGCGAACTGCACGACGAACTGGGCTCGCTCTTGACCGCCGCCAAGCTCGACGTGGCGCGCCTGAAGTCGCGGCTGAGCGATGCGCCGGACGCGACCCAGCGGCTGCAGCATCTGAACGAGCTGCTCAACAGCGGCATCGCGCTCAAGCGGCGGATCATCGAGGACCTGCGGCCTTCGTCGCTGTCGAACCTCGGTCTGGTGGCCTCGCTGGAAATCCTCGGGCGCGAGTTCGCGGAGCGCTCGAGCATGGAGGTCGAGATGGTGCTCGAGCCGGTGAGCCTCGACGAGGACAACCAGCTCACCGTCTACCGCATGGTGCAGGAGAGCCTCACCAACATCGGCAAGTACGCCGAGGCCACCGAGGCCAGCATCGTGATGAAGAACTACGGCAACCACGTGGTGGTCGAGGTGAGCGACGACGGCAAGGGTTTCGACACCCAGCACGCGCGGCCTTCGACGCATGGCCTGGCCGGCATGCGGCACCGGGTCGAGGCGGCCAAGGGCAAGCTGACGGTGTCTTCGACGCCGGGCAAGGGCACGCACCTGAGCGCGGTGCTGCCCTCGATGCCCGCCTGAAACCAGGGCCGCGGGCTGATTCGGCCCTCTCCTACGCCCCCAGGCCGCTGCTGCTGACAGGTCCCGGAAGCCCCTGCACCTAACCTTGTTTCCAGGCCTTCCCATGACGGGACGGCTGGGTTCTTTTCCCCATGACGAGGCCATCCTCGGAGGAGTCAACATGTTGCATTACGCAGTTGTGTTCCTGGTCATCGCCCTGATCGCCGCCTTGTTCGGCTTCGGCGGCATCGCGGCCAGCGCGGTCGGCATCGCGAAGGTGCTGTTCATGATCTTCATCGTCCTGGCCATCGTGAGCTTCGTGGCGGGCTTGATGCGACGCGGTTAGCGTCGTTACGATCAGCGGCCACCTCCAGAAAAACTTTCCTTGAAGGAACAACCATGAACTCCAGCATCAAGTCTCCCTCGCAACTGGCCGACGACGCACGCCAGACCGCCAGCGACGCGGTCGACAGCACGCGGGCCTATGCCCAGAACGCGGTGAACGCCGCCGGCGAGAAGGTCCGCGACCTGCGCCGCGATGCCGAACCCGCTGTCGAGCAACTGGCCGCACGTGTGCAGCAAGCGGTGCAGCGCGGCCTCGATGCCGCGTCGACCACCAGTGCCCGCGCCCAGCGCCGCTTCGAAGCCGCAGCCGACGTGACCGGCAAGTACATCTCCGACCAGCCGGTGCGTTCGGTGCTCGTGGCCGCCGCGGCCGGTGCGGCGATCACCGCCCTGATCGTGCTGGCCAGCCGGCGCCGCGACGACTACTGATCCCTCTCCTTTTCACCCCGGCACTGCCAGCACCATGCTCCATCCCCTTTTCTCCACGGTGCTCGGACATCCGGAGTTGATCGCTGACCATCTCGCCAACTACGGTGCGCTGGTCCGCGAAGAATCGCAGGAGGCGGCGCGCGGCCTGATCGGCCGCCTCATCGCCGGCGTGCTGGCGGTGGTGAGCACCATGCTGGCGCTCGGGTTGATCGGCGTGTCGGTGATGCTCGGCGCCTTGCATGGCAGCTTCCATTGGGTGCTGGCGGCGGTCCCCGGCGTCGCGGTGCTGATCGCCCTCGTGTCCGGATACCTGGCCGCACGACCTCGTGCCTTCCACGCCTTTGCCGACCTGCGCACGCAGGTCGATGCGGACATCCGGGCCTTGCGCCTCGCGAGGCAGAACCATGGCGACTGAATCCGACCTGCTGAGCCCGAAGGAGCGGCTCGCCATCTCGAGGCGCGCGCTGGTGCTCCAGTTCGAAGGCCGAAAGCCGCGCCACGCGCGTGCGCCTGCGGTCGAGCCCTTGGACGACCTGGAAGCCATCGACGAATTGCCGCTGAACGAAGCGCAGTACGAGAGCAGCGGCGCTCGCTTCGGCTGGGCCTCGATGGGGCGCAGCGTGGTACGACGCTGGTGGCGCCGGCACCCGGCCAACGCCGTCGGCCAATTGGCGCGGCCGCTGCTGGACCGCTATGCGCGCGAAGAGCCGGCCAAGCTGGTCGGTGCCGCGGCGGCGACAGGTGCGCTGGTCGTGCTGGTAAAGCCCTGGCGACTGCTTTCGATCACCGCCGTGTTGGCGGCGATCCTGAAGACCTCCGACGTGGCCGACCTCGTGACCACGATGATGCAGAACAACGACTACCCACGAAAGGATCTCCCATGAACACCGAAGTCAAGGACCGCCCGCAACATCTCGAGCTCGACCAGGCGGCGCTCGACGCCGCCTCCCAATCGCTGGACGACGGCGCCGTCACGCCCAGCTACGGGCCCTGGCGCGACGACATCGTCAAGCTCCTGAACGACGCGCTGGCCACCGAGTTGGTCTGCGTGCTGCGCTACAAGCGCCACTACTTCACCGCCACGGGCGAAGCCTCGCCGCCGATTGCGGACGAGTTCCTGGTCCATGCCAACGAGGAATCGGGCCATGCCGACAAGATCGCCGAGCGCATCGTGCAACTGGGTGGGGAGCCGGACTTCAATCCGCAGTCGCTGCAAGGCCGCAGCCACGCCGACTACGACGCCTCGCTCGACCTGCAGGCCATGGTGCGCGCGAACCTGGTGGCCGAGCGGATCGCGGTGGAGGCCTATCGCCAGATGATCAACCTGATCGGCGACAAGGACCCGACCACCCGCCGCATGCTCGAGGAGATCCTCACCGACGAGGAAGAGCATGCCGACGAGCTGAAGGACTGGCTGGAAAAGCGCTGAGCCTCGCGGTCGCCCATGAAAAAGCCCGGCATGCCGGGCTTTTTCATTGCGGCCGCTAAGGCCGCCAAATGCCGTGACTGCAGGCTCAGGTCGCGTCGCGTTGACGCTGCACCGCGTCCTTGGCGTCTTCCTTGGCATCGCCGTAGGTCTTCTGCACCTTGCCCGCGGCCTGGTCGACCAGGCCTTCGGATTGCATCTGCTTGCTGCCGGTCACCTTGCCGGCGACTTCCTTGATCTTGCCCTTGGCCTCTTCGACGCGGCCTGAAACTTGGTCCTTGTTCATGGTGCTTCCTTCCAGTGAGTGAATCGGTGATTCGGCTGAACCACTGCACTCAATCTATCGCCGCGAAGGCTCGCCCGGGTGGTGGTCGGGCTCGACCGGCTGTAGGACGGCAAGCGGTCAGGCGGTCAAGATCCAGCCTTCGAGCGGATCGATTTCCGGCGGCAACCCGAAGCCGTGGCCCGCGCTGTCGCGCCGCGCCGCGCCCCAGCCCGCCTGCAGCAGGCAGAGCGCCGCATCGATGCCGTCGCCCTTGGCGTCGGCCTGCAGCAGCGCCCGCTGGGCGTCGTCGAAGGCCAGGCGCAGGCCGAGACGTCCCTTGCCGGCGGCCAGCGCGTCCAGCAGGTCGCGGCGGGCATCGGCCCGGCCGGCGCTTTGCGCGGCGACCGTGTCGCTCTTGTAGCTGCGCCGACCGATCAGTTCGCGCGCCAGCAGGCCCGGATAGGCCTCCAGCGCGACGAGGGCGCTGCCGGCACCAAGCGGCGCGTGCAGGCCCGGCAGCGCGGCACCGGCGCGCAGCAGGCGCGGCACGCCGGCATGCAGCATGAAGGCGACCGGCGGATTGACCCACTTCATCGACGGGCTCGAACCGGCCGGTCCGTCGGTCGCGCGATGCGCGAACTTGCCGCCGACCGGCCGCGCCGCGCAGAAGGCCGCGAAGGCCAGCCGGATCTCGGCGCGCTCCAGGCCTGCGTAGTGGTCGATCAGCGCCCGCCATTCCAGCGGCCAACCCAACTGCTCGACCAGCTCGCGCGGCAGCCCGAAGGGCAGGTCGAAGCCGCCGACCCATTGCGGCTGCGCGCCCAGCCAGTCGGCCCAGTCGTCGAGGGAGGTGAAATGCGCGAAGCCGTCGAGCCGGATGGTCGCTGTGTCCTCGGCGTGGCCCAGGGCGACCACGATGGGCTTGCGGCGCGACGGTGCGCTGGAGAAGTCGCAGCCGAGCAGCAAGGACGAATCGAGGGGAGCGAAGCTCAGTGGCGTCCGACGATCGCGGCCGTGGCCATCAGCTCTTCGAGCAGCGCGAGCGAGACCTTGCCGGAGACCGCATAAGGGTCGAGCTCGGCCCGCTCCGAATACTTCAGAAGGGTCGATGCGTTGAGCTTGGACAGGTTGACCTGCCCCATCGTCCAGCCGCCGAAGCGCCGCTCCGAGATTTCCTCGTAGTGCAGCAGCACCACATCCTTGTGGCGCGGGTCCTTCTGGATGTGGCCGAACAATTCGCTGATCGGCATGCGGCCGCCTTCGATCGCCTGCAGGAAGACGCCGGCGCCATGGCAAAGGATGCCGGTGATGCCGGAGGCCGGGTTGTGCGAGCGCGATTGCGCCAGGATGGCCTCGAGCGTGCCCGGGCTGGTGTCCGCGGCGCGGCTGGCATAGATGAGCCGTACGAGCATTCGGGGCCTCAGTTCTTGCGAGGAAGGAGGGAAAGGAATTCGCGCCGCAGGTTCGGGTCTTTCAGGAAGACGCCGCGCATGACCGAGTTGATCATCTTGCTGTCCATCTCCTTGACGCCGCGCCATTGCATGCAGAAGTGCTCGGCCTCGACCACCAGCGCCAGGCCGTCGGGCTGGGTCTTCTCCTGGATCAGGTCGGCCAGTTGCACCACCGCCTCTTCCTGGATCTGCGGCCGGCCCATGACCCACTCGGCCAGCCGGGCGTACTTGGAAAGCCCGATGACGTTGGTCTTCTCGTTGGGCATGACGCCGATCCAGAGCTTGCCGATGATCGGGCAGAAGTGGTGCGAGCAGGCGCTGCGCACCGTGATCGGGCCGACGATCATCAGTTCGTTGAGATGCTCCGCGTTCGGGAATTCGGTCAGCGGCGGCTGCGGCACGTAGCGGCCGCGGAAGACCTCGTTGACATACATCTTGGCCACCCGGCGCGCGGTGTTGCCGGTGTTGTGATCGTTCTCGAGATCGATCACCAGGCTTTCGAGCACGCCCTTCATCTTGACCTCGACCTCGTCGAGCAGGCCGTCGAGTTCGCCCGGCTGGATGAACTCGGCGATGTTGTCGTTGGCGTTGAAGCGCTTGCGAGCGGCGACCAGCCGCTCGCGGATCTTCACGGACACGGGCGTGCCTTCGTCTTCTTGCCCCTCGGCGGGGCGGGGTACGGCGTCGATGGTCCTGAGCATCCGAGCATCCTATCAGCGAATGGTTTTGGGCCCATGACCCGAGGGCGCGCTGCCCGCTTGCCGTTGTTGCTACTGTTTCGATAGCACGAAATCGGTGACCAGCGGCAGGTGGTCGGACATGCGGCCCCAGATCGGACCGCGCGGCACGGTGCAGGCGAGCGGGTCGAGCCGGCGTCCGTAGATGAAGTCGAGCTGCGCCACCGGCAGCCGCGCCGGATAGGTCAAGGTGCGCGGGCCGCGCAGGTCGTTCGAGTCGCGCAGGCCCATCGCATTCATCGCGTAGCGCATGCGCGCGCCCCAGTCGTTGAAGTCGCCGGCCACCACCAGCGCCTCGCCGGGCGGGATCTCGCGGTCGATGAACTCGCGCAGTTGCGCGATCTGCCGCACCCGGCTGCCCTTGATCAGGCCGAGGTGCACCACGATGGTGTGCACCGGCATGCCGTCGACGTCGATGGCCACGTGCAGCAGGCCGCGCTGCTCGAAGCGGTGGTCGGAGATGTCCTCGTGGGTTTTGCGCAGCACCGGCCAGCGGGTCAGGAGCGCGTTTCCATGTTCGCCATGGCGGGTGACCGCGTTGGTCTCGTAGACCGCGGTGTAGCCCTCGGGCGCGAGGAAGTCGGCCTGCGGCAGCTCCGGCCAGCGGCTGAAACGGGCGGCCGCCTGGCGGTTCATCTTGCGCACTTCCTGCAGGCAGATGATGTCGGCGTCGAGCTGCTCGATCGCATGGCCGAGGTTGTGGATCTCGAGGCGCCGGGCGGGGCCGATGCCTTGCACGCCCTTGTGGATGTTGTAGGTGGCTACGCGGAGGGTGTTCGCCGGCGAATTCATCGCGCAAATTGTGGCAGCAGCAGGATCGCTTCGGCGTTCGAGGGTGAAAGGCAGGCATCCGCAGCTTCGCGGTAGGGCAGCCATTGCCAGTGCGTGTGCTCGCGCGGGCTGAGCGTCGGCGTCAGCTTCTCGGGCACCTCGAGGCCGAACAGGTGCTCGGTGTTGCGCGTGATGCCGGGTGCGTAGCGGTGGCGATAGCTCGGGTAGATGTCGTAGACGTTCTCGAGTTGCCAGTCGACCAGCCGCGCCGCCAGCGGGCTCGCGGCGCCGCAGTCGATGCCGGTCTCCTCGCCGACCTCGCGCGCGGCGGTGAGCGCCAGCGGCTCGTCCTCGAAGTCCTTGCTGCCGGTGACCGACTGCCAGAAGTCGCGCGAGTTGGCGCGCCGGATCAGCAGCACATCGAGTGCCGGCGTGTGGATCACGACCAGCACCGAGACGGGGATCTTCCAGGGCCGCTCTTCGGTCACGCTGGCGATCCCCGCGTGCTTCAGACCGTCTGGGGCGTGTTGCGCAGACGGATGTGCAGCTCGCGCAGCTGCTTCTCGTCGACCGGGCTCGGCGCCTGCGTCAGCAGGTCCTGGGCGCGCTGGGTCTTGGGGAAGGCGATCACGTCGCGGATCGACTCGGCGCCGGTGAGCAGCATCACCAGGCGGTCGAGGCCGATCGCGATGCCGCCGTGCGGTGGCGCGCCGTACTGCAGCGCGTCCAGCAGGAAGCCGAACTTGTTCTGCGCGTCCTCGGCGTTGATCTTGAGCGCTCGGAACACCTTGCTCTGCACTTCCTCGCGGTGGATACGGACCGAGCCGCCGCCCATCTCGATGCCGTTGAGCACCATGTCGTAGGCCTTGGCGATGCACTTCTCGGGCGCGGTGTCCATCAGGTCTTCATGGCCGTCCTTCGGCGCGGTGAAGGGATGGTGCACCGCCGACCAGCGCTGGCCTTCCTCGTCGAATTCGAACATCGGGAAGTCGACCACCCAGAGCGGCGCCCAGCGGTCCTCGAAGAGGCCGTTCTTCTTGCCGAAGGCGCTGTGGCCGATCTTCACGCGCAGCGCGCCGATGGCGTCGTTCACCACCTTGGCCTTGTCGGCGCCGAAGAACAGGATGTCGCCGTTGCGCGCACCCGTGCGGGCGATGATCTCGGCCAGCGAGGCGTCGTTGAGGTTCTTGACGATCGGGCTCTGCAGGCCTTCGCGGCCGGCGGCCGCGTCGTTGACCTTGATGTAGGCCAGGCCCTTGGCGCCGTAGATCTTGACGAACTCGGTGTACGCGTCGATCTCGCCGCGCGACATGCCGCCCTCGCCGCCGCCGCCGGGCACCCGCAGTGCCACGACCCGGCCGCCGTCGCCGCTGGCCGCCTGCGCGAAGACCTTGAACTCGACATTGCGCATGACGTCGGTCAGCTCGGTGAATTCGAGCTTGACCCGCAGGTCGGGCTTGTCGGAGCCGTACCTGAACATCGCGTCGCCGTAGCTCATGACCGGAAACGGCGGCAGCTCGACCTCGGCCGCCGCGCGGAAGACCTTGCGGATCATGCCTTCGAACATCTCGCGGATCTCTTCCTCGGCCATGAAGGAGGTCTCGATGTCGATCTGCGTGAATTCGGGCTGGCGGTCGGCGCGCAGGTCCTCGTCGCGGAAGCACTTCACGATCTGGTAGTAGCGGTCGTAGCCCGCCACCATCAGCAGCTGCTTGAAGAGCTGCGGCGACTGCGGCAGCGCGAAGAAGCTGCCGTCGTGCACGCGGCTGGGCACCAGGTAGTCGCGCGCGCCTTCGGGCGTGGACTTGCCGAGCATCGGCGTCTCGATGTCGATGAAGCCGTTGGCGTCGAGGAACTTGCGCGCCTCCATCGTGACCTTGTAGCGCAGCATCATGTTGCGCTGCATGGCCGGGCGGCGCAGGTCGAGCACGCGGTGCGTGAGGCGCGTGGTTTCCGAGAGGTTGTCGTCGTCCAGAAGGAAGGGCGGCGTGACCGACGGATTCAGCACCTTCAGGTCGTGGCACAGCACCTCGATCTTGCCGCTCTTGAGGTTCTCGTTGACCGTGCCGGCCGGGCGTGCGCGCACCAGGCCGGTGAGCTGCACGCAGAACTCGTTGCGCAGGTCCTCGGCCACCGCGAAGGTGTCGGCACGGTCGGGGTCGCACACCACCTGCACGTAGCCTTCGCGGTCGCGCAGGTCGATGAAGATCACGCCGCCGTGGTCGCGTCGGCGGTTGACCCAGCCGCACAGGGTGACGGTTTGGCCCAGCAGGGCTTCGGTCACGAGACCGCAATAGTGAGAACGCATGGCCATAGATGGATTTCCGGCGCCCGATGGCGCATTTACTTGATCGCGAGATTGGCGGGGCCGCCCGGGACGACCACCCCCATCGACACGATGTACTTGAGCGCGTCGTCCACGCTCATCTTGAGTTCGATGCAGTCGCTGCGCTTGAGCATCACGAAATAGCCGCCCGTCGGATTGGGCGTGGTCGGAACGTAGACGCCGAGGTAGTCGCCGCCGCCCAGGTGGCTGACCACTTCCTGGCCGGGCGTGCCGGTGACGAAGGCGAGCGTCCAGGCGCCCGGGCGCGGCCACTCGATCAGCACCGCGGTACGAAACGCGTTGCCGTTCTCGGAGAAGAGCGTGTCGGAGACCTGCTTGACGCTGGAGTAGATCGAGCGCACGACCGGAATGCGCCGCACCACCGCGTCGCCCCAGCCGAGCAGCCGCTTGCCGACGAAGTTGCTGGCAGCCGCGCCGACCAGCAGCAGCACCGCCAGCGTGAGCAGCACGCCCAGGCCGCGCACCTTGTGGTCGGTGAGGTACTTCTGCCAGTCGTCAGGCAAGAGCCACAGCGTCTGGTCGAGCGTGCCGATGATCCAGTTCAGCACGCCCAGCGTGATGACCAGCGGAACGATGACCAGCAAGCCGGACAGCAGCCATTTGCGCAGCGCGAGCATCGAAGGGCCTCAGTTGCCGCCGCTGGATGAGGAGGAAGGCGCGGCCGGTGCCGGCGCCGGTGCGCTGGCGGGCTTGTCGGCGGCCTTGGAGGCGGCGGGTGCGGGCGCAGCCGCTGCCGGGGCGCTGTCGCTGCTCTTTTCGCTCCTCTTTTCGCTGCTCTTCTCGGCGGGCTTGTCGTCCGGCTTGTCGGAGGAGGACTTGTCGCCGCCCTCGCCGCCCTTCTTGCCACCGCCTTCGCGGAAATCGGTGACGTACCAGCCCGAACCCTTGAGCTGGAAGCCGGCGGCGGTGACCTGCTTGCTGAACGTGCTCTCGCCGCAGGACGGGCAGACCGTCAGCAGCGGGTCGGACATCTTCTGGAGCACGTCCTTGGCAAAGCCGCAATTGCTGCACTTGTAGGCGTAGATAGGCATGGTCGGGGGTGGCGAAAAGAGGACGGCCGGCGGCCGCTCGCAAAGCCCTCGATTATAGGCGCCGGCCCGGCGCCTACCCTTTCAGCGCCGCCTGCTGCTGCCGGAAGCGCCGCCGCTCGCGCGCTGCGATCAGGTAGCTGGAGCCGATCACGAAGAGCGCCACCACGCCCACCACCACGGTCGCCAGCGCGTTGACCGTCGGGTCGAGGCCCAGCCGGGCGCGCGAGAAGATCACCAGCGGCAAGGTGGTCGAGCCCGGCCCGGAGAGAAAGGCCGACATCACCACGTCGTCCAGCGACAGCGTGAAGGTCAGCAGCCAGGCGGCGGCGATCGACTGGCCGATCATCGGCAGCGTGACCAGCAGGAAGACCTGCAGCGGCCGGGCGCCGAGGTCCTGCGCCGCTTCCTCGAACTGCGGATTGAGGTCGCGCAACCGGGCGCTGATGACCACCGTCGCGTAGGCCAGCCCGACCAGCAGGTGCCCGAGCCAGATGGTCGCCATGCCGCGCTCGGGGAAGCCGAAGGCCCGCTGCACCGACACCAGCATCAGCAGCAGCGAGAGCCCGACGATCACCTCCGGCATCACCAGCGGCGCGCTGACCATGCCCGAGAAGAGCGCGCGGCCGCGAAAGCGCCCGAAGCGCTCCAGCGCGATCGCCGCCAGCGTGCCCAGCACCACCGCGCTGCTGGCGGTGGCCGCGGCGATCTTGAGCGACAGGAAGAGTCCGGCGCGGATCTCCTGGTCGCCGGCCAGCTTGGCGTACCAGCGCAGGCTGAAGCCGGCCCAGACATTCGGCACCGGCGAGTCGGTGAAGCTGAAGACCACCAGCGCCACGATCGGGAGATACAGGAAGACCAGCCCGAGCGCCAGCCACACGCGGCTGGTCCAGCGGCCGGCGGCGGAGACGATCATGCGCGCGCCACCTTGGCCTGCTGGTTGTTGAAGATGGCCAGCGGCACGATGATCAGGAGCACCATCACCGCCGCCACCGCCGAGGCCAGCGGCCAGTCGTTGTTCGAGAAGAACTCGTCCCACAGCACGCGGCCGATCATCAGCGTCTCCGGGCCGCCGAGCAGTTCGGGGATCACGTATTCGCCGACGCAGGGAATGAAGACCAGCATCGCGCCGGCGATGATGCCGCTCCTCGACAGCGGCACGGTCACCCGCCAGAAGGCCTGCCAGGGCGTCGCGCCGAGGTCCTGCGCCGCTTCCAGCAGGTTCAGGTCGAGCTTGGCGAGCGTCGCGTAGAGCGGCAGCAGCATGAACGGCAGGTAGGTGTAGACCATGCCCAGCACCAGCGAGAACGGGCTGTACATGAATTCGCCGGCCGACGGAATGAGCCCGAGCGGCACCAGCAGCTTGTCGGCATGCACCTCGACCAATGCGCGGCCGACCCAGCCGGTCTGGGCGTCCAGCAGGCCCTTCCAGGCGTAGACCCGCAGCAGGAAGCTGGTCCAGAAGGGCAGCATGACCGCCATCAGCAGCAGCGGCTGGGCGCCGGCCGAGGCCCGCGCCATGAAGTAGGCGAAGGGGTAGCCGATCGCCAGGCAGATCACGGTCGTGACGCCGGCGTACATCAGCGAGCGGCCGTAGCTGCTCCAGTAGATGTCGTCGGTGAAGAGGGTGGCGTAGTTCTGCAGGTTGAGCTTGAGCGCCAGCTGCTGGTCGCCGTAGCTGACGAGGTTGCTGATGGTGGCGCCGTCCATGCTCGCGAAGCTGATGCGCAGCACGATCAGGAAGGGCAGCAGGAAGAACAGCAGCAGCCACAGGTAGGGCGCGCCGAGCACCAGGCGCCGGCCCCGCGTGACGCTTCGCTGGCTTCGGTCGATGCGGGCCATCAGCTCTTCAGCACCACCTGCGAGGTCGGCAGCCAGTGCGCCCAGACGAGGTCGCCCTGGGCCGGCGCGCCTTCCCGCTGCCGGGTGTCGTTCTCGAGGTTGACCTTGAGCGCGGCGCCGCTCGGCAGTTCCAGGTGGTAGAGCGTGTAGCCGCCGAAATAGGACAGCGCACGCACCATGCCCTGCACCCGGTTGCGGTCGTCGGCCGGCACCGGCGCGCTCTGGGCGCTCAGGTGGATCTTCTCGGGCCGGAGCGCCACCACCACCGGCTCGCCCTGGTAGCCGGTGATGCCGTGCGCGACCCGGTGGACCACGTCGGCGCATTCGATCTCGGCATGGTCGGCGGCGTCGACCACCACCTTGCCTTCCATCAGGTTGACGTTGCCGATGAAGTCGGCGACGAAACGGTTGGCCGGGTTCTCGTAGATGTCGGCCGGGCTGCCCACCTGCAGGAAGCGGCCTTCGCTCATCACCGCGATGCGCGAGGCCATGGTCATCGCCTCTTCCTGGTCGTGCGTGACCATCACGCAGGTCACGCCGACCTCGTGGATGATGTTGACCAGCTCGATCTGGGTGTCCTCGCGCAGCTTGCGGTCGAGGGCGCCGAGCGGCTCGTCCAGCAGCAGCAGCTGCGGCCGCTTGGCCAGGCTGCGCGCCAGCGCCACCCGCTGCTGCTGGCCGCCGGAGAGCTGGTGGGGCTTGCGCCGGGCGTAGGGCACGAGCTGCACCAGCCGCAGCATCTCGTCGACCCGCGCGGCGATCTGGTCCTTGGGCAGCTTGTCGCGGCGCAGGCCGAAGGCCACGTTGTCCCAGACCGTCAGGTGCGGGAACAGCGCGTACGACTGGAACATCATGTTGACCGGCCGCTCGTACGGCGGCCGGCCGGCCAGGTCGACGCCGTCGAGCACGATGCGCCCGGCGCTCGGCCGCTCGAAGCCGGCCAGCATCCGAAGCAGGGTGCTCTTGCCGCAGCCGGAGGAGCCGAGCAGCGCGAAGATCTCGCCGCGCATCACGTCCAGGCTCACCTGGTCGACCGCGCGGAAGTCGCCGAAGTCCTTGCTGACCGATTCGATCCGCAGGAAGGCGCCGCCGCCATTCGAAGCGTTCATGCCGCGGTGGTCCTCAGCGATTGGCCTTGAAGTTGGTGAAGGTGCGGGTGACCAGCCGCAAGGTGGCCTGGTCGGGCGCGTCCGGCGGGATCATGGTCGAGAGGGCCGCCTCGTCCAGGAACACCGCCTTGTCGTTGGCCAGCGCCGGGTTGACGAACTTCATCGCGGCCTTGTTCGGGTTGGCGTAGAAGACCTTGTTGGTCAGCGCCGCGTCGACCTCGGGCCGCAGGATGTAGTTGATCCACTTGTAGGCGTTCTCGGGGTGCTTGGCGTCCTTCGGGATCGCCATGGTGTCGAAGAACAGCAGGCCGCCCATCTTCGGCAGCAGCACCTCGAGGTCCTGCGGGTTCTTGGCCTTGGTCGACTTGTCCTTGGCGATCATGATGTCGCCCGACCAGCCGATCACCGCGCACAGCTGGCCCTTGGCCATCTGGTCGATGTAGTCGGAGCCGGAGCCCGAGAAGCGGGTCACGTAGGGCCGCACCGCCTTGAGCATCTCGCCGACCGCCTGGTAGTCGGCCGGGTCGGTGCTGCGCGGGTTCTTGCCGAGGTACTTGAGCGCGATCGGCACGATCTCGGAGGCGGTGTCGAGGAAGGACACGCCGCAGCTCTTCAGCTTGGACGCGTATTCGGGCTTGAAGACCAGGTCCCAGGCGTTGTCGGGCATCGGCATGCCGCCCAGCGCCTTGGCGACCTTGGCCTTGTTGATGCCGACCGTGGTGTAGCCCCAGAGCCAGTCGACCAGGTAGTCGTTGCCCGGGTCCATCTTGGCCATTTGGGCCTGGATCGCCGGGTCGAGGTTGGCCAGGTTCGGGATCTTCGACTTGTCCAGCTTCTGCAGCAGGCCGGCCTTGATCTGCATCTTGGCGAAGTGCGAGCCCGGCACCACGATGTCGTAGCCGCTCATGCCGGCGACCAGCTTGGCGTGCAGCGCCTCGTTGCTGTCGAACAGGTCGTAGCGGACCTTGATGCCGGTTTCCTTCTCGAAATTGGCGATCGTGTCGTCGGCGATGTAGTCGCCCCAGTTGTAGATGTTGAGGACCTTCTCCTCCTCGTCGGCCGCATGCACCGCCGGCACGGCCAGCGCCGCCAGCGCGCAGACTCCGGCGCCGAGGAGCGCCCGAAGGCGCGGGAACATCGAACTCATGGACGAAACCTCCGAACGAACAAGACGACGAAAAGCAGGCCTGGCGGCATGCAAATCAGGGGCCAGCCGGGCCGCGCGCTAGAAAATCCGCACCCGGACCAGCACCTGCATGACGATCAGCCCGAGCAGGAACCCGATGCCACCGTAGATGATCGCCTGCAGGAGACGGTTGGTCCGCTTCTGAGCCGCCAGCAGCTCCCGGAGTTCATTGCGGTGGTCCGGGGCGCGATTCTCCAGGAAATCGTGCATCAAGCGCGGCAGCTGCGGCAGCAGCTTGGCGTAGCGCGGCGCCTCGGCCTTGAGCTGCTCGATCAGCTTCTTCGGGCCGATCTGGTCGGTCATCCACTTCTCGAGGAAGGGCTTGGCGGTGTGCCAGAGGTCCAGCTCGGGGTCGATCTGCCGGCCCAGGCCCTCGATGTTGAGCAGGGTCTTCTGCAGCAGCACCAGCTGCGGCTGGATCTCGACGCTGAAGCGGCGCGAGGTCTGGAACAGGCGCATCAGCACCATGCCCAGCGAGATCTCCTTGAGCGGCCGGTCGAAGTAGGGTTCGCAGACGGTGCGGATGGCGGCTTCCAGCTCGTCGATGCGGGTGCCCACCGGCACCCAGCCGCTTTCCAGGTGCAGCTCGGCCACCCGCTTGTAGTCGCGCCGGAAGAAGGCGACGAAGTTCTGCGCCAGGTATTCCTTGTCCGACTCGGTGAGCGTGCCGATGATGCCGAAGTCCAGGGAGATGTAGCGCCCGAAGGTGGCCGGCTCCAGGCTGACCTGGATGTTGCCCGGGTGCATGTCGGCATGGAAGAAGCCGTCGCGGAACACCTGGGTGAAGAAGATCGTGACGCCGTCGCGCGCCAGCTTCGGGATGTCGACCCCGGCCGAGCGCAGCCGCTCGAGCTGGGCGATCGGCACGCCCTTCATGCGCTCCATCACCATCACTTCCGGGTGGCAGAAGTCCCAGAACATCTCCGGGATCATCACCAGCTTGAGCTTCTCCATGTTGCGCCGCAGCTGCGCCGCGTTGGCCGCCTCGCGCACCAGGTCGAGCTCGTCGTGCAGGTACTTGTCGAACTCGGCCACCACCTCGCGCGGCTTCAGCCGCTTGCCGTCGGCCGACAGGCCCTCGATCCAGCCGGCCATCATGGCCATCAGCGCCAGGTCCTTCTCGATGATGTCGCGCATGCCCGGGCGCAGCACCTTGACCGCCGCCTCGCGCACCGAGCCGTCGGCCAGCCGCACCGTCGCGAAATGGACCTGCGCGATCGAGGCGCTGGCCACCGGCGTCTCGTCGAACTGCACGAAGATCTCGGCCACCGGCCGGCGGAAGGCCCGCTCGATGGTCGCGATCGCCACCTTCGACGGGAACGGCGGCACCCGGTCCTGCAGCTTGGCCAGCTCGTCGGCGATGTCCGGCGGCAGCAGGTCGCGCCGGGTCGACAGCACCTGCCCGAACTTGATGAAGATCGGCCCCAGGCGCTCCAGCGCCTCGCGCAGCCGCTGGCCGCCCGGCGCGTCGAGGTTGCGGCCGACCGAGAAGACCCGCGCCGCGACCCGCAGCCAGGGCTTCTGGAAACTCGTCAGGAGCAGCTCGTCGAGGCCGTAGCGCAGCGCGACCCAGACGATGAAGATGCCGCGATAGAAGCGGCTCATTCCGCGCTGGCCGCGCTGCCGGCCGGGCCGGAGCGGTCGCCCACGAAGCGCCGCAGCGCCTCCACCACGCGCCGGGCGCCGGTGGCGAGCGTGTGGGCCGGCACATCGCCGATGGCCCGCGCCAGGTCGTCCTCGACGTCCCAGCGCACATGGTCGACCAGCCAGTTGACCTCAGCCGCCAGCTGCACGTCGCCGACGATGCGCACCGCCGGCTTCTCGCCCTTGAAGGCGGC
The DNA here is from genome assembly GCF_009765735.1 of Xenophilus sp. L33. Classification (GTDB taxonomy): domain Bacteria; phylum Pseudomonadota; class Gammaproteobacteria; order Burkholderiales; family Burkholderiaceae_C; genus Variovorax. Next base: position 29,230 of record NZ_LMUW01000068.1, read on the forward strand.
GCGCGCCAAGCCGAAGGGCGACTCCTCGGCGACGGTGAGCGTGAGTTCGGCCGGCGCGGATTCCGGCGCCAGGTCGAGCAGGCCGGCCGGCGTGGCCACGAGCTTCATCGTGACCGGGCCCCATTCGAACTGGACCACCTTGCCCTGCTGGCGCAGCAGCCGCTGCTGCGCCTCGGGCTCCTGCTGCAGCACGTGATTGAGGAACAGCACCACGCGATGCTGGACCTCGTGCACCGCCCAGGCCGGCGGCTGCAGGCGGCTGCCGATGCGCTTGGCGAGGTCGTCGAGAAAGGAGAATGGGGACGATGGTGTGACCATGTCCCCATTATCTCCAGTCGCCGGCCGACGAAAGCCGGACGTGGCCTCTATTGGAGGGCCTGCACGCCGGCCACCAGCCAGCCGCTGCCGCCGCCGGTCGGCCGGGTCATGTTCCAGACCTCGCGGAACGGGCTCGGGCCGGACGACATGTCCTCGCGGATCATTCCGGAGAATTCGACGCTGGCCATGTATGCGTCGGGCAATTCCTCGATGCCGAGCAATTGGGCATCGAGCATCACGACCTCCGTCTTGTTGACCTGGCCGCCGATGTGATGCTCGCGCTCGGCCAGCTGCTGCTGGATCTCGCCCACCATGCCGTCGGTCATCATCGCGCGCAGGGTCGGCATGTCGGCGCGGTCCCAGGCGTCCTGCAGGGCCACGAAGTTGCGCTTGGCGGCGGCGAGGAAACCCTCGGCATCGAAGCCGGCGGGGATGCCCCAGGTCTGCGGGCCTTCGAGCGCCGAGCCGATCAGGCTGCCGCCGGCCGCACCGGCGGCACCGGCCGCGCCTGTCGCCACGCCCGCCAGCTGAGGCGCCCGGGCGCCCGCCGGCGGCGGCTCGAAGCTCGCCGCATGGCTTGCCCAGG
>NZ_LMUW01000069.1 GCF_009765735.1 Xenophilus sp. L33
GTCGGCAGCGCGGCCGCGACGGCGCCGCCGGCGGCGCGCAGGTGCGCCAGCATCCCGCACTCGTAGTCGACGTCGGCCGCGCCGCGCGCCCGCGAGGCGTAGCAGCGGGCGACCGCGCGCAGGCCGGAGCCGAAGCGAAGGTCGTAGACGTCGTTGAAGCCGCGCCTGGCGAGGCTGCATTCGGCGACCGGCCCGAGCGCGTAGGCGGCCTCGACGCTTCTGGCGATGGCGTCCGCGGCGAGCGTCGAATAGACCGCGCGCAGCGGTGTCGTCGTTTCGTGGGTCATGGCGAAGACTCCTGCCGGCACACCTGGAGCACCACGCCGCGCAACCATCGGTGCGCCGCGTCCCGCTCGAAGCGCGGGTGCCACATCTGCGAGATGGTGATGGGCGCGGTCGGCACCGGCAGCTCGAAGGCGCGCATCGCGGCGCTGGCCCGCGAATGCTCGAAGTAGGACGCAGGGAGCAGCGCCACCATGTCGGTCGCGGCCGCGGTCGACAGCGCGGTGCCGAAGCTCGGGACGATGACCGCGACATGGCGCGCCAGCCCGACGGCCGCGAGCGCGTCGTCGACCGGCCCCGCGACCTGGCCGCGGCGCGAGGTGATTATGTGGTTGCAGGCCGCATAGCGCTCGGGCGTGAGCTTGCCTTCGAGCAGCGGATGCCCCTGCCGCACGACGCCGACGAAGCGATCGCGATAGAGGGCCTGGACGCGAACCTCCGGCCCCGCCTCGCCGAGAACGCCCACGTCGAGGTCGATCAATCCTTCGCGCAACGGCCGCACGTCCTTGTCCGGCTTGGGCGCGAAGCGCAGGCGCACGCCCGGCGCCTCGCTTGCCGTGCGGGCCGCGAGCAGGTGAGCGAAGGCCTCGGTGAAGCCGTCGTTGGCCCGCACGGTGAAGGTCCGCTGGAGCGCACCCAGGTCCAGGTCGGGGCCGGCCGGCTGCAGCACGGCAGCGGCTTCGTCGACCAGGGCCTTGATCGGCTCGCGCAGCGCCAGCGCCCGCGGCGTGGGGACCATCGCCCGGCCGGCGCGCACCAGCAGTTCGTCGCCGGTGGCCTCGCGCAGCCGCGCCAGCGTGCGGCTCATGGCCGATTCGCTCAGCCCGAGGCGCTCGGCGGCCTTCGAGACGCTGCCTTCGGCGAGCAGCACGTTCAACGCGGTCAGCAAATTGAGGTCGACGTCCACGGGCATCCGATGAACATAGCACCGTTCGAAGGCTCGAGGCAGGCGTCGCGTGCAGGGACTCCCTGCGCGCCACGCGCTGGTTCAGGGGCGGTCGCCGACCTATTCTGAAACGGCGCCATGGAGCGTGCCTTCGAGGACTTCAGATGCTTTCACCCACTCTCGAACCCCATTCGCCCGCACGCCGCCCCGAATCCATCGTCGACGACGAGCGCGACGGCCTGCCCTTGCCGCGGCGCTACGCCGCGGTGGCCGCGATCCTCGGCGCGATCGTGCTGGTGGTGCTCGACGGCGCGATCGCCAATGTCGCGCTGCCGACCATCGCGCTGCAGTTGAAGGCGGCACCGGCCCACGCGGTCTGGATCGTCACCGCCTACCAGCTCGCGGTCGTGATGTTCCTGCTGCCGGCTTCGGCCGTCGGCGAACGGCTCGGCTACCGCCGCGTCTTCACCGCAGGCATCGCGCTCTTCACCGCGGCGTCGGCGCTGTGCGCCCTGGCACCTTCGCTGGGCTGGCTCGTCGCGGCGCGCTGCCTGCAGGGCCTGGGGAGCGCCGCGGTGATGCCGCTGGGCCTCGCGCTGCTGCGCTTCACCTATCCGCGCCGATGGCTGGGGCAGGCGATCGCCTGGAACGCGCTGGTGATCGCGGGCGCCTCGGCGGCCGGCCCGGCCGTCGGTGCCGCCCTGCTCTCGATCGCGAGCTGGCCCTGGCTTTTCGCGGTGAACCTGCCGGTCGGCGCGCTGGTGCTGGTCGCCTGCGGTGCACTGCCGAGCCCGCCCACCTCGGCGCGCCGGATCGACCTCGTCAGCATCGCGCTCAACGCGGTCCTGTTCGCCGCCTTCGTGCTGGGCAGCGACCGCCTGCCGTCCTCGCCCGGCTACGGCGGCGCCTTGCTGGCGGTGGCGGTCGCGGCGCTGGTGCTGCTGGTGCGGCGCGAACTGCCGAAGGCGGCGCCGCTGATCCCGCTGGACCTGCTGCGGGTGAAGTCGTTCCGCGTGTCGATCGTCGCCTCGGTGTGCTGCTTCACCGGCCAGATGATGGGCGCGGTGGCGCTGCCCTTCCACTTCCAGCATGCGCTCGGCCTGAACGCGATGGACACCGGCCTCCTGATGACGCCCTGGCCGCTCGCCACGATGGTGGCCGCGCCGCTGTCGGCCTGGCTGGCCCGGCGGCTGCCGACCGCGTGGCTCTGCGCCGCCGGCGGCGCCTGCCTGGCGATCGGCCTCGGCCTGTGCGCAGCCTGGCCGCTCCACGGCGATGCGAGGCTGCCGATGGCGCTCTTCACCGCCCTCGCCGGCCTGGGCTTCGGCCTGTTCCAGACGCCGAACAACCAGAACATGCTGCTCGCCGCACCCAAGGCGCGCAGTGCCGCGGCCGGCGGCGCGCAGGGCACCGCTCGGCTCACCGGCCTCACCTTCGGCGGCCTGTCGATGGGCCTGCTGTTCGCGCTGCTGCCGTCGCCGCAGGCAGTGCACGGCGGCCTGGCGATCGCGGCGCTGGCGGCCTTGGCGGGCGGTGCGATCAGCCTCCTGAGAAGTCCGGGGCGGGACGAGCGAAACACTTGATTAGTTGTTATGTGGTGATATGCTTATAAACACTAAAGAGACAGGTTCCCACCATGACAGCCGCCTCCGATCCGACCGGGCCCACCGGTCAACTGTGCAATTGGCTCGCCGGCTTCGCGCTTGCCGACGCGCCCGAGTCGGCACGCGAGCGCGCGCGCATGCTGACCCTGGACGGCATCGCCTGCGCCATCGTCGGCGCCCAGCTGCCCTGGTCGCGCACCGCCGCGACGATCGTGCAGAAGTTCGAAGGCGCGGGTGACCGCACCATCGTCGGCTGGGGCGCGAAGACCAGCGCGCCGGGCGCGGCACTGCTCAACGGAACCTTCATCCAGGGCTTCGAACTCGACGACTACCACCCGCTGGGCCCGCTGCACAGCGCCTCGATCGTGCTGCCGGCGCTGTGGGCCGCGAGCGAGGGCGCCACGCCGGTCGACGGCCGCCGCTTCCTGGAGGCCGCGATGGTTGGCTACGAGGTCGGCCCGCGCGTCGGCATGGCGCTGCACGGGCCGCAGATGCTGTCGCGCGGCTGGCATTCGGGATCGGTGTTCGGCACGCACGCCGCGGCCGCCGCGGTCGGCAAGCTGATGGGGCTGGACCCGGCACGTCTGGAGGACGCGCTGGGCCTGGCCGGCACCCAGTCGGCCGGCCTGATGGCGGCGCAGTACGAGGCGATGTGCAAGCGCATGCACCACGGCTTCTCGGCCCGCAACGGCCTCTACGCGGCCGTGCTGGCCGAGGGCGGCTACACCGGCATCAAGCGGGTGTTCGAGCGGGAATACGGCGGCTTCCTGTCGACCTTCGGCGAAGGCCACGACCCCGATGCCTCGCAGGTCTCGAGCGGCCTCGGCGAGCGCTGGGAGGTCGAGCGCATCGTCATCAAGCCCTACGCGGCGATGGGCGGCATCCACTCGCCGCTGGACGCGCTCTTCGACGTCGGCGCCCAGCGGGCGTTGAGGGCGAGCGAGATCGAACGCATCGAATGCGACGTCTCGCACGCGGTCTACCACCACGGCTGGTGGCAGCCCGAACGGCCGCTGACCCCGATCGGCGCGCAGATGAACATCGGCTACGCGCTCGCGGTGGCGGTGCTCGACGGCGCGGCGATGGTGCAGCAGTTCTCGCCGGCGCGCATCGACGCCGACGACGTCTGGGCCTTGCTGCCGAGGGTCGTCGTGCGGCACGACCCGGCCTTCGACGAAGGCGGCATCCACCGCCGCGGCCGTACACGCGTGAGCGTGACCTTCACGGACGGGCAGCGCATCGTGGTCGACCGCAACACCTCGCGCGTGATCGAGAAGCCGCAGGACTCCGAAGGCGTCGCCGCCAAGTTCCGCACGCTCACCGACGGTCTGGTCGACGCGCCGCGCCAGCGCGCCATCGAGGACACGGTGCGAAACCTCGACCGGCTCGGCGACCTTCGCGAACTGATGTCGCTGCTGGCGCCGGTGGTGCGGCCGGCCTTCGAATGAACGCCATGAAGCGTCTCGGCGCATCGATCGTGCGAACAGACCATGCAACGATGACTTCGACCCCACACGGCAGGCTGCCCGCAGTCTTCATGCGCGGCGGCACCAGCAAGGCGCTGGTGTTCCATGCGCGCGACCTGCCGGCGGACCGCGCCCGGTGGGACCCGATCTTCCTCGCCGCGATGGGAAGCCCCGACCCGAGCGGACGCCAGCTCGACGGCATGGGCGGCGGCGTCACCTCGTTGTCGAAGGTCTGCGTGATCGGCCCGCCCACGCGCGCGGACGCCGACGTCGACTACAGCTTCTTCCAGGTGCTGGTGCGCGAAGCGCGGGTCCTGACGCACGGCAACTGCGGCAACATGTCCGCGGCCATGGGCCCGTTCGCGGTCGACGAGGGCCTGGTGCCGGTCGCCGGCGACACGGCGGTGGTCCGCATCCACAACACCAACACCCGCAAGCTCATCCGAGCCACCTTCCCGCTGGCCGACGGCCGCGCTGCCATCGACGGCGAGCTGGCGATCCCGGGCGTCGCGGGCAGCGGCGCGCCGGTGCGGCTCGACTTCCTGGAGCCGGGCGGCGCGGCCAGCGGCCGGCTGCTGCCCAGCGGCAGGCCGAGCGACCGGATCGAGGTGCCGGGGCTCGGCGCGGTCGAGGTCTCGGTGGTCGATGCCGCCAACCTGTGCGTGTTCATCGCCGCCTCCGACCTCGGCCTCGCCGGCACCGAACTGCCCGAAG
>NZ_LMUW01000070.1 GCF_009765735.1 Xenophilus sp. L33
TTCTTCCAGCGCGAAGGCACGCTGGTGCTGTGGCATCGGCAGGACGCGGCCGAGGCCGCGCGGCTGGCCCGCGTGCTGGCGCAGACCGCCGAGACCGTGCCCGACCTGCCGCCGATGCAGCGGCTCGACGGCGCCGCGATCGAGGCGCTGGAGCCGGCCCTCGGCCGGCGCTTCGTGCAAGGCCTCCTGCTGCCGGACGAAGGCCAGCTCGACAACCGCGCCCTGCTCGCCGCGCTGCTGGCGACCTTGCAGGCGCTGCCGCAGGTGCGGCTCCACTGGCATTCGGCGCGCGGCCTCGACGACTTCGCGCCGGGCGAGGCGGGCCAACCCGAACGCGTGATCGACTGCCGCGGGCTGGGCGCACGGCCGCAGTGGCCGGCGTTGCGCGGCGTGCGCGGCGAGGTGATCCGGGTGCATGCGCCGGAGGTCACGCTGCGGCGGCCGACCCGGCTGGTGCATCCGCGCTATCCGCTCTACATCGCGCCGAAGCCGGGGCAGCTCTTCGTCATCGGCGCGACCGAGATCGAATCGGACGACATGTCGCCGGCGAGCGTGCGCTCGACGCTCGAGTTGCTGAGCGCAGCCTACGCGGTGCACAGCGGCTTCGCCGAGGCCCGCATCGTCGAGGTCGCCGTGCAATGCCGCCCGACCTTGCCCGACAACCTGCCGGCCCTGCGCCAGCCGCGGCCCGGCGTGCTGCAGGTCAACGGCCTCTATCGCCACGGCTTCATGATCGCGCCGGCCATGCTGGACGCCGCGATGGAAGTGCTGGCGACCGGCGACTCTCTGCTGGCGGCCCGCTTCGGGCTGGTGGCGCATGCGGCGCATGCGGCGCATGCGGCGCAGGCGGAAGTGCATCCATGAACGTGCTGATCAACGACATTCCCTACACCTTGCCGGCCGATGCGCGCCTGGCCGACGCGCTGCGCCTGATCGAGGCCGCGCCGCCCTATGCAGCGGCGGTCAACCGCCAGTTCGTGCCGCGCTCGAGCCATGCCGAGCATCGCTTGCAGCCCGACGACAGAATCGAAGTGATCCGCCCCGTCACGGGCGGCTGAAAGACCATGAGCTCCTCTATCGACGCCGATCCGCTGGTCCTCTACGGCCAGAGCTTCCAGAGCCGCCTGCTGTTGGGCACCGCCCGCTATCCGTCGCCCGACCTGCTCGAGGCCGCGGTCCGCCGCGCGCGGCCGGCCATGCTCACCGCCTCACTGCGGCGCCAGACCGGCCCCGGCACACCGCAGACCGACAACGGCTTCTGGGAGCTGATGCGCCGCCTCGACGTGCCGGTGCTGCCCAACACCGCCGGCTGCCACAGCGTGCAGGAAGTCGTCGCCACCGCGCAGATGGCACGCGAGTTGTTCGACACGCCCTGGATCAAGCTGGAACTGATCGGCGACGACTACACGCTGCAGCCCGACACGCTCAACCTGGTCGAGGCCGCCTCGCTGCTGATCCGCGACGGCTTCAAGGTGTTGCCCTACACGACCGAGGACCTCGTGCTGTGCCAACGGCTGGTCGACGTCGGCTGCCAGGCGGTGATGCCCTGGGCGGCGCCGATCGGCACCGGCCGCGGGCCGATCAACCCGTATGCGCTGCAGGTGCTGCGCGAGCGCCTCGCCGTGCCGCTCCTGGTCGATGCCGGCCTCGGGCTGCCCTCGCATGCCTGCCAGGTCATGGAATGGGGCTACGACGGCGTGCTGCTCAACACCGCGGTCGCGCTGGCGCAGGACCCGGTCGCCATGGCCGGCGCCTTCGCCGACGCGGTGCAGGCCGGGCGCACCGCGCACCGGGCCGGCGCGATGGCGGCGCAGGAATCGGCGCAGCCGAGCACACCGGTCCTGGGCACGCCTTTCTGGCATCACGCGGAGCCCCAATGACGACAGCGCTCGATACCGCCGCCGTCGCGCAGGCGATCGTCGCCGCCCATGCGGCGCGCTTCGGCCGCGCCGATGACGCCCCGGCCTTCGCCCCGACAGCCGGCGACCCGGTCGAGAACGGCGCCCTGCAGGCCTGCGCCGCGCTCGGCTTCATCGAGGTTGACGCCCGCTACCTGGCCGCCGCCTGGCGCGCGCAGACCGTCCGCACCGGCCGCTTCGACGCCGCCGCCTGGCCCGAGACGCCGGCCGATTTCGGCATGGGCGCTTTTCCACCCGGCCAGCGCGCCACCGCCTTCGCGGCCTGCCCGATGAAGCTCGGCCTCTATGCGGTGCTGCCCGATGTGCCCTGGGTCGGCCGCATGGCGCGGGCCGGCGTGCCGACCGTGCAGTTGCGCTTCAAGTCGACCGATGCGGCCGCGGTCGAGCGCGAGGTGCAGGCGGCCGTCGGGAGCGTGCGCGGCACCGGCGCGCTGCTGTTCATCAACGACCATTGGCGCGCGGCGATCGCGGCGAAGGCTTACGGCGTCCACCTTGGGCAGGAAGACCTCGATGCCTTGACGGCCGACGAACTGGAAACGATCCGCGCCGCCGGCCTGCGCCTGGGCGTCAGCACCCACGGCTATGCGGAGATGGTGCGAGCCGACAAGGCCAGCCCGAGCTACATCGCGATGGGCGCGGTCTTCCCGACCACGCTGAAGCGCATGGCGACCGCGCCGCAGGGCGTGGCCCGGCTGGGCGCCTATGCGCGGCTCCTGCGCGGCTATCCGCAGGTGGGCATCGGCGGCATCGACGAAGCCCGGATGCCCGAGGTGCTGGCCACCGGCGTCGGCTCGATCGCGGTGGTGCGGGCGCTGGTGGCCGATGCGGCGCCGGAAGCGACGGCAGCACGCTGGATGGCCGAAATGGCGCGCCTGTCGGCGTGACCCTGCAAATGGACAGACCGATGCCCTGGGTTCGGTGAGGCCATCCGGCCGGCGCCCGGCAGCGAATCAGGGTTTACCCGAAACTTGGCACTCGTCCGTATTTCCGAGTGCTTCATGTTCATTCTCGCGATCGTTCTCGTTCTTGCCGTGGCTCTGGTCGTTCACGGCGTCATCACCTCGCCCGACACCGGCGAGGCGGGCTGAAGCCCTTTCCTCTTCCGTTTCCCTTCCCCATCTCGTGAAGCGACGCGCGGCCAGGTTGCCCTGGCCGCGCTTGTCGTTCACGCGATGTCGAAGCGGTCCAGGTTCATGACCTTGGTCCAGGCCGCCACGAAGTCGCTCACGAATTTCTCTTGGCCGTCCGCGCTGGCATAGACCTCGGCCAGCGCGCGCAGCACCGAATTCGATCCGAACACCAGGTCGGCCCGGGTGCCGGTCCAGCGCACCTCGCCCGACGTGCGGTCGCGCCCTTCGAACTCGGCCGCGTCGGCCGCGGATGCCTTCCACTCGGTACGCATGTCGAGCAGGTTGACGAAGAAGTCGTTGCTCAAGGTGCCCGGCTTGGCCGTCAGCACGCCGGCCTTCGAGCCGCCGGTGTTCGCTCCGATCACCCGCAGTCCGCCGACCAGTACGGTCATCTCGGGCGCGCTCAGGGTCAGCAGCTGCGCCTTGTCGAGCAGCAGCACCTCGGCCGGCACGCTGTAGCGGCCCTTCACGAAATTGCGGAAACCGTCGGCGTAGGGCTCCAGCGGCTCGAAGGACGGCACGTCGGTCTGCGCCTGCGAAGCGTCGGTGCGGCCAGGGGCGAACGGCACCTTCACCTCGCGGCCACCCGCCCGGGCGGCCTCTTCCACGCCCGCATTGCCGGCCAGAACGATCAGGTCGGCCAGCGAGATCTTCTTGCCGCCGGCCTGCGACTTGCCGAAGTCGGCGCGGATGCCTTCCAGCACCTGCAGCACCTTGGCGAGCTGCTCGGGCTCGTTCGCTGCCCAGTCCTTCTGCGGCGCGAGCCGGATGCGCGCACCGTTGGCGCCGCCGCGCATGTCGGAACCGCGGTAGGTCGAGGCGGAAGCCCAGGCCGTCGACACCAGCTGCGCCGGCGTGAGGCCGGAGGCCAGCACCTTCTTCGTAAGCGCGGCGACATCCTGCGCGTCGACCAGCGGATGGTCGACCGGCGGGATCGGGTCCTGCCAGATCAGTTCTTCGGTCGGCACTTCAGGGCCGAGGTAGCGCACGCGCGGGCCCATGTCGCGGTGGGTCAGCTTGAACCAGGCGCGCGCGAAGGCGTCGGCGAACTGGTCGGGATGCTCCATGAAGCGGCGCGAGATCTTTTCGTAGGCCGGATCGAAGCGCAGCGACAGGTCGGTGGTGAGCATCGTCGGCACCAGCTTCTTGCTCGGGTCGAAGGCGTGCGGGATGGTCGCGCCGGCGCCCTTGGCGACCCATTGGTAGGCGCCCGCCGGGCTCTTGGTCAGCTCGTATTCGTAGCCGAACAGGTTCCAGAAGAAGTTGCTGCTCCACTTGGTGGGCGTGGTGGTCCAGGTCACTTCGAGGCCGCTGCTGATCGCGTCCGCGCCGTGCCCGCTGCCGTAGCTGCTGTGCCAGCCCAGGCCCTGCGCCTCGATGCCGGCGCCTTCGGGTTCGTGCGAAACGTGGGTGGCCTCGGCCGCGCCGTGCGTCTTGCCGAAGGTGTGGCCGCCGGCGATCAGCGCCACGGTTTCCTCGTCGTCCATCGCCATGCGGGCGAAGGTGTCGCGGATGTCGCGGGCGGCGGCGACCGGGTCGGGCTTGCCGTCCGGGCCTTCGGGGTTGACGTAGATCAGGCCCATCTGCACCGCGGCCAGCGGGTTCTCGAGGTCGCGGCTGTGCGAGACCTCGCTGTCATCGTCCTTCGGCAGCACCGCGTGGTCCTCGACCACGCCGGGCGAGCCTTTCGAATAGCGGATATCGCCACCCAGCCACTTGTGCTCGCGGCCCCAGTAGACGTCCTGGTCCGGCTCCCAGACGTCGGGGCGGCCGCCGGCGAAGCCGAAGGTCTTGAAGCCCATGGTCTCGAGCGCGACGTTGCCGGTGAGGATGATCAGGTCGGCCCAGGAGATCTTGCGACCGTACTTCTGCTTGACCGGCCAGATCAGGCGGCGGGCCTTGTCGAGGCTCACGTTGTCGGGCCAGCTGTTGAGCGGCGCGAAGCGCTGCTGGCCGCGGCCGGCGCCGCCGCGGCCGTCGCCGATGCGGTAGGTGCCGGCGCTGTGCCAGGCCATGCGGATGAAGAAGGGGCCGTAGTGGCCGAAGTCGGCCGGCCACCAGTCCTGTGAGTCGGTCATCACCGCGGCGAGGTCCTTTTTCACGGCGGCCAGGTCGAGGGTCTTGAACTCCGCCGCGTAGTCGAAGCCATCACCCATCGGGTCCGACTTCGAGGAATGCTGGTGCAGGAGGTCGACACGCAGCTGCTGCGGCCACCAGTCGCGGTTGGTGGTGCCGGCGCCGGAGGCTTGGCTGAAGGGGCACTTCGCTTCGGTCTTGTCGTTGCTCATGGGTGTTCCTCTCGGGTGGGTGAAGTTGTTCGAATGGGATTTGGATTCTGTGGCAGAACGGGGTTCGCCCGCATAGGTCTTCTTTATGCGGACCATAGACACCGAACGCCGGGCCGCCCCGGCCCGCGTGTAAATTCGACGCCATGCTTCTGCCCTACGAGGCCTACGGTCCCACCTTCGTCGTCGTGAGTTCGGTGCTCCTGTACATGTCGCGGGGCGCGATCACGCGGCCCCGCTCGCACGGCTTCTATCGATTCTTCGCCTGGGAATGCATTCTTCTCCTGATCTGGATCAACCTGCCGGTCTGGGGCGACGGGCCGCTCGGGCCGATGCAGTTGCTGGCGCTGGCGCTGCTCATCACCTCGGTGCTCCTGCCGCTGCATGCGTTCCTGCTGCTGTCGCGCAAGGGCGATCCGAGCCCGGCGCGGCAGGACGCGGCGCTGATCGGCTTCGAGCGCACCAGCAAGCTGGTGACCAGCGGCGCCTTCCGGTACATCCGGCATCCGATGTACACCGCGCTGATTTGCCTGGTCTGGGGAATTTTTCTTCAGCAATTCACCTGGCTCGGATTGCTGCTCGCGCTGGCGGCCACCGTCCTGCTGCTGGTGACCGCATTGATCGAGGAAAAGGAAAGCCTCGCGCATTTCGGCGAGGCGTATCGCGACTACATGCAGCGCACGCGGCGATTCGTTCCCTTTGTCTTGTAGTTAATTCGATCAATTGGAAATAATCAGTTACTGAATTGACGCTTCGTCATTTAAAAGTCAAAGCCGTGATGTCAGTGATTCGACCTACCGGCACGATTTCTGCTCGCAATTGATGATTGCGACGATTTCGGCGACTTATTCGCCGAATCGAATCACAGGAGTCCTGGCCCATGAGCCGAACCCTTCTTGCCCAGACCGCGCCCGAATTCGGCGCCGCACCGCTCGTCGAAGCGCCGGACGAACCGCGGCTGTCCGAATACCGGGACATCCTGATCGACCACAAATGGCTGATCGCCGGCGTCGCCGCGGTGGCGCTGTTCGCCGGCGTGGTCTACGTGAACCTGGCCACGCCGGTCTACCGCGCCAGCCTGGTCGTGCAGATCGAGGATTCCACGCCCGACAGCAAGAGCCTGCTGAGCGAAGGCTCGGGCCTCTTCGAAGTGAAGACGCCGGCCACCGGCGAGATCCAGGTGATCGGCTCGCGCATGGTGTTGAACGCGGCCGCCGACCAGGCCGACCTGCAGATCGATGCCCAGCCGCGCTACCTGCCGGTCGTCGGGCGCTGGCTGGCGCGGCATGCGACCGGGCTGTCGGAGCCGGGCCTGCTGGGCTTCGCGGGTCTTGGCGGCCTGGGTGCCCCGATGGGCGGCTACGTCGGCGGCACCGAGCGCATCGCGGTCGGCCGCTTCGCGGTGCCGCCTTCGCTCGAGGACACCGAACCCTTTCGCATCACCGCGCTCGGCAACGGGCGCTACAGCGTGCGGCACGAACTGCTCGATGCACCGTTCGAAGGCACGGTCGGCCAGACCGTGCGCAGGACGCTCTCCGACGGCGTGCTCGAGATCCGCATCGACGAGCTGGCCGGCAAGCCCGGGGCCGAATTCACCGTGTCGGTGGCCTCGCGCTTCCGAGCCATCGAGCGGCTGCAGGAGCGGCTGCAGATGGGCGAACAGGGCCGGCAGTCGAACGTGATCGGCGTCACGCTCGAGGACACCGACCGGGTCCGCCTGGCGCGGGTGCTGAACGCTGTCGGCGAGCAATACGTCAAGCAGAACATGGAGCGCAAATCGGCCGAGGCCGAGAAGACGCTGGCCTTCCTCGATTCGCAATTGCCGGTCTTCCAGCACCAGCTGCGCGATTCGGAAGACGCCTTCGCGCTCTTTCGCAACAAGAACGGCACGGTCGATTTCGACGAGGAAGCCAAGGTCTGGCTCAAGCGCACCTCCGACCTGCAGGGCAGCCTGCTCGAGTTGCAGCAGCGCCGCCGCGAAGCCGACGTCACGATGACCGACCAGAGCCCGCGCGTGCAGCTGCTCGACAAGCAGATCGCCGCGGTGCAGAGCGAGCTGAACGGCCTGAACGGACGCATCGCCAGCATGCCGAACGTGCAGCGCGATGCGCTCAGGTTGGAGCGCGACGTGCGCGTGAACAGCACGCTCTACCAGTCGATGCAGAACAATGCGCTGCAGATGCGGCTGATGAAGGAAGGCAAGATCGGCAACGTGCGGCTGCTCGACAAGGCGGTGGTGTCGAAGGTGCCGGTGAAGCCGCAGAAGTCGCTGGTGCTGGCCTTCGCGCTGCTGCTGGGCCTGCTGCTCGGCCCGGCGATCGCGATATTGCGCACCCGCTTTCGCCCCGGCGTGCACAACCCGCAGGAGATCGAGGTGCACACCGGCCTGGACGTCTTCGCGGTGGTGCCGCACAGCCCGGAGCAAATGCTGCTCGATCGCGGCGACCGGCGCGCGAGCGGCAAGCTGCTGGCCGACGCCTACCCGCGCAGCCAGCCGATCGAGGCGCTGCGCAGCCTGCGGGTCGGCCTGAAGATCCCGCTGGCCGAGGCGGCCAACAACCGCATCCTGATCACCGGCGCGACGCCCGGCATCGGCAAGAGCTTCATCGCCGGCAACTTCGCGCTGCTCCTGGCGCAGTCGGGCAAGCGGGTGCTGCTGATCAACGCCGACCTGCGCAAGGGTGGCCCGGGCGGCGCCTTCGGGCTGCCGCGCGAAGGCGGCCTGTCGGAACTGCTGACCGGCAAGCTGAGCGCGCAGAAGGCGATCCACGCCGAGGTGCGGCCCAACCTGGACGTGCTCACCACCGGTCGCCTGCCCGGCCTGCCGGCCGACATGCTGGAGTCGGAGACCTTCGCGGTGGCGCTGCACATGCTGTCGTCGCGCTACGACCAGGTGGTGATCGACACCGCGCCGGTGCTGGTGGCCGCGGACGCGGCGGCGGTGGCGCCCGCATGCGGCGTGGTGCTGCTGGTGGCGCGCGCCGACAAGAGCCAGCTGGGCGAGCTGAACGAGAGCATCCGGCGGCTGTCGCAGGCCGGCGCACCGGTCAGCGGCGTGCTGTTCAACGGCATGAACCTGAGCCGGCGCTACAACGGCAGCCAGGCCTACCGGCACGGCAGCTACCGCTACTCGGACTATCGCTACGCGACCTGATCGGCTGCCTTGGCCTTTGCTGGCGCGCTGCCGTCGAGGCAGAAGCCGGCGTAGCCCTCGGCCCGGCCGACCGCGACGTTCAGGTAGTAGAGGCAGCGCTTCAGGTTGCCTTCGAGCACCGACAGGCAGGCGCCGCCCATCGGCCGCACCAGGTAGTTCGCCAGGTAGGCGAAGCCGTAGCGGTGCTTCTTGATGACGTGGCCCATGCCGCGCGCATAGCGGCGCCCCTTGGCGCGCATCGCGGAGTCGGGGTGGCGGGTGTCGAGTTCCGGATGGTGGGCATAGAGCGCCGGGTCGTAGTAGACCTTGAAGCCGGCCCGCAATGCGCGGATGGTGATGTCGGGCCCTTCGCAGGACTGCCAGGGCGTGGCGGCGCCGACGCCGATGTCCTCGTCGAAGCCCTCGAGCGCCTCGAAGACCGCGCGCTTGAAGAAGACCACCCATTCGATCTGCGTGGTGAACACGTTGCGCAAGTCGACCGGCTGCGCCTCGGTTTCGAAGCGGCCGTTGATCGACCGGCCGTCAGGCGCCGCGGCGCGGCCGCAGACGATGTCGCAGCCGGTCTCGTCGAAGCGGGCCAGCACCTCGGTGATGAGCGACGGCGGATAGCAGCAGTCGTCGTCGGGAAAGCAGACCAGTTCGCCGCTGGCTTGCAGCACTCCCGCGTTGCGGCCGCGACTGAGGCCCTTGGCCTGGGGACTTCGCACGTGGTGCAGGGGGAAGCCCGGAGCGAGCTTCTCGCAGGCGCGTTGCAGGCGATCGTCCGGGTTCTGGTCGACGATGATCAGTTCGAAGTCCCTGAACTCGGAACGCTCGAGCGCCCGGATGAACTGGACCACTTCGTCGATGCGGCCGAGCGTGGACATGACCAGGGACAGTTTCATCGCGCGCGCCTTCAGAACTGCAGGATCCGCTCGGGGTCGACCTGGCCCCGCAGCCAGTCCCACACCGCCAGGAAGTTGCCGGCCAGGCGGCCGCGCCGGTCGACCCAGGGCTCCGGCCGGAGGCTCTTCACCAGGTTGGCCAGGATGTTGCGGAAGTTGCCTTCGAAGGCCTGCCGTGGCGTCATGTGGCCCTTGCGCATGATGTAGATGCGGTTGGCCACCTGCGAGTAGCCCAGCCGCTTGCCCGGGCTGCGGCCCGAGCGCTTGGTGCCCAGGTGCACGCCCTCGAGCCGGTTGCACTTCACGATGTCGCCGTGCGCTGCGAGCTGGCGCGAGAAGTCGACGTCTTCCAGCCAGCCGTAGAGCGGCAGGCGCTCGTCGAAGCGGATGCGGTGCTGACGCACCGGCGCCATCCGCACCGCCATGTTGCAGCCGTAGCCGTTGTAGGTCGGCGAGAGCCAGGGCGACGCCGGCTCGGGCCGTGACTGCGCCAGCACCTGCAGGCCTTCGGCGTGGCTCAGGCCGGCGCCGCCGATGCCGTCGGCCAGCACCTGGCCGGTGGCCACCACCACCTCCGGATGTTCGGTGAAGAGCCGCTCGGTCTCTCGCAGGAAATCCTCGGCCGGCAGGAAGTCGTCGTCGAAGAAGACGATCACGTCGGCGTCGCTGGCCTCGATGATCGCGTTGCGCTGGGCCGAGCTGCCGATCGGGCCGGCGACCACCTGCACCGGGCATCTCAGGCCTTCGACGCTGGCCGCGTCGAGGTCTTCCGGCCGCGCCGGGCAGATGAGCAAGGCGTCGGGCTGGCGCGTCTGCCGCGCCAGGAAGCCCAGGGTCTCGGACATGACCTCGCGCCGACCCGCTGTGGCGATACCGATGGCGATCTTCATGGTCATGACACCGGACAGGCCGACAGCTTTCCGGACGCGAGCGCGACCGGCGCGCTCGCGACAGTCGCGCTCACCGGCTGCAGACCGTCGAACAGGGCCGCCACCTGCCGCTCGTTCCAGGTGCGGGCCGCCGCGAAGGCCGCCCTGCCCCGCTCGACGCGCAGCAAGCGGTCGCGGTAGAGCCGCAGCACCGACTCGGCGAAGGCGGCGGCATCGCCGTCGGGCACCACCTGCACGCCGTCCAGGTCGGTGCGCGCGATGCCTTCGACGCCCAGTTCGGTGCTGACCGCCGGCACGCCGTGGCCGAAGGCCTCGAGCAGCTTGATCTTCACGCCGGTGCCCTGCGTGATGCAGTTGACCAGCAGCGGCGCCTCGCGAAAGGCATCGCGAAAGCGCGGCACCACGCCCTGCTTGACGACGCCGGGCGCATCCGCGACCTGGCGGCAGATGGTGCCGGAGACGAAGAGACGGAAGTCCGGTGCCTGCTGCCGCACCCGGGGCAGCACCGCGTCGATGAACCAGGCCAGCGACGCATTGTTCTGCTGGAAGTCCGAGCCGATGAAGGCCGCGCCGGCACAGGCCGAAAGGTCGAGCGGCGCAACGATGTCGATGATGTGGCTCACCACCGACACCGGATGGGACGCCGGCTGCAGCAGCTGGCGGAAGTAGCCGGCCTCGTGGTCCTGGATCGCCAGGATCCGGTGCGCGCGCATCAGCCCGCGACGCTCCTCGGCGGCCGGCAGGCCGTCCTCGAAGCTGTCCTGCGTGTCGAGGATGCGCGGTGTCGAGGCAGGGAAGGCGTCGAAGGCGCGCGTGAACGTGACGTACTGGACCACCACCGCATCGAATCCCTGAGCGCGGTCGATGCGCGCCAGTTGCGGCGTGAAGCCGCGGAAGTAGGTCTCGTCGACGTCGCTCAGCAGGAAGCGGCTGTGGCCGACGCGTCGTCGCAGCTTGTGCCAGGTACGGCGCGCGTAGTAGACGAGGTCGGCCGGCCCGCCGCGCCGCAGCGGATGGAAGCCCTCGGTGCCGAGCAGCGCGACATGCGCCTCGAAATCGACCTCGCCCATCTGCCGCGAAGGCAGGAAGACGAAGTGCACCTCGTGGCCGCGCGCCTGGCAGGTGCGGATCAGGTGCAGCGTGCGCACGCGATTGCCGCCGGTCGCGGGGAAAAGCGGCACCGGCGAGACGAAGACGAGTTTCATTCGGGGGCCTCTTGACGAGTGGAGTGACGGTGGTTCACGAGACGCGCTCCGTGGACATCGGCGCACGCGTCGCGATCGGCGCCGGCGCGGCGACCTGTTCCGGCTGTTCCGCCTGCGCGGCCACGGAGCGCAGCAACCCGGTCTCCGCCAGCGGCCGCCCCAGCACGGTCTCGAGCAGGCGATGCGCCGCGCGCTGCCAGGTGAATTGCGCGGCATGCACGCGGCCGCGACGCCGCAGGTCGTCGCGCAGCGCGGCGTCTTCGCAGACCCGCGCCAGCTGCCGCGCCCATTGCCCCGGATCGTGCGCATCGGCCCACAGCGCGGCTTCGCCGCAGACCTCGGGCAAGGCGCCGCAGGGTGCGACCACCGTCGGGCAGCCAAGGGTCATCGCTTCCAGCGGCGGCAGGCCGAAGCCTTCGGTGGTGGACGGAAAGGCCAGCGCGGCCGCCTGCTGCAGCAGCCCGGCCAGTTGCTCGTCGCTGACGAAGCCGAGGAACTGCACGTTCGGCGGCACCCGCAACCCGCGCCGTTCGAAGTCCTCGCGGCGCGCCGGACCGAAGAGCGCCAGCGTGACATCGGCCAGCGCCGGCGACTCGAAGGCCTTCAGCAGCACCGCGATGTTCTTGTGCGGCTGGGTGTTGGCCAGCGCGACCACGTAGCGCCGGCCGGCCAGCGCCGCGGAGTCGGCCTTGGCCGGGTCCGGCACCAGCCGCAGCACGTGGTCGCAGCCGTTGTGGATCACGCGGATGCGCGCCGCGGCGGCGACGCCGAAATGGTCCAGTTCCTCGCGCGAGAATCCGGAGACGGTGAGCAGGCCGCGATTGCGCCGGCCCAGCATCGGCAACACCAGCCGGTACCAGGTCTGGAAGGCGCGCGAATAGGAGCCGGGCGAGCTGTAGACCTGGGCGTCGTGCACCATCGTGAAGGCATCGCGGTGCCACACCGGGCCGATGTTGCACAGGCTCACCAGCGTGTCGCCGCGGGCGCGCCGTGGCAGCACCAGCTGCTCCCAGAGCGCGCCGCTCAGGCGCCGCCGCAAGCTGCCCATCTCGCTCGTGCGCGTCTCGCATTCGATGCGGATGCGCGTCAGCCGCAGGTCCTTCGGCGGGCCGCCCGGCACGACCACGCGGCACGGCATCGCATCGGCCAGCGCGGGGTTGTCGGCCAGCACGCCGTCGAGCGCCACCAGCAGTTCGCGCGCCACGCGGTAGACGCCGGAGCGGCTGGTCGAGGGCTGCAGGAACTTGCCGTTGATGACAAGCCGCACCGGCGGATCAACGAGGTTGCTCGGCATGGGCCTCCCGGGTGCATGACGGCGCCGGCGTGCGGCGGATCGGCGGCGGCGTGCGGCGCGAGCGCAGCTGCCGCCAGCGGCCGCGCGTGATGTCGAGCAGGTGCCGCTCCAGGCCGGCCGGCCGGCCCGCCAGCCGCCAGGCCAGCCAGGCGGCGGCGACGTAGAGCAGCAGGTAGGCCACCGCGACCGTTGCCGCCGAAGCCCACAACGCGATCACGCCGGTGCAGGCCAGCACCAGCGGCCGGGTCAGCCAGAGCAGCGCGGCGCCGGGCAGCAGCGCGCAGAGCGGCCGCCACAGGGTCAGCAGCTGCGCGCCGATGCCGACCTCGGCCAGCTCCCGCACGATGAAGAGCGCGACCGCGGTGCCGGCCGCAGTGGCGATCGCGCTGGCCGCGATCGCACCCGGAATGCCGAAGCGCACCGCCCCCAGCCACACCAGCGGCAGCCGCACCGCCAGCTCCACCAGGGTGCGCACGGCCAGCCAGCGGGTGCGGTCGAGAGTCATCGCCAACGGGCCCATCAAGGTCGCGGGCAGGCCGAGCAGCGCGACCGCACTGATCCAGCGCAGCCATTCGGCCGCCATGCCCCAGCGCGGGCCCAGCGCGATCCGCACCAGCACTTCCGGCCACAGCAGGGTCAGGCCCAGCACCGGCACCATCAGGAGCGCGATCGCGTGCGACAGCTGCAGGAAGCGCGAGCCGCGCTTGTCGCCGGCGGAGGCCAGCGCCGCCATCGCCGGACGCGACAGCGGCTGCACCAGCGCCTGGATCGGGATCTCGGAGACCTGCTTGCCCATCGCGTATTCGCCGAAGGCGGCCACGCTGGTCAGTCGCGGCAGCATGAGCCGATCGATCTGCCAGTTGAGCGCGGTGCCGAGCTGCGTGAGGAAGTTCCAGCCGACCAGGCTGGAGAAGCGCGTCCATTCGACCAGCGTCAGGCGCGGACGCAGCGGCGCGATCACGTACGACAGCACGCTGGTGACCAGCGGCGCGCAGACCGAGGCCGCCGCGATCGCCCAGTAGCTGCGCGTCGCGACCGCGATCGTGACCGAGACGACCAGCGCCATCGCCTTGCCCGACAGCTCCATGAGCGCATCGGGCCGGAAGTTGAAGGCCCGCGCGAATTCGACCATGCGCGGGCTGACCAGGCCGCGCAGCGCCGGCGCCAGCGCCAGCACCGCGAGCAAGGCGGTCAGGCGCGGCTCGTCGTTGAAGGCGGCCAGCGGCCAGGCGACCGCCACCACGAACAGGGCGATGACCGCGCCGCGCAGCAGGCTCAGCGTGAAGGCGGTGTGCAGCATGTCGGGCGTCAGGCTCGACACCCGGATCAGCGCCGCGACCATCGGCAACTCGAACAGCGCCTCGATCACGTAGACCGCGGCCATCGCCATCGCCACCAGGCCGAACTCGGCCGGCCCCAGGAAGCGCGCCAGGCACAGCAGCATCGCCAGGTCGATCAGCTTGGCGCCCAGGCGGGTGCCGATGGTCCAGGCGCCCGCCCCGACCGCGCGGCTGGCCATGCTCGGTGCCTCAGGCGTCGCCATGGGCGGTCCTCCGGTCGATGGCGAGCCGAGGTGCGGATGAAGGCTGCGTGACATGGCGCAGCCGATGCAGCGCCAACGTCGCGGTCCGCAGCGGCGGCATCGCGATCGCCGCGGCGAAGCCGTAGAGGAAGGCGTTGGAAAGCCCGAAGTCCGGCGCGGTGCCGACCATCAGGCTGGTGGCGAAAGGCGGCAGATAGCACCAGCGGATCGCGGACAGCAAGGCGCGCCCTTCCTCGTCGCCCGGGCGCGCCCGCCGCAGCAGCAGGCTCTGCAGCACGAACATGAAGTAGAAGGCAGCGCCGAGCAGCCCGACATTGCTGGCCAGCGCCACCGCGAAGTTGGAGGCCCGCGTGCCGCCGAGGCCGACGCCCAGGCCGTGCGTGGCCATCAGCGCCTGCCACGACACGCGGGTCCACATGCCGCGTTCCTCGAACGAACTGGTGCCGGACTTCTGCAGCACCATGACGTCGACCATCTCGCGCATCGGGTCGAGGATCTGCGGCACCGCGATGACGATCCAGAGCGCGACGCCGAGCGCCGCCGCACCGAGCCAGAATTCGCTCGACAGGCCCCGCCGCAGGTACGGGTTGCGGCCGGCGGCCAGCAGCCGCCAGCACCATTCGGCGGCGGCGGCCGCGCCGAAGACGCCGATGCCGAGGTAGGCCGCCGACGAGGTCGAGAGCCACGCCAGCAGCAGCAGGAGGCCCATCAGCACCGGCACCACGCGGTCGCGCAGCGTTCCCGCCGGCATGGCGCGGCGAAAGAAGTAGAGCGCCGCCAAAAAGCTCAGTGACAGGCCGCCGAAGGACGAGGCCTCGGGCATCAGGCCCACCACCCGCTTGCTGTCGAGGATCTCGACGTCGGTGAGCAAGGCGTAGCTGGCGGTGCGAAACGCCTCCAGCACCGAATCCAGCGGCAGGAACTGGGAGGCCAGGTCGAGGAAGCCGGTGAGCACCGTCATCGCCGCGCCCAGGCAGAGTGCGGCCAGCGCGTGCCGCCGCATCGCCGGCTCGCGCAGCATGCCGGCGAAGCTGAAGACCGCCAGCACCGAGATGCCGATGTAGATGAACTGCGAGACGTTCTGCACCGTCGGCACCAGCAGCGCGGTGTCCGACAAGGCGCCGGCGCGCACAGGCACGATCTGCACCATGTTGGCGAAGAAGCGCGGCATGAAGACGGTCACGACGCAGGCCACCAGCCAGAACAGGAAGAGCAGCAGCAGCCCGGAGCGCTTCATCGCCGCGTCGAAGGCCTGCGCCATGCCGCGTGCGCTGCCCAGCTGCCTGGCGATCAACAGCATCGCGACGATTGGCGTGGGCGTCAGCGTGAGGCCGCCGGTCACCTCGGTCGGGATCGCGGCGAAGGAACCGAAGGACATCGAGGCGAAGAAGAGGTAGAGCAGCGCCTCCTTCCGTCTGAACAGAGTCCAGGCGGCGGCGCTCCAGAAGATGGCGATCGGAATGGCTTCCATGGCTCTTGCGAATCAGATCAGCGCGCAGCGGCGGCCCGCGACCAGCGACTCGATGAGCGAGCCGAGCCGCGTCTTGAACAGCGCCGTGTCGAAGCCGCGCGCATGCGCCTGCATCGCATCCGGATGGAAGTCGTCCTGCGACGCCTCGAAGCGCTCGATCGCATCGGCCAGCGCCTGGGTCGTCTGCGCGTGGAACAGCAGCCCGGTGGCGCCGTCGACCACGGTCTCGAGCGCGCCGCCCTTGGCGAAGGCGATCACCGGCCGGCCGCTGGCCATGGCCTCCAGCGGCACGATGCCGAAGTCCTCGACGCCCGGGAAGAGCAGCGCCTTGCAGTGCGCGAGATGGTGCGTCATGGTCGCGTCGTCGACCGCCCCGAGGAATTCGACTTCGGGCCCGGCCAGCCGCCTGAGCGCCGCGTCGGCACCCGAGCCGAGCACCACCAGCCGCCGGCCGAGGCGGCTGCAAGCCTCCACCGCGATCTCGATCTTCTTGTAGGGCGTGATCTGGCCGGCGCACAGGTAATAGTCGCCCACCACATGGGCCGCACCGAAGCGTGCGAGGTTCACCGGCGGATGCACCACATGCGCGCTGCGCCGGTAATAGCGCTCGATGCGCCGAGCGACATAGGCCGAATTGGCGATGAAGTGATCGACCCGGTGCGAGGTGCTGACATCCCACTGTCGCAATGGCGGCGCGGTGAGCGACATCAATGCGCGGGTGACCGGACCGGCCGCCGCACGGTATTGGGGATAGAGATCCCAGATGTAGCGCATCGGCGAATGGCAGTAGCAGATGTGGGTCGCATCCGGGCCCGGAATGATGCCCTTGGCCGGCCCCGACTCGCTCGAGATGATCAGGTCGTAGCCGGTGAGGTCGAAGGACTCCAGCGCGAAGGGCATCAGCGGCAGCATCTTCTGGTAGTGCCGCACGCCGCCGATGCGCTGCAGGAACGAGGTCGTGATGCGATGCCGGCGCAGCTTCTCGGAGATCGCATCGGCATCGCACACCAGCGTGAAGATGTCCGCCTGCGGATACAGGTCGGCCAGCACCTCGAGCACCTTCTCGCCCCCGCGCATGCCGACCAGCCAGTAGTGGACCAATGCGACCTTCAATGCAGTCTCCGTCGGTGCGTCATGCCGGGCTTCCTCAATAGGCGTTCTTGTTGATGAAGCCCTTGAGCAGGGTCAGGCCGATGATCTGCAGGTCGAAGCGCAGCGACCAGTTCTGGATGTAGTGGATGTCGCATTCCACCCGCTTGGCCAGGTCGGTCGATCCGCGCCAGCCGTTGACCTGCGCCCAGCCGGTGATGCCGGCCTTGACCATGTGCTTCTTCATGTAGTCGGGGATCTGGTGCTTGAACTGCTCGACGAACATCGGCCGCTCCGGCCGCGGCCCGACGATCGACATGTCGCCCAGCAGCACGTTGACGAACTGCGGCAGCTCGTCGAAGCTGGTCTTGCGCAGGAAGGCACCGACCCGCGTCGCCCGCGACTCGCCGGCCTTGGCCCAGACCGCGCCGGTCTTCTGCTCCACGTCCACCGGCATGGAGCGGAACTTGTACATCCAGAACCTCTTGTTGTTCCAGCTGACCCGCTCCTGCCGGTAGAAGACCGGCCCCGGCGAACTGAGCTTGACCGCGATCGCGATCACCAGCATCAAGGGCGAGATGAGGCCGAGGATCATCAGTGCCAGCACCCGGTCCTCGATCGCCTTGACCAGCCGCGCCGCGCCTTGCAAGGGCGTCTGTTGCAGGGTGATGACCGGCAGGCCCAGCAACTCTTCCACGGAGTGATTCAGCAGGTGCAGGCCGAAGAGGTCCGGCACCAGCTTGACGTCCGCGGTCGAATGCTTGAGCTGGCTGAGCGCGTACGAGATCCGCGTCTGGTCGCGCATCGGCAAGGCCAGCCACACCAGGTCGACATTGCGCGACTCGACGTAGCCCGCCAGGTTGTCGATCAGGCCCAGCATCGGTGCACCGGTCAGTTCGCTGCGGTCCGAATGCGTCGCGAACCAGCCGCGCACCTCGATGCCGCAGGCGTCGTCGCGCTGGATCGCATCGACCAGCCGCTGCGCTTCCGGATTGGCGCCGACCACGACCGACGACCGCGTGTCGGTGCGCTGCGCGCTCAGCCAGCGCGCGACCGCCCGCACGCCCATGCGCAGCAGCAGTGCCCCACCGACGCTCAAGGCCAGCCAGTTGGCCCACCACAGGCGCGAGGTCTGCTGGCCGTCGCGGGTCGCCAATGCGAAGACCGCCATCAGGCAGAACATCAGCAGCCAGAGCGTCAATAGCTTGGAAGTCTCGGCCGTCACCGCGCGGCTGCGCCAGCGCCGATAGAGCGAACTGCCGTTGAGGACGATCAACGCGAACAGCACGCCGCGGCTGATCGTGTGCACGTAGTCGGCACCCATTTCCAGATGCCCGAATCGCGCCTCGAAAGCCAGCACCCCGCCCAGCACGAAGATCAGCAGATCGCCGACGCGCAGGACCAGGTCGAGCAGCGGATTGAATTTCCCCGCCGCCGAAAGTGGCGTGCCGCGAAACCCGGTTGCAGAAGTAGACAGCATCAAACTTGCCCGAAGGCCCACTTTGAACAGCCATGTCACCGACTTTGGATCGGACCGAAATGTCTCCTGCCGTCTTTATTCGTTGCTTTTTACGGTCGCAATTTCGGTGCCAATAATTGGAGTGACGCGAGTAACAGCAAATGACGAATTGCGCTCCGAATCGCCAATTCCTCTTACTTAAGTTCTCAAATATCAGGCGAATGTAACGAGCGAGACACGAACTGCGGGCAATTAAGTCGTAATGACTCGTTCGCAAATTGGGGCAATAAGCAGCTGAATTGGGGTCTGTCGTCGACAGGCGGACCTCGCCGATCGAAGCCGCGGCTCGCGGAGGTCAGCAACTGGACGGCATGCACGGTCTTGGGGCAGCGTGAGCGCCATTGCCGGACTCTTTCATCACGCCGTGCATTGCGCGATGAGACGAGGCCAAGACGATTGCCGTCTTCCACGTCGCCGGCTTCATGTGCGCATCGACGCACGCATCAAGAACGCACAAAGGAAAATGCCCCGCTACCTTGTGAGTAGCGGGGCATCCAGTGGCCTTGCGGCTTGTAGTGGCTCCTCGACCTGGGCTCGAACCAGGGACCTACGGATTAACAGTCCGGCGCTCTACCGACTGAGCTATCGAGGAACAAGCCTCAGATTATAGCGTGGTTTTTGGGGCCTTCCGGAGACACGCGAAGTTCGTCGCTAGAAAAGCATCGGCTCGTCCGGAGGCAGGTCCTTCGGCACCTTGGGAGCCTTGCGCGGCGCGACCACTTTCGCCGCCTTCGGCGCCTTTGCCGGCAGCGGCTCCGCCGTCATCGCCAGCCGCTCCGCCGCGTAGTGGTTCATGAACTCCATCGACTGCTGCGCCGGCGCATCGAGCCACTCCGCGTACTGCGCCTCCGGCAGGATGACCACCATGCGCTTGTCCTGCATCTCGGGCGGCAGTTCGGGGTTGGGCCGGTGCATGTGCTTCATCAGCGGATGCGCGTCGGCGTTGATCGTCAGCATCGCGAAGCTGTCGACCCATTCGCCGCTCGGCGTGCGCCAGGGTTGCCACAGGCCGGCCACGCCGAGCGTCTCGTCGTTGGCGGCCTCGAAGCGGGTCGGAACATGGGTGCCGCTGCGCCAGTCGGGCTCGTAGATGGCTTCGCACGGCACGATGCAATGCCGCGCCTTGGCCCAGGCGTTCTTGAAGCTCGGCAGGCTGGCGACGGTTTCGCTGCGGGCGTTGTACGTGCGCACGCCGTACCTGATGTCCTTGGCGAAGCCGGGGAGCAGGCCGAAATGCGCCATCACCACCTCGAAGTCCGGCACCGCCTCGTCGCCGCTCGAACGCTCGCCCGGCCGGCGGACGATCGGGGCGAGTTGCGTCGGGTAGACATGGGCGCTGCCGCGTGGCGCTTCCCAGTCGGCGGGCAGGACGATACCGTAGTGCCGCAGGTAGTAGGCGCGGCGTCGCTCGGAGATGTAGTGGCTGCACATGGGCGCAGCCTAGCGGATTCGTGCCGGCCTATTCGGGCTGCGGCCAAGTGGCCGACACCGGCTCCAGCCAGCGCGCCGCCGCCTGCACCGGGGGCAGCGCGCGCAGCCGCTCGTTGCGCCAGAGGTCGGCCGCGACCTCCTCCAGCTGCTCCGGATCGACCGTGCGCCACTGCCGCTGCAGTTGGTGCGCGCAAGCTGCGATCCAGATGTCGGCGTCGATGGGGTCCATGGGCGATACTGTACGCCCATCCAGTATTTTTGCAAATGTTTGCAGTCGGGTGCAGGGCTATCCGACCGGATCCGCGTTCTCGTCCTCGCCCGGCAGCCGCGGGCCGCGCGAGCTGTCGCCCGTCATGCGCTGCAGCGCCTCGACACCGGCGACCAGCGCCAGCAGCCAGTTGTCGTAGGGATCCGGGGAAACGGAAAGCGGCTTGAAGACCGCCGCATCGTCGGTGCTCTCGATCAGCACCCAGTGGAAGACGCCCGGCCGCGGTTCCTCGACCTTGACGGCGATCGATCTCAGATGGTCTGTCATGGCCCGCAGTGTGGAGCCGCGCCGCCGGGGCGTCCACTGGCGCAGGTTCGCCAAACGATGTAGGGCGACGACTCTGCGGACTCAGTCCAGGCCGTCGAAGACGGCGTCGTCCGGCCCGACCAGGCTGGGCGAGCGCCAGCCGGCGTCGCGCATCGAGCGGGCCACCTGGTGCTCCACGCCCAGCAGCACCGCGAACAGCGCCATGCGCACCGCGATGCCGTTGTCGGTCTGGCGGAAGATGGCCAGGCGCGGGTCGTGGTTGAGGTCGACGCTGAGGTCGTTGGCGCCCGGGCGGCCGTCGCGCGGCAGCGGGTGCATCAGGATCGTGTCGGGCTTGCAGACCGCGTCGACCAGCGCCTTGCGGACCTGGAATTCCGGCGTGTAGCCCTCGATCTCCTCGCCGGCGAAGCGCTCCTTCTGGATCCGCGTGGCGTAGACCACGTCGGCGCCGCGCAGGCCGTCCTCGAGCGACGGCGTCTGCTCGATCACGTGGCCGTGGCTGGCGACCAGTTCCAGCAGATGGGCCGGCATCTCCAGCGAGGCCGGCGCGATCAGGGTGAACTTCAGGTTGCGGTAGAGCGACAGCAGCTTGATGAGCGAATGCACCGTGCGACCGTACTTGAGGTCGCCGACCATCGCCACGTGGGTGCCGTCGACCAGCTTGCCCAGGCGCGAGAACTCGCGCTGGATCGTGTAGAGGTCGAGGATGGCCTGGCTCGGATGCTCGCCCGGCCCGTCGCCGGCGTTGATCACCGGGATGTTGGTGGCGCGCGCGAATTCGGCCACCGAGCCCTGCTCCGGATGGCGCACCACCAGCACGTCGACATAGCCGCTCATCACCCGGCTGGTGTCGTAGATCGACTCGCCCTTGGCCATCGAGGAGAAGGTGAAGCCGGTGGTGTCGCAGACCGAGCCGCCGAGCCGGCAGAAGGCGCTGCCGAAGCTCACCCGCGTGCGGGTGCTGGCCTCGAAGAAGAGGCTGCCCAGCACCGCGCCCTCGAGCACCCGCGTGACCTTCTGGCGTCGCGCGACCGGCTGCATCACGTCGACGACGCGGAACAGGTCTTCCAGGCTGTCGCGGTCGAACTGCGACACCGACAGCAGCTGCGGCTTGCCCTCGGCCGAGATGCGCTGCACCAGCGGCCGCTGCGGCGCGTTGCTGGCAGCGCCGTCGGTGTTGCGGCTCTCGTGCTGCAGGATCTCGGCGACGAAGCGCTCGACCATCTCCGGCATGCTGCGCGATTCGCTCGAATCGGCCGGCAGCAGCCAGGTGTCCAACGCGCGGCGGCGCACGCCCAGGCGCGCCGAAAAGGCGTCGCGGGTCAGGTTGAGACGCCGCATGGCGTCGCGCAGGAAGTCTTGTTGCTGGCTCATGGCGGCGAAATATACGCTTTGAGTAGTCGGATCGCAATCGCAAAGCGTATATCGCCCCGGATTTCAGGGCCCGACGTCGATCACCTTCAGAAGCGCCAGGTCGACCCGGTCGGCCTCGCGTTCCAGCGGCCCGATCGCCGCCCGGATCCGCTCCCAGTCACCCAGCGGCCAGGCACCTTCGAGCAGGCGCGCCAGCTTGGCCGCCTGGTTCGCGCCGATGCTCGACAGCGCGCCTTTCAGCGCATGGGTCTGCTCCTGGCCCTCCTCCGCCTGCCGGTCCGCCAGCGCCTGCAGGATCGCCGCGCGACGCTCGGCCATGTCGCTGCGCATCGCGATCGCGATCTCGCGCACCACGTCGAGGTCGCCGCCCAGGGTGCGCACCAGTTGCTGCATGTCGATCGGCGCGCCCGTCGCGGCGGCGATGCTGGTCGGCGGCTCGATGCCGGCACCGGTGCCGGTGTCGAAGTCGGGGTCCAGCAGCGCGTCGGGGTCGGGCCCGCCGCGCGACACCCGGGCCTCCTGGATGGCCTGCGCCAGCAGCGACGGCGAGACCGGCTTGGAGACGTAGCTGTCCATGCCGGCGGCCAGGCAGCGCTCGCGGTCGCCGGCCATGGCGTGGGCGGTGAGCGCGACGATCGGCGTGCGGCCGCGCCGCGGATCGGCGGCCTCGAGCCGACGGATCTGCGCGGTGGCGTCGAGGCCGCTCATCACCGGCATCTGCACGTCCATCAGCACCAGGTCGAAGCGGCGGTTCTTCCAGGCCTGCACCGCCTCCTCGCCGTTGTGGGCGACGTGGAAGGTGCAGCCCATCTGGCCGAGCAGCTTGCGCATCAGCAGTTCGTTGACCGCGACGTCCTCGGCGACCAGCACGTGCAGGCCCTGCATGGTCATGGCCTCGAGCGGTGCCGGTTCGGTCAGCACGCTCATCTCGTCGGCGGCCTGCTCGAAGACGGCGGTGAAGCGGAAGGCGCTGCCTTCGTTCGGCCGGCTCACCACGTGCAGCGCGCCGCCCATCATCGACACCAGGCGCGCGCAGATCGCCAGGCCGAGCCCTGTGCCGCCGTAGCGCCGGGTGACCGAGGCGTCGGCCTGGGTGAAGGCCTCGAAGATGTGCTTCTGCACGTCTTCCGGGATGCCGATGCCGGTGTCGCGCACCGTGAACAGCAGCCGCAACTGGTCGCGCCGGAGGTCGGTCTGGTTGGGTGCCGGGCGCACCGACACCGCGATCCGCCCGAAGTCGGTGAACTTGACCGCGTTGGCCACCAGGTTGGAGATCACCTGGCGCAGGCGGCCGGGATCGCCGGCCACCTTCCAGGGCACGTCCTGGGCGATGTCCACCTCGACCTTCAAGCCCTTCTTCTCGGCCGCGGGCCGGTGCAACGCGACCGCCTCGCGCACCCAGCGGCCGACGTCGAAGCGCACCTGCTCGAAGACCAGCTTGCCGGCCTCGATCTTCGACAGGTCGAGCATGTCGTTGAGCAGCGCCAGCAGCGAGGTGGCGGAGCTGTCGATCAGCTCAAGGTGCTGGCGCTGCTCCTCGTTGAGCGGCGACTGGTAGAGCAACCGGGTCAGGCCCATCACCGCGTTCAGCGGCGTGCGGACCTCGTGGCTCATGTTGGCCAGGAAGTCGCTCTTGGCCTGGTTGCTGGCCTCGGCCTGCGCCCGTGCCTGCTCGATCTCGGCGTGCATCGTGCGCCGCGCAGTGATGTCGGAATTGAAGCCGGTCACCCGCACCGGCTTGCCCTCGGCATCGCGCTCGGTGACCATGCCCACGCTCTCGATCCAGATCCAGCCTTCGGCCGCGGCCACCCGGTGCTCGACCAGGTAGCGGTCGGAGCGGCCGCTCAGCGTGTCCTCGACCGCGGCGCGCACGATCGGCACGTCGTCCGGATGGACCCGCGAGAGCAAGGTGCGCAGGGCCCAGTGCCGGTCGGTCACGACCTCGCCGATCATCTCGTCCCAGCGGCGCCCGAGGTAGACGGTGCCGCCCGGGATGTCCCATTCCCATTGGGCCAGGCGCGCGGCCTCGGCCACCATCAGATGGCGCCGGGCGGCCACCAGGGTGCGCTGCGCGTCGTCGAGCCGTTCCGCCTGCTGGCGCACGCGGGCCTGCAGCTTGTCCTGCTCGGCGTTCAGCGCGACCACGCGGCGCACCAGTTCGAGCTGTCGTTGCTGCGAGGCCGCGAGCTGCGCCTTGACGTCCTGCAGGGCGGCTGCCGGGTCGGTCGTGTCGTCAGTCATGGGCGGGAGCGTCCGGGGAAAATCGGCTGCGCGAGCCGCGATAATGGCCGCGAGCCGCCATCCCGACGGCCGGCGTTCCCGACTGTTCGATGCACCATGGCACGTAGACAGCTTCCACTCGCAATCGCGTTCATCTGGCAATGAGTATGCACGGGAATCCGGTGGCCGAAGAGCAGCTCGCGGAGCCGCAGGAGAACGTCACGGTGCTGCTGGTCGACGACCAGCCGGTGATCGCGATGATGGTGCGCAAGATGCTCGCGAGCGATCCGGCGATCACCCTGCATGTCTGCACCGAGGCGACCCAGGCGGTGGCCCAGGCGCACAAGGTGGCGCCGACCGTGATCCTTCAGGACCTGGTGATGCCCAAGGCCAACGGGCTCGACCTGGTACTGGCCTACCGCTCGATGCCGCAGACGCGCGACATCCCGATCATCGTGCTGTCCTCCAACGACGAACCGGCGATGAAGAAGTCGGCCTTCGCGATCGGCGCCAACGACTATCTGGTCAAACTGCCCGAACCGATCGAGCTGGTCGCGCGCATCCGCTACCACTCGCGCGCCTACATGGCGCTGGTCGAACGCGACAACGCCTACCGGGCGCTGCGCAAGAGCCAGCAGCAACTGCTCGAGACCAACCTCGAACTGGAGCGCCTGACCAACCTGGACGGCCTCACCGGCCTGGCCAACCGGCGCTCCTTCGACCGCTGCATGGCGCGTGAATGGCAGACCTCGCTGGCGCAGGGCTGGCCGCTGTCGCTGCTGATGATCGACGTCGACCACTTCAAGGGCTACAACGACCGTTTCGGCCACCTGGCCGGCGACGACGCGCTCAGGTGCGTGGCGGACGCGATCCGCGCGGTCCACAGCTCCGCGTCCTGCCCGCCGGCGCGCTTCGGCGGCGAGGAGTTCGCGGTCATCCTGCCGGCCACGCCGCCGGACGAGGCCGAGGCGATCGCGCAGCAGGTTCGGCTGCAGGTCGAGGCCACCGCCCTGACCCATGCGACGCCAGGTGCGCTGGGCGTCACGGTGAGCGTCGGCCTGGCCAGCGCGGTCGCGACCGACGGCGGCAGCCCGGCGCAGTTGATCGCCGCGGCCGACGTCCGGCTTTATCAGGCCAAGGTGCAGGGACGCAACCGGGTGGTGGGAGCCTGAACGGGGTATCGCATCCACGCGACAAGAGGTCTAGTTTCGTTTGTCAACCCGTTGCCGCGCATTGACAATCAGAGAAGTGATCACAGACAAAGATTCAGTCTTCAGGTACTACGAACGTACGACATGTTCCGCCCAATGGATGGAATTCAACCGCGCGTTGGCCGCCGAATTGAGCGCCGGCCTGCCCCCTGAAGAAATTCGCCTTCTCTTCAACCGCATCGGCGAGCGCATCGCGCAGGCGCTGCCCGTGGCACGCTGCGACACGGTCGACGAGCTGAACTCGCATTTCAACGCCCGCTGGGATTCGATCGAGTGGGGCTTCGCCTCGCTCCACGAAGAGGCCGACCATCTGCGCATCACCCACGCCTGCAGTCCGCTGGCGATGTCCTTCGGCCCGGGCGCCGAGGACTGGGTCGGAAGCCTCTTCGAAGGTGCCTACCAATCCTGGTTCGTCGCCCAGGGCATTCCGGGCGGCCTGCGGGTGCGCGCCGATGCGCCTTCGGACAGCGGTCCGGAGGTCGTGCTGCGCCTGGGCAGGTTCGCATGACGAAGGACGATGGCGAGGCCGAGGACGTCACCGGCCTGTTCCGCAAATTCGGCGGCGACGCCAAGGCGTATCGCGAATTCGAGCCGGCACCCGAACCGGAGGCCGCGCGCCAGGTCGCCTGGGCGCTGGTGCCGGGCGGCAAGCCGGCGGTAGAGGGCACGGAGCCTGCCTCGGTCGCGCCGGCGCCGGCGGTTTCCGCGCCTGTCGTCGCGCCCGCACCGGCCGTCCCGGCACCGAAGGCCGTGATGCCCGCGCCGGCTCCGGCGGTCTTCGCCCGGAACGTCGCCGCGGTCGCGGTCCCGTTCCCCGCATCGTCGAAGCCGGCCGCCGTGGCGGTTCCTGCACCTGTCGCCGCGTCCGTCACGGCGCCCGTCGCGGCAACCTTCGCCGCCGACAGCCACGCACCGAGCGCCGCCGCGCCGCGCCCGCTCGACCTGCTGTTCGCCCGCCTCGCCGGCACGACCGGCCAGGCCGCGCCGAGCCAGGGTCCGTTGTCGCGATGGCGCAGGCCCTCGTGACGATGCCGGTGGTCGCGGTCATCGGAGCCAAGGGCGGCGTCGGCAAGACAACGGTGGCGGCCAACCTGTCGACCACGTTGGCGCAGGCGGGCCATCCGGTCCTCGCGGTCGACCTGGATCCGCAGAACGCATTGCGCTTCCACCTGGCCACCGACCGGCAGGCCTGCGAGGTCGGACTGGCCGCCGCGGCCGCCGGCGAGGTGGGCTGGGCCGAGGTGCTCCATCCGGGCCGGCACGGCGTGGTGCTGCTGCCCTTCGGCAACGTCGACGACGACTACCAGGTCGCGCTGGAGCGGCACCTGGCAGAGCATCCGGACTGGCTCGGCGAGGTGCTCGGGCGCTTCCTGCTGCCGAACGGCACGCTGGTGGTGCTCGACACGCCGCCCGGCCCGTCGGTCTACCTGCAGCAGGCGCTGCGCATCGCCAACGTCACCGTGGTGACCGTGCTGCCGGACGCCGGTTCCTTCGCCACGCTGCCGCTGGTGGAGCGCATGGTCGACAAATACTGCCGCGGCCGCGACGACTTCATCGCCAACCTTTGCGTGGTGAACCAGGTCGATGCCTCGCACCGCCTCAACCGCGACGTGCTGGCAGCGCTGCGCGCCGACTGGGGCGACGACCTGCTCGGCGTGGTGCACGAGGACCAGGCGGTCTGCGAGGCGCTGGCCTCGGCGAGCGACGTGCGCGGCTACGAACCGCTCAGCCAGGCGGCGGACGACTTCACGCGCTGCACGCAGCGACTGCTGGAACGGCTCGCGCCGACCCGAGAAGGAATCCCATGAGCAGCACACCCGTCACTCCCGGCGCGCAAGGCGCACCGCCGCCCGCTCACAGACTGCTGCGCGTCGTCGGCTGGGCGCTCACGCTGATCGCGCTGCCGGCGGTGATCATCACGCCGACCACGCTGCACCAGCAGCTGACCCTGTCGGTGGCGATCTTCATCGCGGCGCTGGTCATCAACCGCTTCGCCGGGCGCATCCCGACGCTGGCGATGATCTTCCTGTCGACCGTGGTCTCGTCGCGCTACATGTACTGGCGCGTGACCGACACCATGTACATGGACAACCTGCTCGACCTGGTGCTCGGCAGCGGCCTCCTGGCCACCGAAATCTATGCCTACGTGGTGCTGCTGCTCGGCTACATCCAGACCGCCTGGCCGCTGGAGCGCAAGCCGGTCGTCATGCCCGAGGACACCAGCCACTGGCCGACGGTCGACCTCTTCATCCCGACCTACAACGAGTCGCTGTCGGTGGTGCGGCCGACGGTGCTGGCCGCGCAGTCGATCGACTGGCCGCGCGACAAGCTGCGCATCTTCGTGCTCGACGATGGCCGGCGCGAGGAGTTCCGCGTCTTCTGCGAAGGCGTCGGCGTCACCCACGTCACGCGGGACAACAACCGCCACGCCAAGGCCGGCAACATCAACGCGGCGCTGAAGAACACCGACGGCGAATTCGTCGCCATCTTCGACTGCGACCACACGCCCACGCGCTCCTTCCTGCAGATCGCGATGGGCTGGTTCGGCCGCGACCCGAAGCTCGGCATGATGCAGCTGCCGCACTACTTCTTCTCGGCCGATCCGTTCGAGAAGAACCTCGGCACCTTCGGCACGGTGCCGAACGAGGGCGAACTGTTCTACGGCCTGATCCAGGACGGCAACGACCTCTGGAACGCGACCTTCTTCTGCGGCTCCTGTGCGGTGCTCCGGCGCACCATCCTCGAGGAGGTCGGCGGCATCGCGGTCGAGACCGTGACCGAGGACGCGCACACCGCGCTGAAGATCCATCGCCGCGGCTACAACACCGCCTACCTGGCGCTGCCGCAGGCCGCGGGGCTGGCCACCGAGAGCCTTTCGGGCCACGTCGGCCAGCGCATCCGCTGGGCCCGCGGCATGGTGCAGATCTTCCGCACCGACAACCCGCTGTTCGGCCGCGGGCTGAAGTGGCCGCAGCGCCTGTGCTACCTGAACGCGATGCTGCACTTCCTGTATGGCCTGCCGCGCATCATCTACCTCACCGCGCCGCTGGCCTACCTGGTCTTCGGCGCCAGCGTGATCCATGCGTCGGCGCCGATGATCTTCGCCTTCGCGCTGCCGCACATCTTCCATGCGAACCTCACCAACAGCCGGATCCAGGGGCGCTTTCGCTACCTGTTCTGGAACGAGGTCTACGAGGCGGTGCTGGCCTGGTACATCTTCCGCCCGACGCTGGTGGCGCTGATCAACCCGAAGCTCGGCAGCTTCAACGTGACCGCCAAGGGCGGCCTCATCCAGGAACAGTATTTCGACACCCAGATCGCCAAGGCCAGCCTGTTCCTGCTGGCGCTGAACTTCATCGGCATCGCCGCCGGCATCTGGCGGCTGACCTGGGTCGACCCGGAGAACATCCTGACCGTCTGGCTCAACCTGGCCTGGACCGTCTACAACCTGATGATCCTCGGCGCCTGCGTGGCCGCGGCCAACGAATCGCGCCAGGTGCGCGGCGCCCACCGCGTGACCCTGCGCGTGCCGGCCACCCTGCACTTCGCGGACGGCCATTCGCTGCGCTGCCACACCTTCGACTTCTCCAGCGGCGGCCTGGGCATCGAGCTGCCGGCCGAGGTCGAACTGGCCAACGACGCGCCGCTCTCGGTGTCGCTGTTCCGCGGCGAGACCGAGCACCGCTTCGCCGCCAAGGTGCGCTTCAACCGCGGCAAGCGCATGGGGCTGGCCTTCGATCCGATGAGCTTCGCCGACGAGCGCGCGCTGGTGCAGTGCACCACCGCCCGCGCCGACATCTGGGCCGCGCGCTGGGGCAACCATCCCCGCGTCGCCGCGCACAAGGTCATCGGCCACATCGCGCGCATCAGCCTGGTCGGCTTCGGCCAGATGTTCGCCCACTACGGACGCGCCGCCATGCACAAGCTGCGACCCTCGCCGGCGGCAACGCCGGTTCGCGCAAAGGAACCGACTTGACATCGGCACGACTCTCTCGATGCGGCGCGGCGATCGCGCTGGCCCTGTGGGCCTGCGCAGGCGCGGCCGCCACGCCGCCGGCACCCGCCAGCGCGCCGGCAACCTCGGCGCCGGCAACTGCCGCGCCCAGCCCGGCGCCCAACCCAGCGTCCATCCCCGCCCCGATCGTCGCCGCCACCGCCCAGCCGCCGGCCGCCAGCGGCACGGTGCGCGAGCTGAACCTCACCCAGCTCGGCATCGACTACGCGATCAACCTGCGCGGCACCACCGGCACGGTCGGCATTCCGTTCAGCGTGCGCGCCGACGAGCTGGTGACGAGCGCGTCGCTCCGGTTGAACTACGCCTACTCGCCGGCGCTGATCCCGGAGCTCTCGCACATCGTGGTGACGGTCAACGACGTGCTGGTGACCACCCTGCCGATCGTGCCCGCGCAGGCCGGCAAGCCGCAGACCGCCGACATCCCGATCGACCGCCGCCTGATCACCGAATTCAACCGCATCAACATCGAGCTGGTCGGCCACTACACGCGCGACTGCGAAGACCCGCTGCACAGCAGCCTGTGGGCCACGGTCGACGCGTCGAGCACATTGCGCCTGAGCGTGGTGCCGCTGAAGATCGCGAGCGACCTGGCGAGCCTGCCGCAACCCTTCTTCGACCGCCGCGACGTGCGGCGCGCAAGCATCCCCTTCGTCTTCGGCACCGCGACGCCGACCTCGACGCTCGAGGCCGCGGGCATCGTCTCGTCCTGGTTCGGCGCCCTGGCCGGCTACCGCGGCGCGGTGTTCCCGGTCAGCCACGGCGAGCTGCCGGCGGCCGGCCACGCGGTGGTCTTCGCCACGCCCGAGACCAGCATCGCCGGGCTGGCATTACCGGCGATCCAGGGCCCCAGCCTGGCGGTGGTCGACCATCCGCGCGACGCCAACTACAAGCTGCTGCTGGTGATGGGCCGCAACCCGGCCGAGCTGCGCACCGCCGCCTCGGCACTGGCGATCAACAGCCGCGCCTTCACCGGCGCGAGCGCGCTGGTCAGCAACTTCGTCGAGCCGGCGCCGCGCCAGCCCTACGACGCACCGCGCTGGCTCAGCAGCGTGCGGGCGGTCAAGCTGGGCGAGCTGGCGCCGGCGTCGGAGTTCTCGGTGGCCGGCTATGCGCCGGACGTGGTCAAGGTCAACCTGCAGCTGCCGCCCGACCTGTTCACCTGGCGCAGCCGCGGCATTCCGCTGGACCTCACCTACAACTACACGCCGCGCGTGCGGCCCGACCAGTCCACGCTCAACGTGAGCCTGGGCGACAGCTTCGTCGCCTCGCTGCCGCTGCGCGCGGCCAACCCGGCCGAGCAGCATTGGTGGAACCCGTTCGCGCTGCCGCTGCTGCCCGACGGCACGGTCTCGCAGACCAAGGACCTGCTGCTGCCGCCGCTGGCGCTCGGTTCGCGCAGCCAGTTGCGGATGCACTACTACTTCGAGCCGCCGGCGGGCAACTGCAAACCGCTCGTGGACAACGTGCGCGGCAACGTCGACCCGGCCTCGACCATCGACGTCTCCGGCCTGCCGCACTACATCGCGATGCCCGAACTGGCGGCTTTCGCCAACAGCGGCTTCCCGTTCACCCGCCTGGCCGACCAGGCCGACAGCGTCGTGGTGCTGCCCGACCAGGCCGAGAACGCCGACACCGAGACCTACTTGGCGCTGCTCGGCCAGCTCGGCAACGCCACCGGCTATCCGGCGCTCAGGGTCACGGTCGGCCACTCGGCCGACGTCGCCCAATGGGCCGACAAGGAACTGCTGGTGGTCGGCGGCCTGCACAGCCAGCCGCTCTTCACGCAATGGGCCGACGTGATGCCGCTGTCGGCCACCAAGGAGGCGCGCGACTTCCGCCTGGGCACCTGGCTGGACGACACGCTGACCTTCATCGCCGGCACCCGCCAGCGCGAGGACCTGCCGGCGAGCACCCAGATGACCGTCACCGACGACGGCAGCGACGCGGTGCTGGCCGGCTTCGAATCGCCGCTGAAGAAGGGCCGCAGCGTGGTTGCGGTGGTCTCGAGCGCCAGCTCGCAACCGGCGCTGCTGAACGCGCTGATGACGCCCGCGCTGGTGCGCAACATCCAGGGCAGCACCGCCTTCATCCGCGGCAACCAGGTCAGCAGCCTGCTGGCCGGCGGCACCTACTTCGTCGGCACGCTGCCGCCGGTGACGCGGCTGCAGTGGATCCTGTCGCGCAGCCCGCTCCTGCTGGCCGCGATGATCATCGCGCTGGCCTTCTTCGGTGCCGCGGTGGCCTATGTCAGCCTCCAGCTTCGTGC
Source organism: Xenophilus sp. L33 (assembly GCF_009765735.1). Taxonomy (GTDB): domain Bacteria; phylum Pseudomonadota; class Gammaproteobacteria; order Burkholderiales; family Burkholderiaceae_C; genus Variovorax. Next base: position 31,436 of record NZ_LMUW01000070.1, read on the forward strand.
GCGGCGCCGGCTGCGCGAATGACCGGTCGACCATGAAATCCAATCCAGCCCTCCCTCCGCCGATGACCGGGCGCCGACGATGGCTCGCCGCGCTGGCCTTGCTGCCGCTCGCCCGCGCCCTGCCCGCCGCCGCCCAGCAGGCGACCGGGGCCTGCCTGCCGGCCACCGACTGGACTTCCTTCGCGGCGCGCCATCTGCAGCCGGACGGCCGCATCGTCGACTTCGACACCAAGCAGCAGCAGTCGACCTCCGAAGGCCAGTCCTACGGGCTGTTCTTCTCGCTGGTGCACAACGACAAGGCGGCCTTCGCCCGGATCCTCGACTGGACCGAATCGAACCTCGCCGGCGGCAGCCTCGCCAAGCGCCTGCCGGCATGGCAGTGGGGCCGCAAGCCCGACGACAGCTGGGGCGTGCTGGACGACAACCCGGCGGCCGACTCCGACCTGTGGATCGCCTATTCGCTGCTCGAGGCGGCGCGCCTCTGGAACGAGCCGCGCTACCAGGTGCTGGGCCGCGCGGTGCTGGCGCACGTGGCCGCCGAAGAGGTCATCGCCCTGCCCGGCCTCGGCCGCATGCTGCTGCCCTGGCCGCGCAGCGTGGCCAAGGGGCCGCTCTGGCGCCTCAACCCGAGCTACCTGCCGCTGCAGCTGCTGCGCCGCTGCCAGCAGCAGGACGGCGCCGGTCCCTGGGGCGAGATCGCCGACAACGCGGTGCGCATGACCGCCGCCACCGCGCCGCAGGGCTTCGCGCCCGACTGGTGCGCCTGGTCCGAGAAGGAGCAGGCCTTCGTCGCCGATCCCGAGAAGGGCGCGGTCGGCAGCTACGACGCGATCCGCACCTACCTCTGGGCCGGCATGCTCAATGCCGCCGACCCGGCGCGCATGCCGCTCCTGAAGTCGCTCTACGGCCCGCGCCGGACGCTGGAGCAGCAAAAGCCGATGCCCGAATTCGTCGACACCGACACCGGCGTCATGCGCGGCACCGGCCCGGTCGGCTTCTCGGGCGCGCTGCTGCCCTATCTGAAGGCGCAAGGCCTGGCCAGCCTGCTCGACGTCCAGCTCGCGCGCGTGCGCGCCCGCGTCGGCAGCCCGGCCCAGCCGACGCCGACGCCGCTTCCCTACTACGAACGCATGCTGCTGCTGTTCGGGCAGGCCTGGCTCGACGGCCGCTTCGCCTTCAGCCAGACCGGCCAGCTGCAAACCCATTGGAGACTGCTATGCCCATCGACCCAACTCGCCTGAGCGGTCGCCACCTGCTGGCCTGCCTCGGCATGGTCGGTGCGATGGCGACCCCGCTGCCGGCCCACGCGCAGGCCGATGCCAAGACCGCGCTGGTCGAGCAGGGCAACTACTGGCAGAGCATGGGCCGGGTCGACCTGGCCGAGGAAAGCTGGAAGAAGCTGCTGAACGTCGATCCGCAGAACGCCGACGCGATGTACGGCATGTCGCAGGTCGAGCTGGCGCGCGGCAACGCCGACGCCGCCCGCGGCTGGACCACCAGGTTGCGCGCCGCGCATCCGGGCGACAGCCGCGCCGCCACGGCGGCCCAGGGCACCGGCGCGCCGATGACCGACGTGCAGCGCGCCCGCGTCGCCGCGCAGGCCGGGCGCACCGCCGAGGCGGTGCAGATATACCGCGGCATCTTCGCCGGCCGGCCGCCGCCGGATCCGCTGGCGCTCGAGTATTACCAGCTCCTCGGCGGCACGCCGCAAGGCTGGGACGAGGGCCGCAAGGGCCTGGAGCAGATGGTCAAGGACCATCCCGGCAACCTGCAGGACCAGCTGGCCCTCGCGCAGCTGCAGACCTACCGCGAGCCGAGCCGGCGCGCCGGCATCGCCACCCTGGCGCAACTGTCCAAGCAGCCGGGCGAAGTCGGCAGCAGCGCCCGCGCCGCGTGGCGCCAGGCGCTCATCTGGCTCGATGCCCGCGAACCCGACTCGGGCCTCTACCGGGACTTCCTGGCCAACCAGGCCGACCCGGCGGTGCAGGCCCGGCTCGACGGCCTCACGGCCGCGCGCAGCGCCGAGGCGGCTTCGCCGGCCGCCCAGCCGCTGGGCGAAGGCTTCAAGGCGCTCGACCGCGGCGACTCGGCCACCGCCGAGCAGCGCTTCCAGCAGGCGCTCAAGGTGCAGCCCGGCGACAGCGAGGCGCTCGGCGGCCTCGGCCTGATCCGGCTGCGCCAGGAGCGCTTCGCCGAAGCCCAGCAGCTGCTCGAGCAGGCCTCCAGGAACGGCGGCGGCAAGTGGGCCTCGGCCCTGCGCAGCGCCACCTACTGGAACCTGGTCGGCCAAGCCAACGCGGCCCGGGCCAAGGGCGACACGCGCTCGGCCCAGAGCCTGCTGGAGCGCGCGGTCCGGCTCGATCCGAACGAGAGCGTCGGCCAGGTCGCGCTGGCCGACCTGCTGCTGGCCGGCGGCAACATGGCCGCGGCCGAGCAAGGCTACCGGCGCGTGCTCGAGGCCAAGCCGAACGACCCGCAGGCGCTGCGCGGCCTGATCACCGTCTACACCCGGCAGGGCCGCAACGCCGACGCCCAGGCGCTCACGCAGCGACTGACGCCGCAGCAACTGGCCCAGGTCGGCGACCTGTCGGACGTGCGGGTCGAGGCGGCCCGCGCGAAGGCGCGCCAGCAGATCGAGAGCGGCGACGTCGCCGGCGCCCAGCTGACGCTGGAAGACGCGATGCTGGCCGAGCCCGACAGCCCCTGGATCCGGCTCGACCTGGCCAACATCTACCGTCGCCAGGGCATGATGGCCCAGGCCCGCGGCGTGATGGACGGCCTGATGATGTCGCAGCCCGACATGCCCGATGCGCTCTTCGCCAGCGCCCTGCTGGCCTCCGACGCCGACGACCCGGCCGCCGGCCTGGCCTACCTCGACCGCATTCCCGCCGCCTCGCGCACCCGCGACATGGCGCAGCTGCAGCGGCGCCTCTGGGCGGCGGCGCAGGCGCAGCAGGCGCAGGCCCTGGCCAAGCAGGGCCAGGTCGCAGCCGCCCGCAACCTGCTCGCGCAGACCCAGGCCGCGCTCGGCAACGACATGCCGCCCGCCCTCTGGGGCCAGCTGGCCGGCGCCTATGCCGACATCGGCGACTCGCCGCGGGCGCTGGCGATGATCCGCCAGCTGCTGGCGCGCAGCGCCAATCCGGGCATCGACGATCGGCTGCTCTACGCGTCCATCCTCTTGAAGACGCAGCAGGACGTCGAGCTGTCGGCGGTGCTGCGGCAGCTGCAGCCGGCCAACATGACCGTCGCCCAGCGCACCGACTTCAACCGCCTGCGCAGCGCCTACAGCCTGCGCCAGGTCGACGCCCTGCGCCAGGCCGGCAACCTCGAGGCCGCCTACAACGTGATCGCGCCAGTGCTGGCCGAGCAGCCGGAAGATCCGCAGGCGCTGAGCGCGCTCGCGCGCCTGTATTCGGCGGCGCGCGACGAGCGCCAGGCGCTGGCGATCTACCAGCGCATCCTGCAGCCCAGCCCCGGCGACGTCGACACGCTGATCGCCGCCGCCGCCAGTGCCAGCGCACTGCGCGCCAACGGCGATGCCGAGAGCTACGTTCAGGCCGCGCTCAAGATCGCGCCGGACCAGTCGCGGGTGCTGGCCGCGGCCGGCCGGGTCTATCGCAACGCCGGCGACAACAGGCAGGCCGAGGAATACCTGCGGGCGGCGGTCGCAGCCGAGAGCCGCCTCGCCAGCGGCGGCAACGCCTTCGCCGCCAACCCGGCCGGCGGCCAGCCGGTCGCGTCCGGCAATCCGTTCGCCGGCATGACCGGCGGCGCCGCCAACACCACCTCGCCCTTCGGCGCGAACGCGCAGGTGGCGAGCCAGCCGGCGGCCGGCGGCTATCCGGCCAGCTACCCCGCGGTCTACACCACCGCGCCGGGCCAGGCCTCGCCTTTCGCCGGCATGCGCGGCAATGCCGCCGCTGCGGGCGCGATGCCGACGCTGCCACCGCTGCCACCGCTGCCGGGCACCGCACCCGTGGCCTATGCCGACAATGCCGGTGGCTCCGACGGCATGCCCTGGTCGACTTCCGGCGCGTCCGCTTCGCAAGGCAACGCGGCGCCCGCCACCAACGCGCGCAGCAGCCGCCAGCGCAATGCCGCCGGCCAGCCGGTCAACACGCCCCAGGCGCGGGCCTACATCGCGCCGCCGCAGGGGCAAGGCCAGGCCCAGGCGGCCTACGGACAGCAGCTGTACGCCCAGGGTTACCCGCAGACCTATCCGCCGACCTACCCGCAAGCGCAGGGCTACCTGCCGCCGCCGGTCACGCAGCCGGTCTACCCGCTGCCGCCGGCGGTGCCGGGCAGCTCGATGGCCAACGAGGGCAGCTGGAACACGCCGCCGCGCAGCAGCGCCCAGCCGGCCAATCCGCTCCTGGCCGAGTTGCAGGACGTGCAATCGGCCAACAGCACCACGGTGGACGTCGGCAGCGTGTTCCGCAACCGTGCCGGCGAGGCCGGTCTCAGCAAGCTCTGGGACATGGAGGTGCCGATCGAGGCGAGGATCCCGGTGGGCAACGGCAAGATCGTGGTCAGCGCCACGCCGACCGTGCTGGACAACGGCACGCTCGGCCAGGACTACGGCACCAGCAGTCGCTTCGGCGGCGGCCCGGCCGCGGCGATCGCGCAGCTGTCGGGCACCGTGCCCTCGCCCAACACGCAGAACGCCTCGGGCGTGGGCCTGAGCGTCGGCTACGAGGGCAAGAACCTGAACGCCAACATCGGCACCACGCCGCTCGGCTTCCAGGAGACCAACGCGGTCGGCAACATCACCTATGGCGACAAGATCACCGACAACGTGTCGTACAAGGCCGAGGTCTCGCGCCGCGCGGTGACCGACAGCCTGCTGTCCTTCGCCGGCACCGAGGACACGCGCACCGGCCTCAAGTGGGGCGGCGTGGTCGCCACCGGCGGCCGGCTCGACCTCACGCGCGACGACGGCACCTACGGCATCTACGGCTACGGCTCGGCCTATTCGGTGACCGGCCACAACGTCGAGGACAACAGCCGCTTCGAGCTCGGCGGCGGCCTCTACGTGCACCTGCTGAGCCAGGCCAGCTCCTCGCTGACCGCCGGCATGAACCTGGACATCCTGAGCTACGACAAGAACCTGAGCTACTTCACCTACGGCCAGGGCGGCTACTTCAGTCCGCAGAGCTACGCCAGCGTGGCCTTCCCGGTCGACTGGACCGGCCGCGACGACCGCCTGTCGTGGCGCCTGAACGCCTCGCTGGGCGTGCAGTCCTTCACCCAGGACGCGTCGCCCTACTTCCCGACCGATCCGGGCCTGCAGTCGGGCGCCGCCGCCGCGGTGGCCCAGGCGACGCGGCTCAACCTGAACCAGGCCGTCTTCACGGGCTTCTATCCGCAGACCAGCCACACCGGCATCGCCTACAACCTCGCCGGCATCCTCGAATACCAAGTGGCGCCGCAGCTCTACCTGGGCGGCGCGATGGTCTTCAACAACGCGCAGAACTACCGCCAGGTGTCGGTCAGCGCGTACCTGCGCTACATGCTGGGCAACTCGGGACGCTTCCAGGGACCGACCGGCGGCGCCACGCTGCGGCCGGTCAGCTCGCCCTACACGCCGCTCCTGTAGGCGGCCGCTGCGGTTCAGGCGCAGCCGTCGGCCCGCCCCCACGGCGGGGCCGATTCGAATTCGCCGATCCAGTCCGGCACCCGGTCGGCCGCCAGCGGCTTGGCGATGCCGTAGCCCTGCCCGAGGGTGCAGCCCAGCGCCATGAGCGCATCGCCATGGGCGACCGATTCCACGCCCTCGGCGATGGTCTTGCGGCCGAGGCCGCGGGCCATCACCAGGATGCCGCGAATGATCGCCTCGTCCTCCGGGTCGTCCAGCATGCCGCGCACGAAGGACTGGTCGAGCTTGAGCGCCGCCACCGGCAGTTCGCGCAGGTAGGTGAGCGAGGAATAGCCGGTGCCGAAGTCGTCCATGACCACCGGCACGCCGAGCGCCTGGCAGGCCACGATGAAGTCGGCCACCGCGGCGAAGTCCTTGATCGCGGTGGTCTCGAGGATCTCCAGCTCCAGCACGCCCGCCTGCAGTTGCGGATAGCGCGCCAGGTGCAGGCCGAGCCGCTCGATGAAGTCCGGCCGCAGCAGGTGGCGCGGGCTGATGTTCACGCTGATCGACGTGCGCGTGCCGGTGTCCAGCCATTGCGCGGCCTGGCGCACCGCCTCGCCGAGCGCCCAGTCGCCCAGGCGCTCGACCAGCTCGTGGTCCTCGATCAGCGGCACGAAGGCGGCCGGCTGCAGGAGGCCGCGCTGCGGATGCTGCCAGCGCACCAGCGCCTCGAAGCCGATCACCCGGCCGCAGCGCATGTCGACCTTCGGCTGGTAGGCCAGCATGAATTCGCCCAGCGCCAGGCCGACCTGGATGCGCTGCCGCTCGCGCGCTTCCTCCTGCTGCTCCTGGGCCTGGCCGGCGTCGAAGAAATGCACCTGGCCGCCGCCCGCGCGCTTGGCGAAGAAGACCGCCTGCTGGGCGTGCTGCAGCATCACCTCGGTCGGCTGCTCGCCGTGGCGCATCAGGGCCACGCCGACGCTGGTGCGCAGCCGGGTGGAGCGTTCCTGCAAGCGGAACGGATGCGCCAGCCGCGCCAGGACCTGCTCGAGCAGTTGCTCGACCTCCTCCTGGCTGCCGACGCCGAGCGCCAGCGCGAATTCGTCGCCGCCGACGCGCGCCACCGCGGCGTCGTTCGGCACCGCTGCCTTGAGGCGGCGGGCCACTTCGCGCAGCACCGCGTCGCCGCCGGCCGGGCCGAGCGCTTCGTTGACGTCGCGGAAGCGGTCGAGGTCGAGGTAGCAGACCGCCAGCATCCGCTCGACCTCGTCTTCGGGCGGGTGCGCCGGCGCCAGTTCCTCGATCGACGGCAGCCGGTTCGGCAGGCGGGTGAGCGCGTCGTGGCGCGAGAGCAGTTCGAGCCGCTGGCCGCGGCCGCCGCGGGCGGTGAGCGTGAAGGACCACAGCACGCAGCTGTCTTCCATCCGCTCGCCGCGCACGTCGACCAGGAGGCTTTCGTGGCGGCCGTGCAGCTCGACGCTGCGGCCGTCGACCGCGCCGCGCGCCGGCACCTGCATGAGGCGCGCCGCGGCCGGCGCGAGCACGTCGCCGAAGGGCATGTCGTCGAGGGAGCCGGAAGGGAAATCGAGCAGCGCGTACGCGTCTTCGTCGGCCCAGACGATCTGGCCATCGCAAATCTTGAGGTGGCCGACGAGGGTACGGGTGGGCATGACCGCTATTGTTCCCTCAAAAACAGGCGCCTGAGTGTCTTAAACGCCCGACCGGCCGATCGCCGGTCGCCCCGCACGCGCCCTCAGAGCAGGCCGCGCAAGGTCTCTGCCGACTTCTTGATCTGGCTCGCCATTTCGCGCTCCAGCGCGGGCGGACTGCGATGGCCGAGCAGGTCGATCAGCCAGCCCGCGGCCACCAGGATCGCCAGGGCGCCGAGTGTGAAGATCTCTGAGTCCATTGGATTCCCCCTTTTGCGTTGCCGTCACTGTGCATCGGGAACGCGCGAAGAGGAATCGGCCGAACGGACTGCCTTGGTAGTTCGTTTGCCGGGGAATAAAACAGGCGCTCAGGCCTTGCCGATTCGCTGCAGGTCGATGTCGGCCAGCTTGCCCGGTTCGGTGACCAGCCGAAGGGCGTCGGCGTCGAGGATCTGGCCCTTCGTGGCCAGGAAGCGGATCTGGTAGTCGCCGATGCGGATCTCGTCGCCGTTGCGAAGGATCGCGGAGTCGATGCGGGTGCCGTTGACGTAGGTTCCGTTGTGGCTGTGGAGGTCGCGGACAGTGAGCGCTTCGTTGACGGTCTCGAGCACTGCGTGCGTGCGGCTCACCAACTGGTTGTCGAGGACGAGGTCGGCGGTGGCGGCGCGACCGATCACGAACGGGGTTGCCACCACGTTGATCTGCTTGGCCGAACCGCTCTTCTGCAGCACGATCAGTCTTGTCATGTTTTCCTCAACTCCTTGGGCCCCGGCTGCTTCCTGTCTATCGGTCTATGCCTCTTGGGAAGCGGCTTTCGGGTCCGCGAGCCCGCAGGCCCGGTGGTGCAACTTGCCGAACGTCGTAGGTCGGAATTCTCCTACAAAGCGGGATGGCCGCCGGTGGTGAACATCAGCGAATCAGGACCGGCCGACTGGGTCTGCGGGGCCCCGGCCTTCCCGGCGCGGCCGACCGGGTGCATCGGCTTGCCGAACGGTGCGAGGCCTTGCAGCACGCGCAGTGCCGAGGCGCCATGGATCAGGGCTTCGGAGTAGTCGGGCAGCCCTTGTGTCGAGGAATCGATGGGACGGTATTCCAGCACGTCCTCGGACGCGGCCTGGACTGCTTCCATCAGCACCCAATGAAATTCATGGGGTTCCAATTCGAGAACAGTGAGCGCGATGTCGCGGAGTGCCACCAGAGATCCTCTTGTTCAGTTGCAGGCTGAATTGTTACTGCGGACCAATTGCACGCCAAGGCACTTTTGCACGCTGCTCCAATGAGGAGGCCGCGAATGGGCAACTAAGTCTCAGTTGCCCGCATTCGCGGCCTCGTCATCGGAAGCGGTCGATCAGCCGATGCGCACCGGCACGAAGATCTTGTTGCCGTCGCGCTGGATCAGCAGCGCCACCGACTTGTCGGCCTTCGACACCACGTCACGCACCTGCTCGACGCTCCTGGCCTGGGTGCCGTTGATCGCGAGCAGCACGTCGCCCGCCTGCACGCCCGCCATCGCGGCCGGACCGCCGACGTCGGCGATCAGCAGGCCGCCGTCGACCTGCGCCTCGCGCGCTTCCTGCGGCTGCAGCGGACGCAGCGCCAGGCCGAGCTTGCCCTGGTTGGCGCCGTCGTCGTTCTTCGCGACCTGGGTGCCCTTCTCGGCCGCGTCGCCCAGCTTGGCGCTGATCGACTTGCTGCCGCCGTCGCGCCAGATGTCGAGGTTCACGCTCGTGCCCGGCTTTTCCTGGCCGATCAGGGCCGGCAGGTCGCCCGAGGACACCACCTCCTGGCCGTTGACCGCGCGGATCACGTCGCCCGAGCGCAGGCCCGCCTGGTCGGCCGGGCCGCCCTTCTCGACGTTCGAGACCAGCGCGCCTTCGGGCTTGAGCAGCTTGAAGGAATCGGCGAAGGTCTGGTTCACTTCCTGCACCGCGACGCCGAGCTTGGCGTGCGAGGCCTTGCCGGTGGCGACGATCTGGTCCTTGACCTGGATCGCGACGTCGATCGGGATCGAGAACGACACGCCCTGGAAGCCGCCGCTGCGGCTGTAGATCTGCGAGTTGATGCCGACCACTTCGCCGCGGGTGTTCAGGAGCGGGCCGCCCGAGTTGCCGGGGTTGATCGGCACGTCGGTCTGGATGAAGGGCACGTAGCCGTCGTCGGGCAGCGAACGGCCCTTGGCGCTCACCACGCCGGCGGTGACCGTGTTCTCGAAGCCGAAGGGCGAGCCGATGGCCAGCACCCATTCGCCGGCCTTCAGGTCCTTGGTGTTGCCGATGGCCAGCACCGGCAGGTTCTTGGCCTCGATCTTGATGACCGCGACGTCGGTCTTCGGATCGGCGCCCAGCACCTTGGCGCTGTATTCGCGGCGGTCGGTGAGCTTGACGGTGACTTCCTTGGCGTCCTTCACCACGTGGGCGTTGGTCAGGATGATGCCGTCTGCGCTGACGATGAAGCCCGAGCCGACGCCGCGCACCGGCACTTCGCGCTCCGGGGCCTGCTGGGCACGCGGGCCGCCTTGCTGGCCCTGGCCGAAGCGGCGCAGGAATTCGCGCATCGCCTCGTTCGGGTCGCCCTCGCCGTCCTCCGCCGATTCCTTGCGGGTGCCGGTCACGCTGATGTTGACCACCGCCTGGCCATCGCGCGCGGTGATGGTGGAGAAGTCGGGCATCGTCACCGTGCCGCCGGTGGTGATCGGCGCGATCTGGCCGGTCTGGACGGGCGCGTCGGCACTGGCGCGGGCGCTGGTGTAGGCACCGGCGCCGACGGCACCGATCACGCCGGCCGCGGCCAGGGAAAGCACGAGGGTGCGGGGCGAGGTCATGGCGGTCTTCATTGTCGAATCCTTGAGGGAGAGGTTGGAACTGGGCACCGCGAGAATGTCGCGTGACCCGCTTAAGCCCGCCTTAAACCCGAAGGTCAGACGGAAGCGGGAAACCCCAGCACCACCCTCAACCCGCCGAGGCTGGTCGACTGCGCGAGCGACAGCGTCGCGCCGTGCAGGTCGGCGATCGACTTGACGATCGCCAGGCCGAGGCCGCTGCCCGGCGCCTGCGGCTCGCCGGAGCGATAGAAGCGATCGAGCACCCGGCCGCGCTCGGCTTCGGGCAGGCCCGGTCCGCTGTCGTCGACGCTCAACGCCACTGCGCCGGCCTCGTCACGGATCGCGATGTCGACCTGGCCGCCGGCCGGCGTGTACTTCACCGCGTTGTCCAGCAGGTTGCGCACCAGCGTGCGCAAAGCTTCCGGCTGGCCCTGCACCGTCGCCGGCGCGTCGGCCCGCACGATGCCGACGTCGATGCCGCGCGCCTGCGCCGCGGCCACGATGTCCGAGATGGCCAGGCGCGTCACCTCGTCCAGGCTCACCGCCTCGCGCTGCGCACCGGCGGCCGCGCTGGCCTCGTGACGCGCCAGCGCCAGCATCTGCTCGACCAGCCGGGTCGCGCGGTCGATGCCGGCCGACAGCCGCGTGACCGCGAGCGTGCGCGTCACCTCGTCGGGCGCGCGCTGCAGGCCCTGCACCTGCAGCTTCAGCGCCGCCAGCGGCGAGCGCAGCTCGTGCGCCGCGTCGGCGACGAAGTGCTTCTGCGCCTCGAAGGCCTTTCGCACCCGCTCGAACAGCAGGTTCAGCTCCTGCACCAGCGGGCGCACCTCCTCGGGCAGGTCGGCATCGCTGAGCGGCGACAGGTCGTCGGCCTCGCGCGCCGCCACCTGCTTGCGCACCCGCGCCACCGGCGCCAGCGAGCGGCTCACCACCCACCAGACGACCAGCATGAGCAGCGGCGCCGCGATCGCGATCGGCCCGACCGTGTTGAGCGCCAGCGTGCCGGCCATGCGCCGCCGCGCCCGCATGTCCTGCGCCACCTGGATCACCAGCGCGCCGGTCTGCAGCGAGAACACGCGGTAGGTGGTGCCGCGGGCCTGCACGTTCGAGAAGCCGAGCACCGCGCGCTGCGGCAGCCGCGCATCGGCCGCCGACTCGAAGATCCGGCTGCCGTCCAGCGACCAGACCTGGACGATGAATTCGAAGTTCTCCTCGCCGACGCCCAGGCCGCCGACGGTGCCGGTCGGCGGCAGCCCGGCACGCAGCGACAGCGCCATCTGCTGCATGTGGTGGTCGAAGATGTCGTCGGCCTCGGTCAGCACCGTGCGGTAGGCGACGAAGCCCTGGATGCCCGCGGCCAGCACGATCGCCGCCAGCAGGAACCACAAGAGGCGCGCGCGCAGCGACCTCATGCCGCGGCCGTCATTCCTTGGGCACCATGTAGCCGACGCCGCGCACGTTGCGGATCAGCTCGGCGCCGAGTTTCTTGCGCAGGCCATGGACGTAGACCTCGACCGCGTTGCTGCTGATCTCGTCCTTCCAGCTGTAGAGCTTCTCTTCCAGCTGGGCCCGCGACAGCACCATGCCGGGCCGCGCCAGCAGAGGCTCCAGCACCGCCCATTCACGCGCCGACAGCATCACCGGATGACCGCCCACCGTGACCTCGCGGGTGGCCGGATTGACGCTCACGCCCATGTGCTCGTAGACCGGCTCGGCACGCCCCGAGGCGCGCCGCAGCAGCGCCCGGATGCGGGCCAGCAGCTCGTCCAGGTCGTAGGGCTTGAGCACGTAGTCGTCGGCGCCGGCGTCCAGGCCCTCGATGCGCTGCTGCACCGAGTCGCGCGCGGTGGCGATCAGCACCGGCATGCGCTGCTTGCGCGCCCTGAGCGCGCGCAGCACCTCCAGGCCGTCGCGGCGCGGCACGCCCAGGTCGAGCAGCACCAGGTCGTATTGCTGGGTGCGCAGCGCGGTGTCGGCGGAATCGCCGTCCTTGACCCAGTCCACCGCATATTGCTCGGCGCGCAGCAGGTCGAGCACGGCTTCGCCGATCATCACGTCGTCTTCGAGCAGCAGCAGTCGCATGGTGGACGGATGGTAGCTTCTCGCCGTGCTCGCCGACCTGTTCACCGGCCTCAGAGCAGCGAGCGCACCTCGCGCGCCGCCTCGAGCAGCAGCGGCAGCAGGTCGCGCCGTACCGCCTCCTCATCGTAGCGGCCGCCGGACAGCACCACGTTGAGCGCGGCCACGGTGCGGCCCTGCATGTCGCGCAAGGGCACCGCCAGCGCCTGCACGCCGATCTCGTGTTCCTCGCTGGCGAAGCAGAAGTCGTCCTTGCGCACCTGGACCACGCGCTGGCGCAGCGCCCGCGTCTGGGTCAGGGTGTGCGGCGTCAGCCGGTGCAGCGGATGAGCCTGCAGCCACTGGTTGAAGCCGGCCGGCGCCATCGCCGCCAGCAGCACCCGGCCGGTCGAGGTGGCGTGCGCCGGCAGCCGGGCGCCCAGGTGCAGTCCGTAGGCCAGCACGCGGCCCGGTGCGCCGTAGCTGCCGCTGCGCGCGACGATCACCACCTCCTCGCCGTCGAGCACCACCGCCGAGAACGACTGCTGGGTCTGCGCCGCCAGCCGGTTCAGGGTCGGCTGCAGCGCCCGCGGCAGCCGCGACGAGGCCAGGTAGCTGCCCGAGAAGCGCAGCACCTTGGGCGCCATCCAGAAGTAGCTGCCGTCGGTCTCGAGGTAGCCGAGATGGCAGAGCGTGAGCAGGTGGCGCCGGGCCGCCGCCCGCGTGAGGCCGGCGCGCTCGGCCGCCAGGGTGGCGTTGAGGCGCTGGCGCTCGGTGTCGAAGCTCTCGAGCACCGCCATCCCCTTGGCGATGCCCTCGATGAAATCCGCTTTGGCGATGGTCATGGGATGACGAGTAGCGCTGAAGTGTTGCGCGATCATCGCGCAACTGCTCTCATGATCGCACAGAGCCTGCCGGCGCCGGATTCCGCAAAACGCGCCGCCGCCTTACGCTCATGCCCAACCCAGCCATCCCAGGAGACATTCCCATGCGCACCCAAGTCGTCATCGTCGGCGCCGGCCCGGCCGGTCTGCTGCTCGGCCAACTGCTCTACAAGGCCGGCATCGACAACGTCATCGTCGAACGCCAGAGCGCCGACTACGTGCTGGGCCGCATCCGCGCCGGCGTGCTCGAGCAGATCAGCATGGACCTCCTGGCCCGCGCCGGCGTCGATGCCCGCGCCAAGGCCGAAGGCCTGCCGCACGACGGCATCGAGCTGCTGTTCAAGGGCGCGCGGCACCGCATCGACCTGAAGGGCCTGTCCGGCGGCAAGCAGGTCACCGTCTACGGCCAGACCGAGGTCACCCGCGACCTGATGGAAGCACGCCAGGCCGCCGGCCTCACCACCATCTACAACGCATCGCCCGTCAGCCTGCACGACTTCGACACCGCCAAGCCGCGCGTGCGCTACGAGAAGGACGGCGCGACCCACGAGATCGACTGCGACTTCATCGCCGGCTGCGACGGCTACCACGGCATCAGCCGCGCCAGCGTGCCCGAGCAGTCGCTGCGCACCTACGAGAAGATCTATCCCTTCGGCTGGCTCGGCGTGCTGGCCGACGTGCCGCCGGTCTCGCACGAGCTGATCTACGCCAACACCGAGCGCGGCTTCGCGCTGTGCAGCATGCGCAGCACCACGCGCAGCCGCTACTACGTGCAGGTGCCGACCGAGGAGAAGGTCGAGAACTGGAGCGACGAGGCCTTCTGGAACGAGCTGCGCGCCCGCCTCGACCCGGTGGCCCGCGAGCGCCTGGTGACCGGCCCGTCGATCGAGAAGAGCATCGCGCCGCTGCGCAGCTTCGTGGCCGAGCCGATGCGCTTCGGCAGCCTGTTCCTGGCCGGCGACGCGGCCCACATCGTGCCGCCGACCGGCGCCAAGGGCCTGAACCTGGCGACCGCCGACGTCGGCTTCCTGTCGCGCGCGCTCGAGATCTTCTACAAGGACAAGACGCCCTCCGCCCTCGACCGCTATTCGGACCTGTGCCTGCGCCGGGTCTGGAAGGCCGAGCGCTTCTCGTGGTGGTTCACCTCGCTCATGCACCGCTTCCCGGACACCGGCGAATTCGGCCAGAAGATCCAGGAAGCCGAGCTCGACTACCTCACGCACTCGCACGCAGCCTCGACCTCGCTGGCCGAGAACTACGTCGGGCTGCCGCTGGAAGACTTCTAGGACCTTCAGGCCGGCTGGAGCAGCTTCCAGACCCGGTCGGCCGAGAGCGGCATGTCCAGGTGCGGCGTCAGCTCCGCCCGGCCGTGCCGCGCCAGCGCATCCGCCACCGCGTTGACCACCGCCGGCGTCGCGCCGATGGTGCCCAGTTCGCCCACGCCCTTGACCCCCAGCGGGTTGTTCTTGCAGGGCGTGGCCTCGTCCATCTCCATCTTGAACATGGTGGCGATGATGTCGGCGCGCGGCGCCGCGTAGTCCATCAGGCTGCCGGTCAGCGGCTGGCCGGTCTCGGCGTCGTACACCACCCGCTCGCACAGCGCCTGGCCGATGCCCTGCACCGCGCCGCCTTCGAGCTGGCCGCGCACGATCAGCGGGTTCACCACGCGGCCGACGTCGTTCACCGACGCGTAGCGCAGCACGCTCACCTCGCCGGTCGGCGGGTCGAGCTCGACCTCGGTGATGTGGCAGCCGTTCGGCCAGGTCGGGCCCGACACCGTGCTGGTCGAGTCGATGAAGATCTCGCCTTCGGCCTGCTTGCCGGCCAGGGTGAACAGGTCGAGCTTCAGGTCGGTACCCGCGACCTTGAAGACGCCGGCCTCGTAGACGATGTCGGCCGCGGCCACTTCCAGCTCCTGCGCCGCCAGCTCGCGCGCCTTCTCGATGGTGCGCTCGGCACCGATGCGCACCGCCGAGCCGCCGGTGAACAGCGAGCGCGAGCCGGCGCTGCCGAAGCCGTTGCCGCGGTCGGTGTCGCCGGTGACGATGCGAACCTGCTCGATCGGCACACCGAAGGCGTCGACCACCAGTTGCGCCAGCGTGGTCACGATGCCCTGCCCCATTGCGTTCACCGCGGTGAAGACCTCGATGATCCCGTCCGGCCGCACCGCGACGGTGACGCGTTCCTCGAACACGTTGCCGCCGGTCCATTCCAGGAAGGTCGCGATGCCGAGGCCGCGCACCCGGCCCTCGCGCGCCGATTCCTTCGCCCGCGCATCGAAGCCCTGCCAGTCGGCGAGCTGCAGCGCCTGGTCCATCACCGACTCGAAGCTGCCGGTGTCGTAGACCTGCTGCATCGGGTTCTTGTAGGGCATCTGCGCCGGGCTGATGAAGTTGCGCCGGCGCAGCGCGATGCGGTCCATGCCGATCTGCCGCGCGGCCTCGTCCATCAGCCGCTCGATCGTGTAGATGGCTTCCGGCCGGCCGGCGCCGCGGTAGGCGCCGGTGGGCGCGGTGTTGGTCAGCACCGCCTTGAAATGGAAGTCGATGGTCTGGATGTCGTAGACGCTGGTCTGCACCCAGGGGCCGATCAGGAGCTGGATCGCGACGCCGGTGCCGGTGGCATAGGCGCCGACGTTGGCATGCGAATGGATGCGCAGGCCCAGCACCTTGCCGTCGGCGGCGAGCGCCATCTCGGCGCGCGACTCGACGTCGCGGCCGTGCGCCGACGACAGGAATTCCTCGCTGCGGTCGGCCACCCACTTGACCGGCCGGCGCAGCGCGTTGGCGGCATAGGCGACCGCGATGTCTTCCGGATAGGCGCTGGTCTTCATGCCGAAGCCGCCGCCGACGTCGCCCACGACGACCCGCATCTTTTCCTTCGGCCAGCCGATCGCATCGCAGACCGAGTCGCGCACGCCCGACGGCATCTGGGTGCTCATGCGCAGGGTGACCCGCTCGCTGGCCGCGTCGAAGTCGGCGAGCACGGTGCGCGGCTCGATCGTGAGCGCCACCACGCGCTGGTTCACGATGTCCAGCGCCACCACGTGCGCCGCCTTCGCGAAGGCTTCGGTGGTCGCCTCGACGCTGCCGTGGCGCATCTCGGCGGCGATGTTGCCGGTGCCTTCGGGGCACAGCAGCGGCGCGCCGTCGGCGGTCGCGCTCGTGATGTCGACCACCATCGGCAGCGCGTCGTAGTCGACCATCACAGCCTCGGCGGCATCGCGGGCCTCGGCGGCACTGGCGGCGACCACCATCGCCACCGGCTCGCCGACGAAGCGCGCCCGGTCGAGCGCCAGCACCCGCCGCGGCGGCGTCGCGCAGTCGCTGCCGTCCGCGCGCTTGAAGCCGGCGCCGGGCATCGGCCTGACGCCGGCCGCGTCCAGCTCGGCACCGGTGAAGACGCCCCAGACGCCGGGCATCGCGGCCGCAGCCGCGGTGTCGACCGACACCAGTTGCGCATGCGGATAGGGAGATCGCACGAAACACAGCCAGCCCTGGCCCGGCAGGCTGACGTCGTCGGTGTAGCGGCCGTGGCCGGCCAGGAGGGATTCGTCTTCGAGCCGCTTGACGGCATGGCCGCTGCCGAAGCGCAAGGGGTTGGTTTCAGTGCTCACCGTGGTCCTTCGTTCTGAGCGTCCGATCGCGAACGCATCGACGACTATAGGGGCTCCGGGCTCATTCGGCTGGCGGCTCGCTTTCGGCCGCCGAAGCCGTGTATACCTCTCACCCATGCAACTGCCCTGGCTCGAACCCGGAGACCCACTGCCCGACGTCGACACGGCCTGGGGCGAGTCCGACCCGGTGCCCGGCCTGCTGGCCGCCGGCGGCGGCCTCGACGTGCCCAGCCTGCTGCAGGCCTACGCCAAGGGCATCTTCCCGTGGTTCAGCGAGGGCCAGCCGATCCTCTGGTGGAGCCCAGATCCACGCATGGCGCTGAAGGTCGCCGAGTTCAGGCTGCACCGGTCGCTGCGCAAGACGCTGGCCGCCTTCCGAGCCGCGCCGGGCTGCGAGATCCGCATCGACCATGGCTTCGAGGCCGTGATCGCGGCCTGCGCCGGCGCGCCGCGCATCGGCCAGGGCGGCACCTGGATCCTGCCCGAGATGATGGCCGCCTACGGCGCGCTGCACCGTGCCGGCCACGCCCACAGCGTCGAGACCTGGATCGACGGCGAGCTGGCCGGCGGCCTCTATTGCGTCGCGATCGGACGCGCGGTGTTCGGCGAATCGATGTTCGCGCGGCGCGCCGACGCCTCCAAGATCGCGCTCTCGGCGCTGGTCTGCCTGTGCCGCCGGAGCGGCGTCGCGCTGATCGACTGCCAGCAGAACACGGCCCACCTGGCCAGCCTCGGCGGCCGCGAAATCGCCCGCAGCGACTTCGTGTCGCAGGTCGCCCACGCGCGGCGGGAGCGCGGCCCGGAGTGGCACTTCGACCCCGTATACTGGAACCAACTCCTGCCCGCGCGACCCTCCTTCACGCCGTGACGCACCTCAAGGACCTCCCGCTCCAGACGCTGCAGTTCTACGCGACGGCGCCTTATCCCTGCAGCTACCTGCCGCAGCGGCAGGCACGTTCGCAGGTCGCGACGCCCAGCCACCTGATCCACAACGACGCCTACTCGGACCTGGTCCTGAGCGGCTTCCGGCGTAGCGGCATGTTCACCTACCGGCCCTATTGCGACGGCTGCAGCGCCTGCGTGCCGCTGCGCGTGCGGGCCGCCGAATTCAAGCCGACGCGCAGCCAGCGCCGCGCCCTGGCCCGCCATTCCGACCTGCAGGCCCGCGTGCTCAAGCTGTGCTTCGTGCCCGAGCACTACCAGCTCTACCTGCGCTACCAGAACGGCCGTCATTCGGGCGGCGGCATGGACCACGACAGCATCGACCAGTACACCCAGTTCCTGCTGCAGAGCCGGGTCAATTCGCGGCTGGTCGAATTCCGCGAGACGCTGCCCGACGGCAGCGCCGGCGCGCTCAAGATGGTCTCGATCCTCGACGTGCTGAACGACGGCCTGTCGGCGGTCTACACCTTCTACGAGCCTGAGCCCGGCACCGGCTACGGCAACTACAGCGTGCTCTGGCAGATCGAGCAGGCGCGCAAGCTGCAGTTGGCCCACGTCTACCTGGGCTACTGGATCGAAGGCAGCTCGAAGATGAACTACAAGTCGCTCTACACGCCGCACGAGCTGTTGATCGACGGCCGCTGGCAAACTCCGCCGACCCCACAGGCAGCGCCCATCGATTTCACAAGGTAAAATCGCGACCGGTTCCTCCCACCGCGTTGCACATGAGAAAACCCCAAACAGACGTTCCAGCCACCCCCGTGATCCAGGTCATGGAGCGGATGTTCTCCCTCATCGACGTGCTGGCGTCGCGCGAAGAAGCCATCTCCCTCAAGGAGATCAGCGAGAAGACCGGGCTTCATCCCTCGACCACCCACCGCATCCTGAACGACCTGGCGGTCGGCCGCTTCGTCGACCGGCCCGAAGCCGGCAGCTACCGGCTGGGCATGCGGCTGCTCGAACTGGGCAACCTCGTGAAGGGCCGGCTCAACGTGCGCGACGCCGCGCTGACGCCGATGCGCGAGCTGCACAAGCTGACCCAGCAACCGGTCAATCTCAGCATGCGCCAGGGCGACGAGATCGTCTACATCGAGCGCGCCTACAGCGAGCGCTCCGGCATGCAGGTGGTGCGTGCCATCGGCGGCCGCGCGCCGCTGCACCTGACCTCGACCGGCAAGCTGTTCCTGGCGGTGGACGAGCCGCAGCGCATCCGCAGCTACGCCACCCGCACCGGCCTGGCCGGACACACGCGCAACAGCATCACCCAGCTGCCGGCACTGGAGCGCGAGCTGTCGAAGGCCCGCCAGTACGGCATCGCACGCGACAACGAGGAGCTGGAACTGGGCGTGCGCTGCATGGCCGCCGGCATCTACGATGACCAGGGCAAGCTGGTGGCCGGGCTGTCGATCTCCGCGCCCGCCGACCGGCTGGACGAAGGCTGGCTGCCCAAGCTGCAGGCCACGGCCAACGAGATCTCGGGGGCGCTCGGCTTCAAGGAAGATTCGGCCGCTTCGGCCTGAGCCGCCTCGCAGCGCTCGACAATGAAAAAAGCCTGGCACTGCCAGGCTTTCGTCCTTTGCGGAGCCGCGATCAGCCGGCGATGCGGGTCGCCGCCATGTTGTGGTTGGCCTCGACCCAGCGCTTGACGCGCTCGGCGTCGGCGATCCGGCTCAGCTTGCCGGCCGAATCCAGGAACACCATGATCAGCTTGCGGCCGGCGATCTTGGTCTGCATGACCAGGCACTGGCCGGCTTCGTTGATGAAGCCGGTCTTCTGCACGCCGATGTCCCAGTCGGGGTTCTTCACCAGGCGGTTGGTCGTGTTGAACTGGACCATGCGGTTGCCGACCTCGACCTGGTATTCCGGCGAGGTGGTGAGTTCGCGAACGGTGGCGTCGGCGTAGGCGGCGTTGACCAGCAGCGCCAGGTCTTGCGCGCTCGACTGGTTCTGGCTCGACAGGCCGGTCGGCTCGATGTAGTGGGTGTCCTTCATGCCGAGCGAACGGGCCTTGGCGTTCATCAAGCTCACGAAGGTCGTGAGGCCGCCCGGATAGGTGCGGCCCAGCGCGTGCGCGGCGCGGTTCTCGCTCGCCATCAGCGCCAGGTGCAGCAGTTCGCCGCGCGGCAGCGTGGTGCCGACGCGCAGGCGCGAACTGCTGAACTTCTCGGTGTCGACGTCGTCTTCGGTGATGGTGATCAGTTCGTCGGGCGGCAGGTGCGCTTCGCTGATCAGCAGGCCGGTCATCAGCTTGGTGAGCGATGCGATCGGCAGCACGGCGGTGTCGTTCTTGCTGAACAGCACTTCACGGGTGTCCTGGTCGATGACCAGTGCGACGCTCGACTTCAGGTCGAGCGCGTCCTCGGTGCTGTGCAGGCCGGCCATCTGGCCGAAGGACAGGCGCGGGGGCGTCGGGGCGGCGGCCACGCGGACCATGGAACGGCGTTGCACGGCCACCACGGTCTTGCCGTTGCTCTGGCGCAGGGTCGCGGTCACGTTGCGACCGCCGCTCACGCTGCGTTCGGTGCGATCGGCCGCGGACGCCGACTTCGCGGAAGCGCCGCGCTTCTTGCCGGAAGCGGCTGCGGCGACCGGCGCAGCTTCCTTGCCGTGCTTGGCCTGGGTGCCGGTGCTCGCCTTGGTGGTCGTGGCGGCCTTCTTGCTGCTCGCATGCGTCGCGGCCTGGGCGCCGGGCAATAAAAACGCCGTGGCACAGAGAGCGACGGCGGCGAGGCGTAGGGCGGGTAGGAACCGCTGGCTGGAAACTCGGCAGGAACGGGCTTCGGGCATTTAGAAAACTCTCCAGCGGCGACAAAAAGTGACCGCAGTGTATCGAAATCGAAAAAAACACGCAATATCAGTTACTTGCATCCTTTTCTTCAATCGAAAACAAAGGTGCTAGCAAATCTCAACCTTGTGCGGCAACTCTCTCAGCTTGGCTCTGTAACTTGTTGAGCGCACTTAAGTATGCTTTGGCGGACGCCACCACGATGTCCGGATCGGCACCCACCCCATTGACAACGCGTCCTGCATTTTGCAGACGCACCGTCACCTCACCCTGACTCTCCGTCGATCCGCTGATCGCATTGACCGAATAGAGCACCATTTCGGCACCGCTGCGCACGCGGGCCTCGATCGCCTTCAGGGACGCATCGACCGGCCCGTTGCCGTCGGATTCACTGGTGACCTCCTCACCGCCCATCGTGAACACGATCCGGGCCTGCGGCCGTTCACCTGTTTCACTATGTTGCGAGAGCGACACAAAGCCAAACTGCTCACCAACGTGCGAGAGCTCCTCGTCGCTGACCAGCGCGAGGATGTCTTCGTCAAATATTTCACTTTTTTTATCGGCCAGTTCCTTGAAGCGGCCGAAGGCGGCGTTGATGTCGGCTTCGCTCTGCATCGTCACGCCCAGGTCCTGGAGGCGCTGCTTGAAGGCGTTGCGGCCGCTGAGCTTGCCCAGGACGATCTTGTTGGCGCTCCAGCCGACGTCCTCGGCCCGCATGATCTCGTAGGTGTCGCGGGCCTTGAGCACGCCGTCCTGGTGGATGCCGGACGCGTGGGCGAAGGCATTGGCACCGACCACCGCCTTGTTGGGCTGCACCACGAAGCCGGTGGTCTGGCTGACCATCCGGCTGGCCGCCACGATGTGGCGGGCGTCGATGCCGAGCTCGAGGTCGAAGTAGTCCTTGCGGGTCTTGACCGCCATCACGACCTCTTCGAGCGAACAGTTGCCGGCGCGCTCGCCCAGGCCGTTGATCGTGCACTCGATCTGCCGGGCGCCGCCGATCTTCACGCCAGCCAGCGAATTGGCCACCGCCATGCCCAGGTCGTTGTGGCAATGCACCGACCAGACCGCGCGGTCGCTGTTGGGGATGCGTTCGCGCAGCGAGCGGATGAACTGGCCGTAGAGCTCGGGAATGGCGTAGCCGACCGTGTCGGGCACGTTGATCGTGGTCGCGCCTTCGGCGATCACGGTCTCGATCACGCGGCAGAGGAAGTCGGGATCGCTGCGGTAGCCGTCCTCGGGGCTGAACTCGACGTCGGCCACCAGGTTGCGCGCGAAGCGCACCGAGAGCTTCGCCTGCTCATGCACCTCGTCCGCGCTCATGCGCAGCTTCTTCTCCATGTGCAGCGGCGAGGTCGCGATGAAGGTGTGGATGCGGCTGCTGGCCGCGCCCTTGAGCGCCTCGGCCGCCCGCGAGATGTCGCGGTCGTTGGCCCGCGACAGGCCGCAGACCACCGAGTCCTTGATCGATTCGGCGATGAGCCGCACCGCCTCGAAGTCGCCGTTCGAGCTGGCCGGGAAGCCGGCCTCGATGACGTCCACCTTGAGCCGCTCGAGCAGCCGCGCGATGCGCAGCTTCTCGTCCTTGGTCATGGAAGCGCCGGGCGACTGTTCGCCGTCGCGCAGGGTGGTGTCGAAGATGATGAGTTTGTCGGGCATCGCGGGGTCTCCAGGTTCGGCCGCGCGAGCCGACGTTCATCGGCTCGTCGCGCTCAGGCGGGTTGCGCCTCGGATTGTGCGCTGCGTGCGCCCTGCGCCCGTGCCCGGGTCAACCCCGAAACGATGGCGTTCAACGAGGCCGAGATGATGTTGGCGTCGATGCCGACACCGAACAGCGTGGTCGACTCGTCCACCCGCAGCTCGAGGTAGGCCACCGCCTGCGCATCGGCACCGGCGCCGATCGCGTGCTGGTGGTAGTCGATGACCCGCACCGCATGGCCGGTCGCGACCGAGAGCGCATGGATGAAGGCGTCGATCGGGCCGTTGCCGCGGCCTTCGATGGCGCGGACTTCACCCTCCCACGGCAGGTCGGCGCGCAGCAGCACCGAGGCCTTGGCGCCCTCGCCCTGCTCCTCGAGCACTTGGTGCTGCGGGCCGTTCTCGTCGCGAATGCCATATTCGCGCTCGAACAGCGCATAGAGGTCGGCGGCGGTCAGCTCCTTGCCGGCCACGTCCATGACGCGCTGCACGGTCTGGCTGAATTCCATCTGCAGCCGGCGCGGCAACTCGAGACCGTATTCGCTTTCGAGCAGGTAGGCGATGCCGCCCTTGCCCGACTGGCTGTTCACGCGGATCACCGCCTCGTAGCTACGGCCGACGTCCTTCGGGTCGATCGGCAGGTAGGGCATGTCCCAGATGTCGCCGTCCTTGCGCGCACCGAATGCCTTCTTGATCGCGTCCTGGTGCGAGCCCGAGAACGAGGTGTAGACCAGGTCGCCGACGTACGGATGGCGCGGGTGCACCGGCAGCTGGTTGCAGTGCTCGACCGTGGTGCGGATCTCGTCGATGTTCGAGAAGTCGAGCTCCGGCGAGACGCCCTGCGTGTAGAGGTTCAACGCCACGTTGACCAGGTCGAGGTTGCCGGTGCGCTCGCCGTTGCCGAAGAGGCAGCCTTCGAGCCGGTCGGCGCCCGCCATCAGGGCGAACTCACCGGCGGCGGTGCCGGTGCCGCGGTCGTTGTGCGGATGGACCGACAGCACGATCGCATCGCGGCGCGCCAGGTTGCGGTGCATCCACTCGATCATGTCGGCGAAGATGTTCGGCGTCGAATGCTCGACCGTCGACGGCAGGTTGACGATGCACTTGCGAGCCGGGGTCGGCGCCCAGACCTCGGTCACCGCGTCGACCACGCGCTTGGAGAAGGCCAGGTCGGTGCCGGAGAACATCTCGGGCGAATACTGGAAGGTCCATTGCGTCGCCGGCTGCCTGGCGGCGCAGTCGTTGAACATGCGCGCGTGCGTGGTCGCGAGCTCGACGATCTGGTCCTCGTCCATGCCGAGCACCACGCGCCGCATGATCGGCGCCACCGCGTTGTAGAGGTGGACGATGGCGCGCGGTGCGCCCTGAAGCGCTTCGAAGGTGCGCTCGATCAGGTGGTCGCGGGCCTGCGTGAGCACCTGGATCGTCACGTCGTCGGGAATGCGGTCTTCCTCGATGAGCTTGCGCACGAAGTCGAACTCGACCTGCGACGCAGAGGGAAAGCCGACCTCGATCTCCTTGAAGCCGATCGCCACCAGCTGCTCGAACATGCGCGTCTTGCGCGCAATGTCCATGGGTTCCACCAGTGCCTGATTGCCGTCGCGCAGGTCGGTCGACAGCCAGATCGGCGCGCGGGTCAGCACGGCGTCCGGCCAGGTGCGGTCCTTCAAGGCGATCGGCGCGAAGGCGCGGTACTTGCGGTTGGGTTGCTTCAACATCTGGATTTACTCGCTGTGGTTGGAATCCACCAGCAACCCCAATCAAAACGGCCCGTTGCTGGTGCGAACGGGCCGTGGTGAGGGATTTGCGCGCGCGCTACCTTCTCCGCCCGAAGGGGATCAGTAGTAGGGCCAGCGAAATCTTGTTCATGAGGGTCGCGACTTTATCACAGGCCGGCTCAGTTGTGCAGGCCGCGCTCGTCCGGCTCGTCGGTCGAGATGCTGATGACGCTCACCTGCTGGCCCTTGGCCTTGCGCCAGCCGTAGACCACGTAGCCGCTCAGGCCGTAGATGACGAAGAGGCTGAAGAGCACCGTCGGCGGATGGATGTTGATGACCGCGATGCCGAGCGCGATCAGCACGATCACGGCGAAGGGCACGCTGCGCTTCATCTGCACGTCCTTGAAGCTGTAGAACGGCGCGTTGGTCACCATCGACAGGCCGGCGTAGAGCGTGAAGGCGAAGGTGATCCAGGTGATCTGGTTCCACGACAGGAACAGCACGTCGCCGCCGCGCTTGCCCCACTCGGTCACCAGCCAGATGAAGCCGGCGACCAGTGCCGCCGCCGCGGGCGACGGCAGGCCCTGGAACCAGCGCTTGTCGACCACGCCGGTGTTGACGTTGAAGCGGGCCAGCCGCAAGGCGGCGCAGGCGCAGTAGACGAAGGCGGCGATCCAGCCCCAGCGGCCCAGGCCCTTCAGCGACCACTCGTAGGCGATGAGCGCGGGCGCGGCGCCGAAGGACACCATGTCCGACAGCGAATCCATCTGCTCGCCGAAGGCACTCTGGGTGTTGGTCATGCGCGCCACGCGGCCGTCCAGGCTGTCGAGGATCATGGCCGCGAAGACGCCGAGCGCGGCCTGGTCGAAGCTGGCGTTCATCGCCATCACGATCGCGTAGAAGCCGCCGAAGAGCGCCGCCAGCGTGAACAGGTTGGGCAGGATGTAGATGCCCTTGCGCCGCTTGCGGGTCGGCGGCTCGTCCATCAGCGCGTCGTCGTCAAGCATGCGACCGGCCTCCGCGGCGCGGCGCGCAGGTGCGCGATGCGCGATCGGCGCCGGGCGCAGCCGGACGGAATACGAGACGGGCAATGGGGGGCATGGGTGCGGAAGTTTAGTTCAGGCGCAGCGGGCGCCTCAAAAGAACAGGGCCACGAAAGTGGCCCTGTCGTCGCCCGTCTAGTTGCGGGTCTGGTCGACCAGCTTGTTCTTCTTGATCCAGGGCATCATCGCGCGCAACTGCTCGCCCACCACCTCGATCTGGTGCTCGGCGTTGATGCGGCGGCGGCTGATGAGCGCCGGCTGGCCGGCGGCCGCTTCGAGCACGAAGCTCTTGGCGTATTCGCCGGTCTGGATGTCCTTCAGGACCTGCTTCATGACCTTCTTGGTCTCGTCGGTCACGATGCGCGGGCCGGTGACGTACTCGCCGTATTCGGCGTTGTTCGAGATCGAGTAGTTCATGTTGGCGATGCCGCCTTCATAGATCAGGTCGACGATCAGCTTGAGCTCGTGCAGGCATTCGAAATACGCCATCTCGGGCGCGTAGCCGGCTTCCACCAGCGTCTCGAAGCCGGCCTTGATCAGCTCGACGGTGCCGCCGCACAGCACGGCCTGCTCGCCGAAGAGGTCGGTCTCGGTCTCTTCGCGGAAGTTGGTCTCGATGATGCCGGCCTTGCCGCCGCCGTTGGCGGTGGCGTAGCTGAGCGCCAGGTCACGCGCCTTGCCGCTCTTGTCCTGGTGCACCGCCACCAGGTGGGGCACGCCGCCGCCCTGGGTGTAGGTGCTGCGCACGGTGTGGCCCGGGGCCTTGGGCGCGACCATCCAGACGTCGAGGTCGGCGCGCGGCTGCACGAAGCCGTAGTGCACGTTGAAGCCGTGCGCGAAGACCAGCGATGCGCCTTCCTTGATGTTCGGCGCGACGTCGTTCTTGTAGACGTTGGCGATCTGCTCGTCGGGCAGGAGGATCATGACGACGTCGGCGGACTTCACCGCCTCGGCCACTTCGGCGACCTTCAGGCCGGCCTTGCCGACCTTGTCCCACGAGGCACCGCCCTTGCGCAGGCCGACCACGACCTTGACGCCGCTGTCGTTCAGGTTCTGCGCGTGCGCATGGCCCTGGCTGCCGTAGCCGATGATCGCGACGGTCTTGCCCTTGATGAGACTGAGGTCGGCGTCCTTGTCGTAATAAACCTTCATGAGATGCTCCTTCGATTGATGCGTGGATGTGGGGGTGGATGGGTCAGACGCGCAGGATGCGCTCGCCGCGGCCGATGCCGCTGGCGCCGGTACGGACCGTCTCGAGGATCGCCGCGCGATCGATCGCCTCGAGGAAGGCGTCGTTCTTGCCGTGGTCGCCGGTGAGCTCGATGGTGTAGCTCTTGTCGGTGACGTCGATGATGCGGCCGCGGAAGATCTCGGCCATGCGCATCATCTCTTCGCGCTCCTTGCCGACCGCGCGCACCTTGACCATCATGAGCTCGCGCTCGGTGTAGGCGCCTTCGGTGAGGTCGACGACCTTGACGACCTCGATCAGGCGGTTCAGGTGCTTGGTGATCTGCTCGATCACGTCGTCCGAGCCGGCGGTGACGATGGTCATGCGCGAGAGGCTCGGGTCCTCGGTCGGCGCGACGGTCAATGATTCGATGTTGTAGCCGCGGGCCGAGAACAGGCCGACGACGCGGGAAAGTGCTCCGGGCTCGTTCTCGAGCAGCACCGCGATGATGTGTTTCATGTCGAATGGACTCCTCTTTTCGCCGCCCTCCCCCGCGCACGGTAATGCGCGGGCTCGACGGACAATAGATTCGTCAACTTAAGGTTGAAACCCGCTCTTTCGGAAGCGGGGACTTGTGGCTCGCCTTCGCTCGCCCTAGAGGTCTTCGGAACCCAGCAGCATCTCGGTGATGCCCATGCCCGCCTTGACCATCGGGAACACGTTCTCGGTCGGGTCGGTGCGGAAGTCCATGAACACCGTGCGGTCCTTGAGCTTGCGCGCCTCGCGCAGCGCCGGCTCCACGTCCTGCGGCCGCTCGATCAGCAGGCCGACGTGGCCATAGGCCTCGGCCAGCTTCACGAAGTTGGGCAGCGCGTCCATGTAGCTGTGGCTGTAGCGGCCGGAGTATTCGATCTCCTGCCACTGGCGCACCATGCCCAGGTAGCGGTTGTTGAGCGCGCAGATCTTGATCGGCGTGTTGTATTGCAGGCAGGTGGAAAGCTCCTGGATGCACATCTGCACCGAGCCTTCGCCGGTGATGCAGAACACTTCCGAATCGGGCTTGGCCAGCTTGATGCCCATCGCGTACGGAATGCCCACGCCCATCGTGCCCAGGCCGCCGGAATTGATCCAGCGCCGCGGTTCGTCGAAGCGGTAGTACTGCGCCGCCCACATCTGGTGCTGGCCGACGTCCGACGTGATGTAGGTGTCGGTGTCCTTGGTCATGTTCCAGAGGGTCTCGACCACGTGCTGCGGCTTGATGACGTCCTTGTTGCCGCGGTCGTACTTCAGGCAGTCCTTGCCGCGCCATTCCTCGATCGTGTTCCACCAACTGGCGAGCGCCGCGGCGTCGGGCTTGGTGGTGCTCTCGCGGATCATCGAGATCAGCTCGGTCAGCACGTCTTTCACGTCGCCGACGATCGGGATGTCGACCTTCACGCGCTTGGAGATGCTCGACGGGTCGATGTCGATGTGGATGATCTTGCGTTCGTTCTGCGCGAAGTGCTTGGGATTGCCGATCACGCGGTCGTCGAAGCGCGCGCCGACGGCCAGCAGCACGTCGCAGTTCTGCATCGCGTTGTTGGCTTCGATCGTGCCGTGCATGCCCAGCATGCCGAGGAACTTGCGGTCGCTCGCCGGATAGGCACCCAGGCCCATCAGCGTGTTGGTGACCGGGTAGCCGAGCAGGTCGACCAGCGCGCGCAGTTCGTTGGTGGCGTTGCTCAGGAGCACGCCGCCACCGGTGTAGATGTAGGGCCGCTTGGCGTTCAGCAGCAGCTGCAGGGCCTTGCGGATCTGGCCGCCGTGGCCCTTCTTGACCGGGTTGTACGAGCGCATCTCGACCTTGTCGGGATAGCCGGCGTACGGAACCTTCTTGAACGACACGTCCTTCGGCACGTCGACCACCACCGGACCGGGACGGCCGGTGCGGGCGATGTGGAAGGCTTTCTTCATGGTCATCGCCAGGTCCTTCGGATCCTTGACGAGGAAGTTGTGCTTGACGATCGGGCGGGTGATGCCGACGGTGTCGCACTCCTGGAAGGCGTCCAGGCCGATCGCGGCGGTCGGGACCTGGCCCGAGATGATCACCATCGGGATCGAGTCCATGTAGGCGGTCGCGATGCCGGTGACGGCATTGGTCAGGCCCGGGCCGGAGGTGACCAGCGCCACGCCGACGTCGCCGGTGGCGCGGGCGTAGCCGTCGGCCGCATGCACCGCCGCCTGCTCGTGGCGCACCAGCACGTGCTGGATGGTGTCCTGCTTGTAGAACGCGTCGTAGATGTAGAGCACGGCGCCGCCCGGATAGCCCCAGACGTACTTGACGCCTTCGGCCTGGATTGCCTTGACCAGCACTTCGGCGCCCATGAGTTCTTGCGATTGATTGCCGGCGGATGAAGACGCGGCGGCTGCGGAAGCGAGTTCCGCCTTCGAGATTTCCATGATAAACCTTTGTGTTTTTTCGGGAACGAAAAACCTTGGGTGCCCCTTCGCCAGCTCTTTTGAAGCCGCGTCGGGACTTGAGGCCAAAGCCATGAGCGAACCTGTATTCCGCCGGACCTTGACCCGTTTGCCTTTTGACTGCAACCGCCGATTATGACACTTGTTTCGGGTCGTTTGGCCGACGGCCGAGGCGAGAATCGGTAAAGGGCATAATTCGGGGCAGAAAAATCCTGGCGTTCCCATGGCGCCTTTCCCACACGGCGCTCTTCTTGCGCCCGATTCGTTTGGCAACTGAAAAAGAACTTTCCGACTTCCTGAAAAGCGTCGAACGACGGGCCTTCAAGCGCTCGGTCTACCACGTACGGGACGAAGAAGCGGCGCTCGACATCGTGCAGGACAGCATGATGAAACTGGCCGAGCACTACGGCGACAAGCCGGCCAACGAGTTGCCGATGCTGTTCCAGCGGATCCTGTCGAACTGCACCCTCGACTGGTTCCGGCGCCAGAAAACCCGGCGAGCCCTTTTCTCGAACCTGAGCGATTTCGAATCGGTGGACGACGACGGGGAATTCGACCTGCTCGAACATGTCCAATCCCCCACCGACACCCGCGAAAGCGAGAGCGCCGAGGACACCACCCGCCGCGCCCAGATCTTTCGCGAGATCGAGGAAGAGATCGCCGCCCTGCCCGGCCGTCAACGCGAGGCCTTTCTGATGCGTTACTGGGAGGAAATGGATGTCGCCGAGACGGCCGCCGCGATGGGATGTTCCGAAGGGAGCGTCAAGACCCATTGCTCGCGCGCCGTGCACGCCTTGGGCAAGGCGCTCAAAGCCAAGGGAATCACGCTATGAAAACAACGCTCTCCACGCCCGCCGCGGCCCTCGAGGAACAGTTCGGCCGGCGAGTCGCCGCCCGCCTGACGGCCGGCAACCTGGACCTGACGCACGAGGTCAGCGAGCGCCTGCGCGCCGCCCGGATGCAGGCGATCGCCAACCGCAAGACGGTGCCGCAACTGCGCGCCGCGCCGGTGGTGGTGAAGAGCGGATCCTCGGCCGCGCTCGGCGGCGGCTGGGGCTGGTGGACCCGCATCGGCGCGGTCGTGCCGCTGGTGGCGCTGGCCGCCGGGCTGGTGGCGATCAGCGTGATGCAGGACGACAGCCGCACCGACGAGCTGGCGGCGGTCGACTCCGCCCTGCTGACCGATGCGCTGCCGCCGGCGGCGTACACCGATCCGGGCTTCGCGCAGTTCGTCCAGACCAGCGCCAGCGCGGCCGCTGCGCCGGGCGCCGTGACGACGCCGTGAGCGCGCCCTGAACCCGATCCGAATGCCCGGCCTGACGACGCTGAAGAACTCCGCCGCGCCCGCCGTGGCAGCCCTGCTGCTGCTGGCCCTGGCCGGCCTGACCCCGAGCGTGGGCGCGCAGCCCGGCAAATCCGCCGCCGCGCCGGCTTCCACGGGCGCCTCCGCCACCACTTCCGCGGCCAAGCCCGCCCAGTCCAAGCCGCTCTGGCGCGAGCTGACGCAGCGCCAGCAGCGTGCGCTGGAGCCGCTGGCCTCGAACTGGGACGAGCTGACCGAGGCCCACAAGCAGAAGTGGCTGGCCATGTCGCGCAACTACGCCGAGCTGTCGCCCGCCGAGCAGGAGACGCTGCACAGCCGCATGACCGACTGGTCGCGCCTGAGCAACCAGCAGCGCGAGCAGGCCCGGCAGAACTTCGCCGCGGTCAAGCAGGTGCCGCCGGACGTCCGCAAGGCCAAGTGGGAGGCCTACCAGGCCCTGAGCGAGGAAGAAAAGCGCCAGCTGGCTGCCAAGGCCAGGCCGGTCCAGGCGCCCGGCGCGGCCGCCCTGCCGCGCCCGGGCGCGCAGAAGTTCGCGCCGGTGCCGGTGGCGCTCGACGGCAAGCCGGGGCCGCGGATCCAGCTGGCACCGCCGGCCAAATCGGCCGGCCCCGCCACGGATGCCACCATCAGCGAGGCCCGCCCTTCCAGCATTCCGCCGGCGACCTCTTCCGCCCCGGTGCCGCCCGAAGCGCAGGTGCCGACCCCGCCTCCGCCCCCCGAGCGGCCCTGAGCGCAGCGTCGATGGCACCCACTTCTTCCGGCGATCCCGGACAGGCGCTCGCGCCGGCGCCCGGCACCGCCGCCACCGCCGCACTCCCGCCCGACGGCTTGCAGGCGCCCGGCCTCTGGCGCCGCATGGCCTGCTGGACCTACGAGGGCATGCTGATGTTCGCCGTGGTCTTCGTGGCCGGCTGGCTCTTCAGCACCCTGGGCCAGATGCGCGACGCCATGGATTCGCGCCGGCACCTGCTGCAGGCCTTCCTGTTCGTGGTCTTCGGGGTCTATTTCGTCTGGTTCTGGATCCACGGTCAGACGCTGGCGATGAAGACCTGGGGCATCCGCGTGGTCGACCGCTTCGGCCGGCCGCTCACGCAGGGCCGGGCGCTCTTGCGCTATCTCTTGTGCTGGGTCTGGTTCCTGCCCTCGCTGGCGGCGATCGCGCCCTTCAAGCTGGGCGGCGGCGAATCGACCGTGCTGATCTTCGGCTGGGTCGCGGTCTGGGCCCTGCTGTCCCGCTTTCACCCGCAGCGCCAGTTCTGGCACGACGCCTGGGCCGGCACCCGGCTGATCCCGTCCAAGCCGATGAGCCGGGGATGAGCGACGCGGACCCGGTCAATCCGCAGGCGGAGCGGCGCGGCTTCGATCGGATCTGGCATGCGACGCTGATCTCGATCAACGGCTTCCGGGCCGGCTGGCACGAGGCGGCCTTCCGCCAGGAGGTGCTCTGCGCGGTGGTCATGCTGCCGGCCGCCTTCTGGGTCGGCCGCAGCTGGGTCGAGGTGGCGATGCTGGCGGCGACGGTGGTGCTGGTGCTGGTGGTCGAATTGCTCAACAGCGGCATCGAGGCGGCGATCGACCGCATCGGGCCGGAATGGCATTCGCTCTCGAAATCGGCCAAGGACATGGGCAGCGCGGCCGTCCTTCTGTCGATTTTGTTGTGTGGCTGCGTCTGGCTGGCGGCGCTCTGGCAGCGTTTTGTCACCTGAGCGCGGCATGATCGGCGGATGACGACTCCCTCCTTCTCGCTCTGCGTGTATTGCGGCTCCCGGCCCGGCGACAAACCCGGATACGCCGCTGTGGCGACCGCGGTCGGTCAGTGGATCGGCCGGCAAGGCGGCCAGCTGGTCTACGGCGGCGGCCGCACCGGCCTGATGGGTACCGTGGCCGAGGCCACCCGCGCGGCGGGCGGCCGGGTGGTCGGCATCATCCCGAAGGCGCTGGTCGACATGGAACTGGCCAATCGCCTGAGCGACGAGCTGCACGTGGTGGACACCATGCACGAGCGCAAGGCGATGATGGGCGAGCGCGCCGACGCCTTCATCGCCCTGCCGGGCGGCATCGGCACGCTGGAGGAGCTGTTCGAGGCCTGGACCTGGCGCCAACTCGGCTACCACGACAAGCCGGTCGGCATCCTCAACGTGGACGGCTACTACGACGCCCTCCTGGCCTTCCTGGCGCACAGCGTGCAGGAGAAATTCATGGGTGACTGGCAGATGGGCCTGGTGCGCAGCGGCAGCGACCCGGCCGCGCTGCTGCAGGCCTTGCTGGACGAGAGCCGCCGCCATCCGGGCGGCGACAAGCTGGCCCAGGTTCTTTAGGCCCCGTTAGACAGCGGCCTCGTCCTGCTCGCCGGTGCGGATGCGCACCACGCGCTCGACGTTGGTGACGAAGATCTTGCCGTCGCCGATCTTGCCGGTGCGGGCGGCGCTGACGATGGCGTCGACGCAGCGCTCGACGTCGCCCTCGTTGACCACCACCTCGACCTTCATCTTCGGCAGGAAGTCGACCACGTATTCCGCGCCGCGGTACAGCTCGGTGTGACCCTTCTGGCGGCCGAAACCCTTGACTTCGGTGACGGTCAGGCCGGTGACGCCGACGACCGCCAGGGCCTCTCGCACATCGTCGAGCTTGAACGGTTTGAGGATGGCGGTGATTTGCTTCATGGGGACTTTCTTCCGGCGGTTTCGTTGAACTTGCTGGTGATAGGGTAGCGCCAATCCTTGCCGAAGCTGCGATGGGTGACCCTGATGCCGACCGGCGCCTGGCGGCGCTTGTATTCGTTGATCTTGATCAGGCGCGCCACCCGCTCCACCACCGCGCGTTCGTAGCCGGCGGCGATGATCTCGTCGATACCTTCGTCGTCCTCCATGTAGCGCGAGAGGATGCCGTCCAGGATGTCGTAGGGCGGCAGGCTGTCCTGGTCGGTCTGGTCGGGGCGCAGCTCGGCGCTCGGCGGCCGGGTGATGATGCGTTCCGGGATCGGCTCGCTGCCGGTGCCGTACGGGTCGTGGGCATTGCGCCAGCGGGCCAGTGCGAAGACCGTCGTCTTGAGCAGGTCCTTGATCACCGCGAAGCCGCCGGCCATGTCGCCGTACAGGGTGCAGTAGCCGGTCGCCATCTCGCTCTTGTTGCCGGTGGTGAGCACGATCGAGCCGAACTTGTTCGACAGCGCCATCAGGAGGGTGCCGCGGATGCGGGCCTGCAGGTTCTCTTCGGTGGTGTCCTCGGCGCGGTCCTTGAATTCCTCGGCCAGCGCGCCGCGGAAGGACTCGAAGGTGTGCTTGATCGAGATCTCGTCGTAGCGCACGCCCAGCCGCGTCGCCATGTCGCGGGCGTCGATCCAGCTGATGTCGGCGGTATAGGGCGACGGCATCATCACCGCCCGCACCTTGTCGCGGCCGAGCGCGTCGACCGCGATCGCCAGCACCAGCGCCGAGTCGATGCCGCCGGACAAGCCGAGGATCGCGCCCGGGAAGCCGTTCTTGCCGATGTAGTCGCGCACGCCGACCACCAGGGCGTCCCACAGCTGGGCCTCGGCCGCGCGCGGTGTCGGGACGCCGGCTGCGGCGCCCGTGAAACGCACGCCGCCCGCTGTCCGCTCGAGCGGCGCGAAGACCAGGCCTTCCTTGAAGCTCTCGGCCTGCAGCGCCGGCGCGCCGTCGGCCTGCAGCGCGAAGGAGGCGCCGTCGAAGACCACCTCGTCCTGGCCGCCGACCAGGTGCGCGTAGACCAGCGGCAGGCCGACCGCCTGGGCCCTGAGAGCCATGCGCGTCACCCGCTCGCCTTCCTTGCCGACGTGGAAGGGCGAGGCGTTGATCACCGCGATCAGCTCGGCGCCGGCTTCCTTGGCCAGGCGGGCCGGCGTCTCGAACCACGCGTCCTCGCAGATCAGGAGGCCGACCTGGACGCCGCCGGCCTCGAAGACGCAGACGCCCTCGCCCGGCGTGAAGTAGCGGCGCTCGTCGAAGACCTGGTAGTTGGGCAGCTCGCGCTTGGCGTAGGTGGCGAGGATGCGGCCCTCGCTCAGCACGCTGGCCGCGTTGTGGCGCAGCTGCACCGCGACCGACTTGCTGCGCAGGCTGCCGCCGTCGGGATGGCCGACGACCACCACCATGCCGTCGAGGTCCGCCAGCTCGGCGGCCACCGCGCGCACCGCCTCGTCGCAGGCGGCGACGAAGGCCGGCCGCAGGAACAGGTCCTCGGCCGCGTAGCCGCAGATCGACAGTTCGGGCGTGAGCAGCAGCCGGGCGCCCTGCTGGTAGGCGTCGCGCGCCGCGTCGACGATCAGGCGTGCGTTGCCGGTGAGATCGCCCACCACGAAATTGAGCTGCGCGATGGCGAGTTTCAGGGTCATAGAAGGACCAGAGGAGGCCGGAAAGCGGCCGGAAAAATGGGCTGGATGATTATGTCATCGGCGTTGCAGTGCCATGCCGGCCTGCCGTGCAAACCACGCCCGCCAGCAGGGAGCCGCGCGGACTGTTAACCTCGAACGGCGATGCGCACGCCTTCCATTCTTCGCGGTTCCAGGACCTCTTCGACCGCCCCGACCGTCCGCGTCCACCGCTCGCCCTCCGAGATCGACGAAGCCGCCTGGGACGCGCTGCTGGCCCTGCAGCCGGCCCCCTCGCCCTTCATGCGCCACGCCTACCTGGCCGCCATGGACGCCAGCGCCAGCGCCTCGCCCAGGAGCGGCTGGACGCCCCGCTTCGTGGCGCTCTGGCGCGGCAAGGAATTGCTCGCCGCCTGCCCGCTCTACATCAAGGACCACTCGTACGGCGAATACGTCTTCGACTGGGCCTGGGCCAACGCCTACGAGCAGCACGGCCTGGCCTACTACCCGAAGGCGCTGGTCGCGGTGCCCTTTACGCCGGTGCCCGGCGCCCGCGTGCTGGCGCGCGACCCCGAGAGCCGCGCCCTGCTGGTGCGCGCCGTCATCGAATGGTGCAAGTCGGAAGAGATCTCGTCGCTGCACCTGCTCTTCGGCGCCGACGAGGACATCGCGGCCTGCGTCGACGCCGGCCTGATGCTGCGGCACACGGTGCAGTTCCACTGGACCCGGCCGCCGGCGACGCCGGAGGCGCCGGCATGGACGGACTTCGACGCCTTCCTGGCCAGCCTCGCGCACGACAAGCGCAAGAAGATCCGCCAGGAGCGCCGCAAGGTGCACGACGCCGGCGTCACCTTCCGCTGGGCCCGCGGCGCCGACATCGCCGAGGCCGACTGGGACTTCTTCTACCGCTGCTACGCGCGCACCTATCGAGAGCACGGCAACGCCCCCTACCTCAACCGCGACTTCTTCCGCCGGATGGCCGCGGACATGCCCGAAGCCTGGCTGCTCTTCGTCGCCGAGCGCGAAGGCCGGCCGATCGCCAGCAGCCTGATCGCGCTGTCGACCGAGAGCGGCGCGCCGCTGGTGGCCTACGGCCGCTACTGGGGTGCGCTCGAACGGGTCGACTGCCTGCACTTCGAGGCCTGCTACTACCAGCCGCTCGAATGGTGCATCGCGCACGGCGTGCAACGCTTCGAGGGCGGCGCGCAGGGCGAACACAAGATGGCCCGTGCCCTGATGCCGGTGCGCACCACCAGCGCCCACTGGCTGGCGCATCCGGCCTTCGCCGATGCGGTCGAGCGCTTCCTGGAAAAGGAAGGCGCAGGCATCGAGAACTACCTCGACCACCTGGGCGAGCGCAGCCCGTTCCGGCATGCGCCGCCGCCTTCGGAGCCGGGCCCCGCGGCGACTTGAAGAAGACCGACTACTTCCTGTAGTTGGCGATGCCGTCCAGGACTTCCTTCTTGGCGGCGTCCAGGCTTTCCCAGCCCAGCACCTTGACCCACTTGCCGGCTTCCAGGTCCTTGTAGTGCTCGAAGAAGTGCGTGATGGCCTTCAGCCGCATCGGGTTCACGTCCTCGACCTTCTTCCAGTGGCTGTAGATGGGCAGCACCTTGTCGGTCGGCACGGCCAGCACCTTGCCGTCGACGCCGGCCTCGTCTTCCATCATGAGGATGCCGATGGGGCGGCACGGCACCACCACGCCGGGCACCAGCGCCCAGGGCGTGATCACCAGCACGTCGACCGGGTCGCCGTCGCCCGACAGCGTCTGCGGCACGTAGCCGTAGTTGGTCGGGTAGTGCATCGCGGTCGTCATGAAGCGGTCGACGAAGATCGCGCCGGATTCCTTGTCGACTTCGTACTTGATCGGGTCGGCGTTCATCGGGATCTCGATCACCACGTTGAAGGCGTCGGGTGCGTCTTTGCCGGGGGAAACTTTGTCTAGGGACATGTCTTGTCTAGGTGTAGTGGGAATGCACGCCGGGATGCGGACAAACCCGCAGTTTACTTTCCGTGTCACGCCACGGTCGCGCAGAAATCACGTTTTGCCTGTAAATTGAAACGGTTGGCCAATCGGTCCCTCGCCTTCGCGGCGTCGGGACTTCGAGGAAGCAACGCGGCGGAGGCTCTGACCCGTACGCGTTGCGCACCGGGTCGAGCCTACGTCTCCAATAGTTAGATAACGACTGGAGAAGCAAGGCAATGACAGGCAACACCCCTCTCGTCCTCGCCATGGTTTGCGGCCTCGTGGCCGTGGCCTATGGCATCTGGGCGCGCAGCTGGATTCTTTCCAAGGACCCGGGCAACCCGCGAATGCAGGAGATCGCCGCGGCGATCCAGACCGGCGCGGCGGCCTACCTCGCGAAGCAATACCGCACGATCGCGATCGTCGGCGTCATCCTGGCCGTCCTGATCGGCCTGTTCCTCGACCTCACCACGGCCATCGGCTTCATCATCGGCGCGGTGCTCTCGGGCGCCTGCGGCTTCATCGGCATGAACGTCTCGGTGCGCGCCAACGTGCGCACCGCGCAGGCCGCCACGCACGGCATCGGCCCGGCGCTGGACGTCGCCTTCCGCGGCGGCGCGATCACCGGCATGCTGGTCGTCGGGCTCGGGCTGCTGGGCGTGTCGGGCTTCTTCTGGTTCCTGGCCGCCGGCGGACTGCCGCCGGGCCAGACGCTGGCCGGCCTGCTCAACCCGCTGATCGGCTTCGCCTTCGGCTCGTCGCTGATCTCGATCTTCGCGCGGCTGGGTGGCGGCATATTCACCAAGGGCGCCGACGTCGGTGCCGACCTGGTGGGCAAGGTCGAGGCCGGCATCCCCGAAGACGACCCGCGCAACCCGGCGGTGATCGCCGACAACGTGGGCGACAACGTCGGCGACTGCGCTGGCATGGCGGCCGACCTGTTCGAGACCTACGCGGTGACCCTGATCGCCACCATGGTGCTGGGCGCCTTGATGGTGACCAGCGCGCCGCTCAATGCGGTCATGTATCCGCTGGCGCTGGGCGGCGTGTCGATCATCGCGTCGATCATCGGCTGCTTCTTCGTGAAGGCGTCCAAGGGCATGGTCAACGTGATGCCGGCGCTCTACAAGGGCCTGGCGGTGGCGGGCATCCTGTCGCTGATCGCCTTCTGGTTCGTGACCAACTGGCTGATCCCGGACGACGCGATCGGCGGCACGGGCAGCCAGATGCGCCTGTTCGGCTGCTGCTTCGTCGGCCTGGCGCTGACCGCGGCGCTGGTCTGGATCACCGAGTTCTACACCGGCACGCAATATTCGCCGGTGCGCCACATCGCGCAGGCGTCGACCACCGGCCACGGCACCAACATCATCGCGGGGCTCGGCGTGTCCATGCGTTCGACCGCCTGGCCGGTGCTGTGCGTGTGCATCGCGATCATCGCGGCCTACTGGCTCGGCGGCCTCTTCGGCATCGCCGTGGCCGCCACCGCCATGCTGAGCATGGCCGGCATAGTGGTCGCGCTCGACGCCTACGGTCCGATCACCGACAACGCCGGCGGCATCGCCGAGATGTCGGAGCTGCCCGCCAGCGTGCGCGCCGTGACCGATCCGCTGGACGCGGTCGGCAACACCACGAAGGCGGTGACCAAGGGCTACGCGATCGGCTCGGCCGGCCTGGCGGCGCTGGTGCTGTTCGCCGACTACACCCACAAGCTCACCGGCTACGGGCTGGAGATCGACTTCAACCTGAGCGATCCGATGGTGATCGTCGGCCTCTTCATCGGCGGGATGATTCCCTACCTCTTCGGCGCCATGGCGATGGAAGCCGTCGGCCGGGCCGCCGGCTCGGTGGTCGAGGAAGTGCGCCGCCAGTTCCGCGAGATTCCCGGGATCATGGAAGGCACGGCCAAGCCGGAATACGGCCGCGCGGTCGGCATGCTGACCGGCGCCGCGATCAAGGAAATGATGATCCCGTCGCTGCTGCCGGTGGTGGTGCCGATCCTGGTCGGCCTGGTGCTCGGCCCGAAGGCGCTGGGCGGCCTCCTGATGGGCACGATCGTCACCGGCCTCTTCGTCGCGATCTCGATGTGCACCGGCGGCGGCGCCTGGGACAACGCCAAGAAGTACATCGAGGACGGCCACCACGGCGGCAAGGGCTCCGAGGCGCACAAGGCGGCGGTGACCGGCGACACGGTCGGCGACCCCTACAAGGACACGGCCGGCCCGGCGGTCAACCCGCTGATCAAGATCATCAACATCGTGGCGCTGCTGATCGTGCCGCTGGTGGTCAAGTTCCACAGCGGCGACGCCGCGGCGATGGCGCCGGTGGTGCCCGTGCCGGCCCCGATGAGCGCGCCCGCGGCGATGGCGCCGCCGGCCGATGCGCCTTCGATCCGGGTCGTCGGCGGCGTGGTCAAGTTCTACTTCGCGACCGGCAGCGCCGCGGTGGCGCCCGGCGCCGACGCCGCGCTGGCCGACATCGCGAAGGCGGCCCAGGGCGGCGCCCACGTGATCGTCAGCGGCTACCACGACGCCAGCGGCGACGTGCAGCAGAACGAGGAACTGGCCAAGCAGCGCGCGATGGCGGTCGGCCTCGCGCTGAAGGCGGCCGGCGCGCCGGACGACAAGGTGGAACTGGCCAAGCCGGCCGACACCGAACCCAACGGCCCGCCGGCGGAAGCCCGCCGGGTCGAGGTGAAGGTGCAGTAGCCATGCCGAGCGCCGTCACGCTCGAGGCCTTCGTCGCCGCGGTCGAGAGCGGCGCCCACGCCCAGGCGATCGAGGACTACTACACCGAGGACGCGACGATGCGCGAGAACACCGCGCCGCCGCGACAGGGTCGCAAACTGCTCGTACGCGCGAGCAGGCGATGCTCGATCGCACCGCCCGGGTGGAATCACGCTGCGTGCGGCCGGTCTTCGTGAACGGCGACCGCGTGGTGATCCGCTGGATCTTCGACTTCACGTTCAAGGACGGCAGCGCCATGCACATGGAAGAGCTGGCCTGGCAGCGCTGGGAGGACGAGCGGATCGCCCAGGAGGAATTCTTCTACGACCCGGTTCAGATGAAGCCGGTCTAGCGGCCTCAGTTCAACGAAGCCGGACGCGGCGCCAGCGCGCCCTGCTGGCTGTTGAGCGGCACGCCTTGCAGCGTGTCGAAATCCGAGGGCGCCTCCGGCATGCGCATCTCCTCCAGCTCGTGCAGCGACTGCACCCAGCGGCCGGCCGGCGAATCGGCCGGTTCGTCGTTGGTGAAGATGCCGTCGCGGATGTAGAAGGTCTCGCCGACCGGCCGCTCCATGTGCAGTTCGATCAGGCGAGCGATCGGGAAGGTGTAGGTGACCAGCTTTTCCTTGCTCTTGCGATCCTTGGCGCCGCAATTGAAGAAACCTTCGGCCGCGATCACGATGCAGGAGCCCTCGACCATGCTGTCGATGTCGCCGCCGCAGCGCCAGATCGCGCTCGGCAGGCGCACGCGCACCTTGTCGATGACCAGGTCGCGCTGCTTGTTGAGGGTGTTCAGCGGCGGCACCAGCGAGCGCAGCTGGCGCAGGCGCTCGGCGAAGTTGTCGTCGAGGCTGAATTCGACATGGTGCGTCGCGCCGCCGGAGCGCTTGACGACCTGCATGATGATCTGTCGCGGTTGGCTCACAGGCCCATCCTTTCGCGTACTGGCAGTTGAAGACTCAAACCTTGTTGCAAATTATTGCAATTATTTGTGTCCAACTGTAGTTGGATTTGTGACGGATGGGTAGGCGGTCCGAAGTACTCAAATCGCCAAAGTCAATCAGGTTGCACCCGACGATAGCAGCCAAAAAGGCCTCAAGCGAGGCCTCTTTTCCGCTCGGTCAGGCGCTCAACCGCCCGCTTCTACCAGTTCGTCCAGCGCCTTGCAGTTCGGCGCGCAGACGGTCTGCGACTTGCCCAGCAGTTGGCGGGTGCGCATCTGCGAGCGAACGCGGTGCTTGCCGCACATGAAGCACGACATGGTCGCGCCGCTGAAGGAAGCCGAGGCGCGGAAGGGCGAACCCGGCGCCTTGGCCTTGTAGCGCAGGCCGTCGGCGACGACGGCGGTCTTCACTTCGGCCTTGCTCATGCGGCGCTGCCTTCGCCATCTGCTGCCGGGGCGGCCGGCGAGCCAGGCTGGCGGGCCAAGTCGATCGCCTTGCGGGCGGCCATTTCGGCGGCCAGCGACGCGTCCAGCGCCGAACGGCACAGGCCGGCGTGCTGATAGTTCAGGTTCTCGTAGACCTGCGCGGCGGCCGGGTAGCTGTCGAGCAGCTTGCCAAGTTCGGCGCCAGAATCCACATCGCGGAATTCCTCCACGAGGTGCATGACGACCGAGCGATACTGCTCGGCGCCCACCGGCACGGCGCTGTTTTCCAGCTTTTCGAGGAGCTGGGCCAGGACATGCGCCACGGCCAGGTCGGTCCTGTGCGCTGGGGAATTCGCTGGGGTGTTGGTAGCGTTCATGGCCAGCATTTGGGGCATCGGGGTCCTTTTACAAGGGTGCGCATGGCCCGCCAGGGCGGCGGAGGAGCGCAAGAGGGCAACCCCATAGGGTACAACATGACGCCGAAAGCCCCGGGAACGGGCCGCCCCCAGCCCCTGCCACCGGAGGTGCCGGGCCCAGTCGATAAGATTTCGCCCATGCAACTCAACTACATCGGCAACCAGAGCATTGCCTCGGCCAGCGGCCGCACCCTCCCCGTCATCGATCCGTCCGACGGCCTGGCCTTCGACGAACTGCAGCGCAGCGACGCTGCCGACATCGACGCCGCGGTCAGCGCCGCGCGCGACTGCTTCGAGCACACCTGGCACAAGGTCAGCGCGGCCGAGCGCGGCCGACTGCTCTACCGGCTCTCGCAGAAGGTCGCCGAGCACGTGGACGAGCTGGCGCTGCTGGAGCAGCGCGACTGCGGCAAGCCGGTCAAGCAGGCGCGCGCCGACGCGCTGGCGCTGGTGCGCTACTTCGAGTTCTACGCCGGCGCCTGCGACAAGCTGCACGGCGAGACGATTCCCTACCAGGACGGCTACAGCGTCTTCACCTGGCGCGAGCCGCACGGCGTGACCGGCCACATCGTGCCGTGGAACTACCCGATGCAGATCTTCGGGCGCAGCGTCGGCGGCGCCCTGGCGGCCGGCAACTGCTGCGTGGTGAAGCCGGCCGAAGACGCCTGCCTGTCGCTCATCCGGGTCGCCCAGCTGGCGGCCGAAGCCGGCTTCCCGCCGGGCGCGCTGAACATCGTCACCGGCCTGGGCCAGGAAGTCGGCGAAGCGCTGGCGCGGCATCCGGGCATTGACCACATCAGCTTCACCGGCAGCCCGCGGATCGGCACTCTCATCCAGCAGGTGGCGGCCGAACGGCACTGCCCGGTCACGCTCGAGCTGGGCGGCAAGAGCCCGCAGATCGTCTTCGCCGATGCCGACCTGAACGCCGCGATCCCGGTGCTGATCAACGCGATCGTCCAGAACTCGGGCCAGACCTGCTCGGCCGGCTCGCGGGTGCTGATCGAGCAGTCGATCTACGAGCCGCTGCTGGAGCGGCTGGGCCACGCCTTCGAGTCGCTCCGGGTCGGCCCGGCGGCGATGGACCTGGACCTCGGTCCGCTGATCCGCCAGACCCAGCAGCAGCGCGTCTGGGACTTCCTGTCGGACGCGCACGTCGCCGGCATTCCGATGGTGGCGCAGGGCGTGGTGGTCGACGAGGCGCCGCAGGCCGGCTTCTACCAGGCGCCGACCCTGCTGCGCGACGTGCCGGTCGACCACCGCCTCGCGCAGGACGAGGTCTTCGGCCCGGTGCTGGCGGCGATGAGCTTCCGCGACGAGGACGAGGCGGTGGCGCTTGCCAACGCGACGCATTTCGGCCTGGTGGCCGGCATCTGGACCGAGAACGGCGCGCGCCAGTTCCGCATGGCCAAGCGGGTGAAGAGTGGCCAGGTCTTCATCAACAACTACGGCGCCGGCGGCGGTGTCGAGCTGCCCTTCGGCGGGGTCAAGTCTTCCGGCTATGGCCGCGAGAAGGGCTTCGAGGCGCTCTACGGCTTCACGACGCTCAAGACGGTGGCAGTCAAGCACGGCTGAGGCGGCCTCCGTGCCGAGGGTCTGCACCAGTGGCCCTGCCGGCCTCGGGGCACCGCCATTCAGGCAAAATCGGTCGCCCCGATGACCCACCAGACCTTCAGCATTTCCGACATCGGCCGCGCCCTGCGCGTGCCGGCGGACGGGCTCGTGGTGCCGCCGACCGGCCTGCTTCTGGACCGGCTGGCGCGGCCGCTGACCGACCTGCGCATCAGCGTCACCGACCGCTGCAACTTCCGCTGCAGCTACTGCATGCCCAAGGAAGTCTTCGACAAGGACTACCGCTACCTGCCGCACGGCTCGCTCCTGAGCTTCGAGGAAATCACGCGGCTCGCGCGCATCTTCACCGGCCACGGCGTGCGCAAGATCCGTCTGACCGGCGGCGAGCCGCTGCTGCGCAAGAACCTGGAGCGCCTGGTCGAGCAGCTGGCCGCGCTGCGCGACATCGACGGCCGGCCGCTCGACCTGACGCTCACCACCAATGCCTCGCTGCTGGCGCGCAAGGCGGTGAGCCTGAAGTCGGCCGGCCTGCAGCGCGTGACCGTCAGCCTCGACGGCCTCGACGACGCGGTGTTCCGGCGCATGAACGACGTCGACTTCCCGGTCTCCGAAGTGCTGGCCGGCATCGAGGCGGCCCAGGCCGCGGGGCTCGGCCCGGTCAAGGTCAACATGGTGGTCAAGCGCGGCACCAACGACCAGGAAATCCTGCCGATGGCGCGCCACTTCCGCGGCACCGGCGTGGTGCTGCGCTTCATCGAATACATGGACGTCGGCGCCACCAACGGCTGGCGCATGGACGAGGTGCTGCCGTCCTCGGAGGTGATCGAGCGCATCGCCCGCGAATTCCCGCTGCGGCCGCTGGAGGCCAGCACGCCGGGCGAGACCGCGCAGCGCTGGGCCTATGAAGACGGCGCCGGCGAGATCGGCGTCATCAGCAGCGTCACCCAGGCCTTCTGCCACGACTGCAGCCGGGCCCGGCTGTCGACCGAGGGCAAGCTGTACCTGTGCCTCTTCGCCAGCATGGGCCACGACCTGCGGCCGCTGCTGCGCGGCGACGCAGAGGACGCGCAGATCTCTTCGCTGCTCGCCGACATCTGGCAGGGCCGCGGCGACCGCTATTCCGAACTGCGCGCGCTGCGCCTGCCCGACGCCGGGCCGGGCCCCGATGCGCCGGCGCCGCGGCGGGTCGAGATGAGCTACATCGGCGGATGAGCCGCACGGCCGCTGCGCCACCGGGCATGCGCGCGATTCCCAGCGACACGATCACCGGCCTGGTGCTGGCCGGCGGCCGCGGCTCGCGCATGGGCGGCGTCGACAAGGGGCTGCAGCCTTTCAACGGTACGCCGCTGGCACTGCATGCGCTTCGCCGCCTGGCGCCGCAGGTCGGCCCGCTGCTGCTCTCGGCCAACCGCAACATCGACGAATACCGGACCTTCGGTGCGCCGGTATGGGAAGACGACCTGACCGGCCATGCCGGGCCGCTCGCCGGCTTCCTGAGCGGGCTGCGGCAGGCCCGCACGCCGTGGCTGCTCACGGTGCCTTGCGACACGCCGCTCTTTCCCGCCGACCTGGCCGCGCGCCTG
The DNA here is from genome assembly GCF_009765735.1 of Xenophilus sp. L33. Classification (GTDB taxonomy): domain Bacteria; phylum Pseudomonadota; class Gammaproteobacteria; order Burkholderiales; family Burkholderiaceae_C; genus Variovorax. The sequence goes on from NZ_LMUW01000070.1 coordinate 75,135, forward strand.
TCGGCGGCACTGGTGGCCGACGACGCCGACATCGCCATGGCACAGGGCGCGAGCGGCGCCGACGCGGCCGGCGGCCTGTCGGCCCAGCCGGTCTTTTGCCTGCTGCGCGCCAGCCTGGCCGATGACCTCTCGCGCTACCTGCAGGAAGGCGGCCGCCGCGTGGGCCAATGGGCGCAGCGGCATCGGACGGTGCAGGTGCGCTTCGACCGCCCCGGCGACGCGCCCGAGGCCTTCTTCAACGCCAACACGCTGGCCGAGTTGCATGCGCTCGAAACGCTGGAAGCGGCCGATGACTGAGCCCGCCGGTTCCGACCCGGTCGCAGCGACCGCGGCCGCCCTCGCCGGCCACGATCCCGAGGCGCTCCGAGTGCACGAGGTGCAGGCACTGCTGGCGCGGCTCTGCGCGCCGGCGGTGATTGCCGACAGCGAGACGGTCGCGCTGGGCGACGCGCTCGGCCGGGTGCTGGCCGAGGACGTCGTCTCGCCATTGAGCGTGCCGCCGCACGACAACTCGGCAATGGATGGCTTCGCCTTCGACGGCGCGCTGCTCGACGGCGGCAACGCCGAATTGCGGCTCAGGATCGCGGGCACCGCCTTCGCCGGCGCGCCGTGGCGCCCGGCGATCGGTCCGGTTGATGCGGTGCGGATCATGACCGGCGCGATGATGCCCGGCGGCCTCGACACCGTGGTCGCGCAGGAATGCTGCCGGATCGACGGCGACCAGGTGGTCTTCCCGGTCGGCAGCCTGCGCCGCGGCGACAACCGCCGCCTGGCCGGCGAGGACCTGTTGCAGGGCCGGCCGGCGCTGCGACGCGGCGAGATCGTCTCGCCGGCCGCGCTCGGCACCCTGGCCAGCCTCGGGCTCGCGATGGTGAAGGTGCTGCGACGGCTGCGCGTGGCCTATTTCTCGACCGGCGACGAGATCCTGAGCCTGGGCGAAGCGCCGCGCGAAGCCTCGGTCTACGACAGCAACCGCTACACCGTCTCCGGCCTCCTGGCGCGGCTCGGTTGCGAGCTGGTCGACCTCGGGCTGGTGCGCGACGACCCGGCCGCGCTGGCGGCGGCGCTGCGGCAGGCGGCCCGCAGCGCCGACGCGATCATCACCAGTGGCGGCGTCAGCACCGGCGAGGCCGACCACACCCGCGCAGTGCTGCAGGGGCTCGGCGACATGGCCTTCTGGAAGGTCGCGATGCGGCCCGGGCGGCCGATGGCGGTCGGGCTGATCGCCCGCGAGCCACCCGGGCGCGCGCCGGCGGTGCTGTTCGGCCTGCCCGGCAATCCGGTCGCGGTGATGGTCAGCTTCCTGGCCTTCGTGCGGCCGGCGCTGCGCCAGCTGATGGGCTGCAACGCCGACTGCGCAGCCGCGCCGCCGCTGCTGCGCGCGCGCAGCCTGGCGCCGATCCGCAAGAAGCCCGGGCGCACCGAATACCAGCGCGGCCGCGTGCGGCAGGCGGCTTCCGGCCTGCCCGAGGTGCGCATCGCCGGCAACCAGGGCTCGGGCGTGCTGAGCTCGATGGTCGAGGCCAACGGCCTGGTGGTGCTGCACCACGACCAAGGCAACGTGGCGGCCGGCGACGAGGTCGACGTGATGATGTTCGACGGCGTGGTGTAAGGTCTGCACCCCCACGGGAGTTGCCCATGCTCGCCGCCAGAATCGAATTGATGCAGCAGATGCCGGTCTTCGGCGCCATCGGCGCGGAGACCCTCGAATTCCTGCTCGAACCCGCGCCCGTGGTGCAACGCGCGCGCGGCAGCTACTTCTTCCACGAGGGCGATCCGCCGAGCGGCATGTACGTGCTGGAAGCCGGCCGGGTGACCGTGTCCAAGGGCTGGCGCGAGCACCGCATGGTGCTGCGGCGGCTCGAACAGGGCGACTGCTTCGGCGAGATGGCGCTGCTGGACCTGTTCCCGCGCAGCGCCTCGGTGCGCGCCGACGAGGACTGCAGCGCGATCGAGATCAGCTCGGCCAACCTGATGCGCCTCTTCGAGCGCGACGTCGAGCAGTTCGCGCTGATCCAGATGAACATCGCCCGCGAGATGAGCCGGCGGCTTCGCGTGACCGGCGACCTGCTGTTCAGGGCGCGGATGGGCGAGGCGCTGGAGGCGCCGGAAATCGCAGCGCCGCACGACTGAGGCCGCGCGCCGGCGGCGCCGAGCCTAGAGCCGACCCAGCGCCCGCTCCACACCCTTGTTGGCCAGCGCATCCGCGCGCTCGTTGCCCGGATCGCCCGAATGGCCCTTGACCCAGCGCCATTCGATCTGGTGGCCACCCTCGGCGACCAGTTTGTCCAGTTGCTGCCACAGCTCCACGTTCTTCACCGGCTGCTTGGTCGAGGTGCGCCAGCCCTTGGCCTTCCAGCCGCGGATCCACTCGGTGATGCCCATGCGCACGTACTGGCTGTCGAGGTAGAGCAGCACCTTGCAGGGCCGCTTGAGCGCGCCGAGGCCTTCGATCACCGCCTGCAGTTCCATGCGGTTGTTGGTGGTGTCGAGTTCGCCGCCGAACAATTCCTTCTCGGTCTCGCCGGACTTGAGCCAGGCGCCCCAGCCGCCCGGACCGGGATTGCCCTTGCAGGCACCGTCCGTGTAGATCTGTACTTCAGTCAAAAAAACATTTCCTCGTGATTCTTCTTCGCTTCGTTCTCGCGATGCACCTTGCCCGCGATCGGCACCGGTGCGCTGGCGCGTGACGCGGCCCGCCGCCATTCGGCGCTCAGGAGCCGCAGGCCGCGCACCCGCTTGACCGCGACCAGAAAGTACACCGCGCCGAAGATCGGCCACCAGCGCTCGCCGGCGCGGTCGAACCAACGGCAGCGCTCCAGCCAGGCCTCGCTGCGCACCGCCGGCCGGTAGACGCCGAAGCGCCCCGACTCGACCTCGAAGCTCAGGAGCCGCAGCCAGTCGCGCATGCGGCGGTAGCCGATGAAGTCGCCGGTCGGCGGCAGGTAGAGCTCGCCGAAGCCCAGGCGCCGGTAAAGATGCGCGCGACGCTGCCGCATGCCCCAGAGGCTCGCCGGATTGAGCCCGCAGATGACCACCCGGCCTTCGGGCACCAGCACCCGCTCGACCTCACGCAGCGTGGCATGCGGATCGGCGCTCAGTTCGAGCGCGTGCGGCAGCACCACCAGGTCGAGGCTGTTGGCCGGGAACGGCAGCGCCGAGAAATCGCACAGCAGCGCGGCCTTGCGGCTGCCGGCCGGATCGTCGAGCGCCAGCCAGCGATTCGGCATGCGGTTGGCGCGCAGGCCGTCGACCGCCTCGACGCCGAGTTGCAGCGCGTGGTAACCGAATACATCGGCCACCGCGTGGTCGAACTCGACCTGCTCCCAGGCCAGCAGATAGCGACCGGGCGGGGTCTCGAACCAATCGTGCAAACCTATAATTTGACCGCTCATGACACTCGTTCCGCTGCCCGCCTCGGCCGACAACAACATCTGGATGCCGCAGGACGTGCGCCACCCGATGGTGGCCGCAACCGGGCGAGCCGGCCACGCATTCGAAACCCCTTGCCGCCGCTCCTGCGATTCGCGCGGCAATCCGCAACTGGCCGCGATTCTAGTCATGCCCCATGACCCCGACGACGTCGAAGTCGCCTGCCGCAGCTCCTTGCTTCGCGATCGCGAAGCCGCCGTGGCGCCCGGCCCCCGGGCCGCGCCGCGCCCATGAAAAAATTGTCTTGATGAAATTATTCGTTGCCGCCTGCCTTGCGGGCACCCTCTTTCTCGCGGGCTGCGCCACCGGGACAGGGACCTCCGTCAACCACGGCCCGGGCGTCTACCCGACCGGTGCGCTCAAGCCGATCGAGCAGAACACCACCAGCTCGGCCGCGGTCGCCACGCTGGCGCCGCCGACCGACATGTGGGACCGCATCCGTCGCGGCTTCAAGATGCCGGACCTCGACAACGACGCGGTGCACGACCGCGAGCAGTGGTACGCCAGCCGCCCGGACTACATGCAGCGCATGACCGAGCGCTCGAACCGCTACATCTTCTACATCGTGGAAGAACTCGAACGCCGCGACATGCCGACCGAGATCGCGCTGCTGCCCTACATCGAGAGCGCCTTCAACCCGCAGGCGGTGTCGAGCGCGCGGGCCGCGGGCATGTGGCAGTTCATGCCGGCCACCGGCACCGACTACGACCTGAAGCAGAACATCTTCCGCGACGACCGGCGCGACGTGGTGCAGTCGACCCGTGCGGCGCTCGACTACCTGCAACGGCTCTACGGCATGTTCGGCGACTGGCAGCTGGCGCTGGCGGCCTACAACTGGGGCGAAGGCAACGTCTCCAAGGCGATCGCCAAGAACCAGCGCGCGGGCCTGCCGGCCGGCTACAGCGACATCTCGATGCCGGCCGAGACGCGGCTCTACGTGCCCAAGCTGCAGGCGGTCAAGAACATCGTGGCCGATCCGGCGCGGTTCAACGTCGAACTGCCGCTGATCGCCAACCATCCCTACTTCCAGACGGTGACGCTCAAGCGTGACCTCGACGTCTCGCTGGCCGCCAAGCTGGCCGACGTCGACATCGACGACTTCCGCGCGCTCAACCCTTCGGCCCACAAGCCGGTGCTGCTGGCCGCCGGCACGCCCGAGATCCTGCTGCCCTGGGACAACGCCGCGGTCTTCGAGCGCAACTTCGAGGCCTATTCCGAAGGCCAGTACGCGAGCTGGACCGCCTGGGTGGTGCCCAGCACGATGACCGTGGCCGATGCCGCGCAGCGATCCGGCATGAGCGAGGCCGACCTGCGCGCGGTCAACAACGTGCCGCCGCGCATGCTCATCAAGGGTGGCTCGACGCTGATCGTGCCGCGCGGCGCGCGCGTGCAGGAAGACGTCGCCGCGCTGGTCGCCGACACCGGCCAGCTGAGCGTGCAGCCCGAGATCGTCACGCGCCGCACGATCGTGCGCGCCGGTCGGCAGGACAACGTGACGAGCATCGCGCGCCGCTACAAGCTGAGCCCGGCGAGCGTCGCGCAATGGAACGACGTCAAGGCCAACCACACCTTCCCGCGCAATGCCGACGTGGTGGTCTACCTGACGGTGCGCGCCGCCGAGGCCGCCGCGGTCGGCTCGGGCTCCAACCGGGTGCCGTCGAGCGCCGGCTTCAAGAACACCAGCGCCTCGGCCCGTGAGAACGCCAGCGCCCGCGGCGCGGCGACGACCACGCGCGGTGGGAGCACCTCCAAGAACGCCGCGGCGAGTGCCTCGCGCAATGTGCCGCGCAGCGCCACCCGGAACGTGTCGACCGCAGCGCCCGCGCCGGCCGCCGGCGGCAAGTCCGCGGCGAGCGGCAAGGCGAAGGCCGCACCGGCGCCGACACCTGCGCATTCCAAGACCAAGCAGCACTGACGCGCACGCGGCGCGGCGGCCCGGTTCAGACCTTCTCGGTCTCGCCGCTGCCCGGTTGCCAGGTCATGAGCCGCCGCTCGACCACGCCGACGATCGCGTCCAGCACCAGCGCGAAGGCGGTCAGCACCACGATGCCGGCGAAGACGGTGTCGACGTCGAAGGTGCCTTCGGCCTGCAGGATCAGGTAGCCGACGCCGCGCGCAGAGCCCAGGTATTCGCCGACCACCGCGCCGACGAAGGCGAGCCCGACGGAGGTGTGCAGGCTCGAGAAGACCCAGCTGGTGGCGCTCGGCAGGTAGACGGTGCGCAGCAACTGGCGCCGGTTGGCGCCGAGCATGCGTGCATTGGCCAGCACCACCGGGCTCACCTCGCGCACGCCCTGGTAGACGTTGAAGAAGACGATGAAGAACACCAGCGTCACCGCCAGCGCCACCTTGCTCCAGATGCCGAGGCCGAACCAGAGCGCGAAGATCGGCGCCAGGATCACCCGCGGCATCGAGTTGGCCGCCTTGATGTAGGGATCGAGGATCAGGCTCGGCGTGCGCGCCAGCGCCAGCCAGAGCCCGCAGGCCGTGCCCAGCACGGTGCCGATGACGAAGGCCAGCACCGTCTCCAGCAAGGTCGTGCCCAGGTGGACGTAGATATCGGCGTTGCCCGGCAGGCCTTCCGGATAGAGCCGGTTCGGCGGAATCGCGATCGGCATGAACCAGCTCCAGATGCGGCCGGCGACCACGATCGGCTGGCCGACGAAGAAGGCCCACTGCGCATTGCGCGACGCCAGGTGCCACAGCAGCAGCAGCACGACCAGCAGCGCGACCTGCCAGCCGCGGGCGTTGCGTTCGTTCGGTGCGATCTTCATGTCAGGCGGCCTGGCGCAGCTGCTGGGCGTAGCCCTTGAGCACCTCGTCGCGCAGCACGCTCCAGATCTGCGTGTGCAGCGCCACGAAGCGCGCGTCGTTGCGGATCTCGGCAACGTCGCGCGGGCGCGGCAGGTCGATCTCGAATTCGCCGATCGGGTGGGTCGCCGGTCCGGCCGAAAGCACCACCACGCGGTCACTCATCGCGATCGCCTCGTCGAGGTCGTGGGTGATGAAGAGCACCGCCTTGCGCTTGTCGGCCCAGAGCGCGAGCACCTCGTTCTCCATCAGCTGGCGGGTCTGGATGTCGAGCGCGCTGAAGGGCTCGTCCATCAGGATGATGTCCGGGTCGAGCGCCAGCACCTGGGCCAGCGCGGTGCGCTTGCGCATGCCGCCGGACAGCTGGTGCGGATAGCGCCCGCCGAAGCCCGAGAGGCCGACCCGCGAGAGCCACTGCTCGGCCTGCGCCCGGGCATCCGCGTCGGGCATGCCGCGGTATTGCAGGCCCAGCATCACGTTGTCGCGGGCGCTGCGCCACGGCATCAGCGCTTCGCTCTGGAACATGTAGCCGGCACGCGCGTTGATGCCCTCCAGCGGCCGGCCGAACACTTTCACCGCGCCCGAAGACGGCGTCAGCAGTCCGGCGGCGACGTTCAGCAAGGTCGACTTGCCACAGCCGGTCGGCCCGACCACCGAGACGAACTCGCCTTCGCGCACCCGCAGCGTGGTGTCGGCGACGGCGGTGTAGCGCGCGTCGCGGTCGTCCTTGCTGCGGAAGGTGCAACGGATGTCGAGGAGTTCGAGCGCGTGGTCCGACATGACTTTGGAGCCGCCAAGAAAAACCCGGCCGAAGCCGGGTCGCGGGCGGTCGTGCTCAGGCCTTGAACTTTTCCTTGGCGCGACGCGCGAAGTCGTTGGTGTAGAGCTTGGCGAGATCGATCTTGTCGGCCTTCACCGTCGGGTCGAAGCTGGCGATCGCGTTGACCGCGGTCTTCGGGCCGTCGGGCGGCACCATGCCGTCGATCGCGATCGATTCGCGCACCTTGTCGAAGGAGGCCAGGTAGAGCGCGCGGTCGCCCAGCAGGTAGGTCTCGGGCACGGTCTTGATGATGTCGCCCGGGCCGGCGGTCTGCAGCCACTTCAGGCCGTGCACGATCGCGTTGGCCAGCGCCTGGCAGGTGTTGGGGTTCTTCTGCACGAACTCGGCCGAGGCATAGAGGCAGGCCGCGGGCATCAGGCCGCCGAAGACCTCCTGCGTGCCCTTGAGGGTGCGGGTGTCGGTGATGATCTTCACGTCGCCCTTCTGCTCGAGCATGGTCATCACCGGGTCGGTGTTGCTGATCGCATCGATCTGGCCCGACCGCAGCGCGGTCAGCGCGCCGGCCGCGACGCCGACGCCGACGTAGCTGACGTCGCTGGCCTTCAGGCCGCCGCGCGACAGCACCAGGTTGGCCACCATGTTGGTCGACGAGCCCGGCGCCGAGACGCCGATCTTCTTGCCCTTCAGGTCGGCCACGCCGGCGTAGCCGGGCATGTTCTTGGTGGAGACGCCGATCGCGATCTGCGGCGCCCGCCCCTGCAGCACGAAGACCTCGAAGAACTGGTTCTTGGCCTGCAGGTTGATCGTGTGCTCGAAGGCACCGGAGCAGACATCGGCCGAGCCGCCGACCACCGCCTGCAGGGCACGCGAGCCGCCGGCGAAGTCGGAGATCTCGACGTCGAGGCCCTCGGCCTTGAAGTAGCCGAGCTGCTCGGAGATGGTCAGCGGCAGGTAATAGAAGGCGGCCTTGCCGCCGACCGCGATCGACACCTTGGTCTTTTCGAGCTGGGTCTGCCCATGGACCAGCGGTGCACCGATGGCAGCAGCGCCGAGCGCTGCGGCAACGGTGAAGGAACGGCGATTGAGCATGAGTGGCCGCGAGCTTGCGGATCCGAGTGATTCGAATCGAGCTTAGGTGCGGCCTCCACGGGCTGCATCGGGGACATCCCGTGCGGGTAATTACGTAACCTGTTTGGCTGCATCGGGCGGCCTCGCGGGCCGCATCCCCGAGGCCTCAGCGCCGGTCCACCAGCGCGTGGGCGATGGTGCCCAGGTCGACGTATTCAAGCTCGCTGCCGGCCGGCACGCCGCGCGCGAGCCTCGTCACCGCGAGGCCGCGCTGCCGCAGCGCCTCGCCGATCACGTGTGCCGTGGCTTCGCCCTCGGCGGTGAAGTTGGTGGCCAGGATGACCTCGCTCACCACGCCGTCGAGCGCCCGCTCGAAGAGGCGCGCGACGCCGATGTCGTTGGGACCGATGCCGTCGAGCGGGCTCAGCTTGCCCATCAGCACGAAGTAGTAGCCGCGGAAGACGCCGGTGCGTTCGAGCGCCGCCTGGTCGGCCGGCGTCTCGACCACGCACAGCTTGCTGGCGTCGCGCCGCGCGTCGAGGCAGACGCTGCAGATCGCGCCTTCGGTGAAGGTGTTGCAGCGCTCGCAGTGGCGCACGTTGTCGGCCGCCTGCTGCAACGCGCGCGCCAGCATCTGGGTGCCGGGGCGATCGTGCTGCAGCAGGTGGAAAGCCATGCGCGAGGCCGACTTGGCGCCGACGCCGGGCAACCGGCGCAGCGCCTCGATCAGGGCGTCGAGCGAACTGGAATCGGCCATCGGGGCCGCCCTTCAGCGAAGGTCCATCAGAAGGGCAGCTTCATGCCCGGCGGCAGGCCGGGCATGCCGGCGGTCAGCTTGCCGAGCTTCTGCTCGCTGGTTTCCTCGGCCTTGCGCACCGCGGCGTTGAAGGCAGCGGCCACCAGGTCTTCCAGCATGTCCTTGTCGTCGGCCAGAAGACTGGGGTCGATGGTGATGCGCTTGACGTCGTGCTTGCAGGTCATCACGACCTTGACCAGGCCGGCACCGGATTCGCCCTCGACCTCGATCGTGGCCAGCTCGTCCTGCGCCTTCTTGAGGTTGTCCTGCATCGCCTGCGCCTGCTTCATGAGGCCGGCCAGTTGTCCCTTGTTGAACATATCGGGTCCCGTCGAAAAGTTGATTGGTTGATGAAATGAATGGATGGTTCAAGCAGGCCGGAGCGACCCCGGCACGATCCGCGCGTCCCAGTCGCGCATCATCGATTGCACTTCCGGGTCGTTGTGGATCGCTTCCTCGGCGATGCGCTGGCGCTCGTCGGCGGCCTGCCTGTTGCGGCGCGCCGGGCTGTCGACCACCACGCCGATCTCGATCGCGATTGTCACTCCATGACCGAGCGCCGCCAGCGCGACCTGCAGTTTCTCCCGGCTGCTCGCCTGGTTGAGCGATTCGCGCTCGACCCGCAGCAGCCATTGGTCGACGTCCCGCGCCACCAGTTGCGACTGCAGGGCCAGTTCGCGCGCCAGCGCGGTGATGGCTTCGGCGACCACCAGTTGGGTGACCGTGGCATGCCAGAAATCGCCCTCCTCGGTCGGCACCACCGGCGCCATCGGCGCGGCGACCGCGGCTTCGCGGGCGCCGGGCGGCGGTTGCACGCGCACCGGCATCGCCATGACCTTGGCGGCGCCGGCGGACACGGAGGCAGGCGCCACCGGGCGGGACTGCGGCAGGCTGCGCGGCGTCTGCGTATCGACAACCTGCAGGCGCTGGCCGGGTGGCGTGGCGGCTGCGGCGGGAGGCTCCGCGTCCTCCCAGGGCGGGGGCTCGGGAAGTAGCGTGGCGACCGATGCGGGTTTGGCGGATGCAGCCGGCGCCGCGGATGCGGCAGCAGGTGCTGCGACCGGCTCGCGTTGCGGCTGAGCGACCGGCGCCGGCGCCTGCATCGGCTGCACCACCGAGGCCGGCCGCGCGGGCGCGGCCGCCCCAGCGGCCTCATTCAGAGTTTTTTTTTCCTGCGAGGCGGCGGGTGCGGCCGGCTTGAACGCGAGAAGGCGCAGCAGCACCATCGTGAGCGCTGCGTATTCGTCGGGCGCGAGGCCCAGTTCGCCGCGGCCGTGCAGACACAGGCTGTAGAGCAGCTGGGTTTCGTCGGTCGGCATCGTGGCGGCGAGGCGCGCGGTCTCGACGGCTTCGGGGTCGCTGGTGTCGCCGGCCTGGGCCTCGGCCCGCGACGGCACCGCCTGCAGCACCGCCATCGCCTGCAGCACCGCGGTCATCTCCTCCAACGTGGAAGCGGCGGACATGCCTTCGCGGCGCAGGCCCTCGGCGGTCTCGACCACCGTCCTGCCGTCGCCTTGCGACAGCGCCTCGATCAGCTTGAAGACATGGCCGCGATCGACGCTGCCGAGCATCTGGCGCACGCCCGCCTCGCGGATCTCGCCGTTGCCGAAGGCGATCGCCTGGTCGGTCAGCGAGAGCGCGTCGCGCATCGAACCGCGCGCGGCGCGGGCGATGAGGCGCAGCGCCGGCGCATCGGCCGGCACCTCCTCGGTCTTCAGCACGCCGGTGAGGTGCTCGAGCACGGTTTCGGGCGCCATCGGCCGCAGGTTGAACTGCAGGCAGCGCGACAGCACGGTGACCGGCACCTTCTGCGGGTCGGTGGTGGCGAGGACGAACTTGAGGTATTCGGGCGGCTCTTCCAGCGTCTTGAGCATCGCGTTGAACGCGTGGCCGGTGAGCATGTGCACTTCGTCGATCATGAAGACCTTGAAGCGGCCCTGCACCGGCTTGTAGACCGCCTGCTCGAGCAGCGCCTGCACCTCGTCGACGCCGCGGTTGGAGGCGGCGTCGAGCTCGGTGTAGTCGACGAAGCGGCCGGCGTCGATGTCGCGGCAGGCCTGGCAGACGCCGCAGGGCGCGGCGGTGATGCCGCCCTGCCCGTCCGGACCCTGGCAGTTGAGCGACTTGGCCAGGATGCGCGAGACGGTGGTCTTGCCGACGCCGCGGGTGCCGGTGAAGAGATAGGCGTGATGCAGGCGCTGGGTGGTCAGCGCGTTCTCGAGCGCCTGCACCACGTGCTCCTGGCCGACCATCTCGCTGAAGGTTCGGGGACGATGTTTGCGGGCGAGCACGAGATAGGCCATCGGCGCATTTTAGGTCGGCCCGAAAGTGGACTACGCCATCTTGCAGATGGCGTCGCCGGCGTGCGGCCCTAGCATGAAACGACCTGCAGGAGAACCGACATGCCCACTGCGACCCGCAAGGCCGCAGCGCCCCTCGCGACCGGCGCCCCCAAGGACGCGATCGACACCGCCAGCCAGCGCCGCTACTGCGCGCAGCCCATCCATCCGCAGCCCGGCTTCGACGCCTCGGTGTCGCCGGCCCGCGTCCGCGCCATCCTGGCGGCGCGCCGCAAGTGGGTCAACGGCACCCAGCTGACCTACTGCTGCTTCCAGCGCGGCGACCCGGTGCCGGCCGCCTGGCAGGGTCAGGCCGCCGACTTCGCGGTGGTCGACGAAGCCTTCGACACCTGGGCGCGGCTGGGCATCGGCATCAACTTCCGGCGGGTGCAGGCACCCGAGGAGGCGATGGTGCGCATCGGCTTCGATCCGCACGACGGCGCCTGGTCCTGCGTCGGACGCACGCTGCTGGAGATCAGGTCGCCACTGGAACGGACGATGAACTTCGCCTGGCCGCTCGCCGCCGAGGCCGGCCTCGACACCGCGCTGCATGCGATCGGCCACACGCTCGGCCTGGAGCACGAGCACCAGCATCCGCACGCCGGCATTGCCTGGAACCGGCAGGCGGTGCTCGACGTCTTCGGCGCCGCGCCGCACCACTGGACCGAGGCGGAGATCGAATGGAACGTGCTGCGCCGGCTCGACGCGGCCGAGGCGCGGCGGCCGCACTGGGACCCGGATTCGGTCATGGGCTTCGGCTTCGACGCCGGGCTGATCGATGCGCCGGCCGCCTACAAGAGCGGCCACTGCCCGAAGGGCGGCCTCTCCTACGGCGACAAGGCCTGGGTGGTCGAGGCCTATCCAGGCGTGCGGGCGCCGCCGGTCGGCAGCCTGAAGGTCGGCGCCTCGCAACTGCTCAAGCTCAAGGCCGGCGAGACCCGCGTCTTCGACTTCCTGCCGAGCCGCACCCGCGACCACGACATCGCGACCTTCGGCCGCTCCGACGCGCTGCTGGTGCTGTTCGAGACGACCCCCGAGGGCAACGTGCAGATCGCCGGCGACGACGACAGCGGCACGGCGCGCAACGCCCACCTGCGGGCGCGGCTGCACCGCGGTCGGCACTACCAGCTGGGCGTGCGCCTCTTCCACGCGGAAGTCCCGTTCGAGACCGCCTTGATGGTCTGGTGAATCTGCGTGTGATTCGGCGGGTCATCGCGCGTCCACTACAATCCTCAGTTGACGGGCCTCCCCGCATGGTGAAGTGGCCAACCGGGTCAGGTGGGGAACCAAGCAGCCCTAACTGCGTAGTCAGTGCCGGGGGTAAGGCTCGTCAACCTTCAATCAGATTCCGTTCTCGCTCCCGCGGGAACGCGAATCCTTCATGCCGCCGCGGCACAGGCCTCTTCCAGGCACCGCGACAGGTCCGCCGAAGCGCCCTCGTCGCCCACCTCCTCCCGACAAACGTCTCGCAACATCGTTGCAAAGCGCGCGTGATACAACGAGCGGCCACCCGGTCCGGCGGCCTGCGGGTCGCCGGACATCTTCATCACCACCACCTTCATCGGAACAAGCCCATGAGTATCTTCGGCAGCATCTTTTCCAAGATCTTCCCCTCCGCTCAAGCCGCACCTGTCGTGACGCCGCCGCCGGCACCGGCGGCCGCGGCCGCAGCGCCC
>NZ_LMUW01000071.1 GCF_009765735.1 Xenophilus sp. L33
CCAGGTCGCCGTGTCGGGCACCCGGCGTGCGACAGCGCCGTGCGTGGTGGCCCGCTCCGGCATCGGATCCACCTCCGGCGCCTGCGCGCCGGGCAGCGCCTGCAACGCCGCCCGCACCACCTCCGGCGTGAACGGCGGCGCGCGGAAGCGCACGCCGGTGGCGTCGAAGATCGCGTTGGCGATCGCCGCGGTGCCCGGCACCGACGACGATTCGCCCGCGCCCAGCGGCGGCTCGCCGGGGCGCTGCATGTGCAGCACCTCGATCACCGGCACGTCGCGGAACTGCAGGATCGGGTAGCTGCCCCATTCGCGGCTGGCCACCACGCCCGCGGCCGGTACGCCGGGCAGCTGCTCGCCGGTCGCGGCGGCGCGCGCCACCGCTTCGAGCTCGGTGCCGGGCGCGGCCTGCGGCGCGAAGCGCACCCGCTCCTTCAGCGCGCGGCTGGTGGTCTGGATCACGTTGCCGTGCACCTGGTGGTCGACGCCGGCCGGATTGACCAGCAGCCCGGCGTCGTGGCCGACCACCACCCGCCGCACGTGCACCTCGCCGGTCTGGCGGTTCACCTCGACGTCGGCCACCCAGGCCGACCAGGCGGCGCCGAAGCCGGGCCACTTGCTGTGCACGTAGCGGGCGTAGGCGAAGCCCTGGCCGAACAGGATGTCGCCGCCGGGCCCGATGCGCGCCTCGGGCGGTCGCGACGGATGGTCGCCGTTCGCGTCTTCCTGCGGGCCGCTGCGCATGCGCCAGCCGGCCTTCTGCGCGGTCGCGCGCACCAGGTCGGCGGCCCGCGGATCGTGCAGGTAGCGCAGCCGGAAAGCGACCGGGTCGACGCCGGCCGCGCTCGCCAGCTCGTCGACGTACGACTCGTGCGCGAAGGAGCTCGGCAGCGCCGAGACCCCGCGCAGCCACGAGGCGCGCACGATCGGCGCCATGTCGTTCACCTTGACCCGCAGGTTGCGCCAGCCGTAGGGCGGCCGCGCGGTGCGGTCGCCCATCTCGAAGGCCTGGGCGACCGGCTCGATGGTGCGGGTCAGCAGCAGCGCCAGCGTCGGCGCGCCGTTGGACGGATAGGAGGTCTCGAAGTCATAGGCCGCGACGTCGCCCTCGGCGTCGAGGCCGCCCGCCACCGTCATCAGCTGCGCCGCGCCCTTGGGCTCCCACAACTGCTCCTGCTCGCGCGTGAGCTGCACCCGCACCGGCGCGCCGGCCGCCCGCGCCAGCAGCGCCGCGTCGGCGGCGACGTCGTCGGCGCCGTTGCGGCCATAGCAGCCGGCGGCTTCCATGCGCACCACGTCGACCGCGGTGTCGTCCAGGCCGGTGAGGCGGGCCAGGTCGGCGCGCAGCACGTGCGGGTTCTGCGAGCCGGCCCAGACGCGCAGCCGTACCGGTTCATCGGCGGCCGGCTGCCAATGCGCCAGCGCGCACGACGGCCCGATGGACGCATGCATCTGGTAGGGCCACACGTAGGTGCGGCGCATCGGGTCGACCGCCGCCAGCGCGGTGTCGACGTCGCCTTCGTCGACCAGCAGCCGCTGCGTGGCCGGGTTGGCGCGGATCGCGCCTTCGAGGTCGTCGAGCGCCGGCAGGCCGGGCCAGGGCTTCCAGCGCACCTTCAGCTCGCGCAGCGCCTGCTCGGCCTCTTCCTCGCGCTCGGCGACGATGCCGACGAAGTCGCGGATCACCACCACGGCGCGGATGCCCGGGATGTGCGCGATCGACGACTCGTCGACCGATTCGAGCGTGTTGCCGATGAAGTCGCCATGGTCGGCCCCGGCATAGGGCGGCCGCACGACCCGGCCGTGCAGCATGCCGGGCAGCCGCATGTCGTGCACGAAGACCAGGTCGCCGGCCAGCTTGCCCGGGATGTCGACCCGCGGCATCGAGCGGCCGACCAGGCGGTAGTCGACCGGGTCCTTGAGCCGCGACGATGGATCGAGCGTCAGCACGGCGCGGCCGCCCGCGACCAGTTCGCCGATGCCGATGCCGAAGGCCTTGTCTTGCGCCTCGTCGCGCGCGACCACCCTGCCCTCGCGCACCGTGAGCAGCGCCGGCTGGATGCCGAAGCGTTCGGAGGCCTGCGCGATCAGCCAGCCGCGCGCCTGCGCCGCCGCGTGGCGCAGCGGGCCGGCATGGATCTGGATCGACGCGCTGGCGATGGTCGCGCCCTGGTTGGGCGCGCGGGCGGTGTCGCCGAGCACCATGCGCAGCCGATCGGGCGGCAGGTCGAGTTCTTCCGCGACGATCTGCGACAGCGAGGTCTGCAGGCCGGTGCCGAGGTCGACGTGGCCGTTCAGCGCGGTGACGCTGCCGTCGTCCCAGACCGCGAGCAGCACCTCCGGGCCTTCGGCCGGATTGCCGGCCACCAGCGCCGGCTGGCCGGCCGCGGGCGGCGGCGCCGGCGGCGTCTCGCGCACGATGACCAGCACGCCGTCGGCGCCGAGGAAGTCGGCGCGCGCATGCGGAAGATCGGCGCGGCGGGCCACTAGCAGCCTCCGCGCGGCAGCGCCGCGGCGTGCGCCATCGAGCCCACGCTCACGTCGCGCCGCCCTCGGCCATCAGCAAGGCCGCGCGCCGCACCGCCGCCAGGATCTCGATGTGGGTGCCGCAACGGCACAGGTTGCCCGACAGTTCGGCGCGGATGCGGGCCTCGCTCGGCCTCGGCTCGCGCGCCAGCAGCGCGGCGGCCTGCATCACCATGCCGTTCAGGCAATAGCCGCACTGCGCCGCCTGGGCGTCGAGGAAGCCCTGCTTCACCGGATGCCAGGCCGCGCCCTGTGCCGGCGCCAGGCCTTCCAGCGTGGTGATCTCGCGGCCGGCCACGCCGCGCGCCGGGATGACGCAGGCCCGCGCCGCGACGCCGTCGACCCACACGGTGCAGGCACCGCATTGGCCGAGGCCGCAGCCGTACTTCGGTCCGTTGAGCCCGAGGTCGTTGCGCAGCATCTGCAGCAGCCTCGTCTCGCGCGAGACGGCGGGCGCGACCTCGCGGCCGTTGACCTTCCAGGCGAGGCCGGGCATCCGTGGCCGCGGCTCAGGCAGTGACGATGTCGGAAGACTGGATCCGCTTCACGCCCTTGGCTTCCATCTGCTTCCAGGCGGCCGCCAGCGAGCCGTTGAGGTCGATCGCGCGGGTCGCGTCCTCGATCACGTAGACCTGGAAGCCGGCCTTGCGGCCGTCCATGGCGGTCCAGGCGACGCAGAAGTCGGTGGCCAGGCCGGTCACGAACAGCGTCTTGATGCCGCGCGCCTTGAGGTAGCCGGCCAGGCCGGTGGCGGTCTTGTGGTCGGCTTCCTCGAAGGCGGAGTAGCTGTCCATGTCCTTGTGGAAGCCCTTGCGCACGATCAGCTGCGCGGTCGGCAGCTTCAGGTCCTTGTCGAGCGCGGCGTCGTCGGTGCCCTGCACGCAGTGGTCGGGCCACAGCACCTGGGTGCCGTACTTGAGCTTGGTGGTCTCGAAGGGCTTCTTGCCCGGGTAGGTGCTGGCGAAGGAGGCATGGCCGGGCGTGTGCCAGTCCTGGGTCAGCACGATGTTCTGGAAGGCGCCGGCCAGCTGGTTGATGACCGGCACCACGTCGCCGCCGCCCTTGACCGGCAAGGTGCCGCCGTCGATGAAGCAGTTCTGCACGTCGACCACGATCAGCGCGGAATCGCTGCCGGGCTTGATCTTGCTCGTGGCCGCGAACAGCGGCAGGCCCAGGCCGCCGGCGAGGCCGAAGGCGGCGGCGGATCTCAGGATGTTTCTGCGTTGCATGAAGGTTCTCCTCGGGGTTAGACACTCAGGTAGGCACGGCGCACTTCTTCGTTCTCGGCCAGCTCGGCTATCGACGCCTTGTAGCGGATCTGGCCCTTCTCGAGCACGTAGGCGCGATCGGAGACCAGCTCGGCGAAATGCATGTTCTGTTCGGACAGCAGGATGCTCACGCCCTGCGACTTCAGCTCCAGGATCATGTGGGCCATCTGCTCGACGATCACCGGCGCCACGCCTTCCGAAGGCTCGTCGAGCAGCACCAGGTACGGGTTGCCCATCAAGGTGCGGGCCACGGTCAGCATCTGCTGCTCGCCGCCGCTCATGCGGCCGCCGGGCCGGTTGGGCATCTCGCCGAGGTTGGGGAAGAGCTTGAAGAGGCGCTCGGGCGTCCACAGCGGCGCGTCGCTGCCGTCGCCCCAGCGGCGCGCGGCCTGGCGGCCGACCTCGAGGTTCTCCATCACGCTGAGGTCGGTGAAGACGCGCCGGTCTTCCGGCACGAAGCCGAGGCCGAGCCGCGCCGCGATGTGCGGCTCGCTCTTCGAGATGTCGTGGCCGAGGAAGCGCACCGCGCCGCGCCGCTTGGCCAGCATGCCGACCAGCGCCTTCAGCGTGGTCGACTTGCCGGCGCCGTTGCGGCCCATGAGCGCCACCACCTCGCCGCGGCGGACCTCGAGGTCGACGTCGTAGAGGATCTGCGCGGCGCCGTACCAGGCGCACAGCGCCTTGGCCTCCAGCAGGGTGTCGGTGGGGTTCATGCGCCGGCCTCCGCCGTCTTCTTCTCGAAGGTCTTGCCGCTGCCGAAGTAGACCTCCTGCACTTTCGGATGGTCGCGGATCTCGAGCGGCTTGCCCTGCGCGATCAGCCGGCCGCGGGCCAGCACGATCATGCGGTCGGCATAGGCGAAGACCACGTCCATGCTGTGTTCGGTGAAGAGCACCGCCATGCCGCGCTGGATCACCAGGTCCTTGGTGAGCGCCATGAGCGAGTTGCGCTCCTTGGGCGCCATGCCGGCGGTCGGCTCGTCCATCAGCAGCAGCTTGGGCGCATTGGCCATCGCGATCGCCAGCTCGACCCGCTTGACGTCGCCGTAGGCCAGCACGCTGCAGGGCCGCTCGGCCTGCGACTTCATGCCGACCTGCTCCAGCAGCGCCAGCGCGTCATCGCGCCGATGGTCGGCGGCGCGCCGCCAGGTGGAGAAGAGCTGGTGGTCGTGCGAGAGCAGCGCCATCTGCACGTTCTCGACCACGGTCAGCGAGGCGAAGGTCTCGGCGATCTGGAAGGTGCGGCCCACGCCCAGCCGCCAGATCTCGCGGGGCTTGCGGCCGACCAGCTCCGTGCCGTCGAGCCTGATCGAGCCGCGGTCGGCCTTCAGCTGGCCGTTGACCATGTTGAAGGTGGTGGACTTGCCGGCGCCGTTCGGGCCGATCAGCGCCAGCAGTTCGCCGGCGGCCAGCTCGAAGCTGATGCCGTCGACCGCCTTGACGCCGCCGAAGGACTTGCCCAATTCACTGACTTGCAAAAGGCTCATGCCTTGGCCTCTTCCAGTTCGACCGCCGGCTCGATGCGCCGCTTGCGCTCGAACAACTGCTTGGCGAAGCCGGCCACGCCCTGCGGGAAGAGCAGCACCAGCAAGAGGATGATGCCGCCCAGCGTGGCGCGCCAGTAGTCGGTGTTGCGCGCCACCGTGTCGTGCAGCCAGGTGAAGGTGACCGCGCCGACCACCGGCCCGGCCAGGGTCTGGATGCCGCCCAGCATCACCATCACCAGGCCGTCGACCGACTTGTCGACGCTCAGCGTCTCGGGCGAGATGCTGCCCTTGGAGAAGGCGTAGAGCGCACCGGCCAGGCCCGCGGCCGCGCCCGCGATCACGAAGGCCACCCATTGCATGCGCTTGACGTCGATGCCGATCGCATCGGCGCGCAGCACCGAATCTCGGCCGGCGCGCAGCGCATAGCCGAAGGGCGAGAACAGCACCCGCCGCAGCCACAGCACCGCCAGCCCGACCAGCAGCAGCGTGAGCCAGTAGTAGATGCGCTTGTCCGAGAGCCAGGCGGCCGGCCAGACGCCTGTCAGGCCGTTGCTGCCGCCGGTGAAGCTGTCCCACTGGTAGACGATGGCCCAGGTGATCTGCGAGAAGGCCAACGTCAGCATCGCCAGGTAGACGCCCGACAGCCGCACCGCGAACCAGCCGAAGACGAAGGCGCCGATGGCGGCGACCACCGGGGCCAGCACCAGCGCCGCTTCCATCGGGAGGCCGCTGGCGCGAACCAGCAGCGCGGCGCCATAGGCACCGAGCCCGAAGTAGGCGGCGTGGCCGAAGGAATGCATGCCGGCCGGACCCATGATGAAGTGCAGGCTGGTGGCGAACAGCGCGGCGATCAGGAGGTCGATCATCAGCACCGTGGTGTAGGGCGAGCCGGCGGTGAAGAAGGGCATCGCCACCAGCACCAGGCCGAACAGGGCCGCGGCGACGAGGTAGGTCTTGCCCGGCCGTCGCAACGGCTCCTCCTGCATGCCCACGTAGCGGCTCGGCGCCTGCGGCCGGCCGAACAGGCCCCAGGGCCGCCAGACCAGCACGATCGCCATGACCAGGAAGTCGACGCCGAGCGTCAGCTTGGAAAACGAGACGGTGAGGCCGAACAGCTCGACCACGCCGAGCCAGGCGCAGATCGCCTTGATCTCGGCGATGAGCAGCGCCGCGGCGAAGGCGCCCGGGATCGAGCCCATGCCGCCGACCACCACCACCACGAAGGCGGCACCGATGGTGTTGAGGTCCAGCTCCAGCGTGGCCGGTTCGCGCGGCAGCTGCAGCGCGCCGCCGAGGCCGGCGAGCAGCGCGCCGAGCGCGAACACCGCGGTGAAGAGCCAGGCCTGGTTGACGCCCAGCGCGCTGACCATCTCGCGGTCCTGCGTGGCGGCGCGCACCAGCACGCCGAAGCGGGTGCGGGTCAGCAGCAGCCAGACCAGGCCGAGCACCACCGGCCCGACGACGATGAGGAACAGGTCGTAGGACGGGAATTGCCTCCCGAGGATCTCCACCGAGCCCGAGAGCCCCGGCGCGCGCGGCCCGAGCAGTTCGTCGGGGCCCCAGAGGTAGAGCACCGCGTCGCGGATCACCAGCACCAGCGCGAAGGTCGCCAGCAGCTGGAACAGCTCCGGCGCCTTGTAGATGCGCCGCAGCAGCAGCATCTCGATCAGGCCGCCGAGCACGCCGACCGCGAGCGCCGCCAGCACCAGCGCCGGCCAGAAGCCGACGCCGGTGCCGAGCCGGTCGACCAGCGTGTAGGCGATGTAGATGCCGACCATGAAGAAGGAGCCATGGGCGAAGTTCACGATCCGCGTGACGCCGAAGATCAGCGACAGCCCCGCCGCCACCAGGAACAGCGAGGACGCGCTCGCCAGCCCGTTGAGCAGCTGGACGATGAAACCGGAAAAGCTCATGACTCGATCCAGGCCGTTCAGTCCGCGGCGCGCGACTTCTTGATCTCGGCGGCGGTCGGCTGGTACTTCGGATCGGCGCCGTCGAGGTACACGTAGTCGACCATCACGCCCTTGCCGCCTTCGTTCTTGCTGCGGCCGACGAAGGCGCCCATGGTCGACTGGTGGTCTTCGGGGCGGTACATGATCTTGCCGAAGGGCGTGTCGACCGGCAGGCCCTTGAAGGCCGTGACCAGCTTGTCGGTGTCGGTGCTGCCGGCCTTGGCGATGCCGGCGGCGGCCGACTTGATCATGCTGTAGCCGACCACCGAGCCCAGGCGTGGGTAGTCGTTGTACTTGGCCTGGTAGGCCTTCATGAAGGCCTGGTGCGCCGGCGTGGTGATGCCGTACCACGGGTAGCCGGTGACGATCCAGCCGTTGGGCGCTTCGTCCTTGAGCGGGTCCATGTATTCGGGTTCGCCGGTCAGCACGCTCACCACGGCGGTGTCCTTGAAGAGGCCGCGGGTGTTGCCCTCGCGCACGAACTTCGACAGGTCGGCGGCGAACAGGACGTTGAAGATCGCGTCGGGCTTGGCATCGGCCAGGGCCTGCACCACGCTGCCGGCGTCGATCTTGCCGAGCGGCGTGGCCTGCTCGGCGACGAACTCGACGTCGGGCTGGGCCTGCTTCATCAGCGTCTTGAACGCCGCCACCGCCGACTGGCCGTATTCGTAGTTGGGGTAGACCACCGCCCAGCGCTTCTTCTTCAGCTTGACCGCCTCGGGCACCAGCATCGCGGCCTGCATGTAGGTGCCGGGGCGCAGGCGGAAGGTGTAGGCGTTGCCGCCTTCCCAGGTGATCTTGTCGGTCAGCGGTTCGCCGGCGAGGAAGAAGACCTTGTTCTGCTTGGCGTAGTCGGCCACCGCGAGGCCGGTGTTCGACAGGAAGGTGCCGGCCAGCATCGCGACCTTCTCGCGCGACACCAGTTCCTCGGCCACGCGCACCGCGTCGCCGGGGTTGGCGTTGTCGTCGCGGCTGATCACCTCGATCTTCTTGCCGTTGACGCCGCCGGCGGCGTTGATTTCCTCGACCGCCAGGTCCATGCCCTTCTTGTACGGATCGAGGAAGGCCGGCTGCGCCTTGTAGCTGTTGATCTCGCCGATCTTGATCGTCTCCTGCGCGTAGGCGGGAACGAGTGCGGTGGCGAGCGATGCGAGCGCGGCCGCGCTGAAGGCAAGACGCAGGGGGTTCATCGGGAAGGCTCCTTGAGGTTCAAACAAACGAATGAGAAAGAAACGACCGCGCTCAGCGCAGGCCGTCGACGCCCTTGACCTCGGCATGCTGCAGGCCGCCGATGCGCGGCAGCGGCCGGCCGCTGTCGGTCACGGCGACCGCGACCACGATCTCGTTGGCCCGCGGCGCGTCCGACACGCGCGCCTCGACCGCGTCGAAATGGCTGCGCACGTAGGCCGCGTCCTTGTGGCCGAGGGGTACGTCGATGGCGGTGCCGAGGGTACCGCGCTTCTTGCTCGACGGAACCAGCGCGGCGCCCTTCTCGACCGCAACGCGAAGCGGCGCGCCCAGCTTCGGATGCAGGATGGCCGCCGCGTGCTCCAGTTCGCCGGCCTCGCCGACGATCGCGGCCTTGCCGTAGCTCTGCGCCTGGCCCGGCTCGATGCCGAGCGCGGCCACCGCCTTCTGGCCGAGCAGGCCGCCCAGTTCCTCGCCGATGGCGATCAGTTCGTCGAGCGACTCGCTGTAGCGGCCGGCATAGGGGTTGTCGATGACCGCGATCGCGACCGCGCGGCGGGTCGGCGGATCGATGGTGCGGCCCATTTCCTGGCGGGTCTCGTCGACCTGCACGATCAGCTTGCGGATGTTGGCGCTCATGATGTCTTCCTTGTCTTCATCTCAGTCCGTTCCATTGGGCGATGTCCTCGGCGCGCAGGCCGCCGACCCGTTCGTGCACCCGGTAGCCGGTGCTCATCGCCAGGATGTAGACGATCTCGTCCGCTGCCGGCGCACCGGGCACGCGGACCTCGATCGCATCGAACTGGCCGCGCACGTAGCTGGCGTTGATGTTGGTGAGCGGCACGTCGAGCGCGGCGCCCGGCGGGCCGACCTTCTTGGTCGACGGCACGATGGCGAGCGCGTTGCCGGGCTGGCCGCTCTTGTCGTCACCCTTGGCGTTCCTGTAGGCCTCGCGGTCGCCCTTCCAGCCCAGCAGTTCGCGCATCGCGTAGCCGCCCGGCACGTGCCACAGCGCGCCGTGCTCCAGCTCGCCCGCCGCGCCGACGATCGCGCCCTTGCCGTAGGTGGCGATGCGCTCGACCGGCACGTCCATGGCGGCCCGCAGCCGGTGCGCCATGTCGACACCGACCGGGTCGAGCAGCTTCATCATCGGCAGGATGTCGGGCTCGTAACGGCCGGCGAACGGATTGGCCAGCACCACGCCGATCGCGCCACGCACCAGCGGCGTCGCGGCGCGCGGTCCGAACTCGTGGTGGATCTGCTCGACCTGGGTGAAGACTTTTCGGATTTCGATCATGACGACTGCCTGCTTTTCATTAAGCAAATACTGAACCAACTGCAGTTCTTCCGGCACCGTGGCCGCCCTGCACCGCCGGCCACGCCGGCTGCAAGCTTAGCGGTCGAACCGCCCGCCGATGCCCCTGGCAAACCAGCACCGCGGCATCGATCAGGCCGGCCTGCTGCAGCGCCTGCGCCTTCGCCTCGCCGGCATCCAGTGCACGCTCGACCTGCGCCGCGTCGAGCGCCGGCACGTCGACCGTCACCGGGATGTCGCCTAGGTCGCTGTCGTCCTTGCATTCGCTGGCCGGCAGCCGGCGGATGGCCGGATCGTCGACGTCGACCGCGTTGGCGATCACGGTGGCCGCCGCATCGGCCTGCGCCGCGGTGGCCGCCAGCACGGTGACGCTGTCGGCGATGCCGAGCGAGAAGCTGCGCCCGCGCCAGCCGCTGGTGGCGACGCCGCGCACCGGCTGCTCGGCGCGGATCTCGAAGTGGCCGTCGGTCTGCAAGGCGGCGCCGTTCGCCAGTGACGCCGCCGCTTCGTCGTCGAAGCGCGCCAGGTCGGCATAGAGGCCGATGCGGGTCGACTGGCCCGGCGCGAGGTGCAGCGCGATGTCGCCGCCGTTGTTGATCCAGGCGCGTTCGATGCCGGGCCGGTGGAAGCAGCCGATCAGCTCCTGCGCGACCGCGCCCGCGACCGCGGCCATCGGCGTGATGAAGGCTTCGCGATAGGGCGCGCAGGCCTTCCACATGCGGCGCGCGATGGTGCCCTCGAGCGGGCATTCGGCGCCGACCGGCTGGCGCAGCAGCGGCAGCTCGGCCACCAGTTCGGCGAGCACCGTGCCGAAGCGGCGCCAGGCCAGCTCGTGCGCGACCGCGACCTCGACCTCGTTGCCGTGGGCTTCGGCGATGAGGTCGATCGGACCGTGGGCGAAGTGCCAGCGGCCGCCGTCGAGCGCGGTGCGTCGGGTCATGGGTGATGTCGGGCGGCGAAGTTCAGCCGAGCATCGGCGGCTGGCCGAGCGGCCACGGATTGGCCGCGTCCATGCGCAGCCATTGCCGCGCCAGCGGGGCGCCGTCGTCCTGCCAGGCGCCGCGGGCCAGCGCCTGCTCGAGCGAGAAGATGTGGCCCATGTGGCCGCCGAGCGCCGCGTAGTCGTCGCGACGCATGCTGAATTCGATCGGCGCCACGATGGCCGGCGTCGGCACGGTGCCGAAGCTGTTGTCGGGCATGCGCATGACGTCGGCCATGACCGTGATGCCGCCGCCGGGCCACACGTAGGCCGGCGCGCCGCCGCAGGTGACGTTGACCAGCGCCCGCTTGATCGCGCGGGTCAGCAGCACCGGGTTCTCGGTGACGCCGGCGCGCAGGCTGCCGCCGGCACCGCCGAGGAACAGCACCGAGCACATCGAGGGCTCGCAGTTCTCGCCGATGCGCTGCACCACCTGGCGCACCGCCGTCGGCATTTCCTGCTCGACCGGGCGCAGCTGCTCGTCGAGCACGTACCACTGCGCATGCTCGCCGGTGGTCGAGGTCATCAGGAGGCGCAGGCCGGGCCGCGCGACGCCCTCTTCCCAGCCCTCGATGATCGACAGCGGGTCGGCGATGTCGGTGCCGCCCCAGCCGTCGCCGGGATTGGCCACCTGGAAGTAGCGCCCGGGCGTCGACTTGCGTCCCCGCATGCGGATGCCCGAGCCCGGCATGTCGAGGCAGCGGCCGGCCTGGTGCTCGGTCAGCACGCCGGTGATGTGGTCGTCGA
Organism: Xenophilus sp. L33; assembly: GCF_009765735.1. Classification (GTDB taxonomy): domain Bacteria; phylum Pseudomonadota; class Gammaproteobacteria; order Burkholderiales; family Burkholderiaceae_C; genus Variovorax. The sequence continues at coordinate 11,459 of NZ_LMUW01000071.1, forward strand.
CCACCACCACCTCGTCGGCCTGGCCGAAGAACTGGCGCGCGAAGATGCCGATCGCGGCCGAGCCGCAGCCCACCCGCATGCGCTCTTCTTCCACGCCGTTGACGATCGGCGCCTTGCCCGCCTGCACCACCATGCTGGCGCCGCCGTCGATCACGCATTCGACCGGCTGCTTGTTGCCCAGGAGCTGCATCAGCTCGAGCGTCATGCGGCCTTCCTTCTTGCTGCCGCCGGTGAGGTGGTGCACGCCGCCGAGCGACAGCATCTGCGAGCCGTATTCGGCGGTGGTGACGTGGCCGACGACCTCGCCGCGGTAGCGCACGTTGGCCTGCTCGGCACCGAGGAAGCGGTCGGTGTCGATCTTCACCTTCAGGCTGCAGTAGCTGAAGATGCCTTCGGTCACGACCGTGACCATGTCCACGCCCTGGGCCTTCGAGCCGACGATGAAGGGCGCCGGCTTGTAGTCCGGGTAGGTGGTCGATGCGCCGACGCCGGTGACGAAGACCTCGTCGGCATGCAGCAGGTCGCCGTTCCAGTCGGCGGGCGCCGCGCCGTCTTCGGCCTCGCTTCGCGCGAAGGGCACCAGCGCCGGCGACTCGCCCGCCAGTTCGCGGCGCAGGAGCAGCACCGGATCGACCCGCACCAGCACGCCGTCGCGGTTGGCATAGCGGTCGCAGGCGCCGGTGCGGCCGTCGGAGATCTGGCAGAGCACCGGGCAGGCATTGCACTCGACCTTGCTGGCGCTCATGCGCTCGTTGCGCAGCGGTGCGCGCTGGATGGGATCCGGCAGGTCGATGCCGGGCAGTCCGTCGGTCTTGGTGTGTTCGGTCATCGCGCTTCTCGTGGGGTGCAGGACCTGTGGTTTGCAACAACCGTGCCGTCGGCCGCCAAGGTCGCCTGCTTGTGCTGGGAGTGACGTTTGTGTAGCATTCCCTACACTTTCATGTGGTGAACACTACATTCGAGACCAATGTAGCAAACGGGCACGGAGCGTGCAACGGGTGTTTTCGCGGGGCTTGGCCGACAATTGGTGCATCCTCTTTTCGTTCTCCAACTTTCCTGACCCTTATGAGTGCATTCAGCGAAGAAACCGTGCTGAGCGTCCATCACTGGACCGACCGGCTGTTCACCTTCACCACCACGCGCGATCCGGCCCTTCGCTTCTCGAACGGCCACTTCACGATGATCGGGCTGAAGGTCAACAACAAGCCCCTCTTGCGCGCCTACAGCATCGTCAGCCCCAACTACGAGGAGCACCTGGAGTTCCTCAGCATCAAGGTGGAGGAAGGCCCGCTCACCTCGCGGCTGCAGCACATCCAGGTCGGCGACAAGATCATCGTGGGCCGCAAACCCACCGGGACGCTGCTGATCGACTACACGCTGCCCGGCAAGCGCCTCTACCTTTTCGGCACCGGCACCGGCCTGGCGCCCTTCATGAGCATCATCCGCGACCCCGACACCTACGAGAAGTTCGAGCAGGTCATCCTGGTGCACGGCGTGCGGCAGATCGACGAGCTGGCCTACCACGACCTGGTCACCGACCACCTGCCCAAGCACGAGGTGCTGGGCGAGCTGATCGACAAGCAGCTGCTCTACTACCCGACGGTGACCCGCGAGGAGTTCCGCAACATGGGCCGCATCACCGACCTGATCGAGAGCAACAAGCTCACCGACGACCTCGGCCTGCCGCCGATCAACGCTGCCGAAGACCGCGTCATGCTGTGCGGCAGCCCGGGCCTGCTGGTGGACCTGAAGGAAATCCTCGAGAAGCGCGGCTTCAAGGAAGGCAATACCTCGACGCCGGGCGACTTCGTCGTCGAACGCGCCTTCGCCGAAAAGTAGGCGCGGCCCGAAGAGCCCATGGCCGAGCCCAAGTCCGCCGTCCGCAAGAGCGCCCTGAAGGCCGCGCCCAAGCCCGCCACCCGCCGCACCGGCGTGCGCGAGGCGGCTGCGCAGGCGACCCGCGACAGCATCCTGCGCTCGGCCACGCGCGTGTTCGCCAAGTACGGCTACGACGGCGGCAGCGTCGAGAAGATCTCGAAGGCGGCGAAGTCGTACGACCGCATGATCTATTACTACTTCGGCAGCAAGGAAGGCCTCTTCATCGCGGTGCTCGAAGGCATCTACCGCCGCATGGACGACGCCGAGGCGGCGCTCGACCTCGACGCCTCGCGGCCGGTCGAAGCGCTCACCGCGGTGATCCGTTTCGTGCTGGGCTACTACCGGCGCAATCCGGAATTCGTCACGCTGCTCAACACCGAGAACCTGCACAAGGGCCGGCACATCGCCAAGTCGCTGCGGGCCCGCGAGTATTCGTCGCAGGCGATCTCGATCATCCGCGACATCCTGGCCGCCGGGGTCTCGCAGGGCCTGTTCCGCGACGACGTCGCGCCGCGCGACCTCTACCTGCTGATCGCCTCGACCGGCTACTTCTACACATCGAACCGCCACACGCTCACCGCCTTCCTCGGCGAGCCGATGGAAAAGCCCGAGGCGGTCGCGCACTGGGAAGACTTCGTGATCGAGACGGTGCTGCGCACGGTCGACGCCGGGGCTTCCGACGAATCACCCGAACCCACACCCCACGTGAAGGCAACGAAATGGCAGAAGTCGCAAGCGCCGCAAAGTCAGGCAAGGTCGTCATCCGGAACATAGGTCTGCTGCTCTCGGGCGACATCGACAAGCCCATCCTCGACGCCGACACGATCGTCGTGAACGACGGCCTGATCGTCGCGGTCGGCAAGGAGAAGGACTGCGACACCGAAGGCGCGAAGACCGTCATCGACGCGAAGAAGGTGTGCGTCGCGCCCGGCCTCATCGACAGCCACGTGCACCCGGTCGCCGGCGACTGGACGCCGCGGCAGAGCCAGCTGAGCTGGATCGAGTCGAGCCTGAACGGCGGCGTCACCACCATGATCTCCGCCGGCGAGGTGCACTACCCCGGCCGGCCCAAGGACATCGTCGGCCTGAAGGCGCTGGCCATCACCGCGCAGCGCTCCTTCGACGCCTTCCGCCCGGCCGGCGTGAAGGTGCTGGCCGGCGCGCCGGTGATCGAGAAGGGCATGGTCGAGAGCGACTTCAAGGAACTGGCCGAGGCCGGCGTGAGCCTGCTCGGCGAGGTCGGCCTGGGTTCGGTCAAGGCCGGCTACGAGGCCCAGCAGATGATCGCCTGGGCCCGCAAGTACGGCATCCAGAGCACCATCCACACCGGCGGCCCGTCGGTGCCCGGCTCGGGCTACATCGACAAGGACACGGTGCTGGAGGCCGACGCCGACATCATCGGCCACATCAACGGCGGCCACACCTCGCTGTCGGAGAAGCACGTCTGCGAGCTGTGCGAGAAGAGCACCCGCGGCATCGAGATCGTGCACAACGGCAACGAGCGCACCGCGGTGGCCGCGGCCCGCGCCGCGATCGAGCTGAAGTGCCCGCACCGCGTGATCCTCGGCACCGACGGCCCGGCCGGCTCGGGCGTGCAGCCGCTGGGCATCCTGCGCATGGTCTCGCTGATCTCGGCCTTCGCGGACATCCCGGCCGAGCTGGTCTTCTGCTTCGCCACCGGCAACACCGCGCGCATGCGCAACCTGAACAGCGGCCTGATCGAGCCCGGCCGCGATGCCGACTTCGTCTTCATGGATCGCGCGCAGCACACCGCCGGTGCGACCCTGCTCGAAAGCGTGCAGATGGGCGATGTGCCGGGCGTCGGCATGGTGATGATCGACGGCATCGTGCGCTGCGGCCGCAGCCGCAACACGCCGCCGGCGACCGAGCTGCCGGTGGTCGTCGCCGCCGCGCATTGAACGGCCGCTAGGGCTTCGCGACCTTGAAGACCAGGAAGCGCGCCGACAGGAAGTTCAGCGCCATCCCGGCGACGCTGCCGAAGGCCACGCCCAGGCCCGGCGCCAGCCGGCCGAGCGAATCGCCCAGCCAGTGCAGGGTCAGCACGTAGACCGCGTAGTTGACCGCCGCGCCGGCCAGCATGGTCAGGAGGTAGCGCGCGTATTCGCGCACGATCGACTGGCCCGAGTGCCGGTCGGCGAAGGTGAACTGCCGGTTCAGCGCCCAGGTGGTGGTGACCGCCGCCATGAACGACAGGACCCGAGCGACGTACCAGCCGAAGGTCGGCTGCAGCAGGTAGAGCACGCCGAGGTCGACCACCAGGCCGGCCACGCCGACCAGCGCGAAGGAGATGAACTGGCGCCCGATCTTCATGGTCTTGCCCGGTGGCGGACGCCCGGAATCGCCAGGTAGCGCATCCGCTTGGCCTCCTGCCGGCCGATGGTGATCGCATGCATCACGATGCCGCAGACCAGCGACAGCATCGCCACCAGCATGCAGCCGGTCGCGGCGACCGCGGTCGGCAGCCGCGGCACCAGCCCAGTCTCGAAGTAGGTGACCACCAGCGGCCCGGCCAGCGCCAGCGACAGCAGCGCCAGCAGCCCTGCGAGCGCCCCGAAGAAGGACAGCGGCCGCTCGCTGACGAAGAGCTTGAGGATGGTCTTCAGGATGCGCCAGCCGTCGCGGTAGGTCGACAGCTTGCTCTGCGAGCCTTCCGGCCGCGCGCGATAGCGGGCCGGCACCTCGGCGAAGGCCATGCGCAGTTCGAGCGCGTGCACCGTCAGCTCGGTCTCGATCTCGAAGCCTTCGGAAATGGCCGGGAAGGACTTGGCATAGCGGCGCGAGAACACCCGGTAGCCTGAGAGCATGTCGCCCAGCCGCCCGCCGAACAGCTTCGCCACCGCGCCGGTCAGCAGCGCGTTGCCGAGCCGGTGGCCGGGCCGGTAGGTCTTGGCGTCGTCGCCGTCGTCGAAGCGCGAGCCGACCACCATGTCGAGGTTGCCTTCCACCAACAGGTCGACCAGCTGCCGCAGGCCGCTCAGGTCGTAGGTGGCGTCGCCGTCGAACATCACGTAGACGTCGGCCTCGACGTCGGCGAACATCCGGCGCGCCACGTTGCCCTTGCCGCGCAGCGCGACGTGGGTCACGGTGGCGCCGGCGGCGCGCGCCACCTCGGCGGTGCCGTCGGTCGAGTTGTTGTCGAAGACATGCACCTCGGCCTCGGGCAGCACCGCGCGGAACTCGGCCACCGCCTGCCCGATGGCCAGCGCCTCGTTGAAGCACGGGATCACCGCGGCGATGCGCAGGGGCGGTGCGGATTCAGGAAGGTCGGTCATTCGAGTCCGGCAGGATGCGGTAGGCCTTGGCGCCACGGTCTTCGTGGATCACCGCGAAATGGTCGAAAAAGCCGGGCTGCGCTTCCAGCACAGGCACCGTGGCGGCCGCCACCGCGATCGCCTCGAAGCCGAGCCCCTGCAGCTTGCGCGCGGCCTGCGCCGGCGGCAGCGCGATGAAGTCCGAGTAGCGCCAGGGCCCGATCGTGTCGCCCCACACCGGCACCGGGCCGTAGTAGATCGCCTCGGCGAGCGCCACCTGGTAGACCCGGCCGGTCGCATGCCGGCGCAGGTAGTCCATGACGCCGTAGCCCGGCACCTTCTGTTCGAGGAAGGCGCTGCGCTCCTGCGGCGTGACCGCCACCGTCTCCAGCCGCAGCCGGGTCAGGTAGAAGGACACGCCGACCGTGAAGGCCATCAGCAGCACCCCGAGCGAGCGCCCGGCGAGGTCCAGCGCGTTGCTGCGCCGCCAGCCCGGCCAGGCGCGCTGCACGGCGCGGCCGGCACCGGCCAGCAGCGCCTGCCAGCCCGCCACCGCCACCAGCGCCAGGAGCGGCATCGACGCGGTGAGGTAGCGCGGGTAGCGCGAGGTCACGACCCACACCAGCAGCGAATAGGCACTGAAGATGGCCGCAGCCCGCACCGCCGGCGAGCGCTTCCAGGCCAGGCCGAAGGGCACGAAGAGCACGCCCCACAGCGCGCCGTTCGGCCAGGCGGCGTGGGCGCGGACGTCGTCGATCTGGTTCTTGTAGTCGGCCGCGTTCCAGTTGGTGAAGCCGAAGAGGCGCGCGCCGATCGGATTGAACGGGTCGCCGGTCATCAGCGCATTGCGCGCATACCAGTAGATGCACGGGACCAGGAAGCACAGCAGCGCCAGCGCCCACACGCGCGGCCGGCGTTCGCGCCGCACCACGAACAGCGCCACCAGCGGCAGCACCGTGAGCGCCTGGTACTTGGCGCCGGCCGCGAGGCCGAGGAAGAAGGCGGCCAGCGCCAGCCAGCGCGGCGCGCGCTGCGCCGCCGCCGGCGCGTCGTCCACCGACTCGCGCCAGTTCCACAGCGCGATGCAGGCCGACAGCGCGAACAGGGCCACGCCGGTGTCGATCAGCGCCGTCGCGAAGTCGCCGATGCACAGCCAGATCGCGGCGGCCGCGAGGCCGGTCAGCCGGCTCGCGTGCCTGAGCCCCAGGCGATAGACCATCCAGACCGTCAGGCCGCCGGCGAAGAGGCTGACGAAGTGCGGCAGCACGTCGTCGCCGACCTGCAGCGCGGCGGCGAAGAGCAGGTTCACGTTGTAGGGGAACCAGGGATAGCGCAGCCATTCGTCGATGCCGAGCGAGCCGCTCTTCGCCACCTCGCGGGCATAGGGCAGGTGGTACATCAGCTCGTCGAAGACCGCCGGCGGCGCCAGCGGCGCGACCAGCACCGGCAGTGCCAGCAGCAGCAGGATCCCGAGCGCCATCTTGTCGAGCCGGCTGAAGGGCGGCGGCAAGGGCACGGGCGGCGGCGCGGCGGCGCCGGACGCCGCGCGGGTCCAGCGCAGGAGGCGCTGCTGCGCGACCTCGCGCCGCCAGC
>NZ_LMUW01000072.1 GCF_009765735.1 Xenophilus sp. L33
TGGAGCAGTTTGACCCGGCCACAAGTGGAGCAGTTTGGGTGGCCGCCGGGGATCAGACGAAACCGAGTACGCGCTTCGAGATCGCCTATGGCTTGTTTCTTGTGACTTTGATGCTTGGCCTGCTCTTGATGGCCGCTCTCTGAAAAGCCAGTCGTTGAGTGTGTGCGCCGAAGGCTAGCTTCTAGCGGGGCATTCGCCTGAAGGGTTCTGGGCAATGCGATAGTTCTTCCCACTGCACGACGGCCGATGACTGGTTCGTAGCAGCTTGCGGACGCTCAGTGGCGAGGCCCCGATGCCCGCTTTCGCTGCGTTGCCGAAGTTCAGAAGTTCAGGTCACGGAGTCGGAGGTCCGAGAAGGGCCCTTAACCGGGCTTTCAGCAACAAGACAGGCCGCCAGGATCGAAAATTTTGAACGGACCACTAACTGTCCTTCACGGCTTAGTGGAAGTGCCGCTTCCGCAAACTTGCCGTTGATCCGCTTTTCCCATTAACAGCCACAGGGCCTGGCCAGCGTGCATGAGCGAGTGCGTCAACCCGACTTTCCCACGGGAATTTCACCCTTCAGGAGCTCAGCGGCAAAGCATCGCCGTGATGCCGGTATTGATGGCCAGGCCGCCTAAGATCAACCAGACGAACAGCACGCCCGCAAGTGCCAGCGGCTTCACGCCCGCCTTGCGTACGGCCGAAGCGTGGGTAGAGAGGCCCAGCCCCGCCATGGCCATCGCGAGAAGGGCGCCGTCCAGGGTGGTGAGTTCGCTCACGGCGGTGGGCGGCAGCAGGTCCAACGAATTCACTCCCGCAACGGCAACGAAACCGAAGGCAAACCAGGAAATAGCCACGCCGGCGCGCTTCGCGCCAGGCACATCCGTGTCGTCGTCCCGCTGCGACGCGTGCGACAACCTGGCCGACAGCATGATCAGGAAAGGCGCGAGCATCATCACGCGCACCATCTTTGCGATCACTGCAGTATTCGCGGCCTGCTCATCGACTTCGCGCGCCGCGGCGACCACCTGGGCCACCTCGTGAATCGTCGATCCCGCGTAGACACCGTAGGCACTGGGCGAGAGGGTAATCAGGTGATGCTGCGCATTGAAGTGATACATGAATGGGTAGAGAAACATGGCCACCGTGCCGAAGATCACCACGGTGGCGACAGCAACGGCGACCTGCTCGGCGCGCGCCCGCAGCACGGGTTCGGCGGCCATAATCGCGGCCGCGCCGCAGATCGAACTTCCGGTGCCGATCAACATCGCAGTGCGGCGGTCGAGGCCGAACACCCGAGTGCCCAGAAGGCAGGCTAATCCGAAGGTGCTGGCAATCACGGCCACATCGATCGCCACGCCGGTCCAGCCGACATTGCCGATGTCCTGGAAGGTCAGGCGCAGTCCGTAGAGAACGATGCCCAGGCGCAGCAGGTTGCCTTTCGAGACTGCGACCCCGGGGCCGGCCGACGCGCTGATGCGCGGGTACACCGTGTTTCCGGCCACCATCCCCAGCACGATGGCCAAGGTCAGCGCGCTGATGCCCTTGGACTGCAGCCAGTCGAATCGCGACAGGCGAACCGCCACGAATGCGATCGCGCCGGTCCACGCAAGGCCCGGAAGCGCGGCGCGGCACCGTGTCCAGGTGGTGCGCGGCGATGCATGGACGCCGGGGTCGGCGATGGACGTTCGGGACAACAATGGGTGGTCGGTGGCGGAGGACATCGGGACTTTTTGAACATGAGCATCAGGTGAAGTGCTGGACTGTGGGACCAACTCTTCGAGCTGACAAACGGATAGTTCAGCTATAAACAAGCGAATGAATAGGTATAGGACCTGCCCCTTATGCGGCTGACGCTTCGCCAGCTGCTCATCTTCGCGACGGTTGCCGACGCCGGCAGCACGGCTGCCGCGTCGCTGCGCATTGCGCTGTCCCAGTCGGCCACCAGCGCGGCGCTGAACGAACTCGAAAGCCTGCTCGGTGCTCAATTGTTTGACCGGGTGGGCAAGCGACTGCTTCTCAACGACAACGGGCGGTCCCTGCTGCCGCAGGCCCGGGCGATGCTGGACGGTGCCCACGAAATCGAAGCCCGATTCGGCCTGGGCACGGCTGCCGGCCGCGGTGTGATGGCGACGCGCCTGCGGGTCGGTGCCAGCACCACCATCGGCAACTACCTGTTGCCTGCGCTGGTCGCCAGCTATTTGCGCGACTGGCCTGCAACAGGCGTCGACGTGCAGATCGGCAACACGCGCGACGTGGTGGAAGCCGTCACCCGGCTGGAGGTCGACATGGGACTGATAGAGGGTCCCTGCCGAGAGGCGCAGCTTCACGTGCTGCCGTGGCGCGAAGACGACTTGGCGATCGTGTGCGCGCCGACGCACGAGCTGGTACAGCATGGGCCGCAGCGGGTTCCGCTCAAGGCGTTGCGGCAGGCGCAATGGCTGCTGCGCGAGGCCGGTTCCGGCACGCGCGAAGCAGTGGAGAACGCATTGCTCTCGCACCTGCACCATCTCGGCGCGCAGATGCTGCTGGGCAGCACCGAGGCCATCAAGCAGGCTTCAGCGGAAGGCCTGGGCCTGGCCTGCTTATCGCTGTGCGCCGTGCAAGACCTCGTGACGCTGGGTCGGCTGGTGGTCTTGCAGACGACGCTGCCACGCCTGACACGCCGCCTGTACCTGGTCTATCATCGCCGCAAGCGCTTGTCCGCCAGCCTGGAGCGCTTCATCGCACACTGCGTCGGGCCTGAATGGAGACCTGCTGCTGTCGCCATGCCGAAGGGTTCTGCTGGAACTGGAAAAAGAACCAGCGCGTGAACGATCCCTGGGTGCTGTAGCCAAGGAGTTCCGACACGCGCTGAAGGCTGTACTTCGGATCTGCAACATACCGGGATGCGAGTTCGCGCCGCACCTGATTGAGTAGGGCCGTGAAGCTTAGAGCCGCCTCGTCCAGTTGCCGCTGCATCGATCGCACGCTCAGCCCGAGGCCCTGTGCCACGCATTCGGTAGTGGCACGTCCGGCTGGCAGCATCAGATAGACCGCGCGCCGCACTTCCAACTCGATGCCGTGTTCGCGCGCCGTGGGCAGGGAGTCAATGAACTGCGTGGCGTAGCGTGCCATCTCCTGATCCGCTGAAGGATTGGGCGCATCCAGGTCGGTGGCCGGAATAATGATGCCGTTGAAGCCGCTGTCGAAATCGACGCGGCAAGAAAACAGGCGCTGATGCACCCGCACATCGTCCGGCGCGGCATGCGTGAAATTCACGCTTAGGGGTCGCCATCGCATGCCCATGAGCGCCGCGCAGGTCCGGAACAGGACACCGATCGCCAGTTCGATGGACTGCCGGGTCGGCACATCGGTGACGATCTCCTCGCGCAGGATTACCACCTTGCCCGCGTCCTCGATCTCCATCGCCAGACCCTGGTTGAGCAGATGCCGATAGTTGATCAGCGTGATCAGGACGTTGCGCAAGGTGGACTGCTGGCTGACCAGCAAGCTGACCGCGCCGAAATTCGACAGTTGCCTCGACTCTGCCATGCGCAGCCCGAAGGTCGAACAGTCGGCCTCGGCGGCCGCCTCCTCGAGCAGCGTCGCGACGGCGTCCACTGGGATTCGTCGATCGGGGTCCTGCAGGATGGCCCGCGTCAAGCCCGCCCGCATGAGTGCCGCACGTGGGTCGAAGCCCAGGCTCTTGGCCACCTCCTGGAAGTTGGTCAGCGAGGCCGCTCGGATCAGGGCATTCATGAGGATAGGTGAATCGAAAGTCGCGGGATTCTGGCATGAAATGCGAAATCCATGGCGCGACTTGCGAAGCGGGCAATGGCGCCGATACCTACAGTCATCCCACGCGATCACAAGGAGACAAAACCATGGCAAAAGCCATTCGCATGCATGCGCCGGGGGGCCCCGAGGTGCTGCGGTTCGAGGATGTCGAAGTCGGCAGACCCGGCTCGGGCCAGGTGCGCCTGCGGCAAGTGGCCGTCGGCCTCAACTACGCGGACACCTATTTCCGCAATGGCACCTATCCTGTCCAGCTGCCCAGCGGAGTGGGCGTCGAAGCGGCCGGCGTCGTGCAGGAGCTCGGCAAGGGCGTGCGCAACGTGGTGGTTGGCGATCGCGTGACCTACACCGGCTTCATCGACACGCTGGGCGCCTACAGCACCGAGCGCTTGCTGCCTGCCGCTGCCCTCATCCGCCTGCCGGAAACCATCGCCTTCGAGACCGCGGCCGCCATGACGATGCGCGGTCTCACCTGCGCCTATCTGATGCGCCGCATCTACCCATTCAAGCGGGGCGATACCGTGCTGCTGCACGCTGCCGCCGGCGGGGTCGGCCTGATCGTCGCCCAGTGGGCCCGGCTGCTGGGCATTACGGTGATCGGCACGGTGTCGACAGAGGAGAAGGCGGCCATCGCCCGCGCGCACGGCTGTGCCCACACCATCGACTACAGCCGCGAGGACGTGGCCAGGCAGGTTCGCGAGATCACCGGTGGCCGGGGCGTCAACGTAGTGTTCGACAGCGTGGGTCGCAGCACCTTCGCGGGCTCGCTCGACTCGCTCCAGCGGCGTGGCCTGTTGGTCTGCGTGGGAACCGCAAGTGGGCCGATTCCTCCGGTCGACCCGCAGATGCTCGCGATCAAGGGCTCGCTATTCATGACCCGACCCGCGCTAGCCGACTACATTGCCGATCCGCTTGAGAAGGCGCAGTTGGCCGAGGAGATCTTTGGACACGTGGCGGCCGGGCGCATCCGCATAGAGATCAACCAGCACTACGCCCTCGAAGACGCGGCGCAGGCGCATCGGGACCTCGAGTCGCGCAAGACGACCGGCTCATCGATCTTCGTGATCTGAACACTTTCGGCGACCCGGAGACCAGAACATGAAGATCGAACAACTGACCTGCAGCATCGGCGCCGAACTGCTGGACGTGAGCCTGCGTGACGCGGCGTACGACGAAGCGCTCTTCGACCTGGTGTACCAGGCATTGCTGAAGCACCGGGTGCTGTTCCTGCGCGAGCAGCACATATCGCGCTCGGCACACGTGGCCTTCGCGGCGCGGCTGGGCAAGCTGGAAGACCATCCGATGGTGCCCTCCCACCCGGACGCACCTGGCCTGGTGCAGATCTACAAGGATCCGGACAGCCCCGGCGACCGCTACGAGAACGCCTGGCACTCGGATGGCAGCTGGCGCGAGATGCCGTCGCTCGGCTGCGTGCTGCGTTGCGTCGAATGCCCGCCGGTGGGCGGCGACACGATCTGGGCCAACATGGTCATGGCCTACGAGAAGCTGCCGCCCGACGTCAAAGCGCAGATCGACGAACTGTGGGCCAGCCACAGCTTCCAAAGCTCGTTCGCCGCCGCCATGCCGCGCGAAAAGCGCCTGGCGATGAAGGCCGCCTATCCGGACGCCGAGCACCCCGTGGTGCGCAGCCATCCGGAGACCCGCGAGAAGATCCTCTACGTCAATTCATTCACGACCCACTTCGTCAACTTCCACAACAAGAAGAACGTGCGTTGCGGCCAGGACTACAACCAGGCCGGCTTCGACCTGCTGCAGTACCTGATCGCACAGTCGAGCATTCCCGAGTACCAAGTGCGCTGGCGCTGGAAGCCCGGCAGCATCGCCATCTGGGACAACCGTAGCACCCAGCACTACGCCGTGATGGACTACCCGCCCTGCCATCGAAAGATGGAGCGCGCAGGCATCGTGGGCGACAAGCCCTTTTGATGCCGCTCACTCCCGCAACTTTTCCCACCCACCTGACCAAGGCACGCCATGAACTTTCTCGACGGGCATCTGTTCCCCGAAAACCAGCAGCCGCTCATCATCACCGCCGCGCCTTATGCGCCTTCGTGGGTGCCTTCGGATTTCCCCGGGGAGATCCCGGTCACGATGGAAGACCAGATCCAGAAGGCCGTGGATTGCTACAACGCCGGCGCAACGGTGCTGCACCTTCACGTGCGCGAGCTCGACGGCCGGGGCAGCAAGCGCCTGTCGAAGTTCAACGAGTTGATAGCCGGTGTGCGCAGGCGTGTGCCCGAAATGATCATCCAGGTCGGCGGCTCCATCAGTTTCGCGCCCGAGAGCGACGGCGCGGCGGCCAAGTGGCTGTCCGACGACACGCGTCACATGCTGGCCGAGCTGGACCCCAAGCCCGACCAGGTCACCGTGACGATTAACACCTCGCAGATGAACATCCTCGAGCAGTTCGACGCGCGGGATATTCGTGGCACGTCGATGGAAGACCCAGCAGTCTTCAATGCTTACAAGGAGATGACCGTGCCGGCGCAGCCGGGCTGGGCGGAAGAGCATATTCGTCGTCTGACGAAGGCCGGCATCCAGAGCGCTTTTCAGTGCTACAACATCAACAGCTTCGAGTCGGTCGAGCGCCTCATGCGGCGCGGCGTCTACAAGGGTCCGTTGGTCATGAACTGGGTCGCGATTGGCGGTGGTATGGATGCGCCAAACATCTACAACCTGGCCAACTTCGTGCGAGCCGTGCCCGACGGCGCGGTGCTGACGGTCGAAAGCTCTGTGCTCAATGTTCTGCCGGTCAACATGATGGGCATCGCGATGGGTCTGCACGTGCGCACCGGCACCGAGGACAACCTCTGGAATCAATCGCGTTCCGAGAAAATCGGCACGCCGGCCCAGGTCGAGCAGCTGGTGCGCATCTCGCGTGAGTTCGGCCGCCCGATCGCCACCGCACAGGAGGCGCGCGATATTAGCAAGATCGATGTCTTCTACGACACGGTCGACGAGACGCTGCTGGCCAACGGTTTCGCGCCCAATCGCAACGGCGCCCAGCAGGGCTTCCTGCGCAAGGCCGCGTAGGGCGCGAGCGGAAGCAAAAAAAAGCAGGAGACATTCGATGAGCATGATGACCATGATGGGGCCGGTGCGAACCGAGCAAGGCGACGACTACCTGACCGGCAGGGGACAAGCCTGGTTCGCCTTCGCGATGACCTTCGGCCTGATGTTGTTCGACTACATTGATCGTCAGGTCATCGTTTCGCTGTTCCCGCACATCAAGAGCGAGTGGAATCTCAGCGACAAGCAACTGGGCTCGCTGGTATCTATCATTTCAATCGTCGTGGCGGTGGGCGGGATCCCGGTGGCCCTGCTGGCCGACCGGGTGAGCCGCGTAAAGAGCATTTGCGTGATGGCGACGATCTGGAGCGTGGCCAGCATCTCGTGCGTGTTCACCGGTAGCTTCGGGCAGTTGTTTGCGGCGCGGGCAGTGGTGGGCGCGGGCGAGACCGGATACGGTTCGGTTGGCGCGGCGCTTATTTCGACCCTGTTTCCGAAGCGGCTGCGCGCGGCTGTGCTCGGGGCGTTCTTTGCGGCCGCGTCACTGGGTTCGGTGCTGGGCGTGGTCCTGGGCGGTGCGATCGCCGCCAAGTGGGGCTGGCGCGCTGCATTCGGTGTGGTCGGCATTCCGGGCCTGGCCATGGCCTTGTCGTATCTTTTCGTGCGCGACTACAAAACCGTGGCGCTGACGCCCCGACTTGACAAGGTTACCGAGACGATGAGCGGCATCGCCAAGCACATCTTCGGGACGCTGGCGAAAAATCGCACGCTCCTGTCGGTATGCGTAGGCGCATCCATGCAATTGGTTGTGGTCTCGGCCGTCTGGTCGTGGCTGCCGAGCTACCTGAACCGCTTCTACGGCGTGGCGCCGGAGGCCGCGGCCGCACAGGCGGCGATGGTGGTGCTGGTCGGCGCGCTGGGCGGCGTCTTTTGGGGCTACGTGATTGATCGGCTGACGCTGCAACGACCCAGCAACAAGTTGCTTGCGCTGGCCGTGCTCTGCGTGGCCACCATGTTCATCTTTCTAGCCGCCTTCGCATGGACGCCACCCGGAGCGATGCAGTTCAGGCTGGTGCTACTCGGCGGCTTCTTCATGACCTGCACCGTGGGCGTCGTATCGGGTGTCGCCATCGACGTCATCCACCCGGGTGTGCGTTCCACGGGCGCCGCCGTTCTATCGCTTTTTCAGAACCTTTTCGGGCTGGCGGTGGGACCCTTGCTGGTCGGCGTGCTGTCGGACCAATGGGGCCTGCAGCAGGCCATGGCCATGGCCCCCTGCTTCAGCCTGGTGGCCGCCGCGGCCTTCATCTGGTCGGGTCGCAGCTATGACGCCGACGTCGCGAAGGTCGACGGCGTCAAGCTCGGCGCGGCCCCCTGAGCCGACTGGGTCGACCTCCAACGCGTCGATCAGCGCGCATTGCCAATGGCGGACGCGTGTCGCAGACGTTTGAGCAGCGCACGGCGGCCGACCGCCTGTCGCGCCGGACGCTCGTTTCTACAACTCCAGGAATGTCGCAATGAAAAGAAGTTTGATAGCGATAGCCGCCCTGACCGCCGTCGGTGTCGCCTCGGCGCAGTCGTCGGTGACGCTCTTCGGTCTGCTCGACGAAGGCGTGAGCGGCTTCAGAAGCGAGTCGGAGACGCCCCCGGGCGTCACCATAACCAAGTCGCAGACGGCCCTGACCAGCGGCAATTCCCTGCAGAGTCGCTTCGGATTTAGGGGCACCGAAGACCTCGGCGGCGGATTGGGCGCAAGCTTTTGGCTCGAGGCCAGTTTGCTTGCCAACACCGGGACCGGTGTCGCAGGTGGTGGCGGCATCGCCTTCAATCGCCGTTCGACCGTCGGTCTGACCGGCGCGTTCGGTGAACTGCGGCTCGGTCGCGATTTCACCCCGTCGTACCTGAACGACAACATCTTCGATCCGTTCAACAATAACGGCGTGGGCGCCAACCTGGTCGCTGTGGCGAACGGTATCGCGACATCGTTCGGCGTGCCGAACAGCGGATTCCAAGCGAACCCGACTTACGTGACAGCGGCCAATTCGATCGGCTACCTTACGCCGGCGAACCTGGGCGGCTTCTACGGCCAGCTCATGGTGGCGCTCAATGGAAGCACCAGCATCGACCCGGGCAGCCTGACGGCGCCAGGTGCCGCCGCCATCGCAGCCAATCAGGCGCTGGCCGCCGCGGGCAACAACGCCCGCGCTGGTCGCTATGTCGGTGGTAGATTCGGCTACACCAATGGCTCCCTGGACTTGGCTCTGGGCGTCGCGGCAAGCACGGTGGCATCGAATTACTACCTCGGCTCGACCACCACCCTGGACATCTGGAACCTCGGCGCGACCTACGACTTTGGTGTGGTGAAGCTATACGGTGAATATTCCGACAACAAGCAGAAGACCAGCTTGGCCGTCAACGCCTTCAACCCTTTCAGCAACTCCAAGCCCGGCGCGAACGGCGGCCTGATTGGCCTGACCGTTCCCATTGGCGTCGGTCTTGTCAAGTTTAGTTACTCTGCCGTCGACTACAACCATGTGCCGGCGAACTTGTATCCCTCGCAGCCGCGGGCCGATCAATTTGCGATTGGCTATCTCTATGATTTGTCCAAGCGCACGGCCCTGTACGCCAACCTCTCATATCTCAGCAACAAGGGAGGCGCCAGCCTGGCAGTGAACGGAGCCCCGCTCTATTACGCAGGCACGGTTCCGGGTGGTGCCGGTAATGCTGTTCCGAACAAGTCGATGGGCTACAACGTGGGGATGCGCCACGCGTTCTGATCGCGTGCCGACTCCGCTGCCGAAGAAATTAAATCAGGCGTCACCGGCTGAATTCGAATCGAAGCGCGACGTTCGCCCCACTCGCGCAGCCTGCCAGCGGTCCAACACACTAACGGTCGCCCACGCATAGAGCGCCACCCCGACAAATAGGCAAACCCTCACAAGGGAGGCCCGGTAGACGTCCTTGCCGTTGGCACTGTCCTCGATGGCGGGACCCAGCAGGATGAGCATGGTCACCAGGGCATTGCTCCAGAACGACGGGGCGAAGGATGTCGCCGTGACCCCGTACAACCTGGCGCCCGCCCAAAGCGCTGCAGCCACCATCCACAGCATCAGCATCCACAGATTCGGTCGCAGCGACAGACCCAGCCAGAGCAGTGTGGCCATCGCCGCGCCCATAAGCGTCGAGCCGACTAACTCGCGCCCGGCCGAACGTGCGTTCACCGCGCTGGCCTGTTGACCCAGTGCCACCGTCTTGATGATGGCCGCCAGATAGAGCGTCGGGTTGCTCAGGGCGAGCACGAACACCGGCAGCACGACCAGAGTGGCGCGCAGAGCCCCCCATCTCGCGGTCTCGATGTGGAGGGGTGTCGGTGCCGCTTGCCGCTGCGTGGGCGACGGCGTATCCGGGAACAGTCCGTGCGACATGCCGCTGACGAATACGCCGATGCCGAGCCCGAGCGCCAGCGCGCCGCTGAGAGCCGAGACCAGCGCCTGGTCTGCCACTCCGGCGACCGGGATAAAGGTAAAGGCAATCACCAGAATGACCGTGAGGGGGCTGGCGTTGCGCGCGCCAGCGAAGAACACGGTATAGAGCAGCAGCCCGATGATCAGCACCCCAGTGATCGCAAAGTGCTCGAGGAGCGGCACCAGCAACACCCCGGCCAGAAGCAGTGCGCCGACAGCGACGGCGACCACGGCACCCTTGACGAGCGGAATGGGCGGCCCGGGCTTGCAAAGCAGCATGACCGTCATCACGCAAACCACGAACGGCGCAGGGAGAGCCAATCCATAGGCAATGAGGACCGCCAGGCCAAGGCCGATGCCCAAGCGCAGCACGGCCTTGTCGGCTCGGTTCATGTTGCGATCAGTAGAGGTAGGAGATATAGCTCATCAGCCCGACATAGCGCGCCGCGAGCCAGTTCATCACTGCATGGTCACCGGTGTAGATCAACACCTCGGCTTGACCGCCGATCCGCATGCCATGCTGCTGTTTGAGCTGGCCAGGCTCGATCTCGACCGCCACCGGGAACCGCTGCGCCTGGCGCAGCCAGTCGCGGCTGTTCTCGACGCTGGGCAGCGCTCCGGGCTGCGCTGGCTGCCCCGAACCCACGCCGTTTCCGACACTGCGAACGCGCCCCTTCAAGACTTGGCCCGGCACCGCATCGAGCACAATCGCCACCGGGTCGCCGGGTTCGACATTGCCGAGATTGTTCTCGGTCATGTCGGCGCTGATCCAGAGATCGTGCATGGCGATGAGCGTCATCGCTGGCGCGCCAGCTTGCGCAAATTGGCCAATGTCCGTGCGAAGGTCATTGACCAGGCCTCGCGTGGCCGCGGTCACGCTGGTGCGCTTCAGGTCGAGCTCGGCTTTCTCGATCGCAGAGCGGGCGCTGATCAACTGCGCGTTTTCCTCGCCGCGATCTCCCGCTGTTTCTTGCGCGCGCCGCAAGTCGGCCTCGGCCGCCGTGACCTGGCTTTCCGCCTTGCTCAGCGTCGCACGAGCGCTCTCGACACGACGGATCGAGATCGCGCCGGGATCCTCCTTGAAGATCTGCTCGAGTCGCGTCGAATCCTGGCGGGCGTAGACGCGGCTGGCCACGGCTGCCAGCAACGCGGCCCGGGCCGCGTCGACGCCGGACGACGAGGCGTTAACCGAGCGTCGCACCGACTCGTAGTCGGATCGGCTGCGTTGCAGGGCGATCCGGTACGGCGCCGGATCGATGTCGAACAGCGGTGCGCCGCTCTGCACCTCGTCGTTGTCCCTGACATAAACCTTCAGCACCTTGCCCGCGACCTCGGCCGCGACCGGCACCACGAAGGCCTGCACCCGCGCCTGTGAGGTGTAGGGCGTCAGTCGATCGGAAGCGAAATACCAGATCAAGCTGATGACGATCAACGCCAGCACAATGATGGAACCGAGACGGGCTCCCTTGCCCGTCTCAGCCGATGTCGGCGAAGCAGGTGCCTGCGTAGCCTCGGGCGGCGATGGCGCCGGCAAGGAGGATTCAGTGCTCATGGTGGAGTTGCTCCAGGAGAAGTTCGTATCGCGTCGGCGCCAGGTGCCGGCAATGGAGCCGCCAGCAGCTTCTGCCAGTCTTCCGGAATGCCCATGGGCTCTCGGCCTGCATCACCCGGCACAGGGCGGCTGCGTCCCTGCTCCCAACCGCCGCCCATGGCCTTGTAGATGGCAATCAGGCTCTGCATCAGGTCCCCGCGGCTGGTCACCAGCAACTCCTGCTGGCTGAAGAGCGTCTGCTGCGAATCGAGCACACGCTGGAAGTCGACCAGTCCTTCGCGATACTGCAAGGTCGCGATCTTCAACGAGCGCTGAGCAGCGTTCACCGAATCCACGAGCAGCGCAATCCGTTCCTTCGTCCTGGCGAAACTGACCGCAGCATCGTCAACCTCGCGTGCGGCGCCAAGCACTGCGCCCTGGTATTGCTGATAAAGCTGCTGGAAGCGGGCGTCCTGCACCAGCACGGTGTTGGTGAGTCGGCCATGGTCGAAAACGTTCCAGACAAGGGCGGGTCCGGCGACCCAATCCAGGGCGTTGTGCGATCCGCTCAGGGACGTGGCCGACAAGCCAATCGACCCAATCAGCGAAACCGACGGATAGAAGTCCGCCACGCTCACGCCGATCAAGGCAGACTGTGCGGCCAACTGCATCTCGATGGCCCGAACGTCCGGGCGCCGACGCAAAAAGTCGGCCGGCATGTCGAAGATGACCTTCAACTCGGCCTGAGGTATCGACTGCTGTCCCGCCGCCATTTCTGCCAACGGTCCGGGCGGCCGACCCAGCAACGTTCCGAGCGCATTCTGGGCCTGCCGCAAGACGATGGCCAACTGAGGGATCGTCGCCAATGTCGCGAAGTACTGGGCCTTGGCCTGCTGGACATCCAGCTCTGACTCTTCGCCGCTCTTGAAGAGCAGTTGCGTGATCTCCAGGCTACGCTTTTGTAGAACGGCGTTTTCGTGAGCGATCTGCAGCCGGGCCTCCGTGGTGCGAATCGAGCAATAAAGGCTGGCAACCTGGGCCGCCATCAGCACTTGCAGATCATCGAATTGGGCGATGCTGGCGAAGTAGCCGGCGTCCGCGGCCTCGATGCTGCGTCGGAATTTGCCCCAGAAGTCCAACTCCCAGCTGATGTTCGCGCCGACATCCAGCAATGTGGCGTTGCTGGTGGGTCCGCCCGCCGGTCGCGTGCCTGCGTTGAACAAGTCGCCCGTGGCTTGCTGAACCTGGGGATAGAGCGCGCTGCCTGCGATTCCGAGTTGCGCCCGTGCTTCCATGATTCGCATTCCGGCAGTCCGCACGTTAGGATTCGCGCGCTGCGCCTCGGCGATCAACTGGTCCAGCACGGGATCGTTGAAGCTTCGCCACCAATCTTGCAGATGATCGTCGGACTGATGCAGCGGAGCGACAGCGAGGCGCTTGAGGGAACCGCCGCTCCAATCAGCCAGCCAAGGGACTTGCGGCGGCTGGAAATCGGGTCCAACCGTGCTGCACGCACCGAGCAGAAGGGCTTCGACAGAAACCAGCATCGCCAGGCCGAGTCGAATCAACGGCTGCATCGCACGCCGTCCGCGACCCACAGATCGAAGCTGGTCCCGTTGGACATGCCCTTTTTTTCCTCTTCGTTGTCTGGCTGTCTGCCGGCCATGTGAAGTAGCTCAGCGCGCCTTTTTTTACCGACGAACCATCAAGTGCCCCGTCTGGCTGCGTATAGTAGCGCAGGGGTTGAGCCAAATAGAGCTAGAAAACGAGGAGCGGAACCATGCAAACTGGACAGGCCGCGGCACTTCTGCCATTGACGGCGCAGGCACCGACGAACAGACAGCGACTGTTCGTTCGTTATTTCACTGCAATCCTGATCGACCTGGTCGTGCTCAACTTGTTCGTC
This sequence comes from Xenophilus sp. L33, assembly GCF_009765735.1. Taxonomy (GTDB): domain Bacteria; phylum Pseudomonadota; class Gammaproteobacteria; order Burkholderiales; family Burkholderiaceae_C; genus Variovorax. Next base: position 13,691 of record NZ_LMUW01000072.1, read on the forward strand.
GAGTTTTCGGCGAATGTGAACATCGACTCATTCGCAACGTCATTGCTGGCCTCCATTCTCTTGCAGATACTTTTGAAGGCGACGGTAGCGGTCGAACACTGGGTCGCGACGTTCTTCGAAGGAAAAAGCGGAGGCCTCATGAGGTTTTTGCGCTTCTTCTTCGCCTGGCTTGTACTGTTCGGTTCGAAGTTCGTAATCCTCGAGGCGCTCGCCATGGCCTTCGGCGACAGGGTTCGTTTCGAGGGCGCCTTGCACGGCATCGTAGCTCTCGTCGTTGTGATCGTGGCGATGATCGTTGCAGAGGAAGCCATCTTTCGGCTCTATCGGAAACTGGGTGACTGAGTTGCGATCTTGGAGCACCTCAATTGCCCGCCCCATGATGAGCACATGGAAGCACCGCCTGGTTTAACTGCGGAGTCGGACGCGGCCAAGCGCTTTGGCCGGCCGGAGGGCGCCTGGCGATCTCGCGCCTTCTCGATCATCTTCGAGTCGGACACCCTGTCCGGCCGCCTCTTTGACTCCCTGTCGATTGTCGCCATCCTCGCCAGTGTCGTGGTCGTGATTCTCGACAGCGTGGACTCGGTGACTATGCGGCACGAAGCGCTTTTCAATGGGTTCGAGTGGGGATTTACTCTGCTTTTCACGGTCGAATACGTCTTTCGAATCTCGTGCGTCAGATACCCTTGGCGTTACGCGACAAGTCTGCTGGGCATCGTGGACTTGCTGGCCGTGCTGCCGACCTACTTCGCGGTCTTCTTGCCGGAAATGCAGGTACTTATTAATCTGCGGCTGCTTCGCTCACTGAGAATATTTCGCATACTCAAGCTCGCCGAACACATCTCCGAGTTTCGTTCACTCGGCGCCGCGCTGGCCTCGAGCCGACGCAAGATCGTCGTCTTCATCAGCTTTGTTTTGATCGTGGCGGCAATCTTGGGCAGCGTGATGTATGTTGTCGAAGGGCCTGCGAACGGCTTCACGAGCATTCCTGTGGCGATCTACTGGGCGATCACGACGATCACCACCGTGGGCTTCGGTGACATATCGCCGAAGACTGACCTGGGTCGTTTCATCGCGTCATGCATGATGCTCATGGGCTGGGGTGTTCTCGCCGTTCCCACAGGCATCGTTGCATCCGAGATGACCGCACAACGATTTGCTCGGCCGGGGGGGGCGCTTCAATGCCCTGAGTGTGCCGCGGGCCGTTCGATGGTCCACGACAACGACGCTACATTTTGCAAACGTTGCGGCAAGCCGCTATCTGTCGGTTTAAATGGCTCCTGAGCCGTTAGAGATTCATCCGTGGCAGCCGCGACGATGCTCGCGATCTTCATCGCCGTCGCCGGCTCCGCTTGGGTACCCGCCCCTGCCTCGCGCCCAGCGCTGCCGCGGAAGGCGTAATAAAAGCGCGCACTCCCGAATTTCTCCTTGATCTGGGTCCAGCAAAAGCCTTGCTTTTCCTCGCCAAGCAGCATGTCGATCTCTTCGCAAACACGAACGGTCATCGACAGCCAGCCACGATAGAACACGAAGCCCCATGCTGACGAAGGGAACATGTAGGGAAGCCGCGCTTTAAGATTCTGCAGAGTAAGGGGCGATTCGGCAGTCATGGGTTGGTCCTTTCGCCGACAACGGTCAAGTTCGCGAGGAGGGGGATCCTCGAACTTCTTCCCATTCGATGGCGCAGCGCCAAACACCTTCCAGACCCTCCTCCACCTCTTCATTGATGAAGTCAGGAAAATGACTTTTGCAAAGAACCAGAGGGCGGCCGTAGTGAAGTGAAGGTTTGCACTGACGCGCGCAAACCATACATAAAGTTGATGTCCTTAACTCTGCTTCCTGGATGATTTCGTCGATTTGTAGCGTGATCTCGCGCGCCGGTTCCAACGCCAAGACTGTCATAGCTCGTCTGGAGTCGCGTTCGAGATCGACTACATAGTGTCGCCTTTCGCCAAGCAGATATACGAACCGTGCGACGCCGTCACGCTCGCCAAGCTCAACCCATCTGAATTCGAGCTTGCTGGATGGCAGCAACTCATCGATCCGTTCGCACACCCATTCCAGAACCGGCGTCCAACCCCGAAAAAGTGTTCGGCCGATGTGATCTCCTGAGAACATATACGGATATCGCATCCTGAGGCGGTCGGCGCTTTCTGGCGCATCTTCGCCATCAAAGAGGCTCAGACGTGCCAAGTCCAAGCACCCGGTGCTCGGGTACAGCCGCTCGAACCTCCACTCCTTCTGCGGGATGCCTCGAGGGGCGGCCGCGAAGACATTGGGCAGGGGATCCGCGAGCAAGTGCTGCTTCGATCTGAGTGTGGTTTTCATGGAGCGCGACAGGTGATGAACGTTGAAGGAACGTTATCGCCGGCGTCTCCAGAGCGTCAAATCCAGCCTTTACAGGTCTTATTTCGAGCTGACAGGTCTTATTTTTACGATCCGCCAGCGGAGTGTTGGGTTAGATCAACGGTCACGCTCTTCGCCAGATTCCATAGTTTGTCCACGTCCCGCTGAGTCGGTCGAGTCATCCAACAGGAAAGCATCACAGTTGCTCGCGTCGACTGCGAAACGAAAAGATGTAACTGCCGATTGAAGACTCGGCAGAAGACCGCGGCCGTTCAGCGTGGTTGCCGACACTCCGCGGGTCAGAATGGATCGTTAGGGGATGACGGGCGGAGCGGCGCCACAAACCATTGGGCTTTTCGATCAAAGGGTCGAGGGAATGCGTAAACTGACTTTGGAGAGAAGATGAAATTTGGAGATCGATTGCGTGCTGAGCGACAGCGTCTGATGCTTAACCAGACGGAATTCGGCGCGCTTGGCGGCGTTACTAAGCTATCTCAGTTGCATTATGAGAACGGATCACGCAGTCCCGGCGCCAACTATCTGATGGCGATGGCCGCAGCCGGTGTCGACATCGCTTTCGCCTTGACAGGGAGACGAAGCGCGCCTGCTCCACTGAGCCCTGAGGAAGCAGAGTTGCTCGCGGACTTTGCCGCAGCTGACAAGCGTGCTAAGGCCATCATCAAGGGGACGGCTCGCCTGGCGGTCGGCAAAAAGGTCTAAGCCCTATGACAGGCGTGCCCTTGGCGATTGGTGCGTCCCCGAGCGGGTCGCGTAGCGCCCGAGAACACTTTCATGACAGGCGGCGCGAATCGCTGGTGCACTGACCTTGCGGCGACAGCATCTACCATCAGTTGAAGATGCCTTGAGCGCTTGAGGCTTAGCGCGTATTAACGCGTTACCGGGCCTCGGCGGCGCGCTCATTCCTGAGGTCCAGGAATCACATGTCTAACCGCGCAGCCAGCGCCTCTTTGATGTGGTCATTGCCAACGCCTGAACGATCGCAGCGGTGATGCCCTTGGTGGCCCCTATAAGCTCGGGGAATCTTGCGCTGGCCCATCACTTGTTCCCCGAGCGCAGAGCGCCGAGCAGATGACAAGGTCTCAATTCACTAGGCCTGCGCCGCCATCCAACGATTTCATGACCGTGGCCTTCCACGCTTCAGCGGCGAGATACACCTGCAGCGTCCACCCATGCGCTGCCACAAAGTCGGGATCTGCACGCAGCCATCCAGGCCAGTGCGGAGGGGTCCGGCTGATCGCGTGGGAGATCTCTTCGATCCAGTCCGCCGACAGAGGCGAGCCAACGCTTGCCTTCTGTTGCAGTGCTTCCATCAGCGCCCGACGCCAATCTGACGAGACCGGTCCGGCACCCGCGAGCGTGACCTGCGCCATCCGTGCGGCACGCGGCGACAAGCGGGCTACTTGTATGCAAAGATTCTCTACTGTCATGGCAGTTCAGCGGGGGTTCTTTGGCGGTTCAGACAAGGCCTTTGATGATCTGCTCTACCGCCCGAGGTATGCGGCGAAACGCCGATCCGAATGATCGTGTCTTTCGAACCACGCTCCCCACTTATCCATTGCGCCGAGCAGGGAGATCGCCATGAAGATCCGATGGAAGTGCACGCGGTACTCCGCTCATGAGGTTTCAAAAGCCCCGTCAGGCGGCGCTGGCAGTGTGGCGACGATGGTGAGGAGCTCCAGCGCGCGCGCCCTGGCTGCTGCCAGGCTGGCCCATCCCTTGCGGATCGCGGACGCCTCGGTGAGCGTGTCGTCCAGCAGCATCCGAGCAACGCCGACCACCGAGCGGATCATCAGCGTCGGGTCGTTCCAAGCCAGCGATTCATGCAGGAGCGTTTGCGTGTGGGCGGGATTGGCGAAGGCGATAACCTGGCCGTCCGATTCCAACTGGAAGCCCTTGGGCGCCGGGGTGAATTGAATCACGTTGTCGGTCATGAATGATGCCTTTGGCGTGACCATGTCTGCAGGCACACCGTGAGATTGTTCGATGATTGCGCATGAGCGCTTTGGACCAGCCGCGCCGAGTCGCCGCGCGAGGCCCGATCGCCGCAGGTATCCATCATCGTCTGAGCGGACTTCGCAATGCCAGCGATAGTTTTTGCCTGGCTGGCAGCCATCGCAGACAACGTCGCGCTCGACGCGGCCTGTTGAATGCCGTCGATCACTTTGTCAATGATGCATGGCTCGCATGCGGAGGCAGCCGCACTCGACAGAAGCAAGAGAACGCCGGCGGCGGCGCGTGAGAACACTTTTGGCATGATTTCATCGTAGCTTCGCGTCGTGCTTCGTCCGACCACCCATCGCCCAAAGGGCCGGAAAAAACGCGTCTATGCGCCCACCCACAGCCGTGCGCATCTGGCGTTTCAAGCCTGCGCGGTTGATTCAGCTACCCATTGGGCGTACGCGAAGGACGGCCGAGCATCGGCCAACAGTCGATCCATTCGCGCCGAGTCTTCGATGACGGGTCCGGCCGCAGATCGCAACATGCCTTCCCAGTGTCGGGTCACGTGGCGAGCGCTTTCGAGCAGCCATTCGAAGGCCCATCCGCGCTCGATCCCCATCTGCTGCGCCGCATCGGCCAGCCGTGCAACGCTGGTGCCTGAGCGCCCGTCAGCACCAGTCGCCAAAGCCAGATTCGGCCCCTCTTCGACGGCGACCGGTGCGGACACCATGTTGGGCGTGATGTCGAATGCGGGGGAAAGGCCCCAGGCCCTTCGATCGCTGCCTTCCGAGACCCGATCAAAGAGCAACCCGATGTTTAGCGGGTGATCGTCCGTGTTGCCAACCAGCGCGTTGAAAGCCATTCGCTTCCACAACTCGCGTGTCTGCTCACCAAGTCTTGTTGGGTAGTCCTCCGAGCCGTCTCTCGTCCAGATCCTCAGTCGGTCCGCCAGCGCTAGGTACGATCGCTCCGGATCGCCCCTGACTGCGTCCAACCTCAGTCGCATTGCCGTATGGCCGCTCGCATAGAGCTTGCGCGCTGGCTTGAGTGGATCGCCCTCGCGGTCGAAGCGCTTCACCATCAGCACCTGGTGGGCGCCGAACGTGTGCAACCGCACCGGCGCCGCATTCAGCCCCGCCTGCTCTGCAAGCCGCATCGTCACGAATTCGCGCGCGGGCATTGCCAGCCTGTCTCCGCGCGCTTGCATTTTGACCAGCCAGAGGAGGCCATCGTCAACAAGGGTCGCCTTGGGCCGCTCACCGCCTGCGCTTGTGTCCAGATCGTCGTTTAAGCGACGCAATGCCCGACTCGACGGCTCGATGACCTCAAGCTGTTCGGTCAAGCGCTGCAGGTCTGCCATTCCCTTGGGGCGCCATTGCAGCTTTTTCTCGATGTCGCTGCAAGCCTCAATTGCTCCTACGCCGTCGGGAACCCCGAGTTCGAGCAACTGCAAGACGTCCAGGTTCTCCCCGTGAATCGCTCTGAGACGATCCTCGCCGTAGCCGGCGGGCTTGGCATCCCGGACGACGCCAGGCAGGCCATCTGAGCCGAGGATCGCCGTGCCCCTGGTCGAGCGGGAAATTCTGAGCTCGACCGGGTCCAGTGCGAGGGCGCCATCCGTTTGGAGATACTCCGGCGTGAAGATAAAGCGCGCGCTGTTGCCGTGAGAGAGATCACCAGCCCTGACGGGCTCGTCGCGACCCGGCAGCCAAACCCAAATCGGTGTAATGACAGTCATGGTGTCAGGTTGCGCTGCGCATAGGCCACGGTCTCGGGATCGTCCCGAGCATCGAGCAAATTCTCGATCTGACCGAGGAGGCCCAAGGCCTGAAGCACCTTTAGAAAATTTCCGATGGCGACCCCTGCGCTGCCATCTTCCAACGCGCGAACCGTCGATGTGGAAACGTCGGCAAGATGTCCCAATTCTTCCTGAGTCAAACCGCGAAGTTTGCGAGCCATCGTGGTCCGGATGGCTAGGCGGCTCAAGGCTCCGCCCACAACAACAGGGACGGGGCGCGACTTCGCGGTTTGCGCCGATGAGGAAGCTTGTGGCATCTAAGAATTATAGGGATTTTCGTTGATATGTCAGCGTTTCAGGGCCTTAAACATTAGTAATGAGAACGAATCCCCCTATCCAACGGCCAGCATACTGGCCCCCGATGGCCGGGTCAAACTGCTCCCTCTGTGGCCAGGTCAAACTGCTCCAGGCAGGACGGTCGGAATTATGCCGTGACAGGGGTCAGCGCCAGGCGCGCAGCGGCCTCCTTCAGTCGGTAGCTCTTGCCTTCAAACTCGAGCATGACGGCGCGATGCATGAGACGGTCGAGGATGGTGGTCCCCATGGTCGCGTCGCCGAGGTATTTGCCCCAGTCCTGCACGACGCGGTTAGAGGTGATGACGAGACTGCGGCGCAGCTTGTAGCGCTGGTGCACGACCGTCTGGAGCAACTCGGCAGCCGCTTCGCTGATGCGGCGCGCGAGGAAGAGGTCGTCCAGTACCAGCAACGCCGGCTCGGTATAGCTGCGCAGGATCCTGGCGCGTTCGATCTGGCTGGACAGGCCGTAGCGCGCGAACTCGTCGTCGGCTTCGACGTATCGCACGTCATGGCCCTGAAGGGTGGCCTGGTAGGCCACGGCCTTGGCGACGTGGCTCTTGCCGGTGCCGGGTTTGCCGATGATCAGCGCGTTGGCGCCGTCGGCGATGAACTTGAGGGTGTGCAGTTCGAAGCAGGCTGCCCGTGGCAGCTTCGGGTTGAATCGCCAGTCGAAGTCGGCCAGTGTCGGACGTTCGTCGAGCTTGGAGTGCTTGAAGCGCCGTTCGGTCAGGCGGGACCGGCGCCGGTCGAGCTCGTCTTGAAGCATGGAAGCGAAGGTCTCCAGGAAGGGCTGCTGAGCGGACTGTGCCTGCATCAGGCGCGTGCTCAGGGTGTCGGCGATGCCAGACAGACGCAGCTCGCGCAGGGCGCGTTCGATCTCATTCATGGTCATGGTGGGAAGTCGGTTTGGTTGCAGGGGATACGAGAGAAGACAGGGGATGCGCCGCGCTGCGGGCGAACAAGTCGGCGTACTCGTCGGCCGGCCGGATGAGCGGGTGCTCCTGGATCAGCGACATCTGCGAGCCCGCAACCGGGGCTGCGGCGTCGATGGCGGCCAGCGCATCGGCCACGAGCTTCTCGGTCAGCCTCTTGACGTGCTGGTAGCTGTGCACGCCCTCGGGATGGCACGCGCGCAGGCGCTGTCCACCAGACGGCGTGGGTAGCGTTCGGCCAGCCCGACGATGCCCCAGAGCTTGCGCTGCCCGACCCGCCCCTCGATAGCGAACAGCATCTCGCACAGCCGCTCGGCGTCGGGGCCGATGGCCTTGGCCTGCTCGAGGATGCGGCGCGTCTCGCGCGACGGGTTGAAGACTCGTTCCTCCGGCGGTAGCACGACCGTGCCGGGTCGATCGACACGGCCATGCGTGCGCAGGAGTGCGTGGGTCTTCAGGTCGCGGATCTCGATTCGATGCTCGAAGAGACGAACCAGGACCTTGCTGCCGATCGGCGCCGGCCGGGCGGCGTAGCTGCTGTGGTTGACGCGCACGCAGCTGTCGTCGCAGACCGTGCGCGGACCCTCGGTGAAGTACTGCATGCTCAGCAGCGGCAAGGGCTGCAAGTGGGGCCGCTCCTCCTCGAACATGGCCTGCACCTGGCGGCGGGCGCTGCCGTGGATGCGCTTGGCGGCCCAGCGACTCTCCCAGTGCTCGAGGAAGTCGTTCTGCTCATCGACGGACTCGAAGCGTCGGCCCTTCAAGGCAGTGGCCTGCGTGTGGCCGATCGCGTTCTCCACAGACCCCTTGCGGTTGGGGTCACGGACACGGGCCGGGTCGCCGACCACGCCGTAGTGGGCGAGCGTCGCGGCGTACACCGGGTTGAGCTCAGGCTCGTACAGGTCGGGCTTGAGCACGCCTTCCTTCAGGTTATCCAGGACCACGTAGCGACACGATCCGCCGAAGTAGCGCCAGGCCTGTTCGTGCAGCCGGGCCCAGACCTCCTGGCTGGACTTCCACACGACGCGCCGGAAGCTGCGCCGGGAGTAACGCAGCGTCGCCACGAACAGGCGCGGCTTGCGGTACCGGTCAGTGCCGGGCACGCGGGTCGGGGCGCCCTCACCGTAGTCGACCTGCATCTCTTCGCCCGGCAGGAACGACAGGCGGTCGAACTGCTGCGGCTCGCGCCGACGCAGCTTGGCGGCAAAGCGCTTGACGGCGTTGTAGGCACCGCCGAAGCCGAACCGGTCCACCAGGTCCTGGTAGATCGCCGTGGCGTTACGGTTGAGCTTGAGTTGCTCCTCGATGAATGCCCGGTGCGGCTCACACGTCGACAGCAGGCTGGCCGCCGCCGCGACCGGCGACCGGGCCGGTGGCCAGGGTGGAGCAGTTTGCGCCGCCGCATCGCCGGCCGCATCAGATCCGAGGGCGCCGCCCTCGGCGGCGAACCGCTTCTGATAGGCACGAATCGTGTGCCGTGAGATGCCCGTGACGCGGGCAATCTCCCGCTGGGTGGCGTTGTTGCGCAGCAGGGTCCAAAGGGTGGTTTGCAGATGTGGCTTCAAGACGTTCAACCTGTGGGCTCCCCCGAAAACAAGGGAGCGAAAGTTACGTCCTGCCGCCAGCCGCCGACCTACGACGGCGCTGCGATCAGCGCCTCAAATGCCGGTGGCCAGGTGGAGCAGTTTGACCCGGCCACAAGTGGAGCAGTTTGGGTGGCCGCCGGGGACTGGCGCGGGGCGCGCCTGCTCGTCCAGGCGCTTCAGGCGCAGAGCACCTGAGGATCGGGGGCATGATGCCGCCAACGGATTAGACCTCGGCAAAGCGGCGCCGCCAGCGGCGTACTCCGCCGGGCGGCTCATTCGAATACTTCGGGATACTTTGCGGGAGAAGCACGCGCTATCGACCTCCGAACGATTCGGCAGCTTCGCAGACGAGCACTCCACACGATAGGCACTTGACGTGTATCGGCGTATGACACCCAGCGAACTGGCTGCTCGATGGAACGCGCTCGCCCCGACCTTGTCGGGCGACCATCGCGCCGAATCGACCAGGATGCATCACGGTAGGAATGGCGGACGGTACAGGGGCAAATCTCTTTCATTCGTCGGGACCAGTGAGCGCGGAAGGAGCGCGTTTAACGTGACCCTACGCTGCCTTGAGAAATCAGCGGTTCGAGAATCGCATGAGCGACGGTCAGGCACCCCCAGGACGGCATCCGAAAAGTGCGGGCAGGGATGCTCTTGAAGTCCACCTCTAGGACTTCGGCGCTCTCGTCGAGGCGCTTTAGGAACGCCTCGGCGTGTCGCTCGATGTGAGCCGATGCCACATCCATGGCTTCCGGCTCGTGTCCTGAGACAGCGCAAAGGTCGAACAAATCGCGAGCCTTGGCCAGGTCGCCGCGATGCCACATCTTTTTCGCAATGACTCCGCTGACGTTTCTACTCGGATTGGCCGTCCTTCGTAGTCAACGATCTCAGAGCTCGGGTCCGTGAGCGGGGCGCCAACCACCACGTCGATTTCGCCTGACGGGAACTGAGTTTTACGAAACTGAGCGCCCTCCTCGTGCTCGGCCGTGAGGTCCTCCGCGGGTCCGCCAAGCCGTGGATTCACATGCCCCAGGTACTGTGGGTCCGGCACGAACAGATCGATGTCGCTACTCGAGCGATGGTCGTAGCGCAGCAGGAGTGCGGTGCCACCGCCGAGCGTCCAAGGTGGATCGATCGTCGCCTTCTCCAGATGCGACATGAGATTCAACGCGTGAGGCCAGAGCTTCCTCCATGGTCCTGGCCGCGTGAAGTCGACGCGGTTCATTGCCAGATCCCTCGAAAGCACAGGAGCGCTCTGGCAAGGTTGCGCATCTGGCTCCAGACGTAGGCTCGTTCCAAACCTTTCTCAACGCTGAGTTCATCCACGACTCTCGCTAGCAGCGACACTTGCGCCTCATCCAGCAGCGCCCGTAGGTGGGGCCAGATCCGTTCGTCGGCTTCGCCCGACATCAGGGCTGCTTCCAGCTGTGCTGCGGTGAGGGCGGGAGCGTAGCTCACACTCGCCGTCGTTGCCGCTCGTGCCAGCGCAGAACGGCTCGAAGGGATCTTTGATTGGGCTGAGGGACGGCTCGCGTCAGCGATCACGCCCAACGACAGGCCGATCGCCTCGAGCAGCCCTTGCGCCTTCGCAACACTGAGATTGCCGATCGATTGCCTCTCCACTGCGTTGACAGTCGAGCGAGAAAGGCCGCTGAGCTTGGCAAGCGCTTGTTGGGTCAATCCCATCTCGACCCTACGCACTCGGACCGCGGTTCCAATTTCGTCAAGGGTGGTCATCGCTCGATTTTGCCGAGGATGCAGAGGCATGTGCAATATATTCGACATCCTCCAAAGCCGGATCTGCGTGACACGCTGCGCGGCTGGGCGAGTTTCAGCTCCCGATGCACCCATTCTCTTCCTAGACATCGACGATGTTTGCTGCCTGAACCAGCCTTACGAGTTCTACGACGTTTTGGTCGAGCCGCACCCGCACGACCTATGGGAGCGGCTCCTTCATAGCCCGGCAGTCCTCGTGCTTCAGCAGATCCTGACAGCGCACGATCCTTGGGAGATCGTGACTTTTGACTGCTGCGTTTCATGGATCGCGACGGATTCGAGACCTTGTTCCGAGGTAGCGAGAGGTGGTGTCCAGCGACGCATGACCCAGGTTGTTCCGAACCACGGCCAGGGACACACGGGGATGCCCGGATCGCCCGTTCAGTGCATGGGAGCCGTGACTATGGCGCAGCCAGTGCGCGCTCGCCTTCGAAAGCCGAAGGTCGTCGCCGCGTTCGGCCGCCAGCCGGGCGAAGGCCGCCTTCAACGCCTTGTGCAAGGCCGAGGCGGACCAGGCCCTTGGTGCAGAAGCGGGGGCGCACCGAATGGACGAAACGGGCGATCCCGTGCGCCCCACAGCGACCATGCTCGAGGTTCCGTTCGGGGCTGCGGTCGCCCTGTCAGGCAGAAACACATGGTGAGACACCCGCGTAGGCGCAGGTGTAGGCGCAAGGCTTGGCGAAGAGATAGCCAAAGGGACAGAACCAGGGGCGGCATCGCCAAAGCGAGCCAGGATCGGAACCTCGCGATTGGTCGATGCGCAAACGTCCCCCGTCCTGCCTTGGCGCTGCAACTCTTCCTGCAGTTCTGCAATCAGTTCGGCGGGCACAGGGACCTGGCGCCAACGCTGTACCCTGCCCATGACTTTCAGCAGCCAGCCGACGGGGGCTGCAGTGCCAACGCCCGCATCCTTTTCGAAAGTGGGCTGCGTGGCGCTGGCCTGCCGGATCGAGTTCTCCGCGTCCGCCTGCGGCAGCCCGGCACTCCCCGCGGCTTGCTGGCGCCCTTCAAGGTTGAGGCGCTCGAGATCGCCACAGCGCGCTGCCGTCAGTTCGCTGCGGCGCAATCCCGTTGCATAGAGCCACCGCACCGCGCGCAAAAGCCGGCGTTGCGCCTCGGATGCCGTTGTCTTCGCCCTCGCCTGAGCGGCCATTCCCGTGGCTACTTTCGCTGCTCTTGTTTCTTTCGCTCTTGTCGCTGTTGCTGCTGTTGCTGCTGTTGCCGCATTGTTGTTCGCGCGCTTTTGCCCGGCCTCTCGGTCGGTGTCTGCATGAGCCGTCTCCCGGTCCAGCATGGCCTCCAGCGCTTCCCACTCGCTGCACGAGAGAGCGCGCCCTGAGCCCAGGGGCCGCGGGGCAGGCGCGGGCTGGGCGAGCGCGGCAAACGGGTTGCCCATGAGGTAGGCCTTGTTCACCAGGAAAGCAAAAAGACTGCGCACGACGGTCAGCGCATGTCGCTGCGCTGCTGCCGAGAGGGGCCCCTCGAACGGCCGCCAGGCCGAGGATCCTCGAGCATGGTGGCGCGGTGCGCACCACGCCGCCGGCGGCGACGCGAGGAACGCCGCGTAGGCAGCGGCATCTTCGGCCGTCAGCGAAGACATCGGCTTTTCACACACCAGGACCGCCCACAGCATCAGGCGCTCGGCCTCCTTGCGATAGGCTCGCTGCGTTGCCGTGACGTGTCGCGCACTCAGCTGGTTCGGCGTCGCAACGCCCGGCACACTCGAAGGCAAGCGCTCACCGACGAAAGCACCACTCCCCTTCTTGAGCATCAGCCAGAGGGCGATCGCCTCGAGATCGCTGCGCGCTGTCAGCAGGCACTGGGCCTGCGGCGCACGAAAGGCCCCCCGGCTGCCGTCCAGTCCGCTCGGCAACCGCAAGCGCTCCAGGGATGTGGGCGCTTGGGCAGCCGCAGTCATCTCACCGGTCGCGAAGCCGGGTGCGAAGCCGGGTGCGAGGCCGGGTGCCGAGCCGAAGCCGGACGGCGAGGACAGGCCAGGTGCGGCTGCCGAGGTGGGGCCGACTAAAAGCAAACCAGGCGAGCCTGTGGCGGCCTGGTGATTGCGCAGCCAATTCACCACGCGTGTCGCCTTGGTGGCCCCCACGCCCGGTACCCGGCGCCACCAGCGCTCGCCCTCCCCGTTGATCCGCTCGACAAGCTGCGCGAGCGTGGTCAGGCCCGCACCGTGCAGCCGCTCAGCCACGGCCGGATTCAACCAGGCCGCCACATCGTCCTCGGCTCGCGGGTCTCGCACCAGGTGCTGCTCGAGCCAGCGCAGCGCCTCCAGTTGCCGGGCGATGACGCGCGCGCGTTGGCTGGGGCGCGCAAGTCTGAGGCCAGGCGCAGCTGGGCGACGATCGCTCTGCCGCTCAGACGGAGCCGCCGCTCGAATGACCGGTGCCGCACGCCCTGCCTCCCCGCCGGCTCGCGTGCCGCGTGTTGTCGCGCCGCCGGCCGGCGCCGCCACGGGCACCCGCATCGATGCACCGGCAAGTTCCGCGCCTTCTTCGTCGCCATGGCCATCGCCATCGCCATCCCTATAGCCATGACCATCCCCGTACTCGAGCGCATACGCCTCGGCCTGCTCGCCTTCCGAGAACTCCTCCAGCCCTCGCAGCGCCGCGAACTCGGCCAGAGTCGGCAGCGCGACAGGCGCGGAAAAGCGCTGCGGATCCAGGCGCACCAGGCGCGCGGTCCCCGGTCTTTGCTCGCGCCGGGCGGCGGCTGAGAACTCATCGCGGATCCAGGCGATCGTGTGGCGCACGGTGCGCAGGTCCGCCGTTTCGCCGGGCGTGCCCAAGTAGCGCTGCCAGCTCTCGCGCTCGTCGAGTCCCTGCAGGAGTGCCCGCATGAACGCAAAATGCCCTCGCTCCAACCCGCTTTTGCCTTTGTTTTTCATTTTTCAATGCGCCTCACAGCGTCCGCAGGTATGGCCATCCAAAGGGCGTGGGCCACCGCCACGCGGTCGTTGATCGGCGGGGCCGCGGGCCTCCGGCGTCGGTCCCAGGTCCGCCCTCCCCCGGGGCACGGCCAGGGCGGCCCCACGATGGGGCCCACGCAAAGGGGGAAGAACGGGGCGGCAGGCGTGCGGCAGGCGTGCGGCAAATGGGGCGGCGATACGCGGCGGCGATAAAGGGCAGCAATACGGGCGGCAAATTTGTGCGACAGCTCCAAGCAGGCAAGCACCAAGGCAAGTGGATTTCTCCAGAACCAGGCCGGCAGCCGCGCGTCCCCAATGGCCCGCGTTGCGCGGCGAAGCCCACCACCACCCGCTCGCGCACCCCTTGAACGGCCCTTGTCCTTTCCTCCCCCGCCACCCTTCCCGCAGCTCTTCCCGCCCCCCGGCCGGATTCCAACCCAGTACGTGAGACCCGTTGGGAATCGCCGAGAGGTCATTGGAGGTGAAGAGCGAGCGTAAAGAACGAAGAAAGCTGAGCAAATGATAGCTCGACTTATCATCCGCATCATTTTTCACGCGCAAAACTGCTCTGTCGAGTTCACGCCGATAAAAATCCAAGCCTGTCAATGACTTAGGTGCATTTTCAGGTGCATTGCCTCACGCTGAGCCCAGTGGACCTCGTGCTTCAGCTGTCCGCGTTAAGCTGCTGATGCGCACTCAGTCTTCGAGTTTTCGTAGTTTTCGTGGATTTCGTTGGGTCTCGCGGCTTTGCGCAGATGGAACGCCCTGCCCTCCCCCTCACGGGGCCACAGGCGTGCCCTATGTTTCCGCTAGCTGTCGGCTGCGTCGAGCCCGTCGTCGCCATCGCCGGCCTCGCGCGAGTGCCGCACCGCCAGCACCACCGCAGTTTGACCGTCCCAGCGATAGCGGGCCACCACGCCGCCCGCGAAAGCGCTCCGCCACTCGCGGTAGGCCGGCGGCAGGTCGGCCACCGGTCGGCCGATGCCGGGCTGGCGCGCCACCCCGCGCATCCCTTCGCGGATCGCGGCCATGGCGCGCTGCGCCGCCGCGGGATTTTGTTCGGCCAGGCGGTGGTCAAGGCGATGCATGTCGCGCAGGGCGCCTGGCGCCCAGATCAGGCGCGGCACGAATGAGCCGTTGGACAAGACTCGGTACCCATAAGGCGAGCCATGGAACGAGCCAAGGGAGGCGCCAGGAGATCGGCCCCTGGATCACACATGGGCGTGCCGCTCCGGCCTCACGGATGGGGGGCCGGCGGCTCGGCCCTGAGGCCCTCCTCCAGCTGCGTCATCCACGCGTCCGCCTCGTGCGCGCTCACGTGGGCGCCCGTGAGCCGGAATTCCTCCCACGCCGCTAAGGCGTCCCGGTGAAATTCTTCGCGTTTTTCCTCGCGCCCGACAAACTGAACGATGGCCTGGTGCATCAGCCAGTGTGGCGTGCGCTGCCGTGCCTGGGCCAGACGCTGCAAGCGGGCCTTTACGGATGCCTCGAGCTTCACCGTGACCGGACGCAGTGCCGGCGTGCTGGCCCCGGTCGCGTCGGCGTGCAGGCGGGCGGTGGGCTTCCGGGTCGTCAGAGGTAATACCTTGTCATACCGCCTTAATATAACTTCTGAAAACGGCATTTGTCGAGGCTGCATTGATGCGTTTGACCCGCTGACCATTTGAGCCTTCCACCAGCGTCAAGCCGCCGGCATCACCGCCAGCAGGGCAGCAGTCCAAGTGGGCCCGTGCCGAAACCACTATGCCTTGTCCAGGAAAGCATCGAGCAGCTTGACCAGTCGGCGGCGGCGCGTCTCGTCCATGGCGTAATGAAAAGAGACGGTCACCCTCCCCTTGCGATCCACCGCCAGCGTTGCCAGGTCGTTGCCCTGCGCGTCCTTCCAGGCCTGAGCGGGCTCGTTGGTGTGGGCCGCCACCGACCCGGCGCCCGTCGATCCTGCATTCTGCGCGGGCGTGCTCGTCAAACGCAGGAAGACCGCGGCAGGCTTCAGGCTCGGCGTCAGGGCGGCCACCTCGCGGGCGGCCGCCAACAGTCCTTCGGGATCGCGCTGGTGGGCGTCGCGCAGCGGCGCCGCCCAGCGAAACTGAAGGTTCAGCGGCGAGCCGAAGGCCCGGACCACCTCGGCGGGAAGCTTGGCCAGCGCCATGGCCCGCCCGATGTTGCCGGTGTCGCGGTCGATGGCGGTGGCCAATTGCTTGGCCGAAGGAAAAAGCCCCTGCTCCAGCGCGCGCACATACATGACCCCCTGCTCCCAAGCCGAGAGGTCCTCGCGCTCGCGGTTCTCGCGCTCCATCTCGACAAAGAGGTCGGCGTCCTTCATGTCAGCCTGAATGAGCGCCAGGACCGGCAGGCCCAGCTCGAGGCAGGCGCGATGCCGCCGGTGGCCGTAGACGATTTCGTAGCGCGCTGCGCTACTTTTGCCTGATTGCGCGTCTAGAGCGTCGCCCTCCCCCGGCGCGCTCGACACCTGACGCACCTTGATGGGCTGGACGTTCCCGCCCGCCGCGGCGATTTCGTCTCTCAGGCGCGCGAACGCGGGGCTGGCGAAATGTGCAGCGTCCCGGTTGGCCCAGCGCGAGGACCGGATTGCCTGCGGATCCAGGGGCCTGGCCACGACAGCGCCCTCGAGGTCAGCCAGGCGGTCGCGCAGCTGGACGACTTCCTTGTGCACCTCGGACTGCTCGGTCATGAAGGCCAGCATCGAGCCCGGGCCGGTCCGAGGCGCGACCGTGGCCGTGGCCGTAGCCGTCGAGGACTCCGCTGGCATGCGCCGAACGAGCGGCTGAGTAAGTTCGGTTGCCGTGTCCGTTGGTGCTGCCGTCGGCTCGGCCTGGACAGGCTGCTGACTTGGAAGATTGGCGGTCACGCTGAAGGCGCGTTTGACAAGATCCTTGTTGGCCATTCAGCGAGTTCTCCTGTTCGTTGGGTGCGAGTATCGGCGTCCGGCCGCGAGGCCGGTGCAGGGGGTTGTACGGTGCAACCCCCCAGAAGTGATCGTGCGCGGATCCAGTCGAGGGCCCGGCAGGAACGCAGAGTTGCCTGCGTCGCAGGCCTTCACCACCGTCGTGTTCGTCACCTTTCGCGCCCTGTCTGACGCCAGCACTGAAAAACCATCCCGCCGCTCCCAATCCGACAACCTGGCGTGCGGCGTGGTGCGCGCGGCAGCTTGGCGGCGCGGGATGGCAGACCAGGGGGTTGCACGGTACAACCCCCCAGCGCTTTGGCTGTTGAGGGAATGGATCAGGCTGGGTCTCGCCTCAAGCATGGGCCACTTTTTCCGAGTGCTGCGCACCGAGGAAGGAATGGGACATGACGCGAAGCGTTCAAGCTGCACATAGGAGGCCGGCGGTCCAGAGGAGGGGGGTTGCACGGTGCACCCCCCCCTCATGGAATTCCCCGTGCGGCCGGCGCCGGACGAGCGCCGACGCCAAGATTGTTGATGAACATGCACGATCAGGCCTCCAGGGGCAGGGGGGTTGTACGGTGCAACCCCCCCAGGGCGCCGGGCAATTGGCGCGCCCACGCATTGCGGATGGACACCTCAATGTGCTGCACGAAGAGGTCATAGGCGTCGCGGGCGCGCTTGTACGTCTTGTCCTTCGCATCGCCCGCCTCGCTGTCGTACACCGTTCCGAAGCCGGAGGATTTCTGCGAGGCGATGGAAGTGCGCGGAATCTCGAGCGGCAGCACCTTCTCCTTGTAGGTGGCGCCGATCCACTCGCGCACGGCATCGGCCGTGGTGGAGGCCCCGCGTCCGGCCTTGGGCGGCACACGGGACAGCAGCACGTTGATGAAATCAAAGTTCTTGGTCTGGCCTCGCTCCTCTAGCATCGTCTCGGTCAAGTCCGAGAAGAGCGACCAGAACTGGGTGGAGGAGGCGAAGTCGAGGGTCTCCGGAGGCAGCGGCATGATGATGCCGTTGGCCGCCATCAGCGCATTGATGGTCAGGTAGGACAGAGCAGGGGGACTGTCAATGACGATCACGTCGTAATCCGCCCGGACATCGTCGATCCCCAGATCCAACACCTTGTAGAACTCAAAGCCAGAGAGGCCCTCCTTGCCCTGGCGCGAAGGCAGCATGAACTCGGCGTCGAAGAGCGAACTCGCAGCCGGCACCAGATCCAGACCATCCCAGTACGTCTCGCGGATCATCGGCCGCACACTGGTGGACGAGCCGTCGGCCAGCGACATGATGGTGTCGGCCGCCCCGATCTCCACATCGGGCAGGATGCCAAAGAGGGTGGTCAGCGAGGCCTGGGGATCGGTATCAATCACCAGCACCTTGTGGCCAAGCAACGTAAGACCCTGCGCCAGGGTCATGGCCGTGGTCGTCTTGGTGGTGCCGCCTTTGAAGTTGGCAATCGAGATGGTGATCGCCTCGGCGCCCTCGGGACGCAACATGTCCTTGCGGTAGTCGCGCACCCACTGCCGGGTCTCCGCCAGGCTGAAGACGCGCTTGCGCCCGTTGGACACCAGCGTGCCCGAGGGCATATCCTTGCGGCTGGCCACCCGGTGAGCGAAGGAGCCACGAGAGGTGGCCTCGCACAGGGTGGCGACCTGGTCGGCGCTGAAGGAGGGGGCTGCCTTGCGCACCATGGGGGCGAGCATCGCGGTGCGGATGCTCGCGAGCATGGCCGCCGCTTCCTCGGCCTGCTGGTGGACACCGGCGAGCGTGATCTGGGGACGAATTTCCATCATTGAGCGTGTGCGTGACTGAGGGCTTGATTGTGCGGGTTGGACGTGAATTCAGCAAACGTGCGAGATCTCGTCCAAACTCGCGTGAGAAATCCTGTAAAAGCTCCACCCGCACCGGCGGGGGGTTTTTTAGAAATCAAAACCCTTCAAACCCTTTATCTCTTTACGTCATATTTTCCCGTTTGAAATCAATGGCTTAGCACGATTTCTGGAGTCTTTGCAGGGTCGTATGGAGCTTTTGCGGGGCGCTTTCGAGTGGATACGGGGCGATCCGGCGCTCGCACAGGTCCGGCCCGGAGTGGATACGGGAGCGGCCCGTGGCTACTTAGATCGCTACGTCGAGTGGTCTGGAATGGGCCGCGGGGCGGGTTTGGACGCCATCCGTGGAGCTTTTACAGGAAAGCGCGTGGCGGCATGCGAAGCGCTGAGGACATCCAAAGTGGAGCTTTTTCGGTAGACAAGGTGTACACCGCAGCGGTCTCGGCGGCCTGTACTTTGAGTAGCCTGTCGGGACCTCCCGTGGAATCCCGCGCCGCGTCAGGTGAAAGTGCATTTCACCTGAAGGGCGACTGCGTTACATTCGCGGGATGGCGACTCCCCGTGACCTGTCCCTGCGCGGCGCGCAGCCGTTGCGCAAGCCTGTCTTCTCGCTGGCGCTGGTGCCGCAGAGCAGCAAGATCACGGCGCTCGGTCGCCGGACCTGGAACGTGCTGCTGCACCTGGCCCAGGACCAGGGTCTGGAACGAGAAACCTTTCGTGCCGCGCTCAGCGACATCGTCAAAGGACTGGACTACAACAGCGGGGACCTCAAGATCATCAAGACGCACCTGCGCTCGATGATCACCACGTTGGTGGAGTGGCAGTCGCCCACCGCCGGCGAGTGGCAGACCTGGGATGCCTGCGGGATGCTCTCGCACGCGCGGCTTTCCAAGGAGCGCGGGCAGGTCTGGGTCGAATGGTCGTATGCCGTGAACATGCGCAACGAGCTGCTCGATCCGGAGATCTTCGCCAAGCTCTCCCTGGAGATCATCTCGCAGCTCGGCTCGCACCCCTCGATCGCGCTCTACGAGATCTGTTCGCGTTACCTGGGCGTCGGGCAGACGGCACGCAAGGCCTGGACCTGGTGGCGCCCCGTCTTGCTCGGCCGCCCCGACGACGAGCGGCTGCAGCGCCTCGAATACCGCATCTTCAAGCGCGACACGCTGCGCCCTGCGCTCGCGGAGATCAACGCGGTGGCCGACATCGAGGTCGAGATGCTGGAGTTCAAAACCGGGCGCTTCGTCTCGGACCTGCAATTCACGGTGCGCAAGAAGCCGCAGCGCGCCTTGGCGCTGCAGGCGCGCGCGAGCAGCGAGCCGGTGAATGTCGCGGTGCTCGCCGCCGCGGAGCGCCTGGGCATCGACCACGTGCGCATCGAACGCCTGATCGAGGAATACGGCGATGCCGCGGTGGCCACGGCCATGACCGCGGTGGAGCAGCGTGCCGCCAGCGCCTTTCCGGAGCCGCTGCGCGATCCTCTTCGTTATCTCAAGAGCGTGTTGCCCGGGCACGCGGCTGCTCAGACTGCCGCGCAGACAGCAAGTCTGAGCGCGCAACGCGGCGAGGGCGCCGCAGCCGGGGAGGGCGCACCGGTCCCTTCCAGCGAACGCCTGGCCCAGTGGGAAAAGAAGTGGCTGGTGCAGCGCGTGGAGGCGCTCGCCGCAGAACTCGCGGCGCTGCCTGCGCAGCGGCAGGCCGAACTCGTTGAGGGTTTGCAGGCCCACCTGGTCGAGCGCCAGGCGCACCCGGCGTTGATCCAGCGCCTGGTCGGCAAGGGATGGACCCACCCCATGGTGCGCCACGAGATGGTGAGTTACTACGCCGCAGGTGCCTACGGTGCGCAATGGAACAAGCCGAGCGACAGGGAACTGCTCGACGTCGCGGCCAGCGCGGCGGGCGGAGCGTGAGCGTGAGCGTGAACGTTGTCGCTGCCGCTGCCGCTGCCGCTGCCGCTGCCGCTGCCGCTGACGCTGACGCTGACGCTGACGCTGACGCCATAGTCGTGGTCGTGGTCGTGGCGGTGGTCGCAGTCGCAGCCGCTGTCGCTTTTGCACAGGCGGTTCGCGTGGCGTTGGCCGCACCCCGCGCGTGGCGCCTGCGTGCCGCCGGCTGGCACCGCGCAGGACGCCTTGGCGAGCCTCGCGCGCGCTGTGGCGCTCTCGTTCGCGCTTGATGCCGGTGCCGCTTTCCATGGCAAAGACACCCGCGAGCCCTCCCGCCGGATCGCCCGAATCGATGGCTCCTTCGGCAGCCCTCGCGGCGAGCCCGCCGAAGTCCTGGCTCAACCGCTTCTTCTCCTCCTCGGGCGCAAATGTGCTCGTGCCGTTGCTGTCCCTGCTGGTGGGCTTCACGCTGACCTCCTGGAAGGACGATGTCCTGGCGTCGCTCTTCAAGGGTGTGTGGCAACCCGACATGCGCTTTGATGGGCACGCGACGACGTTTTGGCTCCTGATCTGCCTGCTGAGCGCCGTGGTGTGGGGCAGCAACTGGGCCAGAAACCGGGACAGCGCGCGCACCACCGGCGAGGTCAAGGGGATCCTGGACAACATGCATGCGCAGTCGAACAAGCTCACCGAGGCAGTCACGCAACTGCATTCCTTGCCGCCGCGCGGCGTGCTGGAGGCCTGCAAGGACGCCTATGAGGTGTGCGAGGGCTACTTCGTGCTCGCCGCCTCCGTCGATGCGTCTCAACCCGATGCGCGCGCCGAGCTCGAAACGCTGGTGCGCAAGATGCTCGGCGTCATGGAGCGCTTCGTCCGCACCTTCGATGGGGAACATCTAGAGGGCTCGACGATCCGCTACGGCTTGAATGTCATGCTGTACCTATCCCGCGACGAGCTGCAAGCCAGCCCGCGCAAGGACGAAGTCGCGGCGCGCGTGCGCTTTGCCGGTCCGGGACTCACCCCGGATCGGGCTGCGGGCATTTTGGACATCGTGCCGGCCATGTCGGTCGCCAGCGGCGCGGCCAGCACAGACCCCCGCCTGGAGCGGTTCGCGCTGCGGATCGACACGCCACCCCAGCTCGCCAAGGCGGCCCACGACAGCCGTACGGCCTTTCCTGGCGCGACCGATGCCTGCATCAACATGGTTCACACCGCAGTACCCAGCATCGACTATTTGGCGTCCACCCTGGAGCGGCTGCAGACCGATCCGGGCGCCAGGGCCGCGGTGCTGGACTACTTCGGCCAGGACGCCATTCAGCAGACGATCCGCAGCTTCGTGTGCGTGCCGCTGACGGCCAAGGACTCGGGCATGACGGGCGTTCTGAACATCCACCGGGACGTGCCGAACCCGACCATCGA
This sequence comes from Xenophilus sp. L33, assembly GCF_009765735.1. Classification (GTDB taxonomy): domain Bacteria; phylum Pseudomonadota; class Gammaproteobacteria; order Burkholderiales; family Burkholderiaceae_C; genus Variovorax. Next base: position 35,344 of record NZ_LMUW01000072.1, read on the forward strand.
AAACAAGCTGGCCCTCTTCGTGCCTTTGATGACACCGTTTCGCCACCAACTGACCCGCTTGATGGTGAAGTACAAGCCCCTTTACTTGTCAGGCATCTGACACTGGCCGTACATTCGCACCATCGCTGCAATGAGGACCATGAGGACCACCATGATTCTGATGACGACCACGGGTCCCCACGACCGGCAGGCGATGCTCGACAGCCTGGATGTGGATGCCGCCGAGTTCCGCGATGGCGCTCTGAAGGAACGCGTGACGGTCCGCAACCCGAACGGAGGGGTACGCACCGAGGTGCGAGAGATCCTCACGCAAGCGCCGTCGTGGCTGCTGCAGGAGCCGCTGCAGCGCGTGGTGGGCTGACGGTCTCGGTGGGCGCCTGCGGCTGTGCGCCGGGCGGCCTTGCAACGCCAAGAAAGCAATCTGCGGTCGGTTTGTCGAGGTCGCCGGCCTGGCCTTCGAGCTTGAGCGAGCGGTGTCCTGACGTGCCTGTCGATGCAACAGCCGGTGGAGGCCGCTGTCCCGGGCGGCCTGATGGCTGCCAGACGCATGGCGGGCGCTCGCGAGATCCGAGTGACCTCGTCAAGCGCTCGAGCGACCTGCCACGTCAAAGCGTCTTGAATGGGCCTGTCGATAGGCGAAGTTCGGACACCCCCAGCGCGACGGACCCCCCATGAACGCCGCGCCTGCCTCAGTCTGGGGTGCAGCGTCTGCCGTCACAAGGGCTTGGGCTCAGGCGTGAGTTTCGTCACTGGTCCGTATTTCGCGTCGCGCATGACGCATCCGTGTCTGGTGTCGAAATCGCTGGGCCGACCTGCGGCGGTGGCCGCGCGACCTGATCTGCCCCGACCGCCGCTCCGAGCGGCGACTGCGCAAGACGCAGCCTGGATCTGCGGCGATTGGCGCTCTCGAGCGCGCTTGCCTTGGCGGTCGGCTGGGGGCGCACCGGCACGTCCATGTTGCGCTTGAGCCGGCGCGGCATGCCGTTGGAGGTGTCCAGGCGCTCGGGCTTGGGGATCGCGTCCGCAGGCTGCAACAAGAGGGCCCGCACGTCGACTTCGCGGTGCCCCACCGTACGGACAGCGAGCCGCAACTGCGCCTCCGTGCAGTCCAGCCGGGCCCTCCAAGCGCGAACGTCCGATCTGGCGACGAGCGAGACACGCCCCTCACCCTGCGCGTGCGTGTCGAGGGGGTACGTCATGAGACCTCCTGCATCCGGATGCCGGTGGGCCGCGCGGGGATTGGCAAGTCCTAGAACTGCCCTTGCCCATCGCCCGTGCGGTCATGCACCCACCGCATGGCTTGTTGGGCCGCGTGCCTGCGTGCCTCCGGTGCGCTGGCATACGGATCCCCGTCGATCGGCAGAGCCGTCTGCTGCATCCCGGTCAGGCCATGTCGAAAGAGCACATGAGCCTGATAAAGCCCGTGGTCGGTCTTTTCCACCTTGCACGCGAAATTGCAGCCTCGGTAATCGAAGTCGAATTCCTCGGTCATGGCCGCCCGATCACGCAGCCGCGGCCATGGGCAACGGCGGGTTGGCCTCGCGAGCGAAATCCCTCGGCTTGCCCAGCGCTTGCACGAAGGCGGCGATCGCCTCGTCCGCCGCCGCAGCATCTGCCAGGATCAGTGCCGGGTCCGGCACGTCGCCCGCCAGGGCCAGCGGGATCTGCGCCTCGGCCAGCAGCGCGTCGGAAGCGCCGAACGCCAGGATCGGCTTGCAGTGCCAATACTGGTCGCGCAGGAATTCCAGCGTGTGCGCGTCACCGTCCAGTGCCTCCACGGCCGCAGCGCCATCCGGAAGCACCAGGGCGTCGAAGAGGAAGCCCGGCGTGTTTTCCAGCGTGGCGTCGGCGGCGAATGTTTCTCCGCTCACGCCCGTGTAAGTTCCAAGCCGCGCTGCAACCAGCCGCGGCACGGCGCCTTCGGCCACCAGCGCGGTCACAAGCTTGCCGAGCGACGCGCCCTCGACACCGTTCGCGATCAGCACCGCCACCTTGCGCGTGCGGATGCCGCCGTCGCCCGGACGCGCCAGAAGCGACAAGGCGGGCGAGGTTTCCACTTCGGGCGATGCGGGATTCTCCAGGGCCTTGGGCAGCGGGGCCGGCATGGCCATGCCGAGGTCCTGCGCCAGCTGGGCCGCAAGCGCCGGCGCGGCGTTCAGCAGCGTGGCCACGACCCGCTCGCGAATCGCCGGCACGGTCACTTTGGACAGCTCGAAGCGGAACGCCTTGGCAATGTGGGCCCTCTCGTCGTCCGTCTGGCTCTCGAAGAAAAGACGCGCCTGCGTGTAATGGTCGGCGAATTTCTCGGGCTTGACGCGAACCTTGTCGGCGCTGTCCTTGGCATCGAGTCGGCGGGCTACGCTCGTGAAGCCCTGCGCCGCGCCTGCCTGGAACGGCGAGCCGCCGGCCAGGGAGTTCGGCTCATAAGCCACGCGCCCGCGCGGAATCGCCTGGCGGTGCATGCCATCGCGCTGGTTGTTGTGCACCTGCGCGACCGGCGCGTTGATCGGGAGCTCATGAAAATTCGGTCCCCCCAGGCGGCTGATCTGGGTGTCGACGTAGGAATGGATGCGCCCGGCCAGCAATGGATCGTTGGTGAAGTCGAGGCCCGGCACGATGTGCGCAGTGCAAAAGGCGACCTGCTCGGTCTCGGCAAAAAAATTGTCCGGGTTCCGGTTGAGCACCATGCGACCAACCACGCGAACGGGCACCAACTCCTCAGGCACCAGCTTGGTCGCGTCGAGGATGTCAAAGCTGAACTGTTCCGCCTGCTCTTCCGTGAAGATCTGCAGGCCCAGTTCCCACTCCGGGTACTCGCCGGCCTCGATCGCTTCCCAAAGGTCGCGCCGGTGAAAGTCCGGGTCCGCACCGGAGATCTTCACGGCTTCTTCCCAGACCAGCGAGTGGGTGCCCAGCTTCGGTTGCCAATGAAATTTCACCAGCACCGACTCGCCCGCCTCGTTGACCATGCGGAAGGTGTGCACGCCAAAGCCCTGCATCATCCGATAGCTGCGCGGAATCGCCCGGTCCGACATCTGCCACATCAACATGTGCGTGGATTCGGGCATCAACGACACGAAGTCCCAGAAGGTGTCGTGCGCGCTCGCGGCCTGCGGCATCTGGTGATGCGGCTCGGGCTTCACGGCATGGATCAGGTCCGGGAACTTGATCGCGTCCTGGATGAAGAAGACCGGCATGTTGTTGCCGACCAGGTCCCAGTTGCCCTCGTCCGTGTAGAACTTGACAGCGAAGCCCCGGACATCGCGCGCGGTGTCCTTGGAGCCGCGTTCGCCGGCCACGGTCGAAAAGCGCACAAACACTGGCGTGACCTTGCCCGCTTCCTTGAAGGGCGCCGCCTTGGTCACGTCAAGCAACGGCTCGTAGCATTCAAAGAAGCCGTGGGCACCCGACCCCCGCGCATGCACGATGCGCTCGGGGATGCGCTCATGGTCGAAGTGCGTGATCTTCTCGCGCAGGATGAAGTCTTCCAGCAATGCCGGGCCTCGCGCGCCGGCCTTCAACGAATTCTGGTTGTCGGCAACGGCCACCCCCTGGTTGGTAGTGAGGACCTGGCCGCTCGAATCGACCCGCACCCGGTCCAACGAGTCGATGGTTGCATTGACTCCCTCGCTGGCCAATGTTCCGGTCTTGCTCGAAAAATTGTCTTCGGACAAGGTGCTGGCGCCCGGCAGTCGCGACGGCGGCGTGACGGTACCCCCGATCGGCGTACGGCTGGCATTGTCCGCGCCGTACTCCATGGGCTTGGTGGCGTTGCTGGGCATGCCCGCAGCCAGCGCTTGCGTATCGATGGCCTTCTGGGTCGGCGGGTCCCCCCGACCCGCCGCGGCCGGTGCCGGGGAGGCCGGGCCACTGTCGGTGTTGCGAGCGGCAGCATGCGCCGCGTCGAGTTGCGCAGCGGACGGGGCGGCAGGTGATAGTGGGGCGGCTGGGGCAGGTGTCTTCTTGGGCATGGGGGGTTCCTGGGTGTGCATGAGAAATTCAGCGACGGGCCACTCTGACGACCCGTTCTGGATGCACACGTAGGATGTCTTCGCCACTTGGCTGGATGGCAGAGAAGAACGAAGGACCTGCAGCACGGCTTGAAGATGACGCCCAGTCGGCCATCGCCCAACGCGGCGACCTTTGCCTTTTGATTGCCAAGGATGCGGGCCTGTTCCGACCCCGCGCAAACTCTTGCCCCAGGGTCCTCCTCCACTGGCCCTCCGGATGAAAGATCGGACAGCGGGAACGATCACTCGCCTTGCGCTCCGAGAGGGCGCCTGCGGACGATTCGCTTTTCGATGCCCAGCGTGCCTGGTTCGGTCGTGGCCGCCGCCGTGCCGCGTCGGCCAGGGACGCGACCTGCGCTTGCGGCGCGCCGCTTCAGGCGCTAAAGGAACTCGCCGACCGTCGACCCATGAGGGGTGGCGGCGGGCGACCAGCACGGCAGCTCGACCTGGAACGTGCTGCCATGGCCCAGCCCCGGGCTGCTCACGCAGATGCTGCCGCCGTGCTGCTCGACAAGCGACTTGACGATCGAAAGACCCAGACCCAGACCGCCTCGCGAGCGTGCGTGCCCGGCTTGAACCTGCGAGAAGAGCTCGAAGACGCGCGTGGCCATCTCCGGGTCCAGGCCGATGCCGTTGTCTGCGATCTCGACGCGGATGCGCTCGCCGATGACGGTCGAGACAACGTCGATGTGGCCTGCCTCGTCGGAGTACTTCGAGGCGTTGGTCAGCAGATTGGAGAAGACCCGGACGAGCCTGTGGCGGTCGCCAGCGACTTGACAAGCCGCCTCGGGCGGCACCTGCAGGCCGACCGTCTGGCGCTTGGCATCCATGAGCGGGCGCGATTGCTCGAGCGCGTCGTCCAGCGCGCTGCGCAGGTCCAGTGGCTCCAACTTGAGCTGCAGGCCCCCGCGCGCGATGCGTGCCACGTCCAGGAGGAATGTCCGGCGAGCGTTTGGGGGCTCTGCAAAAACAGGACTGTCCCGAACGGCAGGGTCGAGGCTGATCGCACCGGAGGGGGGCGAGCGCCGGCGAGAGGCTGCGCGCGCTACGCTTGATCGCGCATGGCTTCCTGCCGCGGTTGCGGCCTTGACAAATAATCTGCAATCCAGGCACGCGCCTTGATTGCAAGCGCGGTGCGCGCCATGCGCTCATCCAACCCTTCGGAGGCCACGGCAATCCGACACAGCTCGGTATGCCTTCGTTTGACAACCCCGCGACACATCACCCCGTCGCGCTGGACGTCTAGTGTCCAATCCGAAGGTGCGCGATCTGCTTCGTTGGCCGGCGGCCCCAGAGGATCGAGATTCACAGGGCTTCTCCAAGATGGTCCCGTGCCAATGATGGTCGTCTTGTAGGCAACCTGCTGTCAGCAGATGGCGAATTCTCATGACCCGTCGTTGGGTCTGCGCTGCCGACTATCCTGCGCAAACTACGGGAGCAGTTGAAGAATGACCGATGCCACAATGGGACTGGGCGATCCACTGCACGAAGACGCCGAGGGCGCCACTGCGCGAGTCTTTGCGGCCGCTGCAGCGCCTCAGCCAGCAGCGCCCAAGCCCGCCAGGAAGGTCTCGCCATCATTTGCCCGGCGCCGGCAGACGGGCAAGTCGGGCGCAGAGCCGACGCCCGCAGCCAAGGCCATCGATAAACGCAACGCGTCACAGCAAAAACGCAAACGCAGTCCGAAGCCCGGATCGACCTGAGGATCTCAAGACATGAGGGAACCAGGACATGAAGGCACGCGAACATGAGGGCATGAGGGCATGCGGACATGAGGGCACGCGTGACGACCAATTGACGGGCGCACCACCAGGGATGGGCGCACCGCCAGGCTCTACAGCGAGGCGCCGTCAGCACCTGATCTGCGGGGCCGCGCGATAACGTCGGCGGGAAGCCGTTCGGGCTTGTTGCGGGCGCTGTGGAAATTCGTTGTCATGCAAGTGCCACACGCTCAGAGCCGAGGCGCCTCTTTGCGGCCCAGTGCAGAATCGGCCGTCGCGCAACTGTGCGCGCTTCACGGTGAAGCGCTTCGCGAAGGGCGCGCGAAGGACGCAGGCGAATACACCCGCATGATGCACCTCATGGCGAACCCCCCGGGGAGCCCGAACAGGCATCCAAGGCGGCCAAGGCCGTTCTGCTCGCCATTTGCACCTCGGGGCTGGTGCGGGCCATTCACCTCCTGGTTGCCTGACGCAACCCCTTTTCCTTGTCGACTGCCATGGGTGATACTGTGAATTTGTACAGTCATGCAAGCCATCGTCTACTGCTGCCGTCGCGAGGGTGCACTGCTGGATCGCGAAGCGATCGAGGCCGACCCCGTGCGCGGCGAGCTTCGGGTGCAGCGCAAGGGCATGAAGCGCATCGCCGTGCTGCTGAAATCCGATGGTGAGCGCTATGCGCTCCCCGTGCTCGACAAAGTAAGGATGCTCGCGCTCAACGATCGCGGCGTGCTGCTGGCCGGGGTCGAGCTCTATGCGCCGCGTGGCAGCAAGGGCAGCGGCCCCAGCTACCCGCAGACCTGGTGGTGCGTGCTGCTTGGCGGTCCTGCCCGAACCGAGGCGTCGCCTGCCGAGTCCAGGGCCAAGGAACGCGACCGCGAGGCGCAGCGCATCGGCGCTTCGATGCACAACCACTGTGCGCGGCGCGGGACCTTAAAACCGTAGCCGCATGACCGGCGGCCATGCCCGGCTTTGGCCCGACTTCGCTTCACTCAACGACGTAGGATATCGGCCACTCATATTCAGGCAGGTTTGCTCCAACGCTGCCCATCAGCAGCACGAGGATAACTTGTTCGCCGCCGGTCGAATTTGAAAGGCCTTTGATGAGCAACCCCTGGACGAAGAAGATCCCGCTGATGAGCATGTGGTTCAGCGCCGCCAACATGGCCGCGGGGGCGGCCCGCGGACATGCTGCGAGTTCGGCGAGACGGCAAGTCGGGGCGGCGCAAGCCGACGTGACCCGCCAGATTGTCGATTTCTGAAGCGGCGCCGCGGCTCGGACCGCTCCGAAACAAAAACGTCGCCGTTGAGGGAGAGCCCGGCGCCTTGGGCGCACTGGCGAACTGGCGAACGCCAAATGTCTGGCGTTGCTAGCCGTTGTCACGCGTTGGACGGGCGGCGGACCCAATGATGGACGTTCAGCAGCTGATCGAACTGCGTCTCGATCGGCTGGCGGTTGGGGTCGCAGGCTACCGATCAGTGGCCTAACGTGCAGCAGTGGGACCGCTATGCCAGAGTCCGGGTTGGTATGGCTGCGTAACTGGGCGGCGTCGACATTGTCGCAAGCACATTTTCGACACAGCAGGCAGTTGCCGACAACGAACATATTGCTGGATGGATATACAGCTCTTTGCTATTCTCGCACCATGGAACAAGACGTTTGGATCGCCGCTTTCGCGCACCGCTTGCTGCGTCATTGGCGCAACGTGCATCCGGACGAACTCGACCAAGTTGCGGCCGATTTGTGGCGTGACGCGCGGTTGCGTGAGATGGACCCTGTCGAGGCGGCGGAGGAGTGGCTCAAACCAATTGCAACGCGAAATGTGCCGCCACAGCCTCTCTGACGCCGACATTCGTGCTGCAACGTCAAAAGGGAGCGTCTGCCCGCCAAAAGAGACGCGCTATGCGCGCAACAGCCACATCTATCCGACGCTACTCGTGCCGATCTGGCGCTGCTCGGGCTCGAAGTGACGCCTGCTATGGCAGCTATGGCAGCTATGTAATGGCAGCTCGGCAACCCCACAGACTCGATCGTGTGTAACCCTGTGACGACGACGGTAGGTCAGAAAACGCACCCGCCGACCTGTCATCCATGGCACGGGATCATCCTTCCAATTCACCGGCGTCGCGACGGCTAAAGGCGACTGAGCAGCTCGACGCTCTTGACGCCGAATTCTTCGTCTGTCAGAAAGCCTTTTTCTTTCCGGGATGCCAGTCGCTCGAGGGTGCCAAATACGTCAGAGGCCGGCGACTGTGGCCGCTCGGTCCTGGCCGCGTCCATTGTCCAAGGAGATTGCAGATCTGCAAGCGCCTCCCCTGCCGCCGAAACCACCCGAAGACTCACTGGGTCAATCAAGCCGTGCTGGCTCGTGAAGCTCAACGTGCCGCCGGACGACTGCTGCTGAGAAGCGCCGCCAATCGCGTGGTCACGCGTGTCATAGACAGTGACTTGGCCATTGAGCTCGATCGCCAGTCGCCGCGCGTGCGCAAATTAGGCGTAGCGCACGCCATCTTGTGCCCCGGGTCGGATCGAAAGCCCAGACCGGTGGGCCACCACTCGTCGGATGCCCCGGGTGGCGGCGCGACAAACAGGCTGGACGCACCGAAAACTGCCGGTAGACCAAGTCGGTGCGTCGAATTCTGTGTCGGCCCGACGATTGCCGTCAGCGCCTTGGCTCTGTGATTGGAAGCTGCCCCTGCGCACCAGCTCTGGTTGGTTGGCGATGAGGATCGCCAGCCCCAGCACAACGCGTTCACGCGGTCCTTGAGGCGGTTGTTGAACATGGCCGAGACCATCGTCATGCCGCCACGCATCCATTGCCCCGATCCGGCGAACTCCGGGTGGCTGAACTGCGCCATGCCGCCGTTGCCGAAGCTGGGTTCCTTGCCCGTCGTGCGTCGGAAGCGTTCGATGGACAAGTCGATCACTTTGCCCGACGCGTAGGCGGCGATGAGAAGAGAAATTCCGATCAGGAGACTGTCCTTTTCGTTGGGGAAGTCACATCCGGTCCTGTATTTCGCAGCTTGTCCTGATGGCCCTGTGGCCTTGCGGTCAGGTTGCGGCCAGAACAATCGGGGGATGAAGCCCCTCGACCTACAGAAAGTGGCGGTCCCCACGCGCGCCGGGGACCCGGGGCCATCGATGGCCGGTTTGAAGGCGCTCGAGGCACAGGCGATCATCGACGGTCGCACCCAAGATGCCGGCGAATATGCCCGGATGACGCAACGCCTGATGCATCGAGAAATGGACGAGCACGAAGTCTCGCTCTGGCAAAAGGCAATCTTCTCGGCGGCTTTGTCGGTCGTGCTGGTCCTGGGCATCGTCTTCTTCGTGCAGTAAGCTGAGCACGCAGCCGAAGGTACGCGCGACGGTCGTTTACGGTCGCGTCAAGGCTGACGCGCGGCTTGTCTCAGCTCTGCGCTGCGATGAAGGCCAAGCCGACGGAGACACATCAATTGCTTCGAAGTTCCGAAGTGGTCACGCGAGCCCATCTGGACGCCTTGCTCGGGAAGCAGCCGATGCGGGTCGAATGCCCGCCGCAAGCGCCGCAAGCGCCGCAAGCGCCGCAAGCGCCGCAAGCGCCTCAAGCGCCGCAAGCGCCTCAAACACCTGGCCTTCCTGCGTCGCGCCATGGGCTCGGCGCAGATGAACTCAATGACGGTTCAGGTCGCCTCACTTCGTCGCACATGTCCGCCCACGGCAGTGGCGGGCGGACCGTGCTGATCGTCGAACATGGCGGTGAGCGTGGAGCTTTGCGCGTGAAAGCCCATGAAAACGATCTGGCCGAGGTTCGCTTTGGCGATGGTCGTCGACGCTTGTTGAATCTTGCCGATCTGCGACTGATCTGCTGGGCCACGGAGGAGCCCTGAATGCGCAACATGCGGCCCAAGGCAGGCGAATGCCTTGAAGCACAATGCCAAGCATGACGTTGATGATCAATCCGCCCAATGGCAGCAAGCGCCTGGATCAAGTGCAGCCGCTCGACGGTCCTTCCGCCCGGTTGGATACGATTCTCACTGCCAACGGCTACACGGAAATTCGCCGGCTGGCCTCGCGGGTCTGCGCGCTCAAGCAATTCAACTACACCACGGCCATCGCGGTGGGTCTGGACGAAACCGGATATCTTCTGCGGTACTGCTATGAGCACGCAATCGATGCGCGTGTTGCCTTGCGCAAGTGGAACGGACAGGACCATCCGCCAGGCCCCTGGATCAAATGCAAGGGTGCCGGGGTGGACTTGCTCAATCCGGCGTTCTGCTGAAGTTTGATATGGCTGGTCGGATCACGCCATAGGGCCGCGAAACGCCTTTTAGCGAAATCTTCGAGTCACTTTCCATTTTCAAGCGCTGCCTTCAACCACCGCGGACGTGGACCGCGTCCGGTCCACGAATTGCCTGCGTCGTCGGTATAGCTGACCTTGGACGGCGCGCGCTTGGATTTCGTCGGCACCTTTGCAGCGGCGGATGAGACCTTTGGGATTCCTTGCCCCACTGCTTGCCCGAACACCTGGGGGAAACAGGAAGTGACCTTGAATGCCCGACTCCCTTCGGACTTTCAACTAGTGTTGCAGCAACTCACCTGCCCACGGCGAGATTGGAGCTTCTCGCGCCCGCGCATTGCCATTGCCCGGAATTGTGATTTTCCACGGCCGCTCGCGCATCTGTCCGTTCCTCGCAGTTGGCGAATCCAGGGTCAACACACGCACATCCCCGGGGGTCAGCCCGCCGCCAAGTTGAAGTGTCACGGCAACGCGATTGCGCAGTTCTTGCCAGGTGAACGTGGCATGTGCGTCTCGCCTGGATGCAGAGATCCCGGGGCGTGGGCGGGCGACCGACAGGAATGCGATGAGCTGCCTTGCTTGCGCGACGGACAAGAATTGCGGCAGCGGATCCGCGTTGGCGGCTTCCGCGTAGCGAACTTCGGGCTGCTCATAGTTTCGCCCCGAGAGGCATTTACTTGAAATCAACTCAGCGATCCTTTTTTGCTCGAGTGCGATCGACGAAATTCCGAGGAGCGGGCTGCCGGGTGCTCATTGATGCCGGCAACGCGTTCGACTCTCACCGTCCCTCGGTCGATCGACTCTTCGCCGCTGCTGCCGCCGTTTTCGGCGCTCGTGTCATCGGCATTGTGCTGAGCGGCAACACCAAGGACGGCGCGCAAGGCATGCGCGACATCACCTCGTGTGGTGGCATTGGAATTGTCCAGCTGCCCGAGGACGCGGTCGAACCGCAGATGCCACGAAGCGCTCTGAAGGGCGACCACCCGAACTTTTCGGTCCGCACTTCGGAGATCGCGCCCCTGGTAAGACGCCTCATGGCTGATCCAGAGTGGCCTCGAAGAGGGGCGCTGCGAAAGGGCTACTGAGGAGAAGAGGAGGAGCAGAGCGCCTGCGCAAGGTGACCCGTCCCGGGCCTGGCGTCGATCGATCAGGACTTGATCGAAGCAGCCGAAAACCAACGTTCACCGCGGGAGCGGACGCCTTTCAAGCGCCAGGCTTGCGCGACGCCCGCGGGAGGGCATTGAGGCGATTCGCCTTGTCGAGCCGTACCGCTTCGGCGGTCGGCTTGGGCCGCACGATGTTTTTCAGCCAATCTTTCTTGTAGCGCTGCGGAGCTCGGCTTGAAGGGTCGAGCATGGATCGCGGCTTGGATGCGGTATCGGTATCAGCATCGGCAGGGGCCGGAAGCGGGTCGAAGTGCCGCGGCAGAGCGGCTTTCACTTCTTCAGATACTCCCGTACCTTCTCAGGGGACCGCCCCACGGCGCCCACCGCGTCGCGTAACTGCTCAGGCGTGGCGCCCAGTACCTTTCGCCAATAGTCGACTTCCTGGACTTCGTTGAGATAGACAAGCTCGCGATCCGGGGCGGGGCTCGGCGCGGGGGAGGGAGGATTCGTGATCACGGCGGTTCCAGTCATCATAGGCAGGGTCTCTTCTTGGCGGCGCCATCGCCGCCATGGCAGGCTGTGCGCTCGATCGAAGAGACAAGTTGCTCACGTTCAGCCCAACACAACTTGCGCTGGGTAGTGGTTCATCACCTCGCGCTGACAGGATGGGGATGACATCGCAGCATCGCCTGCGCGCGGCGCAGCTGCGACGGCTTCATTAGCGTCCAGGCCCTGCCGCGCGATGCGGGACGCGACATGCTCCCGCGTCGTGAAAGCCCGTGATCACGGATGCTCGTTCGTTTCATCAGCAAGAAGACTGGTTCGCGTTCGGCGAAGGCCTTTGTCAAAAAATGTCGAATCTGCGCTTCAAATGCGCGCACACTTCCTGAGCTGCCGGCTGCAATCCCGACCTGGGACGAGAGGTCAGTCCGCCCCTTGGATGGGGGCTGTGATGGAAGTTGACCTCTGCGATCTCATGTACGTGAGCGTGGCCGCGCGCGCCATGGCGTTCGGGGGCGTGGGTGAGCTCGCCAAGGAGGTGCGCCTGAAGAACCTGGTATCCGGTATCACCGGTCTGCTCATCTTCGACGGCGAGCGCTTCTGCCAGTTCCTGGAAGGCCGTTCGGACCAGGTCGTTGCGCTCTTTGAGCGCATCCAGGTCGACCCTCGCCATGACCAAGTCCACTTCGTCCACGGGGGGCCGAGCGCCCAACGGCACTTTCGTCGTTTCAGCATGGGCTTTGCTCAAACCGATGACGCCGACATGCTGCGATCGTTCGCTGTCGTGCCCTCCGAAGTCGCGATGGACAGGTTTTGGGGACTTGTTCCGGCTCTCGACATGGAGCCGTGAATGTTTTGGCCGCCACAGCCAAGACGCTAAAGGGCAGGCGTTCAATTGATCTACAAGATTCGCCTGAATGACGCTCAGTGGGCGCAACTCGCCCGCTTGGCAGGCCATGCGAGCTTGGCACCGAGCCTGGAGCCCGGTTTGAAGCCGATGCGCATGTCTGTCCGACTCAGATCGAACGGACTGGTGTCAAGCGATGCGAATGGGGAGTTTCACCTCACCGAACGTGGCGCAAGTCGACTGGACCAGGGACGGTGAGTCGAGGCACGACGGGCGAAGGCGTCCGGGCAAGCGGTCCCACCGCCAGCTGAAAAGATCGAACGGTGTTCTGTCAGCTTCGACCGCACCCCATAGGGCGCCCGGCCGCCCGGCGAAGACCGGCCAAGCTGGCGCCCGCAGCGGCGTTGGCCCCCTGGCGGGCCCATGTTCGATTCGATGGCGCGCTGGCAGACCCCGAGGGAAAGGCTGACGTTTAGCCCAACGCCTGCCTGTGTCCGTGTCCGAGGCCCCTCAGACGTCGGCGTTCGGCGCGGCAGTTGCCCAGGATTGCGGGAGAAGAGGGCCTGGCATGCCACAGCGGTCCATGTGCGCGTTCGAGCAACGCGAAGGGGGTGCAAGCTCCCAAGATGTAGGCCCGCGAGCGCTTGACGCGTAGGCCCGAATCGAATTCTGTTCCGCATGGCTGCTTTGAAACGACCCTGGCGCATGCCGGGGATACGATCAGGGGCGACGGGCAGGTGTGCACCACATCCCAGCAACAAGCGCTCGCACCACAACAAGGAAAACATGAAAAAGACAGACGGCGACGCGGCCTTGCTGGGGGCCCTGCAAGAGGAGGAGCCCAAAATCATCGAAGCCTGGCTGGCAGGACTGCCCCAGCTGGACGCCGGCACCCGGCGGATGCTCCAAAGCGCAGCGACCGCCCTCGTGCAGCGGCTGCGCGACATCCTGCAGGCCGGCGGCGACGCCGCAAGGTTCGAGACCGGCTCCGAATGGGGCGGACTTCGCGATCACCTGGCCGAATTCTCGAGCGCGCTCGCCGCGCAGGGCCAGTCGGCTGAAAAAACCAGCATGTTCGTGCTGGCGCTCAAGAGGCCCCTTTTTCCGATGCTGCAGGAGCGGCTTGCCGACGACCCCCAGGCCCTGGCCTCGACGCTCTTGGAGCTGTCGACGCTGGTCGATCTCCTGGCCCAGCACACCGCCAACACGTTCCAGGCCGCGCGAGAACAGATCATCCGGCGCCAGCAGGAGGAACTGCTGGAGCTGTCGACGCCTGTCATCAAGCTCTGGCAAGGCGTGCTCGCCGTGCCGATGATCGGCACGCTCGACAGCAATCGCACTCAGCTGGTGATGGAGTCGCTCCTGCAGCGCATCGTCGAGACGGGCTCCGAGCTGGCCATCATCGACATCACCGGCGTGCCGACGGTCGACACCCTGGTCGCGCAACACCTGATGAAGACCGTGGCCGCGATCCGTCTCATGGGCGCCGAATGCATCATCAGCGGCATCCGACCGCAGATCGCCCAGACCATCGTGCACCTGGGCATCGACCTGCAGGGCATCGTCACCAAGGCCACCCTTGCCGATGCCTGTCATGGGCGCTCGCCCGCACGGGCTGGCACATCCTTCGGAATGCAAAGTAAGCCGCGATGGAACGCATTCCCATCCTGCGCATGGGCTCGACCCTGCTGGTGACCATCCAGATCGACATGCAGGACCAGACAGCCGTTGCGCTGCAGGATGATCTGGCCGACAGAATTGCACAAACCGGCGCGAGCGGCGTCCTCATCGATATTTCGGCGCTCGAGATCGTCGACTCCTTTGTCGGACGCATGCTCACCAGCATCTCGGGCATCGCGCGCGTCCTTTCTGCCACGACCGTGGTGGGTGGCATGCAGCCCGCCGTGGCCATCACGCTGGTCGAGCTAGGTCTGTCGCTCGAAGGCGTACGCATGGCACTGAACATCGAGCGCGGCATGGCGCTCCTGCAGCGCGGGGAGAGCGACAGTGCCCGCTGAAACCACCGGGGCGCTGCCACTGCAATCGGAGCAGCACATCGTGGCCAGCCGCCAGATGGTGCGCAGCTTGTGCCAGGAACTCAAGATGTCGCTGGTGGACCAGACCAAGATGGTCACGGCCGCCAGCGAACTCTCGCGCAACACCCTCACCCACGGCGGGGGTGGCCTCATGCGCTGGACCCTGTGCGAGCGCGCCGGCCGGCGTGGCCTCACCCTCGAGTTCGAGGACCAGGGGCCCGGCATCGCGGACCTGGCACTGGCGCTCACCGACGGGTGGACCAGCGGCGGCGGCATGGGCCTCGGACTGCCCGGCAGCAAGCGCCTGGTCAATGACTTCGACATCGATTCCGCGCCAGGGCGTGGTACGCGAGTGAGCATCACCAAGTGGAAATGATCAACGGTTGGACGCACCGGGCGTTTCCCATCGACGACGCGAGCCGCATCGGAGAGGCGCGGCGTTTCGCCGCGCAGGCGGCCCACGATCTCGGCCTTCCAGAGCTTCATGCTGGGCGCCTGGCATTGATCGTCACCGAGCTGGGCACCAACCTGCACCGACACGCCCTGCATGGGCGTCTCTTGATTGCCACGCGGGTGTCGCAGCGCGACATCGAGGTTCTGGCCATCGACGAAGGCCCCGGCATGCCAGACCTGCAACGGTCCATGCAAGACGGTCAGTCCACCGGCGGCTCGCCCGGCACCGGCCTGGGTGCGATCCGACGGCTGGCGGACGACTTCGACATCCATTCGGCGGTGCCCGACGGTACCGTGTGCGTGGCCCGGGTGCGCCTGCCGGCCAGCGGGCCCCCGGCACCCACTGCCGCAGCCGCGGTCATCGAGCTCGGCGCCATCATGCTGCCGGCGCCCGGCGAGACGGTTTGCGGCGACAACTGGGCCGTGAGCCTGGACGGTCCTTCGGTGCGTCTGCTCGTGGCGGACGGTCTCGGCCACGGCCCGGACGCCGCGAAGGCATCAAAGGCGGCGACCGCGCTGCTCGGTGCAGCGCCTGGCGGCGACCTGCGCGACCTCCTGCAGAAAGTTCACACGCGGCTGCAAACCACCCGCGGGGCGGCCGTCTGTGCGCTGGCTTTTCAAGGGGGCGACGCACAGGCAAGCTACTGCGGCGCCGGCAACATCGTCGGGCGCGTCATTTCCGGAATCTTCGACAAATCGATCGCGACGCAACTCGGCACCGCGGGCCTGCAGATGCGCCGACCCGAACCGGCTTCGATCGAGCTGCCTGCGCATGCGCTTGTGATCCTGCACAGCGATGGCATTGCCACCCGCTGGAAGCCCGATCGCCTGCTACCAGTCTTGCGCAGCGACCCCAGCCTGGTGGCCGCGGTGTTACTGCGCGACCACACCCGCCACCGCGACGACGCCACGGTGGTCGTGGTGCGCCGCAACGATTGAAGTCATGTCCCACGCACCCGAGCCGGATCTCGATGCCGCAGCCCTGCGCGCCGCACTGGCGAGCAGCCAACTGGAAGCGAGCGAGCTGCGCTCCGAACTCGAGGAAACCAATCGCGGTGTCGTGGCGCTCTACGCAGAGCTCGACATTCAAGCCGAGCAACTGCGCCGCGCCACGGAGCTCAAGAGCCGGTTCCTTGCCTACATGAGCTACGAGTTCCGCACGCCGGTCAATGCCATTCGCTCGATCACCCGACTCCTTACCGATCACGTGGACGGCCCTTTGACCGCCGAGCAGGAACGCCAGGTCGGCTTCATCGAATCCACCACCGCGGAGTTCGCCGAGATGATCGACGACCTGCTCGACCTGGCCAAGATCGAGGCTGGCCGCGTCGAAATCTCACCGGCCTGGTTCGAGATGGTGGATCTGTTCTCGGCGCTGCATGGCATGTTTCGCCCGGTCGTGGTCAATCCAGCCACGTCGCTCATCTTCGAGGAGCCCCGCGAGCTGCCGCGCATCTTCTCGGACAATCGCAAGTTGTCGCAGATCCTGCGCAACTTCATCTCCAACGCACTGAAGTTCACCCCGCAGGGCGAGGTGCGCGTCTCGGCGACTTTGCTTGCCGATGACCATGTCCGCTTCTCGGTCGCGGACACCGGCATCGGCATCGCGGCAGAGCATCATGCCGCGGTGTTCGATGACTTTTCCCAGGTCGATTCGCCGCTGCAAAAGCGCCTGCGAGGCACCGGGCTGGGGCTGTCCCTGAGCCAGCAGCTTGCAAAACTGCTGGGCGGCCAAGTGTCCATGCAAAGTGAATTCGGCAAAGGCTCGACCTTTTCGGTCACGCTGCCGATCCGGCTAGGGCGTGTTAACACTAATTGATCAGACCATGGTCGATGCGAGATACTTCGTGCATGGAGATTTCGCCAAGCCAGTTCGCCCAGATAGAGCACTGCCTGCCACTGCAAAGAGGCAACGTCAGCCTGTCGAATCTGAGTGTGTTGAATGCAATCCTGTATGTCGCCGAGCACGGCTGCAAGTGGCGCGGGCTGCCAAAGCGGTTCGGCAATTGGCACACCATCTACACGCGCATGAACCGGTGGTCCAAGGCTGG
>NZ_LMUW01000073.1:0-19568 GCF_009765735.1 Xenophilus sp. L33
TCTGCGGATAGGGCTCGTTGGCGCCCGGCTTGGTGAAGGGGATCATGCCGACCCCGGCGATGAAGACGTCGTTGCTCATGCGAACTCCTCGAAGTTGAAGGATGGAAATCAGGCGACCTGCCGTTGCCGGCCTTCCCAGAAGGGCGCGCGCAGCTGGGTCTTCAGCACCTTGCCCGCGCCCGACAGCGGCAGCGCATCCACGAAGTCGAAGCTGCGCGGGCACTTGTAGCCGGCGATCAGCGACTTGCACAGCGCGATCAATTCGTCGCCGGCGACCGACTGGCGCGGCTTGCACACGACCACCGCGTGCACCGACTCGCCCCATTCCTCGCTCGGGATGCCGATCACCGCGCAGGCGGCGACCGCCGGATGCTGCGCGACCGCGTTCTCGACCTCGGCCGAGTAGATGTTCTCGCCGCCGCTGATGATCATGTCCTTCATGCGGTCGGCCACGTAGATGAAGCCTTCGGCGTCCATCCAGCCGCCGTCGCCGGTGTGCATCCAGCCGTCGCGCACCGCGGCCGCGGTCAGCGCCGGCTGGTTCCAGTAGCCCTGCATGACGTGCGGGCCGCGCACAACGATCTCGCCGATGCTGCCGCGCGGCAGTTCCTCGTCCATCGGATCGACGATGCGCACCTCGCTGATGAAGCTGGCGCGGCCGGCCGAGCGGGTTAGCCCGCGCGCGCGGCCTTCGGGCCGGTGGGCCCAGGCCGGGTTCACCGTGGCGACCGGCGACAACTCGGTCATGCCGTAGGCCTGCGCGAAGTCGACGCCGGGCAGCGCCGCCATCGCGCGGTCGAGCACCGCCTCGGAGATCGGCGAGGCGCCGTAGGCGATGGTCCGCAGCGAACCGAGGTCGCGCGGCCGTTCGTGCATCGACGGATGGTCGACCAGCATCTGGATCATGGTCGGCACCATCAGCATGTGCGTGATCCGGTCGCGCTCGATGCTGTCGAGCACATCCTCGGGCCGGAAGGCGGGCAGCACCACGTGGCCGTTGCCCTCGAACCAGTGGGCCAGGCCGCAGCCCATGTCGGCCAGGTGGAACATCGGCGCCACGTGCAGGTAGACGCCGTCGGGCGCGGCCAGGCCGTCGGCGCGCGCACCGAGGCCGGAGCTGCACAGGTTGCCGTGGCTCAGCATCACGCCCTTCGGGAAGCCGGTGGTGCCGCCGGTGTAGAAGATGCCGGCCAGGTCCTCGCCGCGGCGTACCGCATCGGGCGCCGGCGTGGCCGCGGCCAGCAGCGGTTCGTAGGCGTGCATCCCGGCCGGCGCCGGACCGTCGCCGCAGAAGACGAGCTCGCGCAGGCTGCCCACCTCGCGCCGGAAGCCTTCGGCCATCGCCTGGAAGCTGTCGTCGACCAGCAGGATCGACGAGCCCGAATCCTCCAGCGAGAAGCGGATCTCGGCCGCCGACCAGCGCGTGTTGCACGGGTTGAGCACGCCGCCGCCCCAGGGCACGGCCATCTGGTATTCGAGGTAGCGGTCGGAGTTGAGCGACAGCATCGCGACCCGGTCGCCGGCGCGCATGCCCAACGCCTGCAGGGCGCCCGCCAGCCGTGCGACTCGCTCGGCGAGTTCGGCGAAGCTGCGCTGCCGGTCGCCGAAGCGCACCGCCATCCGGTCGGGATGCTGCTGCACGGCGCGGTGCAGGGTCTGTGTGAGGTACATGCGCGTCGTCTCCGCTTCGGGGAAATCAGGGCCTTTGAAGGTCTGCGCCGATGGTAGAAACGGGCCGGCCGCAAGGCGATGGCACAACGCATCGATCTCATGGCAGAAGACCTCGAAACGATGAACCCTCCCGCCGTCTCGCCGGCGTCGCCGCCCGTCACCATCCCGATCGCGTTCGTGCAGGGCATGCTGGCCGGCGTGCGTGCGCGCGGCGCCGCCGTCGATGTCTTCCTGGAGGACTCCGGCATCGATCCCGAGCTGCTCGCCGAGGCCGGCGCGCGGGTCACCGCCAGCCAGTACGTCGCGCTCTTCCAGTCGCTCACCGACCGGCTCGACGACGACCTGCTGGGCTTTCTCAGCCGGCCGCTGCGTCGCGGCAGCTTCGCGCTCATCGTCCGGTCCGCCGCGGCCGAGGACACGCTCGAGGCCGCGATGCGCCGCGCCGCCCGCACCTTCGGACTGCTGCAGGCCGACGTCGCGATGGAGCTGGTGAAGGAAGGCGAGCTGGCCGGCCTGGTGCTGCGATTCGACGATGCGACCGCGGCCTCGCTGGCGCCGCTGCACGAACTGCTGCTGCGCAGCTTCTGGCGCTTCTTCGCCTGGCTGGTCGGCGGCAAGCTGCCGGCCCGGCGCTTCGATTTCGCCTTCGCCTGCCCGGCCTACGCCGGCAGCTATTCGAAGATCTTCCCGGCCGCGCTGCGTTTCGACGAGCCGCGTTCCGGCTTCTGGATCGACGCGGCCCAGTTGCAGCAGCCACTGGTGCGGGACAAGGCGGCCGTCAAGGCCTTCCTGGCCGATGCGCGCTCGAACGTCATCGTGCCGCCGCGCGAGGAAGACCTGGTCAGCACGCGGGTGCGCCAGCTGCTGCAGCGCTCGCAACCCGCCTGGCCGGAGTTGGCGACCGTGGCCGAGGAGCTGCACATGGCGGCTTCGACGCTGCAGCGCCGGCTGGCGGCCAACGGCACCTCGTTCCAGGCGCTGAAGGACGAACTGCGGCGCGACCTGGCGATCGTGCGGCTGCACACCAGCGCGGTGCCGCTGGCCGCGCTGGCGCTGGAACTCGGCTTCGCCGACAGCGCCGCCTTCCAGCGCGCGTTCAAGAACTGGACCGGCAGCGCGCCCGGCGCATACCGGCAGCGCAGCCGGCTCGGCGAGGCCTGACGAATAACCTGCGGTTATACGGACAGCGAAAACTCTTCATTTGCCGGCGGCCGTGACGCTGCGAATAATCGGCGGCAGAAACCGGCGAGGCGCGCGTCCTGCGCATCGCCACCGAAGAGACAACACGATGAACCCGCGCCTGCGCTTCCTGCTCCCCCTGCTGCTGGCAGCCTCGCCCTTGTGGGCGGCCGCGGCCGATGCCTGGCCGTCGCGGCCGGTGCGGCTGGTGGTGCCCTTCTCGGCCGGCGGCGCCACCGACGCGGTGGCCCGGCTCCTCGCGCAACGCCTGGGCGCGGCCTGGAAGCAGCCGGTGATCGTCGACAACAAGCCGGGTGCCGGCACGGTGCTCGGCACCGACTACGTGGCCAAGGCGCAGCCCGACGGCTACACCTTCGGCATGGTGGTGTCGGCCCATGCGATCAACCCGAGCCTGCGTCCGAACCTGCCCTACGACACGCTGAAGGACTTCGCCGCAGTGAGCGAGATCGGCGTGCAGCACATGGTGATCGCCGCCAACCCGTCCTTCCCGGCGAACAACCTGGCCGAGCTGATCGCGCTGGCGAAGAAGGAGCCGGGCCAGATCGGCTATGCCAGTTCGGGCAGCGGCACCGCGCTGCACCTGGGCATGGAGATGCTCAAGACGCAGGCCGGCATCGACCTGCTGCACGTGCCGTACAAGGGCGGCGCACCGGCGCAGCAGGACGTGGTCGGCGGCCAGGTGCCGCTCCTGGTCGACATCTATCACAGCAGCGCGCCGCTGATCCAGGCCGGCAAGCTGAAGGCGATCGCGCTATTCAGCCCGACCCGGCCGGCGTCGATCCCGAACATCCCGACCATTTCCGAAACGGTGCCGGGCGTCAGCGCGCTGAGCGTGATCGGCATCGTCGCGCCGGCCGCGACGCCGCCCGCGATCGTCGCCAAGGCCAGCGCCGACATGGCCGCGGTGATCCGCTCGCCCGATTTCGTCGAGCGGCTGCGCGGCATGGGCGTCGAGGCGGTCGGCTCCACGCCGGCGCAGTTCGACGCCGTGATCCGCGCCGACATCGCCCGCTGGGCGCCGGTCGTCAAGAGTTCGGGCGCGGTCGCCGATTGAACCTTTCATTCCTCCAACCAAAGACATCCATGACCACCACCTGCCTGCAGCACCAGTCCCAGTCCTTCGCCTGGAACGCGGCTTCGTTCAAGAGCTCGGCCGACTACTCGCTCACGCTCGACGACAACGAGCGGGCCGAGTTGCTGGCGGCGGTGCGCGCGCTGCCGGACGCCAGCCGGCCGCAGGGCGCCGGCGCCGCGCAGTTCGAGATGCCCAGCCTGTCGCCGCGCCTGCGCGCCGCCTACGAGGAAGTGCGCAGCGGCCGCGGCTTCGTGGTGCTGCGGGGCCTGCCGGTCGACGACCTGGACATCGACCGGTTCGTCGCCGCGGTCTGGGGCGTCGGCACCCATTTCGGCGATGCGCTGTCGCAGAACACCAGCGGCGACCAGGTCGGCCACGTGGTCGACGCCACCGCCGAGGACGCGACGCCGCGCATGTACCGCAGCAACCTCGAGCTGCGACCGCACAACGACATCACCGCCATGATCTCGCTGGCCTGCTGGCACAAGTCGAAGACCGGCGGCGCCTCGGTGATCGTCAGCGCGGTGACGGTGCACGACGAGCTGTGCCGCAAGCACCCCGAGCTGCTGGCGCCGCTCTACCGCGGCTTCCACTACCACCAGGTCGGCGAGGAAGCGCCCGGCGAGCCGCCGGTCACGCGCCAGAAGGTGCCGCTCTTCGCGGTGCGCGACGGCCAGCTGAGCTCGCGCTACCTGCGCTCCAACCTGGTGGCCGGGCAGCGCGCGCTGGAGCAGCCGCTCACCGAGGAGGACATCGCGGCGCTGAACGCCTTCGACGCGATCGCCACCGCGCCGGAGAACCGCCTGGCCTTCTTCCTCGAGCGCGGTGACATGATCGTGATCAACAACTACACGGTCATGCATGCGCGCACCTCCTTCACCAACTTCCCCGAGCCCGAGCGCAAGCGCCACCTGGTGCGGCTGTGGCTGGACCAGCCGGGCTTTCGCCAGGTGCCGGGCGAATACATCTTCCACGAGGTCAACGGCGTGCCGCGGCGCGAAGGCAAGAGCGCCAGCCTCAACTTCAAGAAGCTCTACGCCGACGATCCGGTGGCCAGCGGCGGCGTCGCCGACCTCAAGGTCACCGACGAGATGGCGGCCAGCACGCGCTGAGATGGCCGGTGCCAGCCTTGCTGCCGGCGGGGCAGGCCGATGAACCTGCGCGAGATGGAAGTCTTCCGCGCCGTGATGCTGAGCGGCACGGTGAAGGGCGCCGGCGCGCTGATGCACATCTCGCAGCCGGCGGCCAGCAAGCTGCTGGCGCAGGCCGAGCGCCGCGCCGGCCTCAAGCTCTTCGAGCGGGTGCGCGGCCGGCTGCTGCCGACGCAGGAGGCGCACCAGCTCTATCCGGAGATCGAGGCGGTCTGGAAGAGCATGGAGAAGGCGCGCTCGGTGTCGCGCGAACTGGCGGCGCCGCGCGGCGGCAGCCTGCGCATCGCCAGCACCGCGCGCTTCTGCACCTACCTGCTGCCGCATGCGGCGACCGCGCTCTACGAGCGCTTCCCCGACCTCACGGTGCACGTCGACATGGTGATGTCGCACCTGGTGAGCGACGCGGTGGCGCGCGGCATGTGCGACCTCGGCATCGAGATGCTGCCGACCGAGCATCCCGACCTGGAGATCGTGCGAACGCTGCATTGCGGGCTGGTGTGCGTGATGCCGGAGGCGCATCCGCTGGCCCGCAAGCGCGTCATCCGCGCGGCCGACCTGCGCAGCGAGCGGCTGATAGCGCTGTCGCAGGCGCCGCCCTTCGGTCATCTGCTGGAGCAGGTCTACGGCGACCTGCTGAAGGACGTGCGGGTCGACCTCGAGGTGACCTCCGGCCCGGTCGCCTGCTGGTTCGCGCAGGCCGGCGGCGGCATCGCGGTGCTGGACGCGCCGACCGCCGCGGGCGGCGTCTTCAAGGGCCTGGTGACGCGGCGCTTCGAGCCCAGCCCCGACATCCCGGTGCGCATCATGCGCGGCCGCGGCCGCACCCTGACGCCGGCGGCGCAGCGCTTCTGCGAATGCTTCCAGGCGCTCTGGAAGGAGCACGTGCAGGCGGGCGCGCGGCGACGCTGAAGCGGGGCCCCGGATGACGCGCAGGTGACCGGTCCAGGGTATGTCTTATGTTGACATCTCATTAAATGGCATATCAAAATAAAGCCCTCATGAAAGCACAGCAACTCTTCGACGTCAGTGGCCAGGTGGTGGCCGTCACCGGCGCCGCCAGCGGCATCGGCTTCGCCTATGCCGAGGTCATGGCGGTCAACGGCGCGCAGGTGAGTCTCATCGACCGTGACCCGCAGGCGCTTGCCGACGCGGTGGCCCGGCTCGAGGCCGGCGGCGCGCGCGTGCACGGCGAAGTCGCCGACGTGACCGAGGCCGACTCGCTGCGCCAGGCCTTCGCCGCGATCGTCGAGCGGCATGGCCGGCTCGACACCGTCTTCGCCAACGCCGGCATCAGCGGCGGCCCCGGCTTCCTCAACGGCGCCGGCGAGCGCAACCCGGCCGGCGCGATCGAGAACCTGTCGCTCGAGGTCTGGGACCGCGTCATCGCGACCAACACCACCTCGGTGTTCCTCACGCTGCAGATCGTGGCGCCCTACATGAAGAAGCAGGGCGGCGGCCGCATCGTCGTCACCAGTTCCATCTCGGCATCGAAGACCGAGACGCTCGTCAGCTCGATCTACGCCACCTCCAAGGCCGCGGTCGGCTACATGGTGCGGCAGTTCGCGCACGAGCTCGCGACCTACGGCATCACGGTCAACGCGATCGCGCCCGGCCCGGTCATCACCAACATCGGCGGCGGCCGGCTGAAGTCGGCCGATGCGCGCCAGCCCTTCGAGCGGGCGGCGCCGATGCACCGCATCGCCACGCCGGCCGACCTGCAGGGCGCGGCCTTGTTCCTGGCGTCGCCGGCGTCCAGCCTGGTGACCGGCATCCAGATCGTGGTCGACGGCGGCACCACGCTCGGCCCGGCCGACTGAGGGGCGGCGCGGTGGGACATTCGGTCAAGGTCACGGCAGCGGACGGCCACGTCTTCGACTGCTGGCACGAAGCGGCCAGTGAAGCTTCAAAAGGCTCACGCGGCGCGGTGGTGGTGCTGCAGGAAATCTTCGGCGTCAACGCGCACATCCGCTCGCTTTGCGCGCGGCTCGCGGCCGACGGCTACGACGCCTGGGCGCCGGCGCTGTTCGACCGCTTCCAGCCCGGCTTCGAATCGGGCTACGGCAAGGACGAGGTGGCCGAGGCGCTCAAGTTCCTGCCGCGGCTCGACTGGCCGGCGATGGTGGCGGACACTCGCGCGACCGTGCGGAAGGCCGCTGAAGCCGGACCGGGCGGCCAGCGCGTCGCGGTGCTCGGCTTCTGCCTCGGCGCCTCGGTCGCCTACATGGCCTCGCAGGACGATCCGGCGATCGCCGCGGTCGTCGGCTACTACGGCGGGCAGATCGCCCAGCACCTGGACCGTCCGCCGCTGGCGCCGACCCTGCTGCACTACGGCGAGACCGACCACACGATCCCGATGGCCGCGGTCGAGCGCATCCGGCGCGAGCGGCCCGACTGCGAGCTGCACGTCTATCCGGCCGGCCACGGCTTCAATTGCGACGAGCGAGCCTCCTTCGAGCCGGCCTCCGCCGCGACCGCCTGGTCGCGCTCGATGCGATGGCTGGCCAGCCACCTCGGTTGAAACGCGCCATGGCCTCCGCACCCACCGCCGTCGTCTCGGGCCCCAACACGGCCAGCGCCGCCGCGGCCGCGCTGGCCGCGCCGATCGCGCCGCTGGCCCAGAAGTACCTGGCGGTGCTGGTGATGAGCCTGGCCGGCCGCCTCAACCGCGGCGCCGCCAGCTACTACCTGCGGCGCTTCGGCATCGCCATGGCCGACTACCGCATCGTGCTGGCGCTCGGCCTGGCGCATGGCCTGAACATCGGCGCGGTCGCGAGTGCGGCCGACGTCGACAAGGCCGCGGCCAGCCGCAGCTTGAAGCTGCTGGAGCAGCGCGGCATCGTCGCGATCGAGCACACCACCAGCCGCGGCCGCGCCGCCATCGTGCGCCTGACCGAGGAGGGCGTCGCCTTCGAGCGCGAGCTGAAGAAATCGTCGCGGCTGCGCGAGCAGCGGCTGCTGGCCGGCCTCAGCGCCGAGGAGCGCGTGCAGGCGGTGAGCCTGGTGCGCAAGCTGATCGCCGGCGTCCCGAACATGAACAAGGAATGACCCCATCGTGACTGCCATCTACGACAACCCTCAGAAGTTCAAGCGCATCCAGGTGCGGCCCATGAACAGCACCATCGGCGCCGAGATCCGCGGCGTCGACCTGTCGCGCCCGCTCGACGAGGCCACGTGGCAGGAAGTGCGCCAGGCCTTCGCCGACTACCTGGTGGTGTACTTCCCGAACCAGCCGATCACGCACGAGCAGCACCTGGCCTTCAGCGAACGCTTCGGCAGCCTGATGGCGATGCCGCAGCTGCATTCGGTCGAGGGCTTCGAGCAGATCCACGTGATCAAGCGCGACGCCGACGACACCGGCCGCGTGATCGGCGAGAACTGGCACGCCGACAGCACCTACTTCGACAGCCCGCCGGCGGCGGTGATCATGCGCGCGGTGACGGTGCCGGAGTTCGGCGGCGACACCGGTTTCCTCAGCATGGTCGCGGCCTACGAGACGCTGTCGCCCAAGCTGCGTTCGGTGCTCGACACGCTCAACGTGGTGCACAGCGCCACGCGCATCTACGGCTCGGCCTACCACGCGCAGAAGAAGAAGTTCAGCGCCAACAACGCCAAGATCGACCTCGACATCGAGGCCGGCGACCGCGAGACCATCCATCCGCTGGTCTGCACCCATCCGGTGTCGGGCCGCCGCTTCCTCTATGTCAACCAGGTCTACGTGCAGCGCATCGAGGGCATGACCGAGGCGGAGAGCCGGCCGCTGCTCGGCTTCCTCTACGAGCATTGCGCCCGCTTCGAGCACACCTGCCGGGTGCGCTGGGAGAAGGACCAGGTGCTCATCTGGGACAACCGCGCCGCCATGCACAAGGCCATTCCCGACTACATCGGCCGCGCCCGCTACATGACGCGCACCACCATCGCCGGCGTCCGGCCGGCCTGAGCGATCCCTTCATCCAGAAGCCCAGCAACCCAGAACCGAAGACCGAGGAGACTCCATGAAACCCAACCTGTTGCGCCGTGCCCTGTCGAGCGCCGTCGCTGCCGCGCTGATCGGCGGCGGCCTCATGGCCGGCGGCGCCGCCCTGGCCGCCGATGCGCCGGGCGAGCTGATCACCGTCAACGCCGGCTTCGTGCCGGTCACCGACGTCGCCGCGCTCTACCTCGGCGAGGAGGTCGGCATCTTCAAGAAGCACGGGCTCAAGCTGAAGGCCAACGTGGCGTCCACCGGCGCGGTGCCGGCGGTGATGAGCGGCGAATACCAGTTCGGCTTCACCGCGCTGGTGAACGTGCTGCAGGCGCGCGACAAGGGCCTGCCGCTGAAGATCGTGGCGGCCGGCTCGGCCTCGACCGGCGTCAAGGGCGCCGACGTGACCATGATCCATGCCGGCCCGCAGAGCGGCATCAAGTCGGCCAAGGACCTCGAAGGCAAGACCGTCAGCGTCAACGCGCTCAACGGCCTGCTGCAGATGCTCGGCAAGGCGGCCGTCAAGGCCGACGGCGGCGATCCGAGCAAGGTACACTTCATCGAGCTGGGCTTCCCCGAGGCGCTGGCGGCGCTGCAGGCCGGCAAGATCGACGCCATGGTCGGCGCCGAGCCCTTCGGCACCGCGGCCATCGCCTCCGGCTTCCCCGCGATCAGCTCGCCCTACCAGTCGATGTCGACCAAGAGCATGCTGACCTCGTCCTACTTCACCAGCGAGCAGCAGATCAAGGCCAATCCGGAGCTGTTCAAGAAGATCCGCGCCGCGATCAACGAGTCGCTCGACTACGCGCAGGCGCATCCGGACGAGATCAGGAAGCAATTGCCCAAGTTCACCAAGCTCGGTCCGGACGTCGCGGCCAAGCTGATCCTGCCGCACTACCAGACCGAGATCCCGCGCGAGTCGGTGGAAGCCTTCTCCAAGACCGGCGTCGAGTTCGGCCTCCTGAACAAGCCGGCCGTGTACGACGAAGTGGTCTGGACCGAGGGCAAGTGACCATGGCGGCAGGCAACGGCCTGATGGAAGTGGAGAAGGCGAGGGCGGCGGCCCCGGTGGCGCCGGTGGCCCCGGTCGCCGCGCGTCCGGTGCGCACCGAGCGACCGGCCGAGGCCGGGGCGATGCGCGGCTTCGACGGCGCCGCGCTCGGCCGCTGGTTCGGCGGCTCGATCGGCGTGCTGGTGCTGGCCGCGCTGTGGGAAGCCGCGCCGCGGCTCGGACTCATCAACCCCGACTTCTTCCCGCCGTTGTCGGCCGTGCTGGCCAAGCTCGCGACGCTGTGCGGCACAGTGGAGTTCTGGGGTTTCGTGCTGAGCACCGCGCGCACCTGGGTGCTCGGGCTGGTGATCGCCACCGTGGCTGGCGTGGTGGTCGGCCTGGCGGTCGGCCTGGTGCCGGGCGCGCGCAAGTACACCCACTCCACCATCGAGTTCCTGCGCCCGATCCCGTCGGTGGCGCTGATCCCGGGCGTGATCCTGCTGTTCGGCACCCGCTACCAGTCGGGCGTGGTGCTGATCACGTACGCCGCCTTCTGGCAGGTGCTGCTGCAGATGCTCTACGGCCTGCAGGACATCGACAGCGTCGCGCGCGACACCGCGCGCTCCTTCGGCTTCAGCCGCGTCGGCTTCGTGCGGCACGTGGCCTGGCCGACGCTGCTGCCCTTCCTCTTCACCGGCGTGCGGCTCGCGGCCGCCATGGCGCTGGTGCTGGCGGTCACCGCCGAGATGGTGATCGGCAGCGAAGGCATCGGCCGCGGCATCATGGTCGCGCAGCAGTCCAACGCCACCGCCGAGGCCTATGCCTACGTGCTGGTCGCCGGCCTGATGGGCATCGCGATCAACCTCGCCGCGCGCATGCTCGAGCGGCGCCTGCTCAAGTGGCACCCCAGCGTGCGCAGCGCCGGAGGGATCCGCTGATGGCCTCGTTGACATCGCTCCTGCGCAAGACCTTCGTCGAACTGGCGCTGCCGGTGGTGCTGCTGGTGCTGCTCTACGTGCTGAGCGCCAGCTCGACCAACTTCTACTTCCCGCCCTTCGCGGCGGTGCTCGACAAGTTCCAGAGCCTCTGGCTGGGTCCGCGCTTCGCCGCCGACGTGGTGCCGAGCTTCGAGCGGCTGATGGCCGGCTACCTGCTGGCCTGCGTGCTCGGCGTCGCGCTGGGCGTGCCGATCGGCATCCATCGCGGCGTGCGCCGGGCGGTCGAGCCGGTGCTCGAATTCTTCCGCGCGGTACCGCCGGTGGCGATGATCCCGCTCTTGATCGTCAGTATGGGCTTCGGCAACTCGATGAAGATCACGATCATCGTCGCCGGTGCCATCTGGCCGATCCTGCTCAACACGGTCGAAGGCGTGAAGGCGGTCGACCCGGTGCTCGACGAGACCTGCCGCACCTACCAGATCAAGGGCTTCGCGCGGCTTCGGCACTTCATCATCCCGAGCGCCATGCCGCAGATCGTGGTGGGCATGCGCCTGGGCCTGTCGATCGGCATCGTGCTCATGGTCATCAGCGAGATGTTCGCGGCCATGGACGGGCTGGGCTCGGCCATCATCTACTTCCAGCGCAGCTACGAGATCCCGCAGATGTGGAGCGGCGTCCTGATGCTCGGCCTGTTCGGCTTCGCGCTGTCGATGGTTTTTCGGTTCTTCGAGCGTTGGGCGCTGGCCTGGTATCACGGGCTGCGCGATCTGGAAAGGCGACATTGATGCAGCAGGCAACGACGGCGGTGGTGTCCGTCGAACATCTCAACAAGGTCTACGAGTCGAAGGAACGACGCGTCGAGGCCATCGGCGACCTCAGCTTCGAGGTCCGGCCGGGCGACTTCACCTGCATCGTCGGGCCGTCGGGCGCCGGCAAGACGACCCTGCTCAAGTGCCTGGCCGGCCTCCTGGCGCCGACCCGCGGCAGCATCCGGGTCAACGGCCATGCGGTCACGTCGCCGCCGGAAGAGATGGCGATCGTCTTCCAGGAATACGGCCGCAGCCTCTTCCCGTGGAAGACGGTGCGCGAGAACGTCGAGCTGCCGCTGCGCGAGCGCAAGGTGCCGAAGGCGCAGCGCGACCGCATGGTCGACGCCGCGCTGCAGGCGGTGGCGCTCGGCCACGTCGGCGCCTCGTATCCGTGGCAGCTGTCGGGCGGCATGCAGCAGCGCGTCGCGATCGCCCGTGCGGTCGCCTACCAGCCCAAGGTCATGGTGCTGGACGAGCCCTTCGCCGCGGTCGACGCCCAGACCCGCGCCGACCTCGAGGACCTGATGCTGCGGCTGTGGACCGAGCTCGACCTGACCGTGATCTTCGTCACCCACGACATCGACGAGGCGGTGTACCTCGGCCAGCGGGTGCTGGTGCTGTCGTCGTCCCCGACCCGCGTGCTGGACGACGTGCGGGTCGACATCCCGGCGCCGCGGACCCAGGCACTGACCCGGATCGAGCCGGTCTTTGCGGAGCTGCGCACGCGGGTCTACAGCGGCATCCAGCTGGCCAAGGCACACGCCTGAAAGGCTGGCGCCGGCCGGCGCGGCTCAGTCCGCGTTCATGATCGGCACCTGCGCCTCGACCCGGCGCAGCAGCGACCAGAGCGTCTCGATCTCCTCGTCGGTGAAGGCCGAGACCAGCCGTTTCTGACGCCGCCCGGCTGCGGCGCGCATGGACTTGTGGGTCTCGACGCCGACCGGCGTGAGCCGCACGATCGCCGCGCGGCCGCGGCGCTGGGTCTGTTCGACGGTCACCAGGCCGCGCGCTTCCAGCAGCCGCACGCTCTTGCTGGCGGCCGCCTGGTCGAGGTCGGCCATCTCGGCGACCTCGCGCACCATGCTTTCCTTGCGTGCACCCAGCGCCATCATGGCGCGCCATTCGGACATGCCGAGGCCGTAGTGGGTGCGGTAGTGGTTGGAGGCACCGTTGGCGAGCCGATTGGCCACGCCCATGATGTAGGCCGCCAGGTAGCGGTTGACCGAGGCCTCGTGGCCGGCGATGTCGGCCGGACGGCCGGCGCGACGCTTCGGTGGCTCGGCGGGGGCACTGGCGGAGGCGTTGGCGGCGGCGCGCGGCGTGGTGGTCATCGGCAACGATTCCTCGGGATTTTGTTCGGCGCGAGCATGCCACAGGCTTTTCGCCGCCAAACGTCGCTAAAGTTGGCGCTGGACAGGAATGAGGAATCCCCAGATGAACAAGGAAGACAAGGAGCCCGGCATCGAACCCAGCCCGTCGCTGGCCTTCGACATGACGCTCGCGCTGTACCTCGACCTGGTGGCGGTGCTCGAGAAGGCCGGCGTGGTCACCTACCGGCAGATGGCGGCCCGGGTGCTCAACATCAGCATGAACGCCCACGCCGACGGCAACGCCGAATTGGGCGAGGCGCTCGAGGGCATCGCCCGCGGCTTCGGCGGCCAGGAAGACGGCGTCTCGATCGCCCTGCTGAAGATGGCCGGCGACCTGCGCAACGACGAGGCCTTCGGCGACGTGCCGCTGCCGCCGCAGGAGCCCTGAGCGATTTTTTTCGCGCGCCCGAAAGGGCGATGCGTCGGGTGAAGACGGTGCGCATGCGAACCTTTGCTCGACTTGGCGGTCGGTGGCGTTCTGTCTATCCTGCGGGCTCGCTCGGACCCCCAGACCTTTCAGCCCCACCCCCAGACCTCCAATGCACCCGACCCCGGTCACCGGACTTCGTCGCGCCCTGTGCGCCGCTGCCTTGGTGTCGCTGGCCGGCTGCGCGCTGGTCACGCGGGGCACCGAGCAGGACATCCGCATCGAGACCGTCTCGGCCGAAGGCCAGGCCCTGGCCGCGGCCGATTGCCGGCAGGTCAACGGCCTCAAGGCCGATGCCTCGAAGGCCGAGGCGAAGTCCCCGCCGGGCCTCAAGGTCCGGCGTTCCTACGACGACCTGGTGATCCGCTGCGAGACCGACGGCCACCTCGTCGCCAGCGCGCGGGTGGTCTCGCGCGCCGACATGGCGCTGGTCAGCCTGGTGGTCGGCGGCGTCATCAGCGCCACGGTCGACCAGCTGTCGGGCGCGGCCTATGCCTATCCGGACTGGATCACTTTGGTGGCCGGCCAGGAGCGCACCTACGACCGCAAGGACAGTGCGCCAGGCGCCGCGGCCGGCGTCTTCGCGCGGGCGCTGGGCCCCGAGCCTGATGCGGTGGCTGTGTCGAGTCCGGCGCCGGTGTCGGTCGTCCGGGTCGCCGATCCCGCGAGCCTCTACTACCGCGCCAGGCTCGAGGTGCCGGAAAGCCACCTGCAGCGCGCCGATGCGCGCCGGACCGGCCGCGACACCTACAACGCCGAGAAGCTGGCCGTCGCGATGAACTGCAGCGCGACACCACGGGCGGTGCTGACCGAAAGCGGCGGCGGCTTCGAGCTGCACCAGGTGGCCTGCGCCAGCGGACCGGCATTGGCGATCCGCTGCGAGTTCGGCCAATGCCGGGCGCTGACGGCGCTCGCCGCGCCGGAGCCGGCCGCGAAGCCGCCGGAAGCGGACGCCCGACCGAAGGCGCCGCTGCTGACGGCCATGCTGCAGGCAGCGGATTCCCGCTGAGCGTAGGCTGCGGCGCATGACGCTGCGCATGAACCCCGCTTTCCTCGGCCCCGCGTTCCGCATCCAACACCTGCAACTCGCCGACGCACGGATCCATGCCGAAGTCGGCGGCGAAGGGCCACCCTTGCTGCTGCTGCACGGCTATCCGCAGACGCACGCGGCCTGGCATCGGGTGGCACCGGAACTGGCCCGGCATTTCACGGTGGTCGCACCCGACCTGCGCGGCTACGGCGACAGCACCGGCCCGCAGCCGGGCGACGACCCGGACGCCGATGCGCCGCATCGCTACAGCAAGCGCACGATGGCCGTCGACATGCTCGCGCTGATGCATTCCCTCGGCTCCGAACGCTTCGCGGTGCTGGGACACGACCGCGGCGGACGGGTCGGCTACCGGCTGTGCATGGACCATCCGCGGGCCGCCGCCTGCTTCGTGTCGCTGACCGTGATCCCGACCGAGGAGATGTGGAAGCGCGCCGACATGGCCTTCGGCATGAACGCCTGGCACTGGTTCCTGTTCGCGCAACCGGACGACCTGCCAGAGCGCCTGCTGCGCGCAGACCCCGACTACTTCCTGGACCGGACCCTGAAGCACATGGTGCAGCGCGAAGGCGCCGTCACGCCGGCCGCGCTGGCCGAGTACCGTCGCGCCTTCCGCCAGGAGCGGGTGCGCCACGCGATGCTGCAGGACTACCGCGCCGGCGCCGGCATCGACCTCGCGCACGACCGGGACGACCTGGTCGCCGGCCGCCGACTGGCCTGCCCGGTGCAGGTGCTGTGGAACGAATCGCGCCGCGCCAGCCCGACGCCGCTGGAGATCTGGCGCGACTGGGCCACGCAGGTCGAGGGCACGACCATCGACTGCGGCCATCTGATGGCGGAGGAAGCACCGGACGAGGTGCTGGCGCAGGTGCTGCCCTTCCTGCTGCGGCACGGCGCCGCGCCCTGAGCCGCCTGCCGGCGCCTATTCGAGCAGTTCGGCCCGAATGCGGGCGCCGACCGTGTCGTCGATGAAGCCGGGGATGACATGCCGGTCGCCGATCTGCGCCGCCATCTCGACCACCTGCAGGCAGAGGTCCACCATGTTTCGGTCGAGCTTGTCGCCGGGCCGGATCAGGCCCAGCGCGGCCGCCGCCTCGGTGAAACGGGCGACCGGGTCGCCCGCCGCGGTGCCGCCAGTGTCGGGGTCTTGGGCCCCTCCGCTCGATAGAAACCCCATGCCTCTGCGAAAGCCGCCCTTGCTCATTGCACGTCCCTCGGTGACCTTGTCCAAACCTGTCGAATGCCGGGTCCGATTGTCGAGCAGGGCTTCGCAAATGCCAATCTCCGCGGCAGCCGCGACGGCCCATCGCGAACGATGCCCTGTGAGAAAATCAGCCGAGCTGCCACCTCATCGTTCCCCGTGCCCCACACACCTCTCGCGCGCGCCTTCCTTCTCGTTCTGGCTATCGCGGGCATCGCCGGCCTGGCCTTCCACGGCCCGATCGCGCAATGGGCGGCCTACCACGACTTCGCCGACCAGCGCAGCTTCTGCGGCGTGCCGAACTTCATGGACAGCAGCTCCAACATCGTGTTCGCGTTTGCCGGCATCCTGGTCTTCAGGGACCTGCCCAAATACCCGGCCCCGCACCGCTTCCTCTTCATCGCGATGGGTGTCTCGCTGTTCGGGCTCTTCGCCGGCTCGACCTACTACCACCTGGCGCCGAGCGACGCGCGGCTGCTGTGGGACCGGCTGCCGATCGCGTCCTTCTTCGCGCTGCTTTTCGTGCAGATCCTGCTCGAGCTGGGCATCTTCGCGCAGACGGCACGCAACCAGGCGCTCGCGATCTTCTATTGGCTGGCTTCGTGCGCCAGCGTGTTCGTCTGGTCCTGGACCGGCGACCTGCGGGCCTACGGCTTCTTCCAGTTCTTCCCGCTGGTGAGCCTGCTGGCGCTGGCGCCGTTCTGCTTCTTCTCGGGCGAGCCGAAGCGCGCGGCGCTGCTGCTCGTCCTCATCGTCGGCTACGGGCTGGCCAAGGTGTTCGAGACCTTCGACTTCCAGACGATGAGCCTGACCGGCGGCCTGATCTCCGGCCACACGCTCAAGCACCTGTTCTCCGGCGCGACTGTCCTGGCCTATTTCATCGCCTACGGCGCGTTCGAGAAGAAGCGCGCCGCGCTGCCGGGCAGCGCCGCCAAGCCGGCGTACTGAACGAAAGCGAAGCCCCCCGCATGACCCTCCCGCGACTCACGGACACGATCGACATCCTGGTGCCCGTCGGGGCGCTGGGCATCGGCATCAAGGCTTCCGACGTGCGGGCCGGCATCGCGGCCGGCGCCCACGCGATCGCCTGCGACGCCGGCTCCACCGACAGCGGGCCGGCCTACCTGGCCACCGGCCGCTCCAAGTATTCGCGCGCCGCGATCAAGGCCGACCTCGAGATCCTGGTGCGGGCGCAGGCGGAAGCCGGGATTCCCTTGCTGATCGGCTCCTGCGGCACGTCCGGCTGCGACGCCGCGCTCGACTGGACCCGCGACATCGTGCTGGAGATCGCCCGCGCCCACGGGCTGCGGCCGCGCATCGCCTTGCTCTATTCCGAGCAGCAACCGGCGCTGCTGGCCGCCCGCGCCGCCGAAGGCCGCATCACGCCGCTGGCGCCGATGACCGGCGACATCGACCCGGCGCTTTTAACCGAATGCAGCCACATCGTCGCCCTGATGGGGCCCGAGCCGTACATCGCGGCGATCGAGCAGGGCGCCGACATCGTGCTGGGCGGCCGCACCACCGACACCGCGGTGCTGGCCGCGGTGCCGCTGATGCGCGGCGCGGGCCGCGCGGCCGCGTGGCACGCCGGCAAGATCGCCGAGTGCGGCGGCCTCTGCACCACGCATGCTCGCGAAGGCGGCGTCATGATCCGCGTCGGCCGGGAGGCCTTCGAGGTCGAGCCGTTGGGCGAGGTCGCGCGCTGCACGCCGCGCACCGTGTCGGCCCACATGCTGTACGAGAACAGCGACCCCTTCCTGCTGCACGAACCCGGCGGCATCCTCGACGTCACCGAGGCCCGCTACCAGGCGCTCGACGAGCGCTGCGTGCAGGTCGACGGCGCCCGCTTCATCGAACGGCCCTACACGATGAAGCTGGAAGGCGCGGGCACCGGCGGCTGGCAGACCCTGATGCTGGTCGGCATCCAGGACCGCGCGGTGCTGGACGAGGTCGACCGCTTCGTGCGCCAGATGCACGAGGCGCTGGTGCGCCGCGTGAACGAGTCGATGGGTGCCGAGGCCGGCGTCTTCGACATCTCGCTGCGGCCCTACGGCTGGAACGCGGTCGACGGCACGCCGGTCGACGCCGGCACGCCGGCGCCGCGCGAGATCGGCCTGCTCTTCGTCGCCACCGCCGCGACCCAGGAACTGGCCACGCAGATCGCCAAGACCTGCAACCCGTGGTTCTTCCACCTGCCGCTGGACCCGGACCGGCCGATGCCGAGCTACGCCTTCCCGTTCTCGCCGGCCGAGGTGGAGCGCGGCCAGGTGTTCGAGTTCAGGCTGAACCACGTGGTGCACGTGGCGCACGGCATGGAACTGGTGCGGACGGTGTTCGTCGACGCCTGACGCCCGCCGGTCAGTCCGCCTATGTTCCCCTCGCGGATCAGCTTGCCGTAGCGCACCCGCTCGGATTCGATCAGCGCGCCGAGGTCGGCCGAGCTGCCCGGCAGCACTTCGCCGCCGGCGGCGCTCAATTGCTGCTGCAGCTGCGGCGACGCCAGCGCCTTCTCGGTGGCCGCATGCAGCTGCGCGACGATCGCCGGCGGCGTCGCGGCCGGCGCCACGAGGCCGTACCAGACGCTCGCCTGGAAGCCCGGGAAGCCCGACTCGGCCACGGTCGGCACGTCGGGCAGCACCGCCGAGCGCTGCGGGCTCAGCACCGCCAGCACCCGCAGCTTGCCGCCGCGCGCCAGGGGCAGGGCTTCGAGCAGGTTGATCGCGACCAGCTGCACCTGATTGCCCATGACGTCGGTGAGCGCCTGCGCGCCGCCCTTGTACGGCACGTGGACCAGCGAGATGCCGGCGGTGCGTTCGAAGAATTCCATCGCCAGGTGCGGTGTCGAGGCGTTGCCCGGCGTGGCGAAGGTCACGCTGCCGGGCTGCGCCTTGGCGGCGGCGATCAGCGCGGCCAGCGACTTCAGCGGCGAGTCGGCCGCGACCGCGAAGACCACCGGCACCCGCCCGACCAGCGCCACCGGCACGATGTCGCGCGCAATGTCGTAGGGCGGCGGCTGGAACAGCGAGGTGTTGACCGCCAGCGCGTTGGCGCTCAGCAGCAGCGTGTAGCCGTCCGGCGCGCTGGTGATCAGGCTCTTGATCGCGATGTTGGTCGCCGCGCCCGGCTTGTTCTCGACGATCACCGGCTGGCCGAGCGTGCTCGACAGCTCCTTGCCGACCGAACGGGCGATGGCGTCGACCGCGCCGCCCGGCGTGTAGCCGACCAGCACCTTGATCGGCTTGGTCGGGAAGGTGTCGGCCTGCGCCCCGAGGCTGGCGGCGGCGAGGAGGCAGAGCGTGGCGACAAGGCGAAGCGGTTTCAACATGGATCGATGGTTTTCAGGAAGGAGGCAGCAGAGTGTGCACCGCGGCCGCGATCGCATCGGCATCGGCGGGCACGAGCTTCATGCCGAGGTAGGCGTCGGGGCGCAAGAGGCACAGCTCGCCGGCGCGTGCGTCGAGGTGCGCGGCCAGGCCTTCGTGCGCACGCAGCCCCGGCAGCGCGGGATCGTCGCCGCCGACCGCGACGATGCGCAACGGCAAGCCCGCGGGCAGTTGCCGCGCCAGCGCGGCCTGCGCGGCCGTCGGCGCGAACCAGAGGCCGAGGCACTGCGTGCCTTCGCCCAGCAGCTGCATCAGCCGGGTCGGCGTGCCGTCGCCCCACTGCAGCGCCACGTTCGGCACGCTGCGGCCGCCCTGCGGCAGCATCGGATTCGGCGGGTAGTCG
>NZ_LMUW01000073.1:19613-55174 GCF_009765735.1 Xenophilus sp. L33
AAGGCATGGCGCGAGGCCAGCGTCAGCACCGCGCGCCGCAGCACCTGCTCGAAGGGGCTGCGCGGTGCCAGGAAGCGGGCCGAGCGGCGGGTGACCTGCAGGTTCTCGACCGCCGCCGGGCGGCGCTCGGCGTCGTAGCTGTCGAGCAGTTCGTCGCCGGCGCGGCCCTCGGTCACCAGCGCCAGCTTCCAGGCCAGGTTGGCCGCGTCCTGGATGCCCGAGTTGCCGCCGCGCGCGCCGAAGGGGCTCACCACGTGGGCCGCGTCGCCGATGAAGAAGACCCGGCCATGGCGAAAGCGCTCCAGCAGGAAGTCGCGGTAGCCGTACGGGCCGATCCAGACGAATTCGAATTCGACCTCGTCGCCGAGTTGCTCGCGCAGCCGCGCGGCCACCACCTCGGGCCGGCTGATCGCCTCGGTGTCGCAGTCCTCGGCCATCTGGTAGTCCATGCGCCAGACGCCGTCGGCCATCAGGTGCTGCCAGACCGCGCGGCCTTCGTTGAAGGGCGCGTCGACCCAGGTCCAGCGCTCGACCGGGATGGGCTTCTTGAAGCGCACGTCGCTGATGCACCAGCGGTCGGTGCTGCGCGCGCTGTGGCCGGTCACGCCGAGCGCCTCGCGCACCTCGCTGTTCGCGCCGCTGGCGTCGACCAGGTATGCGGCCTCGATCGCGTAGCGGCCGGCCGGCGTCTCGACCTGCAGCCGCGCGCCGTCGGCCAGCGACTCGACCTGCGTCACGCGGCTCTTCCAGCGCAGCTCGGTGCGCCCGAGTTGCAGGAGGCGATCGACCAGGAACCATTCGAGGTAGAACTGCTGCAGGTTCACGAAGGGCGGCTGGCTCGACAGGCTCTGGCGTTGCAGGTCGAAGTGGTAGACCTCCTCGGCGCCCGAGAAGGTGCGGCCGAAGGACCAGGTCACGCCTTTTGTCAGGATGCGCGCATGGATGCCCAGCCGCTCGAAGATCTCCAGGCTCTTCTGTGCGTAGCAGATGCCGCGCGACGAGGCGCCGCGCACGCCGACCGTGTCGTCCTCGTCGAGCACGACCGATTCGATGCCGCGGCTCGCGAGGTCGCAGGCCAGGGTGAGGCCGGCCAGCCCGGCGCCGACGATGACGATGGGATGGCGCCGCACGCGGCCTTCCACCAGTTCGGGCGGCGCGACGAAGGGCCAGCGCGGCAGCTCGTAGGGCGGCGCGAAACGAGGTCCGATGGGCGACGCGGTGGGCGGCTCCGCCATGGCGACAGGCGTCAGAGCGCGTCGGCCCAGCCGGCGATCTCGTCGGCCACGCGGGCCACCAGGTCGGGCCGGCCGGTGAGGTAGTGGTCGCCGCCGGCGATGTCGACGTTGCGCAAGCGCGCGCCGCCGGCCGCGGCCCAGGCGTCGCGCGTGCTCGGGAAGGTCGACTGGTCGGCGGTGTAGCTGAGCAGCAGCAGCGGCACCGAGGTGCGCGCCAGGTTGCTCGGGCCGTCGGCCTGCGACAGCGAGGACCATTGCGACAGGAAGGCGGTGAGCGAGGTGGTCCGGCCCATCGCGTTGGCCGAATAGTTGACCTGCCGCGCGTCGCCCCAGACGCTGCCCGGACGCCGGTCGTTGGTGTCCAGCAAGAGGTCGACGCAGCGCGGATCGGCATGCGTGCGATAGACGATGAAGGCCTGGTCGCGCGGCGCGCCCGGTGTGCCGCGCAGCAGCGCGAGCCGCGCCAGCGCCCAGCGCTCGACGCGGTCGCGGCGGGCCTTCTGGGCGGCGGCGAAGCGGGCCAGGAAGTCCGGGTCGTAGGGCGCCGGATGGCTGGCGTCGTACATGTCGAGCGCCGGGTCGACCGACAGCGGATCGTGCTCGTCGGTGACCGAGGGATCGATCCATTCGAGCAGCAGGCGCGAGCGCCCGAGGTGCGCCGCGCACAGCGCGATGCCGTCGACCGGCGGCAGGTCGTCGGGATGCAGGTGGGTCGGGTCGCCGTCCGGGAAGTGCGTGGCGGTGAGCCGCTCGGCCTGCGCCTGGTAGAAGCTCGCGAGGGCCGCGCCACCCGAATTGCCGATCAGCAGCACCCGCTCGTAGCCGGCGTTGCGCAGGTGCTTGACGCCGGCGCCCAGGTCCTGGATGGCGCGTTCCATCAGCAGCAGGGTGTCGTTGCCGGCGTAGCGCGAGTTCAGCCCCATGCAGCAGATGCCGCGCTCGGCCAGCGGCGCGATCAGGTAGTGCTGCATGAAGTTGCTGGTCGGATGCATCACGATCGCCGCGGTCCGGCGGCCGGTCGCGGGCGCCATCAAGGCGCCGAAGATGCGCGGGCGCAGCATCTGCAGGCCCGACTGGCTCTCGAGCGCGGCGCCGGGCTTGACGTCGATGACCGCGATCTTCAGGTCGGGCAGTTCAGGCATGGGCGGCGCGCTCCGCCAGCAGCCCGGCCTTGCGCTTGGACCATTCGTCGAGGTCGGCATGGGCGCGGCGCGCGTGCGCATCCATCTCGGACTGCGGCACGGTCGGCGTGGTGAGCTCCAGCCGGATGCCGTTCGGATCGAAGAAGTAGATCGACTGGATGATGTGATGGTCGGTCGGCCCCAGCACCTCGATGCCGGCGGCCTCCAGCCGCGCCTTGGCCGCGCGCAGTTCGGCCAGCGAATCGACCCGCAGCGCCAGGTGGTTGACCCAGGCCGGCGTGTTCGGCGAAGGCAGCGACGCGATGTCGTCGCCGAGGTCGAAGAAGGCGATGTACGAGCCGTCGCGCAGCTGGAAGAAGATGTGCACGTACGGGCAGTATTCGCCGGTGCTCGGCACGATGTCGCTCTTGATCACGTGCACCAGCGGCAGGCCGAGCAGGTCTTCGTAGAAGCGGCGGGTCTCCTCGCTGTCGCGGCAGCGCCAGGCGAAGTGATGCAGGCCGCGCACGGGCACGGGGCCGCCGGCGGGCAGGGGGGTGGCGTCGGTCATGGCTTGTCTCCTTCTTCGTCGAGCGGCGTGCTAGCCGCGTGCCGGCCCGGCCGCGGTCTGGCCGAACAGCAGCTTCTTGCCTTCCTCGGTGACCGTCGGCCGCTGTGCGAAGGGCTCGGCCTGCGCGTAGGCGCGCACGGTCGCCGGCCGCTGGCGGATCGCCTCGAACCAGCGCGCGAGGTGCGGGAAGTCGGACAGCCGCTGCTGCTGGCGCTGCCACGGCACGACCCACGGGTAGGCGGCCATGTCGGCGATCGAATAGGCCTCGCCGCCGAGGAAGGGATGCGCGGCCAGCCGCCGGTCGAGCACGCCGTAGAGGCGGTTGGTCTCGTTGACGTAGCGGGTGATCGCGTAGGGCAGCTTCTCCGGCGCGTAGAGGCCGAAGTGGTGGTTCTGCCCGGCCATCGGCCCGAGCCCGCCGACCTGCCAGAAGAGCCATTCCATGACCGTCTCGCGCCCGCGCACGTCGCCGGGCAGGAAGCGGCGCGTCTTCTCGGCGAGGTAGACGAGGATCGCGCCGGACTCGAAGACGGTGATCGGCTCGCCGCCGTCCTCCGGTGCGCGGTCGACGATCGCGGGCATCCGGTTGTTGGGAGAGAAGGCGAGGAACTCGGGCTTGAACTGGTCGCCGGCGCTGATGTCGACCGCGACCACGCGGTAGTCCAGGCCGGCCTCCTCGAGGAACATCGTGATCTTGTGGCCGTTGGGCGTGGGCCAGTAGTAGAGGTCGATCATGGGCGTGGGTCCGGGGTTCCGCGAAGAATAGCCCCAAATGCGTTTTGGAATCGCGCGGCATACTCGCGTGCTTCCGACCGACTTCCCGAGAGTGAACGACTTGATCCGACGCCGCCGAAACCTTCTCCTGATGGCCGCGGGTGCGGCATTGCCACTGGCCGGATGGGCCCAGGCCGCTGCCGACCTCGGTTCGCGGCCGATCAGGATCATCGTGCCGAACGGCCCCGGCGGTGCCGCCGACCTCACCGCGCGCCTGATGGCGCAGAAGCTGGCGAGCGGCCTCGGCCTGAGCGTCATCGTCGAGAACCATCCCGGCGCCGGCGGCATCGTCGCCGGCCAGCTGGTCGCGCGGGCCGAGCCCGACGGCCACACGCTGCTGCTGATCTCGAGCGGCACCGCGGTGACACAGGCGCTGTTCAAGACCTTGCCCTTCGATTCGACCACCGCCTTCGCGCCGATCTCGCAGATGGCCAGCTTCGACCTCGCGATCGTGGTGCCCGCCGGCGGCCGCTTCAAGACGCTGGCCGACCTGCTGGGCTACGCGCGCGCCAATCCGGGCAAGCTCAACATCGGCACGCCGCAGATCGGCACCACCCAGAACCTGGCCGCCGAGCTGTTCAAGAGCGCCGCCGGCATCGATGCGCAGGTGGTTCCGTTCAACGGCACGCCGCCGGCGATCACCGCGCTGCGCGGCGGCGACGTCGACGCGGTGCTCGACATCCTCGGCCCGCTGATGGGGCAGATCACCGGTGGCTCGCTGCTGCCGCTGGCGGTGCTCGGCGCCAAGCGGGCGCAGCAGCTGCCCTCGGTGCCGAGCGCGCGCGAGAGCGGCGGGCCGCTGGCGACCTTCGACGTGACGTCGTGGAACGGCCTGGCCGCGCCGGCGAAGACGTCGCCGGCGATCGTCGACCGCCTGAACCGCGAGATGCTCGCGGGCCTGGCCCAGCCCGACGTCAAGCGCAAGCTGCTCGACCTCAACCTGGTGGCCCAGGGCAGCACGCCGGCGCAGCTGGAAAGCCTGCTGACCAGCGACATCCAGCGCTGGAGCGAGGTCATCGCCAAGGCGCGCATTCCGCGGCAATAGGCCAGCGCTTCAGTCGTTCAGCAGCAACCCCGGCGCCTGCTCGCGGATCAGTCCCAGCATCGCCTGCTGGGTCAGCGTGGCCGGGCGCAGCGAACTCATCGCCACCATCAGCCGGCTCTGCAATGGCGGCCGGCCGATGGCGCGCATCGCGAAGGCCTGCGGCCGCACCGAGGTCGCGACCGCGTTGCGCGACAGCACCGCGCTGCCGGCGCCGTCGGCGACCAGGTCGAGGATGGCGGCGACGCCGTCGATCTCCAGCGCGACGCGCGGCCGGAGCCCGACATTGGCCAGCTCGCTCTCGACCCGCATGCGGATCGCGTTCGGCCGGCTCGGGATGACCAGCGGCATCTCGGCCAGCTCGGTCAGTGCCAGCGGGCGCGCGCGAGCGTCCTTCGCGGCCTTCGCCGTCCGCCCGGCCGCGCCGCGCTGCACCAGGAACAGCGGCTCGTCGAGCAGGTGCGTCAGCTCGATGTCGGCGGAGGCGCCGGCGTCGTGCAGCAGGGCGATGTCGAGCCGGCCGTCGGCCAGCGACTCGCGCATCGCGGCCGACAGGCCCTCGCTGATCGACAGGCTGGCGTCGGGCATGCGGGTGCGGAATTCGCGCACCAGCGGCACCGTGAGCGCCTTGGCCACGCTCGGCGGCAGGCCGAGCGCGACCCGACCGACCAGCGCACCGCGGGCCCGGCCCAGTTCCTCGCGGGCCCGCTCGACCTGGTGCAGGATGCCGCGGCCGTGCGCCAGCAGCAGCTGGCCGGCTTCGGTCGGGATCGCGCCGCGGCCGTTGCGCGAGAGCAGGTTCTGCCGCAGCTCGACCTCGAGCAGCCGCACCTGGCGGCTCAGCGCCGGCTGCGCGACGCTCAGCGCGACGGCGGCGCGGGTGAAGCTGCCCAGCTCGGCCACCCGCACGAAATATTC
Source organism: Xenophilus sp. L33 (assembly GCF_009765735.1). Lineage (GTDB taxonomy): Bacteria > Pseudomonadota > Gammaproteobacteria > Burkholderiales > Burkholderiaceae_C > Variovorax. The sequence goes on from NZ_LMUW01000073.1 coordinate 25,275, forward strand.
GAGCTGCTTCAGATCCATGTCATTCCGCCTTGAATAGCCAGGTGCGCATTATGCCGATTCGTTATATCTGCTAGCCGGCCCGGGCGCTTGGTCGGAGGTGTCGCGCTGCGCAAAATCGGAGCATCATTTCCCGGAACGACAACACCGCCGCGCGAGCGGCCGGAGACAAGAAACCCATGAGCGCCGAACTGACCGGAATCTCCTCGATGGCCACGCGCCTGCTGCTGCAAGAACTGGCCGCCGACTGGAAGAAGCAGTCCGGCCCGCCGATCACGATCGAGGCGGTCGGCGGCGTCGATGCAGCGCACCGGGTGCAGGTCGGCGAGCCCTTCGACGCGGTGTTCCTGTCGTCGGAAGCGATCGACAAGCTGGTCAAGGGCGGCGCGGTCGTCGCCGGCAGCCGGGTCGACCTGGTGCGCTCGGGCGTCGCGGTGGCGGTGAAGGCCGGCACGGCCCGGCCTGACATCGGCTCCGAGGATTCGGTCCGCGCCGCCATCCTGGCCGCGCCCACCATCGGCTATTCGACCGGCCCGAGCGGCGTCGCGCTGCAGCGCCTGTTCGAGCGCTGGGGCATCGCCGAGGAGGTCAAGGCGCGCACCGTGCAGGCGCCGCCCGGCGTGCCGGTCGGCAGCCTGGTGGCCCGCGGCGAGGTCGCGCTCGGCTTCCAGCAACTGAGCGAGCTGAAGCACCTCGAAGGCATCGACGTGGTCGGCCCGCTGCCGGACGCGATCCAGATCACCACCGTCTTCTCGGGCGGCGTCTGCGCCACCTCCAAGCAGCCGGACGAGGTCCGCAAGCTGCTCGCCTTCATGGCCTCGCCGGGCACGGCCGAAGCCAAGCGCCGCCAGGGCATGGACCCGGCCTGATTCCACCGATCCAACGACATCCACAGCAAGGAAAGCAACCCATGATCATCGACTGCCACGGCCACTACACCACCGCGCCCAAGGCGCTGGAGAACTGGCGCAATGCGCAGATCGCCGGCATCAAGGATCCGTCCGTCATGCCGAAGGTCGCCGACCTGAAGATCAGCGACGACGAGCTGCGCGAGACCATCGAGGCCAACCAGCTGCGCCTGATGAAGGAACGCGGCAGCGACCTCACCCTGTTCTCGCCGCGCGCCAGCTTCATGGCCCACCACATCGGCGACTTCAACGTGTCGTCGACCTGGGCCTCGATCTGCAACGAGCTGTGCTTTCGCGTCAGCCAGCTGTTCCCCGAGCATTTCGTGCCGGTGGCGATGCTGCCGCAGTCGCCGGGCGTCGACCCCAGGACCTGCATTCCCGAGCTCGAGAAGTGCATCAACGAATACGGCAACGTCGGCATCAACCTGAACCCCGATCCGTCGGGCGGCCACTGGACCTCGCCGCCGCTGTCGGACAAGCACTGGTTCCCGATCTACGAGAAGATGGTCGAGTACGACATCCCGGCCATGATCCACGTCAGCACCAGCTGCAACCCGGCCTTCCACACCACCGGCGCGCACTACCTGAACGCCGACACCACCGCCTTCATGCAGTGCCTCACCTCGGACCTGTTCAAGGAATTCCCGACGCTGCGTTTCCTGATCCCGCACGGCGGCGGCGCGGTGCCCTACCACTGGGGCCGCTTCCGCGGCCTGGCGCAGGAGCTGAAGAAGCCGCTGCTCGACGAGCACCTGCTCAACAACATCTACTTCGACACCTGCGTGTACCACCAGCCGGGCATCGACCTGCTCAACACCGTGATCCCGGTCAAGAACGTCCTGTTCGCTTCGGAGATGATCGGTGCGGTTCGCGGCATCGACCCGGAAACCGGCAACTACTACGACGACACCAAGCGCTACATCGAGGCCTCGAAGATCCTGAGTGCGGAGGACAAGCACCAGATCTACGAAGGCAACACGCGCCGCGTGTTCCCGCGCCTCGACGCGCTGCTCAAGAAGAAAGGCAAGTAACCATGACCACCCTCGGAGTCGTTCACCGCAACATCACCCGCGCCGACCGCGGCGCCACCGACCAGATGGCCCGCTACGGCTCGGCCACCGTGCATGAAGCCATGGGCCGGGTCGGCCTGATGAAGCCCTACATGCGCCCGATCTACCCCGGCGCGCAGGTCTCCGGCACCGCCGTCACCGTGCTGCTGCACCCCGGCGACAACTGGATGATGCATGTGGCCGCCGAGCAGATCCAGCCGGGCGACATCGTGGTCGCGGCGGTCACCGCCGAGTGCACCGACGGCTATTTCGGCGACCTGCTGGCCACCAGCTTCATGGCGCGCGGCGCCCGCGCGCTGGTCATCGACGCCGGCGTGCGCGACGTCAAGACGCTGCAGGAAATGGGCTTCCCGGTCTGGAGCCGGGCGATCAGCTCCAAGGGCACGATCAAGGCCACGCTCGGCTCGGTCAACATCCCGGTGGTCTGCGCCGGCGTGCTGGTCAACCCGGGCGATGCGATCGTCGCCGACGACGACGGCGTCACCGTGGTGCCCGCCGACTGGGCCCGCAAGACCGCCGACGCCGCCGCCGCCCGCGAGGCCAACGAAGGCGAGAAGCGCGCCAAGCTGGCCTCGGGCGTGCTCGGCCTCGACATGTACAACATGCGCGAACCGCTGGCCAAGGCCGGCCTCAAGTACATCGACTGATCGGGAACGACATGACCGAATTCACCAAGACCCCCGGCTGGCTCGACTGGTACGCCGGCCCGAGCAAGCCGAAGTTCAAGCTGCCGCCCGGCAGCGTCGACGCGCATTGCCACGTGTTCGGCCCTGGCAACGAATTCCCGTTCGCGCCGGAACGCAAGTACACGCCCTGCGACGCCAGCAAGGCGCAGCTGTTCGACCTGCGCGACCACCTCGGCTTCGACAAGAACGTGATCGTGCAGGCCACCTGCCACGGCGCAGACAACAGCGCCATGGTCGATGCGCTCAAGCATTCGAACGACCGCGCCCGCGGCATCGCGACGGTCAAGCGCAGCGTCACCGACCAGGAACTGCAGGACATGCACGCCGCCGGCGTGCGCGGCGTGCGCTTCAACTTCGTCAAGCGGCTGGTCGACTTCACGCCGAAAGACGAGCTGATGGAAATCGCCGGGCGCATCGCGCCGCTCGGCTGGCACGTGGTCATCTACTTCGAGGCGGTCGACCTGCCGGAGCTGTGGGACTTCTTCACCGCGCTGCCGACGACCGTGGTGGTCGACCACATGGGCCGGCCCGACGTCGGCAAGCCGGTCGACGGTCCGGAGTTCGAGCTGTTCATCAAGTTCATGCGCGAATACCCGAACGTCTGGTCGAAGGTGAGCTGCCCCGAGCGCCTGAGCGTGTCCGGCCCGCCGGCGCTCAACGGCGAGCAGAACGCCTACCGCGACGTGGTGCCCTTCGCCCGCCGCATCGTCGAGACCTTCCCGGACCGCGTGCTGTGGGGCACCGATTGGCCGCATCCGAACCTCAAGGACCACATGCCCGACGACGGCCTGCTGGTCGACTTCATCCCGCACATCGCGCCGACGGCCGAATTGCAGCGCAAGTTGCTGGTCGACAACCCGACCCGTTTGTATTGGGGGAAATGAAATGTCATTGGACAAGCCCTACCTGGACGTGCCCGGCACGACCATCTTCGACGCCGAGCAATCCCGCATCGGCTACCACCTCAACCAGTTCTGCATGTCGCTGATGAAGGCCGAGAACCGCGCCCGCTTCAAGTCGAACGAACGCGCCTACCTCGACGAGTGGCCGATGACCGAGGACCAGAAGCAGGCCGTGCTGGCACGCGACCTCAATCGCTGCATCGCGCTCGGCGGCAACATCTACTTCCTCGCGAAGATCGGTGCCACCGACGGCAAGAGCTTCCAGCAGATGGCCGGCAGCATGACCGGCATGACCGAAGAGGCCTATCGCGACATGATGATCGGCGGTGGCCGTTCGGTCGAAGGCAACCGCCGCATCGGCGAAACCGCAGGGGAGAAGAAATAGTGGCCCACATCAGCGCCAGCGTCTACACGTCGCACGTGCCCGCCATCGGCGCGGCACTCGACCTCGGCAAGTCCGAGGAACCGTACTGGCAGAAGGTCTTCAGCGGCTACGAGTATTCGAAGCAGTGGCTGAAGGAGCAGAAGCCGGACGTGATCTTCCTGGTCTTCAACGACCACGCGACCGCCTTCAGCCTCGACATGATCCCGACCTTCGCGATCGGCACCGCGGCCGAATACACGCCGGCCGACGAAGGCTGGGGCCCGCGCCCGGTGCCGAAGGTGATCGGCCATCCGAAGCTGGCCTCGCACATCGCGCAGTCGGTGATCCAGCAGGACTTCGACCTCACCATCGTCAACAAGATGGACGTCGACCACGGCCTGACCGTGCCCTTGAGCCTGATGAATGGCCAGCCCGAGGCGTGGCCCTGCCCGGTGATCCCGTTCGCGGTCAACGTGGTGCAGTACCCGGTGCCGAGCGGCCAGCGCTGCTACAACCTGGGCAAGGCGATCCGCAAGGCGATCCAGAGTTACGACGAGGACCTCAACGTGCAGATCTGGGGCACCGGCGGCATGAGCCACCAACTGCAGGGCCCGCGTGCCGGGCTGATCAACAAGGAATTCGACAACGCTTTCCTCGACGAGCTGATCAACGATCCCGACGCGCTGGCCCGCAAGCCCCACATCGACTACGTGCGCGAGGCCGGCAGCGAAGGCATCGAGCTGGTGATGTGGCTGATCGCCCGCGGGGCGATGGACGACGCCGCCGGCGGCGGCAAGGCCGTCCTCAAGCACCGCTTCTATCACGTGCCCGCCTCGAACACGGCGGTGGGCCACCTCATCCTGGAGAACCCCCAATGACGAAGACCATCAAGGTCGCACTGGCCGGCGCCGGTGCCTTCGGTATCAAGCACCTGGACGGCATCAAGCTGATCGACGGCGTCGAGGTCGTCTCGCTGGTGAGCCGCGACCTGGAGAAGACCCGCGAAGTCGCGGACAAGTACGGCATCGGCCACGTCACCACCGATCTGGCCGACAGCCTGGCGATCAAGGACCTGGACGCGGTCATCCTGTGCACGCCCACGCAGATGCATGCCGAGCAGTCGATCCAGTGCCTGAAGGCCGGCAAGCACGTGCAGGTCGAGATCCCGCTGGCCGACAGCCTGAAGGGCGCCCAGGAAGTGGTCGAGTGGCAGAAGAAGACCGGCCTGGTCGCGATGTGCGGCCACACCCGCCGCTTCAACCCCAGCCACCAGTACGTGCACAACAAGATCGTGGCCGGCGAGTTCCAGATCTACCAGATGGACGTGCAGACCTACTTCTTCCGCCGCACCAACATGAACGCGCTGGGCCAGCCGCGCAGCTGGACCGACCACCTGCTGTGGCACCACGCGGCGCACACGGTGGACCTCTTCGCCTACCAGTGCGGCAGCCCGATCGTGAAGGCCAACGCGGTGCAGGGCCCGATCCATCCGACGCTCGGCATCGCGATGGACATGAGCATCCAGCTGCAGGCCGCCAACGGCGCGATCTGCACGCTGAGCCTGAGCTTCAACAACGACGGCCCGCTCGGCACCTTCTTCCGCTACATCGGCGACAGCGCGACCTACATCGCCCGCTACGACGACCTCTTCACCGGCAAGGAAGAGAAGATCGACGTCAGCAAGGTGGCGGTGAGCATGAACGGCATCGAGCTGCAGGACCGCGAATTCTTCGCCGCGATCCGCGAAGGCCGCGAACCGAATTCCAGCGTCTCGCAAGTGCTCGCCTGCTACCAGGTGCTGCACGACCTCGAGCAGCAGCTGAACGCATGAAGGCGCGGCCCCTCGGACCCTTCCAGGTCAGCGAGATCGGCCTCGGCTGCATGAACCTCAGCCACGCCTACGGCACGCCGCCGTCGGCGGAGCAGGGCGAGCGTGTGCTGCTGGCGGCGCTCGACGCCGGCGTCACCCTGTTCGACACCGCGGCGCTCTACGGCTTCGGTGCCAACGAGAAGCTGGTCGGGCGCGTGCTGAAGGCCCATCGCAACCGCTTCACGCTGGCCACCAAGTGCGGCATGGCGGGTGTCGACGCCGGCGACGGCGTCAAGCGCGTGATCGACGGCCGGCCGGAGGCCATCCGCCGGGATTGCGAGAACAGCCTGCGCAACCTGCAGACTGACGTCATCGACCTCTACTACCTGCATCGCTGGGACAAGAAGGTGCCGATCGAGGACAGCGCCGGCGCCATCGCCGAGCTGGTGAAGGCCGGCAAGGTGCGCGCGCTGGGCCTGTCGGAAGTGTCTGCCGCGACCCTGCGCCGGGCCCATGCGGTGCATCCGGTGAGCGCGGTGCAGACCGAGTATTCGCTCTGGACGCGCAACCCCGAGATCGCGGTGCTCGAGGCCTGCCGCGAGATCGGCGCCGCCTTCGTGGCCTTCAGCCCGGTGGCGCGCGGCTTCCTGTGCGACGGCCTGCACGACGTGGGCGGCCTCGACGCCAAGGACATCCGCCGCTCGATGCCGCGCTTCTCGCCCGACACTACGCGGCCAACCTGAAGCTGCTGCCGTCCTACCGGGCGCTGGCGCGCGAGGCCGACTGCACGCCGGCGCAGCTTGCGCTGGCCTGGCTGCTGCACAAGGCGCCGCACATCGTGCCGATTCCGGGCACCACCAGCGTGCCCCATTTGCTGGAAGACCTGGCCGCGTCGGATGTGAAGCTCTCCGCCGCATTGATCGGCAAGGTCGAAGCATTGATCGGCCAGGCGAGCGTGACCGGGCATCGGTACAACGCGCAGAGCGCGGGCGAGGTGGATACCGAGGAGTTCTGACGCCTAGGTGCGGTCGTAGTAGCCCTCGAGGAAGTCGAGCGGCCCGCTGCGCCACCTGCTGCCGTTCCCAACCTCGTCCTCGAAGGCGAGGTGCTCGTCCTCCGCCGGCGCATAGGCGGGCCAGCGGGCCAGTCCGGGTCCGTTCGGATCGCCGCTGCGCGCGAAGGCGACCCAGGCCTCCCGCATCGCCCGCGAGATCGCGGCATCGACCGCATCGAAGGGCTCGGGCTGCGTGCCGCGTCCGACCGCGAGATTGCCGAAGACGTAGCCGACCTCGTCGCCGTGGTGCGGGCCGTCCAGCTGGCCGGGCCGGCGGCGCGAGAACACATAGCGCCAGGTCGGCGCGCCGAGCCGGTTCATGCTGCGGGCCAGCAGCCGGGCGCCGTAGTTGAACTGCGTGTCGCCGAAGAGGGCGGCGACCTGCTGCGGCACCTGCATGTCGTCGGCCGCCGGGTAGTGCGCCAGCGCATCGGGCAGGGCGGCGCCGAAGTTGGTCTCGACCAGTCGGTGGTAGTCCGCGACGCTCTCGATCGGCCAGCTGCTGGTCAGCAGGGTGCCTTCGTCGGCATTGGTGCCGACGATGATCGGCATCGCATGCAGCTGCCCGGCGCGGAAGGCGGCGCGCTCGTCCTGCGGAATCAGCCAGCCATCGCAGATCGGCCGCATCACGCGCGGCGTCGTCAGGCCGCGCACCTTGGGCGACACCTTCGGCATCAGCGCCAGCACCTCGGCCGCGGGCAGCCGGCGCAGCGCCTCGATGTCGGCGTCCAGGCTGGCGCCGACCTTTTCCGCGTCGGCCAGCGAGGCCAGCGGCCGGCCGGCGCCCGGGCTGTGCAGGATCGCCTGCTGGAACAGCCCCGCCGCCATCGGCGAAGTGAGCAGCAGCGAGATCGATGCCGAGCCGGCCGACACGCCGAACACCGTGACCCGCCGCGGATCGCCGCCGAAGCCGGCGATGTTGTCGCGCACCCAGCGCAGCGCCTGCAACTGGTCGAGCAGCCCGTAGTTGCCGGAGACGCGCGCTTCCGATTCGCGGCTCAGCCCCGGATGGGCCAGGAAGCCGAAGAGGCCGGAGCGGTAGTTGAAGCTCACCACCACCACGCCTTCGCGCGTCAGGTGGCTGCCTTCGCAGCGGGCGTCGGCGCCGCTGCCGCCGGCGAAGCCGCCGCCGTGGATCCAGACCATCACCGGCAGCGAGCCGGGCGCGGCGCCGGCCGGCGACCAGACGTTGAGGTAGAGACAGTCCTCGCTCATCGACGGCGCCTGCGAGGCGGGCATCGGCGCCTGCGGGAAGTCGGGGCCGAAGGCCGTCGCCGGACGCACGCCGTCCCAGGCGGCGGCGGGCTGCGGCGGCCGCCAGCGCAGCGGCCCGACCGGTGGCGCCGCGTAGGGCATGCCGCGCCAGACGTTCACGCCTTCGGTGCGCAGGCTCGGCTCGCCGGCCACCTGGCCCAGGGCGGTCCGGACCACCCGCGCTTCGGAAGATTCGTCGGTTCGCGTATTCATTTGAAACTTAATTCCATTGAACGGCGACAGCGAAAGCCGGGTGTCGCCTCCCGGCTGGTTGCTCGGTCTCGCGTCGGCTCAGTGCCCGAGCGAAGGCCCCTGCGGCGCATCGGCCAGCCGGCGCCGCACCTCGGCCGCCAGCTCGACCAGCTTCTTGCCGTTGCGCACCATCACTTCCTGGCTGAGGTTGGACGAATGGCCTTGCGAGTTGATCGCCAGGATCGTGTGGCCGTCGCCATGGATGAAGGGCACCGCGACCGAATGGGTGGTCGGCCGGAGGGTGCCGGCTGCGATGCAGAAGCCGCGCGTCTGCACCTGGCTGACCGCGTCTTCCAGCTCGTCGTGCAGCCGCGACCAGTCGCGCTTGTAGTAGTCGCGCATCTCGACGTAGAAGGCTTCGCGCTGCTGCGGGTGCATGCCGGCGACGCAGGCGCGCCCCATGGCGGTGCGCACCACCGGCACCCGGAAGCCGGGCCGCTGCAGCCGGTTCGGATTGGCTTCGCCGAGCGCGTATTCGAGGTAGAGCACGCTCATGCCTTCCTGCACGCCGAGGCCGACATTGGTCTTGGTCTTGAGCGCCAGCTCGACCATCAGCGGCCGCGCGATCGGCGGCACCAGCTGGCTCGCCAGGTACGGATAGGCCAGGCCGATGACGCCGGAGGCCAGCTCGTACTTGCCGAACTCGGCGCGGTAGCGCAGGTAGCCGAGCCGGGTGAGGGTGAAGGTAAGGCGCGAGACGGTCGACTTGGGCAGGCCCGTCAGCTCGGCGATCTCGAGGTTGCCGAGCAGCTTGAGGTCGATCTGGAAGGCGCGCAGGATCGCCAGGCCACGAGCCAGCGCGTTGTTGAAACGCGGATCCTCGTCCTCCGTCTTGATCTGGATGCCTTCGGAATAATCGGGCAACGCGATCTTGTCTTTGCGACTGGGACGACCCAAGACCCCTCTCCTTGTTCGAATGCGTGACTGCGCCAAGCGCGCCGGCGATTCTAGCAACGAGGTCTCTCGGGTCCGGTCGAGCATGGCGGCACTGCTCCGGCTAGAGGTCGAGCACCAGCTCATCGCCGAGGCAGCCCGAGCAGCAGATCATCATGACGTCGTTGCGGGCCCGCTCCTGGGCCGACAACAGGCTGTCGCGATGGTCCGGCACGCCGCGCAGCACGCGGGTCTCGCAGGTGCCGCAGATGCCTTGCTCGCACGAAGCCTGCACCTCGACGCCGGCTTCGCGCAGCGCATCGAGGATGGTCTGGCCGGCCAGCACCGGGATGCTGCGCTGGGACGCTGCCAGCCGCACCGTGTAGCCGCCGCCCAGCGCCAGCGGCGCGATCGGCGTGAAGCGCTCGACATGCACCGTGGCCGGGTCGCGGCCGGAAGCGGCCGCCTCGAAGGCGTCGAGCATCGGCGCCGGGCCGCAGCAATAGAGCTGTGCGCCTGCCGGCGCGGCGCGCACGATCGAGGCAATGTCGAGCAGGCCGCCGCGCTCGGCGTCGACGTGCAGGTGCGTGTGCAAGGCTTCCAGCTGGTCGAGCAGCGCGGCCTCGCGTCGTTCGCGCACGCTGTAGTGCAGCTCCCAGGACCGGCCTTGGGCGCGCAGCCGCGCGGCCATGCAGGCGATCGGCGTGATCCCGATGCCGCCGGCGATCAAGATCGAAGGCGCATCGCCCGCGGCCAGCTCGAAGTTGTTGCGCGGGCCGCCGACCTCGACCTGGGTGCCGACCCGCAGCTGATCGTGCATGAAGACCGAGCCGCCGCGGCTGGCCGGATCGCGCTTGACGCCGACCACGTAGCAGGAGCGGTCCTCCGGCGGATTGACCAGCGAATACTGGCGCACCAGGCCACCAGCCAGGTGCAGGTCGACGTGGGCGCCGGGCGTGAAGGGCGGCAGCGGCTCGTCGCCTTCGGCCCGGCGGAACTCGTACAGGTGGATGCCGCGCGCGGCGTAGCGGATGGCGGTCAGCAGCAGCGACAGCGTGCCCGTGCCTTCGGCTTCGGCGGCCACTGCCGGTTCGGCCTGCGCGTTCAACGCCAGACCGCGAAGCACAGCCCGGTGCCGGTACCGGCCGGCGTGCGATAGGCGGGGATGTATTCGATCGACTCGAGCGCCAGGTGCTCGACGGCGCCGGCCATGCAGATCCAGTTGCGGATCTCCGAGTTGCCGGAATTGAGCTGCGCGCGCGGCAGGTCGTACAGCGCCTGCGCATCGCGCGACTGCAGCGCGCGGATGATGCCGCGGTCGAGCGTCTCGTCGATCGTGAAGTGGCTGAGGCCGCCGGAGGCGACGATGCCGACCCGGGCGTCGCGCGGCAGGCTCTCGACCGCACGCCGCACTTCCTGGCCGAGCCGGTGGCAGCGCCTCGGCGTCGGCTGGTTGGGCGGGAAGTAGGTGTTGAGGAAGATCGGCAGCACCGGCACCGTGGCGCCGTTCAGGAGCCGGTTGTGCACGAAGCCGAAGGCATGGCCTTCGCCGTAGCCGTCGGCGATGGTGTCGGCCACCGACACGTCGAACTCGCGCTCCACCAGGTGATCGATCAGGTGCAGCGCCAGTTCGGCATCGACCGGATAGTCCTTGGGCGTCTCGCGTTCGTAGTAGCGGGCAGCGGCGGCGCGGGACCAGTCGGGGCCCGGATGGTTGGCGGCCAGCGGGACGTTGCGGATGCTCTTGCCGTGGTAGACCAGCATCGAAGGCAGGTTGTCGGTGTGGTAGAGCTCCTTCTGGTCGTCGCCGACGACGATCAGTGTGTCCAGCTCGGCCTCGCGCAGCACCCGGGCCAGCCGCTCGACCTGCACCGCGGCGTCGGCGTGGCGCTTCGCCAGGACCTCGGGCAGCAGCTCCCGGGCGATGCTGTCGCCGGCAATGCGCGCCAGTTCGTCGTAGTCGACCGGACGGCCTTCCTTGGTGAGGTGGGCACGGGCGCGGTCGCGTTCGATGAAGCGGGTCCAGTCCGCGAGGGGGGCGTTCAGCATCGGGGTGTGCGAGGAACCGATGCCGAGGACGATCTTTGCCATGTGGGGATGCTTCCCGTGTAGTTGGAACAGTGTCTCTCGATTTCGGAATTATATTCCGTTCGTGTTTTTTCGAGGGAGCGCCGGCGATCATCATGCGGCAATGTCCGGCGCATGGAAACTCGTTTGACATCGACACGTTTTCGGAAGCTAATTCCATTAACAAGACCAGTCGATCGACGGAGACACAGCGTGAGAGACACCCATTCGACCTCGCGCCGCAAGGCGCTGAAGAGCCTGGCCGCCGGCGCAGTGTGGCTCGGTGCCGGCGGCGTGCGCGCCGCCGAAGACAACACCGCCATCACCATCGTGGTCGGCGCCGCGTCATCGATGGACACCACCGCCCGGCTGATCGCCGAGCAACTGAAGGATTCGCTCGGTCGCCCGGCGATCGTGCTGTCCAAGCTGGGCGCGGGCCAGCGGGTGGCGCTGGGCGAGGTGCGCCATGCGAACCCCGACGGCCGCACCCTGCTGTTCGCGACCAACGGGCCGTTCTCGATCTATCCGCACATCTACACGAAGCTCGAATACGACCCGGTGAAGGACTTCACGCCGATCGCCGGCGTTTCCGAGTTCGACGTCGCGGTCGCCACCGGACCGGCCACCGGCGCCACCAGCGTGAAGCAATGGATCGACTGGGCCAAGGCGCAGGGCAAGGACGTGGCCTACGGCTCGGCGCCGGGCAGCGGCTCGCTATCGAACTTCGTCGGCATCTCGATCGCGCTGGAGACGCACCTGCCGATGGAGCACGTGCCCTACAAGGACAGCGGCGTCGGCATCATCGACCTGGCCGCCGGCCGGCTGCCGCTCATGATCACCGGCACCCAGCCGCTGGCCGAGATGCACAAGACCGGCAAGATCCGCGTGCTGGCGGTGTCGGGCGCACAGCGCAGCGTCCTGCTGCCGGACGTGCCGACCTTGAAAGAGAGCGGCATCGACGTCGCCAGCAGCACCTTCACCGGCCTCTTCGGGCCGCCCGGCATGTCGCCGCAGCTCATCAAGAGCCTGCACGACGCGATCGCGCCGATGTTCACCCGCGCCGACATGCTCGATCGCTTCAAGGCCCAGGGCATGACGCCGGCCTACCGCACCGGCAGCGAACTGGCCGCGGCGATGGACAAGGAAAGCCAGCGCTTCGCGACGCTGGTGAAGGCCAGCGGGTACGTGCCGCAGGAGTCGTAGCAGTTCGAGAACCTTCGGCTGCGGTTTCCTGCTCGCTAGCCGCTTTCCTGAACGCGTCGCTCGGACTTGCCGGCCGGGTGCATTCCAATCTCAAGCCGACTGGTCGCCCGGTCGCAGCCTTGCTATCAAACCGAAAAATCTCTTAGCGACGGAGAGCCTTCCTATTGCCCCGCGATTTGCGATCGGTGCTAATCCCTGCGGCCTCGTGTTACGCGAAAGCCAGAAAACCAATTCATGACGCAGGAGGCGAACGTGGCGCAGGATATCTTCTTGAAGTTGACGGGGATCAGTGGGGAATCGCAGGATTCAAACCATCCGAACGAAATCGATGTGCTTCGCTGGCAATGGTCTGTCACTCAGGTGTCGAGCATGCACTCGGGCAGCGGCGGCGGTTCCGGCAAGGCGACTGTCGGCGATCTGACCTTCGATCACTACGTGGACAGGTCCAGTCCCAACCTGATGAAATATTGCCTGACGGGCAAACCCGTCGCCAACGCAACTCTGGTCGCGAGAAAAGCCGGAGGCGTTGCGTTGGAGTACCTCAAGATTTCAATGGATGAAGTCATCGTGACACTCGTGGCACCAGCGGGAGCCGATTCCATGGACCGGGTCAGGGAAAAGGTTGGCCTTTCTTTTTCCAGAGTGAGGCAGGAATACGTCGTTCAGGATCAACGCGGTGGCTCCTCTGGTACCGTGGCCGCCGGCTTCGATGTCAAGGCAAACAAGGAAATTTAAGAAGATCACATGCTTTACATCACCGATGACGGGCACGTCGACGCAGGGACGAGAGTCAAGATGAACATCATTCCGAACATAGAAAACGGAAGGCTCGGCAAAGTGAATGGAATAGTGGTTCACCAAACCGGAGGCGCTACAAAGGACGGCGCATTTGCCAGCTACAGAGCGCCGAAAGCGAACGGAGCTCATTTCTTGATCGACAAGGACGGTCAGATTTATCAGACCGCGTCGCTGGCTCGAATCACTCATCACGTCGGGATGATGCGATCTCGTTGCGTGGAAACGCATCAGTGCTCAGCTGCCGAATTCAAACGCATGCACAGCCTCGAAAAGGCATGGAAGCCGGATGAGATCTCGACCATCGAGAGAAGAAAATCGTTTCCCGATCGCTTTCCGTCCAACGCAGACGCCATCGGAATCGAGCTTGTCGGCGAGTCCCCTGGCCCGAAGGGACGAGAAGTTTTCGTGGATGTGACGGTAGCGCAGTCAGTTTCGCTGAGGTGGCTCGTGGCGGAGCTGACGCAGACATTGGGTGTATCCATGCAAGAGGTCTACAGGCATCCGGATATCGCAAGAAAGAACCGGACCGAGGCTGGTTCAGCAACATGGAATTGAAGGTGACGGTGCCGCCAAAGCTCTGTGGAATTGGCATGCTGATGCTCGTCCTTGGGCTGCCGAGCCATGTCAGCGCTCGAACGATTCTCAGGGTCTCGGTTTCACAATCAGGCCTGAGCGCTGAGCCGGACGACGCGAATCTCACGCGAGCCTGCAAGCGGTTCAAGCCCACAGCCAAGCAAGTCCAGGCTTTCTTCTCAAAGGCGTATCCGGTCCGGAGGAGCTACGCGGTCCACGAGCGCTATTCGGGGTGCTACGCCACCGGAACCGTCGTGTTCAGTGAATCGGGCGAGGCTCGTTGGTCGCTTTCTTCTGGCGGTGCCGCCACGATCGAGTGGGACACGGCTGAAATCGTCGATGTCTTCTATCCAAGGTACGGCTGGCACGACCCGAATGCCTGCACCTATGGCTCGGCGAGCGCAGGCGATTGCTGACGACGTCGAGGTGATCGTTGCGGCTCCCGCCGCCTAAGTGGAACGCCCCTCACTCCGGCCGATACCCGCTCAGCTTCACCAGCCGCGCGAACTCCCGGTCCTCCTCGGCCATCAGCGTCTTCAACTGCTGCGGCGAGGAGGGCGCCGGCGCGAACACGAATTTCAGCAATTGCTCGCGCGGACCCGGCCCCTGCACCGCGGCCACCGCCGCCGCGTTGAAGGCGTCGACCAACTCCGGCGCCATGCCGGCCGGGCCGTAGACCGCGGAGGTGGTCGTGTTGCTGACCGCGATGCCGCTTTCCTTCAGGGTCGGCACGTCCGGCAGCAGTTCCGAGCGCTGCGCGCCCGACACCGCCAGGATGCGGATCTGCCCGGCACGGTGCATCTCGATCAGCTGGCTCAGGCCGGTGATCAGGATCGGCAGGCGGCCGCCGGCCAGGTCGACCGACGAGGTGTTGCTGTCCTTGTAGGGCACGTGGGTCAGCTGCAGGCCGGTCGCGAGGCCCGTGGCGATGCCGACGAAGTGCGACAGCGAACCGTTGCCTGGCGAACCGAAGGCGGCCAGCGCGTTGTCGGCCTTCACTGCCGCGACCAGCTCCTGCATGTTGCGCGCCTTGACCATCGGTCCGACCGCGATGCCGACGTCGAAGGAGGCCACCGCGCCGATCGGCGTGAAGTCCTTGACCGGGTCGTAGTCGAGCTTCGCGTAGATGTGCGGATAGATGGTGAAGGGCCCGGTGGTGCACAGGATCAGCGTGCGGCCGTCGGGCGCCGCGTGCTTGAGTTCGGCGAGCGCGACCCGCTGGCCGGCGCCCGGGCGGTTGTCGACGATCACCGGCCGCCCGAGCAACTGGTGCATCTTCTCGGCCACCAGCCGGGCCGCGAAGTCGTTGCCCGAGCCGGCGGAGATGCCGCACAGCATGCGGATCGGCGCGCTGTCGCGGGCTGCCGCATCGAAGGGTGCAGCGGCCCACGCAGGCGTCATCGCCGGGGTTGTCGCGGCCAGGCCGAGCAGGCCCAGCCGGCGCAGCGCCTCGCGCCGACCGGCGCGGTCGGCGGCCGTCATGTCGCGGCGCAAGCGCTACTTCGCCATCACGGCTTCGGAGGCCACGGCCACCGCTTCCGGCGGCGCCTTGGGCGCCCGCACCGCGGCGCGGCTCATGTCCTCGTAGGCCTGGCGCCATTCGACCGAATGGTGCATCTCGAAGTAGCCGCTGCGCGCGCCCATCATCACCGCCGGCTGGTCGATGCCCGGTGCCGGCGCGCCGTCGCGGAAGGCGCGCGCGGCCTGCAGCGCGCGGCGACGGGTGCGCGCGATCATCAGGTCGCCCGGGCCGAGGTGCTCCTTGGCGTGGTCGGTGATCGGGCCCATGCTCTCGGTCACGGCCTGGTCCTGCATGCCGATGTGGTCGATGCCGGAGTAGATGCGGTTGGTCCGTTGCGCCTCGCGGTCGATCAGCCAGTCGTTCGACTCGTCGCCCGTCACGCGGTAGCGGCCGAGCCATTCGGTGGAGATGGGCTGGTAGTCGGGCTGCGGCTTGGCGCCGCCGAGCGGCTTGCCGTTCTTCAGCGGCAGGCCCGACTGCGGCACGCCGTTGCGCTTGCGCCAGAAGATCTGCATCACGTGCTCGTCGTCCAGCGGCACCCAGGCGCGGGCCTGGATGTTGCGCGGGAATTCGCCCTGCGGCGTCTGCGTCCAGAACGGGAACATGTAGTTGGCGAAGCGCCAGTAGATGACCTCGGGCTTGACCGTGCGGTAGGCGCCGTAGGTGGTGCCCCAGGGCGTGTCGCGCACGTGGTATTCGGGTGCGCGCTCGTTGGCGGTGTATTGCAGCGGATGGCCTTCGGGCACCTCCTCGGGGTCGAGGTGGCCGACGTGCAGGAAGCCGAAATGCGAGGTGTCGATGTCGCCTTCGAGCGCCTGCATCCAGTTGCAGCTGCGCATGGTGAAGGAGATGACCACGTCGTCTTCCTCCAGGAGCGTGGCTTCGACCATCGGCAGCGGCGGCGGGTCGTCCTGGCGCGGGCCCATGTAGACCCAGACGATGCCGTTGCGGTCGATCGCCTTGTACGCCGGTGCCTTGACCTTCTCCTTGAAGTCCTGGCTGGCCGGCACGCTCGGCATCTCGACGCAATTGCCGTCGACGTCGAACTTCCAGCCGTGGTAGATGCAGCGGATGCCGCCTTCCTCGTTGCGTCCCAGCACCAGCGAGGCGCAGCGGTGCGGGCATTGATGGTCCATCACGCCGACCCGGCCGTTGCTGTCGCGGAAGGCGACCAGCTTCTCGCCGAGCAGCATCAGCCGCATCGGCGTGCCGTCGACTTCCAGCTCCTTCGATTGCGCCGCCGGTATCCAGTACTGGCGCATGAAGTTGCCCATCACCGTGCCCGGTCCGACCCGGGTGAGTTCTTCGCTGTCCTTGCCTGCTTTCATGTCCGCTCCGCGTGGGTTGAAAAGAAAATGCGCCGGTGCCGGTGGCCCGGCGCGTCGAGTGAATTCATCGGGAAGGCGTGCCGCGCACCAGCCGGATCTGGTCGACCTGGCCGGCCGGCCCGAGGCCCGCATAGCCTTCGACCCGGTCGAGGTCGACCAGCACCACCACGCCGAGCCGCGCGAAGTCGTGGCCGCGCTCGGCCTCGGGCGCGCGCTCGAAGACGCGCTGCCGGTCGGCCGGGTCGTCGCTGATCCGGGCACGGCCCTGGAACTGGTAGGTGGCCTTGCTGTCCTCGTTGCGGTAGACCAGCGCCAGCTTCGGATTGCGCCGGATCGACCGGATGAAGCCGCCTTCAGCGCTGCGGATCCACATCGCCAGCCGGTCGTCGCCGTCGGCCTGCACCGAGCCGCGAAAGCTCATCACCGGTTGGCCCTCGGAATCGCAATGGGCCACCAGCATGGGATGCCGTTCGACCAGCGCGTGGTCGATCATTCGCTTGAGCGCGGCCGGCAGTACCAGCGGCTGCGCCTCGGGCGGCGGCGGCGCGGTGCGCTGCTGCTGCACCTGCGCGATGCGGTCGCGGGCGAAGCCGAGCGTGACCACCAGGCCGCGGTCGCGCGTGCCCGCACGCCGTTCTCCGACCAGGCGCACCTGGCCGTCGTCGAGCGCCTGCGGTGCGCGCCAGTCGAGCTTGCGCGACAGCTCGCCGTTGGCGCCGTGGCGCAACTCCTCGGCAACCGCCTTCGCGCCTTCGAGCGAACTGCCGAGCCGCATGAACGAGACCTCGGGGTCGAGCAGCGGCAGCAGCAGCGCCTCGGCCTGCGCGTCGGGCGCGGCCAGCGCGCCGAGGTAGCGCGCGGCCAGGGCCAGGCGTTGCGAGTCGTTCATCAGAGCGCCTCCGGCACGTAGCCGCTGGCCTTCACCAGCTGCTGGAATCGCTGCCGCTCGCTGGCCAGCGACGCGGCCAGCTGCGGACCGGTCAGCGGCGCCGGGATCATCGCGCCGGTGACCATCTTCTCGCGCACCTCGGGCTTGTCGAGCATCGGCATCATGGCCTCGCGGTAGCGGTCGACCAGCGCCTGCGGCAGCCTGGCCGGGCCGTAGAGGCCGGCCGAGTTCTGGATCACGACTTCGATGCCGGATTCCTTCAGGGTCGGCACCTCGGGCACCAGCGGCGAGCGCTGCGCGCCGGAGACCGCCAGCATCCGGATCTTGCCGGCCTTGTGCATCTCGATCAGCGCGCCGGTGCCGGTGATCATGATCGGCAGGCGGCCCGAGGCGAGGTCGATGATGCCGACGCCGCTGTCCTTGTATTGCACCGGCGACATCTGGACGCCGGTGGCCAGCGCGGTCGCGATGCCGACGAAGTGCGACGACGAACCGGCCCCCGGCGCCGCGCCGTAGACCGAGCCGGCGGCGCCCTTGGCACGCACCCATTCGATCAGCTGGTGGATGTCGGTGGTGCCGGTCGCCGGACCGGTCGCGATGCCGACGTCGAACCAGCACAGGCCGGCGATCGGTGTGAAGTCGGCCACCGGGTCGTAGTCGAGCCGGGTGTAGATCTGCGGATAGATCGCGAACGGGCTGCTGGTCGAGAACATCAGGGTGCGGCCGTCGGGGGCCGCATGCTTGAGGTCGGCCAGAGCGACGCGGCCGCCGGCGCCGAGCTTGCTCAGCACCACCGTCGGCCGGCCGAGCGCGTCGCGCAACTGCTCGCCGACCAGGCGGGCGGTGGTGTCCATGGTGGAGGCGGCGCCGACCAGGACGGTAATCATCGACTTGTCGTCGTCGGCGAAGACGCGGCCGGCCGTCAGGGCGAGGGCGCCGGCGGCGATCGACTGCAGTGCGGAGCGGCGGCTGGTCATTGGTCGCTTCCTTTGTTGTCCGGCTGGTAGGCGAACGGCGAGTCGAGTCCGGCCAGCAAGGGCCAGCCGTGGTCGGCGGCGAAGACGAAGGCCGGCGCGTCGCCGCACGGCCAGTGGATGCCCAGCGCCGGATCGTCCCAGCGCAGGCCGCCGGCGTGCGCGCGGTCGTTGTAGTCGGTCAGGCGGAAGGCGACCTCGCAATCCGGCTCGAGCGTGCAGAAGCCGTGGGCGAAGCCGGGCGGCACGTGCAGCTGGCGCCAGTCGCCCGCCGCCAGCTCGACCGAGGCATGGTGGCCGTAGGTCGGCGAGCCGATGCGCACGTCGACGCAGACGTCGTGGATGCGGCCGCGCGCCACGCGCACCACCTTGGTCTGTGCATGGGGCGGCTTCTGGAAGTGCAGGCCGCGCACCGTGTGGCGCAGCGGATAGAAGGAGGCGTGCTCCTGCACATAGTGCGATGCCGCACCGGCGGCCGCGAAGCCGCGCTCGTCGTAGTAGTAGCTGTAGCGTCCATGGCCGTCCGCGCTGACATCCGGCTCGATGACGAACAGCCCTTCCAGGCCCAATGCTTGTGTCTCCACCGCGCTGCTTTCCGCAAGTTGTTATCAGAATATAATTCCATTTTCGGAATCGCACAACAAGCGATGGCGTAGGACGGGCCGTGCAGCGATCTGTTCCCGAAGGCGCAAGAAAGGGCGGATGCCGGAGTTGAGCGGCGTGGCCGCCTGAAGGTCTTCGCGCGACTTCGCGCGTCAGCGCGCGGCGCCGGCCGCCATCGGCGGCGCCAGGCGCTTCCACGTCTCCTCGAAGCTCTCGCAGAACATCTCGGCCGCCCGCGAGAGCGGCCGGTTGCGGTGCCGGAGCACGTGGATCGCGATCTTCGCCGCGCTGCGGTAGGGACGCACCGCCAGGCTCGGAAAGGCATCGCCGGCCACCGTGACCGAATCGACGATCGCGATGCCGGCGCCGGCGAGGCTGAACCAGCAGGCCGTCTGGCCCGAGCGCACGTTGAGCCGCACCTCGATCTTGTCGCGGTGCGCGCCGTACAGCAGCGCGTCCGTGATGCCGTAGCTGAGCGCCTGCGGAAAGGACACCACCGCGTGCCCTTGCAGGTCCTGCGCGCGGATCTCCTTCTTGCGCGCCAGCACGTGGCCCGGCGGCATCACGCACACCAGCTGGGTCGGATAGCGCTGCACGAGCTGAAGGCTGGGATGTTCCTGCGGGCTCAACGACACGCCGAGCTCCGAGATGCCGTCGACCAGCGACTCCACCAGCAGGTGCGGGACCAGCAGCTCGATGTTGATCGCGAGGCGCGGCATGCGCGCCAGGAGCGCGGTGGCGGCCGCGGGTGCCACCGTGGTGCCGAGGCTCGGCGAGATGCTGACCGACAGGGCGCCGCTGTCCGGATTGGCTAGCGCGCGGGTCAGGTCCTCGATGCGTTCGACCCGGTGCCACAGCTGCTCGACGTCCTCGTAGAGCCGGCCGGCCTCCGGCGTCGGGATCAGCCGGCCCTTGGCCCGCTCGAACAAGCTCAGCCCCATGCGCCGCTCGGCCGTGCCGAGCAGCTTGCTCACGGCCGCCTCGGAGACATGCAGCAGCGCGGCCGCGCCCTTGATGGAGCCGGTCTGCATGACCAGCCGGAAGACTTCGAGGTGGCGCAGGTTCATCGACATGGGATTAACTTCTGGTTGGGCAACGCCGACATTTTTTCCGTTTACTCAAGCGCGTCAAGCTGAAACACTGAGCGCATTCGACGGAGACACGAGCCATGACGACATCCCACGACCCCGCGGTCCTGCCCCGACCGGTGCAAGGCCCTTCCGCCTGGAAGGCCGGCGATTTCGAGCACGACGCTTCCTGGTGCTTCGCGCTCGCGCCAGCCCAGGTCGAAGCCATCCTGGAGGCCGGTCGCGCCTGGTCGGGACGCGACTTCGCATCGCTCGGCGCCGACGAAGTCCATTCGAAGCTGGCGGCGCTGCGGCCCACCACGCAGGCCATCACCGAGCGTCTCGCCGACGGCGGCTTCGCGCTGATGCGCGGCGTGCCGGTCGACCGGCTGGCGCCGGACGGCATCGCGCTGGCCTACTGGGCGATCGGCATGCTCTTCGGCACCGGCCTCAGCCAGAACGCGGCGGCCGACTTCCTCTGTCCGGTGACCGACCGCGGCGTCGACTTCGGCTACAGCGGCAGCGACTCGCAACGCAACGTGCGCGGCTACCAGAGCCGCGCCGACCTCAACTATCACTGCGACCCCACCGACGTGGTCGGCCTCCTGTGCGTGCGCCAGGCGATGAGCGGCGGCGCCAGCACGATCGTCAGCACACCGGCGATCTTCAACGAGATCCTGGCGCGGCATCCGGAGCACCTGCTGGTGCTGCTGCGCGGCTTCGCCTACGACCGCAAGGGCGAGGAGCAGGCCGGCGAGGCGCCGGTGACCGAGCGCATCCCGGTGTTCGTGCCGCATGCCGACGGCCGGGTCGGCTGCCGCTACGCGCGCTCCTACATCCTCGGCGGTGCACAGAAGCTCGGCGTGCCGCTGACGGCTGAAGAGACGGCGGCACTGGACTGCTTCGACGCCATTGCCAGGCGACCCGGCATGGCATTGCGGATGGACTTCCTGCCCGGCGACGTCCAGCTGCTCGACAACCTCACCGTGGTGCACGGCCGCACGGCCTACGAGGACGATCCGGACCCGGCGCGCCGGCGCTTCCTGCACCGGCTCTGGCTGGACCTCGGCGACCAGGCGCCCTGGAGCCGGGAAGACGCGACGATGCGCCGCGCCTTCGCCCGCTTCGGCCGGCTGGGCCGCACCCTCGAAGAGCTGCGCGCGGACGCGCAATCCCAGGCCCAAGGAGCCCATGCATGACCAACCCGGTGATCAGGATCGCCGCTGCCGCCGCCTTCTGCCTCGCGGCATTCACCGCCGCCGCCGCGGACTGGCCCGCCAAGCAGGTGCGCGTGATCGTGCCCTACGCCGCCGGCTCGACGCCCGACACCATCGCCCGCGTCATCTTCGACCGGGTGCAGAAGAACACCGGCCAGACGATGGTGATCGAGAACAAGCCCGGCGCGGCCGGCATGATCGGCGCCGAGCTGGTGGCCAAGTCCGCGCCCGACGGCAGCACGCTGCTGATCGCGCCGGCCGGTCCGCTGGTGACCAACACGCTGCTCTACAGCAAGATGGCCTACGACCCGTTCAAGGACCTGGCGCCGGTGGCGCTGGTCGCCGAGACGCCGTCGGTGCTGGTCACCAGCAACGCGGTCGCCGCGCGCAACGCGCCGGAGCTGCTGCAGGCCATGGCCGATCCGAAGAACCGCATGGCCTACGGCTCGCCGGGTAACGGGACGCTGGGCCATCTCAGCATGGCCTACCTGGTGTCGAAGTCCGGCGGCGACGTGCCCAACGCGGCCTTCGGTGGCTCACCGCAGATCGTCACGGCGCTGATCGCCAACGACGTGCAGGTCGCGGCGCTGCCGCCGCTGGCGGTGGCGCCGATGGTCAGGAGCGGAAAGATCAAGGCGATCGGCATCGTCGGCCCGCACCGCAGTCCGGCGCTGCCCGACGTGCCGACCTTGAAGGAGCAGGGCATCGACTTCGAGCCGGTCGGCTGGTTCGGCCTGGCCGCCAGCGGCAAGACGCCGCCCGAGGTGCTCGAGGCGATCCACGCGGCGGTCGCGGCCGCGCTCAAGGACCCGGCGCTGGCCAGGTCCTATGCGGTGCAGGGCCTTGAGGTCGTCGACCTGGGACCGAAGGACTTCGGCGCTTACATGCAGAAGGACCTGGCGCAGTGGAAGCCGGTCATCGAGCGCAACCACATCCGGCTGGACTGAGCGCTACTGCCGCTGGAACGCGACCCGCACGCCCAGCGTGATGAAGATCGCGCCGATCAGCTTGCCCTTCCAGCGCTGCACCCAGCCGAAGTGGCCGATGACCCGGCCGATCGGCCGGATCGCCAGCGCCAGGAGGGTGGTGTAGGTCAGGCTCATCGCCACGAACACCAGGCCGAGCACCAGGAACTGCCCGAAGACCTGGCCGCGCTCGGCATGCACGAACTGCGGCATGAAGGCGAGGAAGAAGAGGGCGGTCTTCGGATTGAGCACCTCGGCCGGAATGGCCTGCCAGAAGGCCCGGCCGGCGGTGACGCGGCGTACGGCGGGCGCCGACGGGTCGCTCGGTTTCTCGAGTGCCGCGCGGATGCCCAGGTAGATCAGGTAGGCGGCGCCGCAGAGCTTGACGATGCCGAAGGCCAGGGAGGAGGTCATCAGGATCGCCGACAGCCCCACCGCGGCCACCAGGGTGTGGATCAGGTCGCCGGTGGCGATGCCGGCGCCGGTGCAGATGCCGATCGCGCGGCCGCCCTGCGCGGTGCGGCTCAGCACCAGCAGCACGGCCGGCCCCGGGATCAGGAAGAGGCCGAAGACGACCGCGACGAAGGTGGCGAGGGTGGCTGTATCGATCAAGGTTTGTCTCCGCGTGGCGAGGCGCCGATTGAACCAGATTCGGCTTGGCCTCGCCCGCGTGGTGCAGACGCGATGCCGCCGGGATGCACGGACCGATGCCCCGGTTTAAGCTTGCGCTAAGCACCGCCGACTGAAATGGCGGACCCCCGAGCAGGCCGGCGCACCGGCGCAAACACTTTTCCCATGAACGCACGATCGCCCCTCGCATCCGACGACGACCTGGCGCCGAATGCGGCCCAGGCGGCCTTCGCGGCACTGCGCACCCATCTGCAGGCCAAGATCATCGGCCAGGCCCACCTGGTCGAAAGCCTCCTGATCGCCCTCCTGGCCGACGGCCACCTGCTGGTCGAGGGCGCTCCCGGCCTGGCCAAGACCACCGCCATCAAGGAACTGGCGACCGCGCTGCAGTTCGACTTCCGGCGCCTGCAGTTCACGCCCGACCTGCTGCCCGGCGACCTGACCGGCACCGAGGTCTACCTCCCGAGCAGCGGCCAGTTCCATTTCCAGCCCGGGCCGCTGTTCCACCACCTGGTGCTGGCCGACGAGATCAACCGGGCGCCGGCCAAGGTGCAGTCGGCGCTGCTGGAGGCGATGGGCGAGCACCAGATCACCGTCGGCGGCACCACCTACACGCTGCCCAAGCCCTTCATGGTGATGGCGACGCAGAACCCGATCGAGCACGAAGGCACCTATCCGCTGCCCGAGGCCCAGCTCGACCGCTTCCTGCTCTACGTGCGCATCGGTCATCCGGACGCGGCCGCCGAGCGCGCGATCCTGAAGCTGGCGCGGCGGCAGGCGGTGCAGGCGTTCGAGCCGGCGGCGCCGGCGCCGCAGCAGTTGTCGCTGGCGCAGATCTTCGAGGCCCGCCAGCAGGTGCTGGCGCTGCACATGGGCGAGGCGGTGGAGGAGTACATCGTGCAGCTGGTGCTGGCCAGCCGCGATCCGTCGAACTACAACCGGGCGCTGGCCAGGCGCATCAACTTCGGCGCCAGCCCGCGCGCGACCATCGCACTGGACCGCTGCGCCCGGGCGCGCGCCTGGCTCGACGGCCGCGACTACGTCGCGCCGGAAGACGTGCAGGCGGTGGCCCACGACGTGCTGCGGCACCGCATCCTGCTGTCCTTCGAGGCCGAGGCCGAAGGCGTCACCGCGGACGCGGTCGTGACCGAGCTCCTGCAACTCGTCCCCGTGGCCTGATGAACCTGCTTCCCCGCTGGCTGCAGCGCCGGCCGGCCGCGCCGGCGGCATCCCTGGAGGCCGTGCTGAACGCCGGCACCTGGGCCAGCACCGAGGACCTGGTCGCGCTGCAGCGCCACGCCGCCAAGGTCGAGCTGCGCCAGGCCGGCCCGGCGCGCGCGCGCATGGGCGGCGACCGGCTCTCGCGCATGCGCGGCCGCGGCATGGACTACCAGGAGTCGCGCGACTACCAGCCCGGCGACGACGTGCGCAGCATGGACTGGCGGCTGACCGCCCGCACCGGCAAGCCGCACGTCAAGATCTTCCAGGAAGAGCGCGAGCGGCCGGTGGTGCTCTTCGTCGACCTCAACCCCGGCATGTTCTTCGGCAGCCGCGGCATGCTGAAGTCGGTGGCGGCCTCGCGCGCCGCGGCGCTGATCGCCTGGGCCGCGGCCGAGCGCGGCGACCGGGTCGGCGCGATGCTCTTCAACGGCGGCCATCACGACCTGGAGCCGCGTGGCGGCAAGCACGGCGTGCTGCAGCTCATTCGCCTCTTGGTCAAGCAGACCGACCCGCGCCAGGGCGTCGAGGGCCTGGCCGATCCGGCCGGGTTGAACGGCGCGCTCTCGCGGCTGCGCCGGGTCGCGCGGCCGGGCAGCCTGGTGGTGCTGATCGGCGACTACTACGCGATCGACGAGGACAGCGCCAAGCACCTGATGCGGCTGCGCCAGCACAACGACGTGGTCGCGATCCAGGTCGTCGATCCGCTGGAGGAGGCCGCGCCGCCGGGCGACCGCTACGGCATCACCGACGGCGGCTGGCGCGGCGTGCTCGACACCCGCACCGTGGCCGCGCGGCGCGACTACCAGGAATTCTTCGGCCGCCACCATCGGGCGGTGGCCGCCGTGATGCGGCGGCAGGCGATCCCGCTGCTGCGGCTGTCGACCGCCGACGACCTGGTCGGGTGCCTGCGCTCCTTCTTCGCCGGTGCGAATTCGGTGGCGCCGGACGACGCGCCCGCGGCGATGACCGCCGCTCCCGCGCCGAAGCCTTCGAACGTGGTGCCCGCATGAATCCCGACCCGCAGCAGGCGCTCGACCTGCGCGACATCCACCTGCCCGCGGCGCCGCCGTTCTGGCCGCCGGCGCCGGGCTGGTGGCTGCTCGCTGTGGCGCTGCTGGCGCTGCTCGCCTGGTTCGGCCTGCGCCTCTGGCGGCAGTGGCGCTTGCGGCGGCAACGGCGCAAGGTGCTCGACGCGGTCGATGCGCTGGCCGCGCGGCTGTCCAGCGAACGCAGCACCGAGGCGCTGACCCGGCTGTCGGTGCTTCTGCGGCAGCTGGCGCTGGCGCGCTATCCGCGGCGCGAGGTCGCGGTGCTGACCGGCGCCGCCTGGCTGCGCTTCCTGGACGAGACCGGCGGCGAAGGCCGCTTCGCCGAGGGCCCGGGCCGCCTGCTCGCGAGCGCGCCCTACCAGCGTGCGCTGCCGAGCCAGCTCGACCTGGCCGGCCTGGTCGGCGCGGTGCGCGGCTGGGTCGAGGCCAACAGCGGGGAGCCGGCATGACCGGCATGAGCTTCCAGCTCGCCTGGCCCTGGATGCTGGCCGCCTTGCCGCTGCCCTTCCTGGCCTACTGGCTGCCGGCCGCGGTGGTGGCGCCGCCGCCGGCGCTGCGCTTTCCCTTCTTCCACGCGCTGCCGCCGAAGCGGGCCCGTGGCGACGCCCGGCGCTCGCCGTGGCGGCTGCTGCTGGCGATCGTGGCGTGGCTGCTGCTGGTGCTGGCGGCGGCGCGGCCGCAGCACCTGGGCGAGACGGTGCACATGCCGGTGACGGGGCGCAGCATCATGCTGGCGGTCGACCTGTCGGGCTCGATGCAGAGCCGCGACATGCGCGGCCCGACCGGGCCGATGACCCGCCTGGCCTCGGTCAAGGCGGTGGCGGGCGACTTCATCGACCGGCGCGCGGGCGACCGCCTCGGGCTGATCCTGTTCGGCGACCAGGCCTACCTGCAGGTGCCCCTGACGCTCGATCGCGGCACCGTCCACACGCTGCTGGACGAAGCCCAGATCGGCCTGGCCGGCCAGCAGACCGCGATCGGCGACGCCATCGGCCTGGCGATCAAGCGCCTGCGCGACGAGCCGGCCGGCGACCGGGTGCTGATCCTGCTCACCGACGGCGCGAGCAACTCCGGCACGCTCGATCCGCTGAAGGCCGCCGACCTCGCGGCCGCGGAGGGCGTGCGCATCTACACCATCGGCGTCGGCGCCGACCAGCAGATGGTGGTCGGCCCCTTCGGCATCCCGCAGATCGTCGACAGCGACCTCGACCAGGAAGCGCTGAAGTCGATCGCCGACAAGACCGGCGGCCGCTTCTTCCGCGCCGCCGACGTCGAGTCGCTGGCCCAGATCTACGGGCTGCTCGACCAGATCGAGCCGCATTCGAAGGACCAGCAGAGCTGGCGCCCGGTCGACGAGCTGTACCTCTGGCCGCTCGGCGCGGCGCTGCTGCTGACCGCGGCGATGGCGCTGGCCGCGCGCGGCCGGCGGGTGCCGGCAACGGCGCCGGGCGAGCCGGCCCGGGGAGCGCGCCATGCTTGAAGCCTTCCACTTCCTGCGACCGCTCTGGCTGCTGGCCCTGATCCCGCTGGCGCTCCTGGCCTGGCGCGCCAGCCGGCCGGGCGACGACAACGCCTGGCGCCGGGTGGTCGATGCACGCCTGCTGCCGCTCCTGATGATCGGGCGCCCGCGCGAGCCCGACCCGAAGGTCTTCTGGCTGCTGGCGGTCGGCTGGCTGGTCGCGGTGCTGGCGCTGGCCGACCCGACCTGGGAGCGCAAGCCGCAGCCGGTCTACCAGACCACCGCCGCCACGGTCGTGGTACTCGACCTGTCGCGCACGATGAACGCGACCGACCTCAAGCCTTCGCGCATCGCGCGCGCCCGCTACAAGATCGAGGACGTGCTCAACCTCGATACCGAAGGCGAGACCGCGCTGCTGGTCTACGCCGGCGACGCCTTCACCGTGACGCCGCTGACCCGCGACGCCAACACCATCCGGGCCCAGCTGCGGGTGCTGGAGCCGGGCCTGATGCCGGCCGACGGCCAGCGCGCCGACATCGGCCTGCTGAAGGCGCAGGAGTTGCTGAGCCAGGCCGGCCGCTCGGACGGGCGCATCCTGCTGGTCGCCGACGGCGTCGACCCGGCCCGCGCGGCGCGCGCCGAGAACATCGCCGGGCAGCTGCGCCAGGCCGGCATGCCGGTGTCGGTGCTGGACGTCGGCGGCGGCGGTGCCGACGCGGCGGCGCTGCGCGCGCTGGCCACCGCCGGCGGCGGCGAATACCGAACGCTCGCCGACAGCAACGGCGACAAGGCGATGCGCGCGCTGCTCGGTCCCGACCGCCCGGCGCGGGTCGCCGCCGCGGCCGCCAAATCCGACAGCACCGCGCAGGACTGGGAAGAGCGCGGCCCGTGGCTGGCGGTGCTGCTGCTGCCGTTGGCGGCGCTGGCCTTCCGCCGCAACTGGCTGCTGGGCGCCGCGCTGGCGGTGGCGATCGCGGCACCGCCGCGGCCGGCCATGGCCTCGACCTGGGACGACCTCTGGCAGCGCCCCGACCAGCAGGCGGCCAAGGCACTGGCCGCCGGCGACTATGCCAAGGCGGCCGAACTGGCGCGCGACGCCAACCGGCGCGGCAGCGCCGAATACCGCCGCGGCGACTTCCCGCAGGCGGCCACCGACTACGCCCGTGCCGCCGGCGCCGACGCCGACTACAACCGCGGCAACGCGCTCGCGAAGATGGGCCGCTACGCCGACGCGATCGAGGCCTACGACAAGTCGCTCGAGCAGCGTCCCGGCGATGCGGATGCGCTGGCGAACAAGGCGGCGGTCGAGGCCTTGATGAAGAAGCAGCCGCCGCAGCAGCAGCAGCAGTCCTCCTCCTCGAAGGACGGCAAGGACTCGAAGGATCCGAAGGACGGCCAACAGCAGGCGGGCAAGGGGCAGGGCGGCCAGCCGCAGCAAGGCCAGGACGGGCAGGGCAAGGACCCGCAAGCGGGCGCCGACAAGCCGCAGGACCCGACCGGCAAGGACGCGGGCCAGAAGGACGCCTCCGCCGGGCAGCCGCCGCAGAAGAAGCCCGGCGACGATTTCGCCGAAGCCGCCAAGCGCATGGCCGAGCGCAATGCGGGCAAGGACAAGGACGGGGACAAGGACAAGCCCGGCCAGGCCGACAAGCCCGGCCGGCAGCCGCCCGGCGACTCGCCGCAGGCCAACGGCGCCGCCGATCCGAAGCAACGCGGCGAGCCGCTCCCGGATCGCGCGCAGCCGATGGACAGCGAGGAGAAGCTGGCGGCGGACCAGTGGCTGCGCCGCATTCCGGACGATCCGGGCGGCCTCCTGCGGCGCAAGTTCCTCTATCAATACCGCCAGCGGTCGCAGCAGTTCGCGCCCGACGACGATCCTTCGCGATGAGCCGCTTCCTGCACTCCCCCTCGGCAAGGCTCGCGCTGCTCGCGCCGTTCGTCGCCCTGTGGCTGCTGCTCGTCCCGAGCGCCGGCTGGGCCGCGCTGACGGCGCAGCTCGACCGGCCCGCGGGCGTCGAGGGCGAATCCTTCACCCTGAGCATCGAGAGCGACAACCCGCCTTCGGGTGCGCAGCCCGACCTGTCGCCGCTGCGCAAGGACTTCCTGGTGCTGGGCCTGGACAGCAGCAGCGAGTCGACCTTCCTCAACGGCCACTATTCGGAGCGGGTGCGCTGGGCGGTGCACCTGCAGCCGCGCGGCAGCGGCACCCTGGTCGTGCCTTCGATCGCGGTCGGCAACGAGCGCACCGCCGAGCTGCAGGTGCAGGTCGGACCGTCGACCTCGTCTGCCGGCCAGCCGGCGGCCGCGGCCAAGGGGCCGGAGCACGTGTTCCTGGAGGTCGAGGCCGGCGAGCCCGGCGCGCCGGTCTACGTGCAGCAGCAGGTGCCCTACACGCTGCGGCTCTTCTACGACAACACGCTGCAGGAAGGCGCACTGGCGCCGCCGTCGCCCGGCGAGGCGGTGGTCGAGCAGCTCGGGCAGGAGAAGCACTACACGACGCGGCGCGACGGCAAGGACTACGCCGTCATCGAGCGCCGCTACTCGATCACTCCGCAAAAGAGCGGGCGGTTGCGCATTCCGGCGGCCACCTTCAACGGCACCGCGCTGGTGGCGCACCCGCACACCGGCGCCGACCCGCGCGACGACCTGCTGGCGCGCATGCTGCGCAATTCGCCGCTGCTCAACAACCGCGACTTCATGGACAGCCTGCGCGGCACCACCGGTGTCGACTGGGTGCCGGAACCGCTGACCCTCACCTCGCCGGAGGTCGCGATCGACGTGCAGCCGCGCCCGGCGCAGGCCCGCGGCGACTGGCTGCCGGCGCAGCAGATCACCCTGCACGACAGCTGGGCCGACAGCCCGCCGCGCCTGAAGGCCGGCGAGCCCGCGACCCGCACGATCACGATCGAGGCGAAGGGCGTGTCGGCATCGCAGATCCCGCCGCTTGCCATCACGGCGCCGGCCAACGCCCGCGTCTACCCGGAGGCGCCCGACAACCAGAGCCGCAGCGACGGCAAGGCGGTCTACGGCACCAGCCGGCAGGGCGTGACCTACATCCCGTCGAGCGCCGGCGCCTTCGAGGTGCCGCCGGTCGAAGTGCGCTGGTGGAACACGCGCACGCAGGCGGCCGAGCGCACGGTGTTGCCGGGATGGAAGTTCAAGGTC
>NZ_LMUW01000074.1 GCF_009765735.1 Xenophilus sp. L33
GCGGCGCCGCCGAGCCGACGGTGCAGGCGACGCTGACCGTGCCGAAGCTGGAGGTGCGGCTGCCGGCCGCCGCCGGCGCCACGGCGACGGCCGGCCCCATCGTGCTGAGCGGCCTGCGCGCCGAACTGGCGGGCAGCCTGGCGCAGTCCACGCTCTCGCTGAAGGGCGAGGCCACCGAGGGCAGCCGCAAGTTCGTGCTCGACACCAAGGCCAGCGGCGGCCTGGAGCGTGCCGATCAGTGGCATGCCGCGCTGGCCAGCCTGCGGCTGCAGGCGTCCGACAGCACGCTGCCCGACAGCGGCCCCTGGGTGCTCGACCTGAGCCAGGCGGTGCATGCCACGGTGCGCAGCGTGCCGGGCGCGACGCCGCGGCTGGAGGTCGAGGCTTCGGCCGCGTCGGCGACGCTCAAGGGCCCGGCGCCGGGCACGGTGCGCATCGACTGGCAGCCGCTCAAGTTCAGCAGCAGCGGCACCGACACGCGGCGCGCGGTGCGGCTGCAGTCCAAGGGCCGGCTGCAGGGCCTGCCGATGGCCTGGGCCGAGGCGCTCGGCGGCGCCGACACGCTGAATCGCGCCGGCTTCAGCGGCGACCTGCTGTTCGACGGCGACTGGGACATCGATGCCGGCGACACGCTGCGTGCCCATGCAAGCCTGACCCGGCAGAGCGGCGACCTGCGGGTGCAGGCCGGCGAGGCCGCGCTGGTCACACGCATCACCAGCCATGGCACCGGCGCCGCCAGCGAGATCACGATGAACGCCGCCGGGCCCGGCGCCAGCACGCCGGCGGGCCTGCGCCGGGCCGAGCTGAAGGTCGACGCCGAAGGCAACACGGTGCGCGCCAACCTGGCCTGGGACAGCGAGCGCGCCGGCGAGATCCGGGTCGAGGCCAGCACCCAGGTCCAGCAGCGCGGCGGCGGCTGGCTCTGGCCGGAGGACGCGCCGATCGCCGGGCACGTCACCGCGAAGATGCCGAACCTGGGCGTCTGGTCGATCCTGGCGCCGCCGGGCTGGCGGGTCGGCGGCACCTTGCAGGCCGACGCCACCCTGTCGGGCAACCGTGCCGAGCCGCGCTGGAACGGCACCCTCGGCGCCGACCAGCTGGCCGTGCGCGCGCTGGTCGACGGCCTCGACCTGCGCAACGGCCGGTTGCGCGCCACGCTGGAAGGCACCCGGGTCGAGATCAACGAATTCAGCCTCGAAGGCGGCACCGGCGGGCAGGCGCGCATCCCGGGCCAGGGCGGCAATCTCAGCACCACCGCGAGCGAGGCGGCCAAGGGCGGCGGCACGCTCACCGCGCACGGCGAGCTGGGCTGGGGGCCGGCACCGGCGCCGGGCAGCAGCGCCAGCGGCATCCGCATGTCGGTCCAGGCGCAGCTGAACGCACTGCGGGTGCTGGTGCGCTCCGACCGGCAGCTCACCTTGTCGGGCCAGCTGCAGGCCGGGCTCGACAACGGCCAGTTCACGGTGCACGGCAAGCTGGTCACCGACCGGGCCGTGATCATCCTGCCCGACGACACCGCACCCAGCCTGGGCAGCGACGTCGTGGTGCGCTCGGCGGCGCTCGACCGCGAGCGGGCCGAGAAGGCCGAGCGCGACGCCCAGGCCGCGCGCACCGAGCAGGCCCGCGCCCACACCGCCAAGCCGCCGGACATCGCGGTGCAGTTCGACCTCGGCCGCGACTTCGCGGTGCAGGGCCGCGGCGTCACGACCCGGCTCGAAGGCCAGCTCGACATCCGCAGCACCAGCCTCGAAGGCATGCCGCGGGTCACCGGCGAGGTGCGCACCGTCAGCGGCCAGTACCGCGCCTACGGCCAGCAGCTGACGATCGAGACCGGCGTCGCCCGCTTCAACGGCCCGGTCGACAACCCGCAGCTCGACATCCTGGCGATCCGGCCCAACATCAGCCAGCGCGCCGGCGTGGCGATCACCGGCACCGCCCAGTCGCCCCGCGTGCGCCTCTATTCCGAGCCGCAGCTGTCGGACCAGGAAACGCTGAGCTGGCTGGTGCTGGGCCGCGCCTCGGCCAGCGGCGGCGGCGAATCGGTGCTGCTGCAGCAGGCCGCGCTGGCGCTGCTCGGCAACCTCGGCCAGGGCGGCACCGGCGGCGGCCTCGCCAGCCGCTTCGGCCTCGACGAGATCGGCTTCAAGGGCCCCGGCAGCGGCGGCGACGTGCGCGATTCCAGCCTCACCGTCGGCAAGCGCCTGGCGCAGAACTTCTACATCACCTACGAGCGCAGCCTGGGCAACACGCTGGGCTCGCTCTTCATCTTCTACGACCTGACGCGGCGGTTGACCCTGCGCGCGCAGGCAGGCCAGACGAGCGCGATCGACCTGATCTACACGGTGCAGTTCGACTGAAGCTCAGGTGGACGAACTGGTAAAGTGCGGGCGCTCGTCCTCGTAGTTCAATGGATAGAACGGGGTCCTCCTAAGACTCAGATACAGGTTCGATTCCTGTCGAGGGCACCAGCCGAGAGTCCGCAAGGTTCCGCGACCTTCCGGACTTTTCAACTTCCCCGATCGCGCGAACCTTTCCTTCAGGCCTTCTTGACAAGATCCTGGAAGATCTGCGCTCCCCACTCCTTCTCCCGCGCATGCACGAGCAGGCCGCCTTCGGCGATCCTGCCCAGGGCGACCGGCGCAGAGCAGAACTCTGCTGGATGGGATGTGGTGCGAGGCGGAAACTTGAGACGCGGCGATGGAGCAGCGCCGGCCGCGAAAGAGCCCTCAGATCAGGTAGTGGATCGCCATCACCAGCCCCGCCGAGAGCACCGCCGCCAGCCCGGCCTTCTTGAGCAGCGAGATGTTCGCCCGGCGGCCCCAGGGCCCCGACAGGATCTTCGTCATGCGGCCGTATTCGGTGGCGTCTTCCACCCGGCCTTCCAGGATGGCCTGCCGCTCGAGGACCCTGATCTGCTCCAGGGAAGGTCCGGCACGCTTGGAATGCAGGAAGGCGATCGTGCTGGGAAAGTCGGTATCCGTCATGGCGATCGATTTTCGCGGCCGCGACCGGCCTCGCGACTTGCGCTGTTTGACGCAAACCCGAAAAGCGCGAACTTTGCATGATTTGTCATGCTTCCTCGCTTGAAGGTGGCGTGGCCACCACAGCGCTCAGTCCTTGCGTTCGACGCCTTGCGCCCAGCGGCTCTGCCAATGCGCCAGATAGGCCGCGGCGACCTGCGGGTCGTTCCAGACCACCAGCACGTTCTCGCTGTTCGCGCGCGCCGCCGATTGGCTGTAGTTGAAGGAGCCGGTCTCGGTGGTCCGGCCGTCGACCACGATGTACTTGTCGTGGTGGATCGCGTAGCTGGAGATGGTGCGGATCGGAATGCCGTCGTCGGCGATCAGCTTCATCGCGATCAGGTTGGAGCGGCCGTGGTTGCCCTTGTCGTCGACCAGCACCTGCACGTCGACGCCGCGCTCGTAGGCCTCCTTCAACGCCCGCACCACGGCCGGCGAGGTGAAGGTGTAGCCGGCCAGCCGCAACTGCTGCTGCGCGCTCGCGATGACTTTGACGACCAGCGCTTCGGCACCGGCCTCGGGCGAGAAGGCGACCTCGATGCGGCGCTCGCTCGGTGCGGACGACCCGGACGGCGCCGCCTGCATGGGCGCCACGGGTGCCGGCGCGCAGCCGGCGATCAACAGCGCGGCGAGGACGACGGAAAGGCTCTTGGAAATGGGGCTCGGAGACATGCCCCGATCATCGCCCGACCGCGCACCCGATTCCGTCGGGCGGTGCCGGTGGCGGTCGGCGCGTACATCGCCGCGCCGAGGCCGGCGAAGACGCGCGACACCAGCGCGATCGCGAAGGTCGGCGCCAGCGCGGTCGCCAGGTTGGAGAGCACGAACACCGCCAGCGCCGACAGCATCAGCCGCTTTCGCGGCACGTTGGCCGCCAGGGTCGCCACGGTCGGCGCCAAGAGCGCATAGGCGATCGCGTAGAGCGTCGTCAGCTGTCCGGCGACGCCGATGTCGACGCCGAAGCCGTGCGCGATCTTCGGCAGCACGCCGGCCACCACGAAGGTGTCGGTCCCGAGGGCGAACATGCCGAGCGCCAACACCAGAAGTCTCTTGTCCATCGTTCTTCACTCCAATCCTGATCGAGGTTGCGGGACGCAACCCCTATCAGTTCCGTGACGAAACTATAACCATATAAGTTTTTTCATGCAACTATGAGAGCTGGACAAAAAAAGGCCGGCTCCGAGGCCGGCCCGTGTTCGAAGCGACGGTTTCCCGCTCAGGCCGTTCCCAGCACCCGCTCGTTGCGCCCGTCGATCACGCCCTGCGTGACCTTCGTCGCGCCGGGCCCGGGCGCGAAGCGCACGTTGTGGAAGGACAGAGGCTTGCCGCCCTTGGCGCGCACGGTCAGCGTCTCGATCGGCTTGCCGGTGCGGTCCTCGACCAGCGCGGTCGGCGGCTTGTCGCCGGGGCAGAGCCAGCGGTCGCCCCATTGCATCAGCGCCACGATGACCGGGTACAGGTCCTCGCCCTTCTCGGTCAGGCGGTAGCCGTCGGTGTTGGCGCGGTCGGGCAGCGGATAGCGCTCGACGATGCCCAGTTCGGTCAACCGCTCGAGCCGCGCGGTGAGGATGTTGCGCGCGATGCCCAGTTCCTTCTGGAACTGGTCGAAGCGGTTCATGCCCTGCGTCATCTCGCGCACGATCAGAAGCGACCACCATTCGCCGACCTCCTCGAGCGAGCGGGCGATGGAGCAATTCATTCCGGAGAAGCTTTTTCGTTGCATGGTGCAACCCTAGCACAACGAGTTTCATCAAGCAACCGACGAGTGTTTTGCGCATGATTACGATCGCGGTCGTCTTCCACCATTGCAAAGGCCCGAGCCGATGGCCGCGTCGTTCAGGATCAGGACCCTCGCTCTCCGGTTCGCGTTGGGGCTTCCATGTCTCTGCGCGGCGCAGCAGCCCGCGTCGCCCCTTCTCCAGAGCCTGGCGGCCGCGCACCACGTCTGCGCGGCCGCGCTGGCTGTCATCCGCCATCAGCAGTTGCAATCGGTCGAGGTCGCGAGCGGTTGCGATCCGGCGCTGCCGCTCGATGCCGACAGCGTCTTCGAGGCCGCATCGCTGGGCAAGCCCGTCTTCGCCTATGCGGTGCTGAAGCTGGCCCAGCAAGGCAGGCTCGACCTGGACCGGCCGCTGGTGGAGCATCTGCCGGAGGGCTACCTGCACCGGCAGAACCCGTTCGACACGCGGCCGACGGCGCGCACCGACGCGGTCACCGATCCGCGGCTCGGCCTCGTCACCGCGCGCATGGTGCTGAACCACACGAGCGGCCTGCCGAACTGGTCGAACGGGCCGCTGCACTTCGACTTCGATCCGGGCAGCCGTTGGCAATACTCGGGCGAAGGCTACCTGCTGCTGCAGCGGGTCGTCGAGCAGGTGAGCGGCCAGCCATTGCAGGACTTCATGCGCGCGCAGGTCTTCGAGCCACTGGGAATGCCGCACAGCGCCTATGTCCGCCGCGCCGATGCCGACGGAACCCTGGTGCCTTCGATCGCCGCCGACGGAACGCCGCGCAAGCTGAAGCCCTTCGCCGTCGCGGTCGCGCCCGCATCGCTCTACACCAGCGCGGCCGACTACGGCCGCTTCATGGCGGCGCTGCTCGGCGACGCCGCGCTGCTCGAACGCATCACCGCGGCGCCCGTGCCGGTGTCGGAAGCACCGGCGCTGGAATGGGGCTTGGGCTGGGGCATCGAGAACACGGCGGGCGGCCGCTTCATCTGGCAGTGGGGCCACAACCCGGGCTACCGGTCCTTCGCCATGGCCTCGGCGTCCGGCGGCGACGGCTTCGTGCTGCTCACCGACAGCGACGAGGGCCAGTCGTTGGCCGAGCCGATCGCCGCGGCGCTGTTGCCGGGTCCGCATCCGCTCGTCGGCTTCCCGATGCTTCGATGACCGTCACGATCCTGTAGGCGAAGACCTCGCGGGAATGTAGGACACTCCGCAGGTTCGTCGCGCTCCCGCGCGGCAGCCGGAGGAAATCGATGTCCGATCCCGAGAGTCGCCGCCGGGCCTCGCCCGCCCTCGCGCTGCTGGTGCTGCTGATCGTCGCGCTGTTGGCGTACATCGGCTGGCAGCAGGACCTGTTCACGCGGCGGGCGCCGCTCTATGTCGAGGTGCCCGATGCCGCCGGCATGAGCGAAGGCATGCCGGTCACCGTCCACGGCGTCGTCATCGGCAAAGTCCGGGCGATCGCGCCGTCGACGCCGCCTTCCGGCGACGCGGTGATGCGGATCGAACTCGGCATCGAGCGCGCGGCATTGGCGCAGATCCCCAAGGGCACCGAGGCCCGCCTGGTGCAGGACGAATCGATCGGCAAGCCGGCGATCGCGCTGGTGCCGCCGCGCGGCCTCCTGAAGCCGGCGAACGGCGCCGTGGCCGCCGGCGACCTGCTGCCCTTCGAGCGCGACAAGGACCGCAGCCAGGTCGTGCAGGAGATGCAGGCCGCCTTGCTGCCGGTGATCGCCGACGCGCAGAAGCTGACCGAGAGCCTGCGCGATCCCGACGGACCGCTGCAGCAGACGCTCAAGGCCAGCCAGGACGTGGCCGCCAGGCTGCCCGCGCTCACCGACAAGGCCGGTGAGGTGATCGACCAGACCCGCGAGAGCCTGAAGACGCTCGAGAGCGGCGCGGCCACGACCCTGCAGAAGGCCCGCAACACCATCGGCGTGGTCGAGCAGGCGGCGCCGTCCGTGATCGCCAAGGTGCAGGAAGCCGCCGCCACGTCGCAGAAGGCCAGCGCCGAGGTGCAGTCGATGGCCGTTCAGGCCAACGAGCGGCTGCCCGCGGTGCTCGACCAGGTGCAGGCCGCGGCGACCCAGACCAACCAGATGGTGAGCAGCGCGCGCCAGACCTGGCCGATCAGCATGCTCACCGGCACGCCCACCACGCCGCAGTCGCTGCCGATCGACAGCATCGGCGGACTGCCGCTGCCGGAGGAGAGCAAGTGAGCCGCCAGGGCTTCGCCGTCGCCGCCACCATCGCTGCCGTCTTGTCGCTGGCCGCCTGCTCCAGCACCCCGCCACGTTCGGCCGCGGACATCCAGGCGCAGGGCTACAACGTGCAGGGCATGGACCGCTACAAGGCCGGCGACCTGCCGCATGCGCTGGCGCTGTTCCAGCAGGCACTGGTGGTCGACCAGTCGATCGAGGACGACAACGCCATCGCCACCACTCGGCTCAACCTGGCGATGACCTACCTGGCGATGGGCCGTCAGGACGAAGGCCTGCGGCAGTTAGACCTCGTGCTCGACGAGCCGCGGCTGGCCTTCAGCCCCGAGCGCCGCGCCGAGGCCGCGCTGCGGCGCGCGATGGCGATCCAGGCCAACGACCGCGCCGGCGCCCGGCAGGCGCTCGACCGGGCCGGCACGCTCTGCGGCAGCGACTGCGGCATCCAGGGAAAGATCCTCAACCTGAAGGCCTACCTGGCGCTGAGCGACGGCCAGCCGGCCGACGCGTTGAAGCTGGCGCAGCAGGCGCAAGGCGCGCTGGCGAAGGACGACACGCTGGAGAAGGCCAACGTGCTGCGGCTGCAGGCCAGCGCGCAGATCGCACTGCAGGCGCCGCAGGCGGCCCGGCCGCTGCTCGAGCAGGCGCTGAAGATGGACAAGGCCGCCGGCGCGAGCGAGAAGATCTACCAGGACCTGCTGCTGCTAGGACAGGCCTCGGCCGACAAGCCCGACGAGGCCCGCGGCTACTGGCTGCGCGCCCACGAGGTCGCGGTGGCCGCGAAGAACGACAGCGGCGCGCGGCGCACCGCGAAACTGCTCGAGCTGCCGGCACCCTGACCAGCGCGGCCGGCCGGGCCGGAGAAACAGCGGCAAATGTCACGCTCGTCGGGCTTTTGTGCGGGACGCGTTCGCGCGGATGTAACTCATTGATACATTGGCCGGCGGGCGCCCTGTGCCGCCCAGGAGACGGACGCCCATGACGACAACCTCTCACCGGCCCGGCTGACCATGCGGGTACTGGCTTGCGGCGGCAGCAAGTACGACGACTGGCCCTTCGTCGTCGACGTGCTCGACCGTGTCCACACCCGGCATCCGATCACCCTGCTGATCGAAGGCGGCGCCAGCGGCGCCGACACCCTGGCACGCCGCTGGGCTCACATGCGCGGCATCGAGATCGCGACCTTCACCGAGAACCGCGAGCGCTACCAGCAGCGCGCCGGCGCGGTCCGCAATGCGCGCATGCTGCGCGAGGGCCGGCCGCAACTGGTGGTGGCCTTTCGCGGCGGCCACGGCACCGCCCACATGGTGACCATCGCCA
This sequence comes from Xenophilus sp. L33, assembly GCF_009765735.1. Lineage (GTDB taxonomy): Bacteria > Pseudomonadota > Gammaproteobacteria > Burkholderiales > Burkholderiaceae_C > Variovorax. Next base: position 8,284 of record NZ_LMUW01000074.1, read on the forward strand.
GCGCGGCGCTGGTGCCCGTGCTCAAGACCTGGCGCAGCCGGTCCGTCGATCCGCTGCCGTCGGCTTCCCGCTAGCGGGCTGGGCAAAAAAAAGCGCGCCGGGTGGCGCGCGTTCGCAGAGAGGCGGCGAGGCCGCCTCGACCGATCAGTTCGGCGTGCCGCCTTGCGGGTTCACCTGGCGGTTCGGATGCTTCGCATTGCGGGCGGCCTTCTTGCTCACCGACGCATTGGCCGCGCGGCCGGTGGCGATCGGGTTGCTTTCGGCGCTGCGGGCCTCGTCGCCGCCGGTGGCACGGACGCCGGTCTGCGGGCGGGCATCGACCCTCGCTTCGGCGCGCTGCTGCGGCTTGGTGTTGGTGATGGGCGAGTTTTCCGCGTTGGCGGGCATCTGCGCGTAGGCGCCGGCGGCGAACAGGCTGGTCACCAGGACTGCAAGGACTTTGCTCATCTCGATCTCCTCGAAAATAATTTTGAAATGCCCCTCCAGATTGGAGGGACGAAGCGAAGCATAACCAACACGCAAGACACCGAAGCGTCTGAACGTGTCGGCGAAACCACGATGGTCGGCAAGCGAGAATGCCTGCTCCCCATGAAAACCCTCGCTTCGTACCCGCACACCATCGCGGTGGTGATCGGCCGCTTCCAGCCGTTGCACGACGGCCACCTCGCCCTGCTGACGCGAGCGCTGGCAGTGGCGCAGCGCGTGGTGGTGCTGCTCGGGTCCGCCTTCCAGGCGCGCTCGCCCAAGCATCCCTTCGTCTGGCAGGAGCGCGCACGGATGGTGGTCGAGTCGCTGCCGGCGGCCGAGCGCGGCCGTGTCACCTGCCTGCCGCTGCGCGACTACTTCGACGAAGCCCGCTGGGTCGCGGCGGCGCATCGGGCGGTGGCGACCGCGGGCTCGACCGTGCTCGTCGGCCATGAACGGGACGCGACCCGCGCCTACCTGCACGACTTTCCGGACTGGCCGCTCATCGAGGTCGGGCCGGTGCCGGTGCGGCGGGCCAGCGCGATGCGCGATGCGCTCTTCGCCGATCCGTCGGCGGCGTTGCAGGCGTTGGCCGGCGAGCTTCCCGCGCCGGTGCTGGCCCAGTTGAACGACTGGGTCCGGAAACCGGGCTTCGAGCCACTCGCCCGGGAGGCCGAGTTGCTTCGCGCCTACGAAGCCTCATGGGCCGCAGCGCCCTACCCGCCGGTCCTGGTGACGGTCGACTGCGTGATCCGCTGCGGCGACCGCGTGCTGCTGATCCGGCGCGGCCAGGCGCCGGGCAGGGGACTGCTCGCGGTGCCCGGCGGCTTCCTCGAGCAGCGCGAGACCACGCGGCAGGCCGCCCTTCGCGAGTTGGAAGAAGAGACCCACCTGGCATTGGACGAGGCCACGCTGCAGGCCTGCCTGCGCGCCGCCGACGTCTTCGACCGCCCCGACCGCAGTGCCCGGGGCCGCACGATCACGCACGCGCATTTCTTCGATCTCGGCGACCGCCCGCTGCCGGCGCTCCAAGCCGATGACGACGCCGCCGCCGCCGAATGGGTGCCGATCGCCGAACTGCGCGACCTCGAGGACCGCTTCCTGGACGATCACTTCCAGATGCTGGACCACTACCTGCACCTGGTGCCCGCGTCGGCGCTCTGACCGCATCCGGCGCCCCGGGGCGCGCTGCCAGGCCATGTAGGCGCAGACCGACACGCGCCCCTTCGCTTATCCCGCAGGCCGGCCGAAGCGGCGCCGCTATGGTCGAGCCATCAGACGATTTCCTCCTCCCGGCGCTACCCCGCGCCGTTGCACAGCGCCCTCCGGGGCGCTGTCTTTTTTTGGGAACACGGGAATCAGTCGTTCGCGCGCCGCAACGCGTCGACGTCGGCATGCAGGCTGCGCGCCCAGCTGCGGCGGTCGCGGCCCGCGGCTGCCTGCGGCTCGCCGAAGCGCACCACCGCCATCAAGGGCGGCGCCTTCAGCGTGTTCCAGATCGACGCGAAGAAGCTGTCGTCGCCGACGTACAGCGGCGCGTCGCTGGGCCGGCCGGTGGCGGCATCGACATAGCGCAGCGCCGCCGGCTGCACCGGCGCGCCGGCGGACAGCGCGGCCTGCAACAGGTTGGCGTGGAAGGGCAGCAGGCCGCGACCGTCGCTGGTCGTGCCTTCGGGAAAGACCGCGATCACGTCGCCGGCGCGCAGCGACTCGGTCATGTGGTGCACCACCCGGACCGCGTCGCGCCGCCGCTCGCGCTCGATGTACAGCGTGCCGGCGCCGGTCGCCAAGCCGCCGATCAGCGGCCACTGCTGCACCGCCGACTTGGAGACGAAGCGCACGTGCCGGGCCGCGTGGATGGTCAGGATGTCGAGCCAGGACATGTGGTTGCACACCAGCAGCAGCGGCCCGTGCTCCGGCGGCGTGCCGATCAGGCGAAGCCGCACGTTCAGCAGGTTGAGCATCGCCTCGGCCCAGCGGCGAACCTCTTCCTCGCGTTCGGCCGGCGAGAGGCGCGGAAAGCGGCTGCGGATGATCCACCAGCCGCGCAGCGCATGCAGGATCGCGCGCAGCAGACGAAGACTCGCGGACAGTGATCGCATCGGATCGGCCCTTTCAGCCGTGCACCCGCCAGCCGTCGACCAGCGTGAATCGAACCCGACCACGCATCGCGTAGCCGCCGAAGGGCGTCTGCTTGCCCTGGCTGCGCAGGGCCTCGGGCGTCACCACCCATTCGTCGTCCGGATCGAAGACGCAGAGGTCGGCCGCGCCGCCGACCGCCAGCCTTCCGGCGCCTTCGACACCCAGCAGCCGGCCCGGCGCCGCGCTCAGCACCTCGATCGCGCGGCGCAGGCCGGCGCCGCTGCGCTCGGCCCACAGCAGCGCCAGCGGCAGCAGCAGTTCGAGGCCGGTGGCGCCCGGCACGCTCTGGGCGAAGGGCCGTTGCTTGGAGGCGGCGTCGACCGGCACGTGGTCCGACACCAGCGCATCGATCGTGCCGTCGGCCAGCGCGGCCGACAGCGCCTCGCGGTCGCGCTGCTGGCGCAGCGGCGGATCCAGGCGCGCGCGGCTGTCGAAGTGGCCGATGTCGCTGTCGACCAGGTGCAGCGCATGGATGCCGACGTCGGCGCTGATCGGCAGGCCTTCGGCCTTGGCCGCGCGCAGCAGCGCCACGCCGGCCGCGCTCGACAGCCGGCACAGGTGAACGCGCGCGCCTGTGCTGCGCATCAATTCGACGAGCGTGAAGATCGCGATGGTTTCCGCCGCGGCCGGCACGCCCGGAAGGCCGAGCCGGGTCGACAGCGCGCCCTCGGCCATCACGCCGCGGCCGAGGTCGCGGTCCTGCGGCCGCAGCCAGGCCGTGAAGCCGAAGCTGCTCGCGTAGGCCAGCGCGCGCTGCAGCGTCCGCGTGTCGGCGATCGGTTGCCCGGCCTGGCTGAAGCCGACGCATCCCGCCTCGGCCAGCGCGGCCATCTCGCTCAGCGCCTCGCCGCGCAGGCCCACGGTCAGCGCGCCGAGCGGATGCAGGCGCGCGCGGCCCATCGCTTCGAATCGGGCGCGCAGCGATGCCACCGCGCCCGGCGCATCGAGCACCGGATCGCTGTCGGGCATGCAGGCCAGGCGCGTGATGCCGCCGGCCACCGCCGCGGCGGATTCGCTGTCGAACCGGTCCTCACGCAGGCGGCCCGGCTCGTCGAGTCGCACCGCCAGATCGACCAGGCCGGGCACGACCAGGCAGCCTTGCACATCCAGCGTGCGGTCCGGCTGGAAGTCGCGCGGCAGCTCGCCGATGGCGAGCACCACGCCGTCGCGGATCGCGACATCCGCCACCCGGTCGAAGCCGGACGCGGGATCGATCACGCGGCCGTTGGCGACGCGCAGGCTCGTCATGCGACCTCGCCCGCCAGGGACCGCAGCACCGCCTTGCAAACCGCGATGTCGAGGTCCGGCTGCGCACCGATCGAGCGCTGCCCCGCGCCGAGCGCCGCCGGGTCGGCTCCAATCACGATCGCATCGGGCTTCGCGCTGCCGAGCCGCTCGCGCGTCAATCCGTAGCACCCGAGGAATTCGCGCGCCGACGGCAGCAGGGCCTCGGCGACGCTGGCTTCCGACATCGGCACACCGACGACCACGTCGCAGTCCCGCAGCCCCTCGTCGATCGAATGGAAGATCCGCACGCCCAGGTGCGCCATGTCGGCCGGCACCAGCGTCTTCGGCCCGATGGCACGGACCTCGGCCGTGCCCAGCGTCGTGAGCCCGTGCACGAGCGAGCGCGCCGCGCCCGAATGCAACAGGTCGCCGACGATCGCCACCGTCAGGTCGGCGAAGCCCGGCGTGTGCCGGCGAAGGGTGCAGAGCTCGCGCAGGCCCCGCGTCGGATCTTCGTGAGCGCCGTCGCCCGCGTTCACCAGGTGCACCTGCGGCGGCAGATGCGCCGCGACGAGGACGGGCACGCCGGGCTCGGGATGCCGCAGCACCAGCATGTCGCCGGCCTTCGCATCGAGGCCGGCGACGGTGTCGAGCAGCGACGCGGAAGAAGGCGCGACATCGATCACCTCGGCGGACAGCCGACGCGCCGCGGCCTCGAAGCTCGCGCGGCCGTGGGTCGATGGCTCGTCGAACCAGAGGAAGACGCGGCCGCCTTGCAGCGACGGCGGCGGGTCTTCCTCGTCGAGCGCCATCGCAAGGAGCCGGTCGAGGACGGCCTTCGGCAGCCCCTCGATCGACAGCAGGTGAAGCAGGCCGCCCTGCCGGTCGAGCTGCGGATGGCGCTTGTAGAGCATCAGCCGATGCGCTTCAAGACAGGCTCCGCAGGAACTGCTCGAGGATGATGCAGGCCGACGCCGCATCCGCATCGCGCGCACCGCCGGAGAGCGCTTCGGTGGTGCTGTAGCGCTCGTCGACCTCGAACACCGGCAGCCGGAAGCGCCCGTGCAACTGGCGCGCGAAGCGCTGGGCGGCGCGGGTGTTGTCGTGCGGCGCGCCGTCCGGATGGAAGGGCACGCCGACCACCAGCGCATCCGGCTGCCATTCCTTGATGCGGGCCGCGACCTGCGCGAAGCGGGCATCGCCCTCGGCCTTGATCGTGGCCTGCGGCGTGGCCTGGCCGAGCAGCCGGTTGCCGCTGGCGACGCCGGTGCGCTTCTGGCCGAAGTCGAAGGCCAGGAAAGTCTGCAGATGGGGAGGAACCGGAGAAGCGGGCGCCGCGCTCACGCATGCCCCGCGTCCGGCGACAAGGTCCAGGCCTCGAGACCCAGCAGCATCAGCGCCTTGTCGTAGCGCTGCTCGATCGGCGTGTCGAAGATGACCGCCGGATCGGCGCCGACGGTGAGCCAGCTGTTCTCGGCCAGTTCGGATTCGAGCTGCCCCTCGCCCCAGGCCGCGTAGCCGAGCGAGACCAGCACCTTGCGCGGACCGGCACCGGTGGCCAGCGCCTCGAGCACGTCCTTGGACGTGGTCATCTCCAGGCCGCCGGGAATGGTCATGGTCGATGCGTAGACCGATTCGTCGGGCTTGTCGCCGACCGCGAAGACCGGCTCGTGCAGCACGAAGCCGCGCTCGGTCTGCACCGGCCCGCCCTGGAACACCGGGGCCTCGCCCAGCTCGGGCCGCGACAGATGCAGCTCGATCTTCTCGAACAGCACGCCCAGGTTGATGTCGCTGGGCTTGTTGATCACCAGGCCGAGCGCGCCGCGCTCGCTGTGCTCGCAGAGATAGACCACGCTGCGATTGAAAGCCTTGTCCTCCAGCCCCGGCATCGCGATCAGGAAATGATGCGTCAGGTTCATGCGGGCAGAATCGGTGGACATGCCGCCGATTTTACTGGCCGTCGACAAGATCTACCCGAAGGGCCTGATGTGGTTCCGGCGCGACCTGCGCGTGGACGACAACGCCGCGCTCTACCACGCCCTGCGCTCCTGCCGCCAGGTGGTGTGCGTCTTCGTCTTCGACCGCGCCATCCTCGATCCGCTGCCGCGCGTCGATCGCCGGGTCGAGTTCATCCGCGAATCGCTGGTCGAACTGGACGCGGCCCTGCATGCGCTCGGCGGCGGCCTGATCGTGCGGCACGCGGTGGCCGAGCAAGAGATCGCGAGCCTGGCGCGCAGCCTCGACGTGCAGGCGGTGTTCGCCAACCGCGACGACGAGCCGGGCTCGCTCGATCGCGACGCGCAGGTGCTGGGTGCGCTGGCCAATGCGGGCGTGGCCTTCCACACCTACAAGGACCACACCATCTTCGAGCGCGACGAGCTGCTCACCAAGACCGGCCAGCCCTACAGCGTCTTCACGCCCTACAAGCGCGCCTGGCTGGCCAAGGCCGAAGACCACTTCTACCTGAAGCCCTACCCGGTCGGCGGCTACGCGGACGCGCTGGTGGCGCCGCCGCATCGTCACGCGGTGCCGACCCTGGCCGAGCTGGGCTTCGAGAAGAGCAACCTCGCGACGCTCGAGATCCCGACCGGCATCAGCGGCGGCGACGCGCTCTTCGACGACTTCCTGCAGCGCATCGACCGCTACGAGGACGCGCGCAACTTCCCGGCGGTGCGCGGGCCGAGCTACCTCGGGGTGCACCTGCGCTTCGGCACCGTGTCGATCCGGCGGCTGGCGGGTACGGCGCTCCGGCGCTCGGCGCACGGCAACGCCGGCGCGGCCACCTGGCTGAGCGAGCTGGTCTGGCGCGACTTCTACGCGCAGATCCTGGCCCACCATCCGCAGATCGCGGAAGGCGACGAGCCGGCCAGCTTCAAGCCGGAATACGACAAGATCCAGTGGCACCACGGCAAGCATGCCGACGGCCTCTTCGAGGCCTGGTGCGAGGGCCGCACCGGCTTTCCGCTGGTCGACGCCGCAATGGCGCAGATCAACCAGACCGGCTACATGCACAACCGCCTGCGCATGGTGGTGGCCAGCTTCCTGTGCAAGGACCTCGGGCTCGACTGGCGCCGCGGCGAGCGCTACTTCGCGGTGCACCTCAACGACTTCGAGCTGGCGTCAAACAACGGCGGCTGGCAATGGGCCAGCTCCAGCGGCTGCGACGCGCAACCCTACTTTCGCATCTTCAACCCGGTGACCCAGAGCGAGCGTTTCGACCCTGAAGGCAAGTTCATCCGCCGCTACCTGCCGCAGCTGGCCAAGCTCTCCGGCGGCGCACTGCATGCGCCCTGGACCGCGACGCCGATGGAACTGCTGGCCGCGGGCGTCACGCTCGGCGAGACCTATCCGCGGCCGGTGGTCGACCATGCCGAAGCGCGCGAACGCACCCTGCAACGCTACGCGGTGGTGCGACAGGACGCGCGTAAGAACGCCTGAAGGCGCCGGTCCAGCGGATGTCTTCGCCTTCCCTGCCTTCCTCGCCGCCGGCCAGCCAGCCGTCCGAAGACGCCTCGAGCGAAGGCCGTCGCACCTTCGCGATGATCGCGATCCTGATCTCGGTCGGCATGGCGACGCTCGACACCGCGATCACCAACACCGCGCTGCCGACCATCTCGGTGAGCCTCGGCACCGACGGCGCCTCGGTGATCTGGGTGGTCAATGCCTACCAGCTGGCGATGGTCGCGACCCTGCTGCCCTTCGCGGCGCTGGGCGACCTGCTCGGGCATCGCCGGGTCTACGGCGGCGGGCTGGTGCTGTTCACGGTCGCCTCGCTGGCCTGCGGGCTGGCCTGGTCGCTGCCGACGCTGGCGGCGGCACGCGCCTTCCAGGGCCTCGGCGCGGCGGCGATCATGAGCGTCAACGCGGCCCTGATCCGCTTCATCTATCCGCCGTCGCGGCTCGGCCGCGGGCTCGGGCTGAACGCGCTGGTGGTCGCGGTGGCGTTCACCGTCGGGCCGACGGTCGCCTCGGCCATCCTGTCGGTCGCGACCTGGCACTGGCTGTTCCTGATCAACGTGCCCTTCGGGCTCGGCGCGATGGCGCTGTCGCTGCGCACGCTGCCGGCGACCACCGGCTCCGGGCACGGCTTCGATCCGCTGGCGGCGCTGCTGTGCGCGGTGTTCTTCGCGCTGCTGATCCTCGGGCTCGGCACCGTCGCGCACAACGGCGGCATCGGGCCGGCGGCGCTGCAATGGGTCGTCGCGCTGGTCTGCGGCGCGCTGCTGATGCGCCGGCAGGCCGGGCATCCGGCGCCGCTGCTGGCGGTCGACCTGTTCCGCCGGCCGGTCTTCGCGCTGTCCTCGCTGACCGCCATCTGCGCCTTCTCCACGCAGGGCCTGGCCTTCGTCTCGCTGCCCTTCCTGCTGCAGAACGTGCTGGGCCACAGCCAGGTGGCGACCGGCTTCCTGATCACGCCCTGGCCGGCGCTGGTCGCGCTGGTGGCGCTGATCGCCGGGCGGCTGTCGGACCACTATCCGCCGGGCCTGCTCGGCAGCGTCGGGCTGCTGGCGCTGGCGGTGGGGATGGGCGCGCTGGGCTGGCTGGCCAGCCCGGGCAGCCATCCTTCGAACGCGGCGATCGTCTCGTGGCTGATGCTGTGCGGCGCCGGCTTCGGCTTCTTCCAGTCGCCGAACCTGCGCGCGATCATGGGCAGCGCGCCGCCCGAACGCAGCGGCGGCGCCAGCGGCGTGGTCGCGACCTCGCGGCTGCTTGGCCAGACGCTGGGCGCGGCGCTGGTCGCGCTGTGCTTCCACGTGTCGCTGCCGGGCGGCCCGGCGATCGCGCTCTGGCTGGGCTGCGGCTTCGCGCTGGTGGGCAGCCTGCTGAGCGGGCTGCGGCTGGTGGTGGCGCGGCCGGCGACGGCCGGCCGCTGAGCGACGGCGCCCTCAGGCCACCAGCGCGACCGCCTCCACGGGCACCTCGACACCGGTGTAGCTGCGCACCAGCCGCAGCAGTTCCTCTTCCGAGTAGGGCTTGCCGAGGTAGTGGTTGACGCCGAGCGCCCGCGCATGGTCGTGGTGCTTCTCGGCGATGCGCGAGGTGATCATGATGATCGGCAGGTCGGCCAGCGACTCGTCGGCGCGGATGTTGCGCGCCAGGTCGAAGCCGTCCATGCGCGGCATCTCGATGTCGGACAGCACCACCGCCGGGCGCTCCTGCTGCAGCCGCTCCAGTGCCTGCAGACCGTCGGCGGCGAGCGACACGCGGTAGCCCTCGCGCTGCAGCAGCCGCTGCGTCACGCGGCGCACCGTGATCGAGTCGTCCACCACCAGGATCAGCGGCACCTGTGGCGCCACCGCCGGTGCAGGCGGCGCGGCGACCGGCGCGGCGCCTTCGGGCTGCGTCGGCTGGCCCGGCTCTCCGGCCTGGGCGGCGTCCGGCTGCCGGCGTGCGCTCAGCTGCAGCTGCCGGGCCTTCTCGCCGTGCACCGCGGCCAGCGCCACCGGGTTGTAGATCAGCGCGACCGCGCCCGAGGCCAGCACCGAGATGGCGGCCATGCCGGGCAGCCGCGACAGCTGCGGCCCGAGGTTCTTGACCACGACTTCCTGGTTGCCCAGCACTTCGTCGACGTGGATCGCGACCCGCTGCGCGGCGCTTCGCACGATGACCAGCGTGTTGGCCTTGGCCGGCGGACGGTCGCTCGCGGCCGACGACTGCAGCAGCGCGCCGGCCCAGTAGAAGGGCACCTGCTCGCCGCCGAAGGGATGGCGCTCGTCGCGGTAGGCCGCTTCCAGCTCGCTCGCGCTGGCGCGCAGCACCAGTTCGACCAGGCTCGACGGCACGCCGATGGTGGTCGCGCCGGCGCGCATCATCACCACGTGCGTCACCGCGGTGGTCAGCGGCAGCACCAGCTTGAAGGTCGTGCCCTGCCCGGCCTGGCTGTGGGTCTCGATGCGGCCGCCGAGCGCGGCGACCTGCGCACGCACCACGTCCATGCCGATGCCGCGGCCGGCCAGCTCGGACACCTGCTCGGCGGTCGAGAAGCCGGGCTGGAAGATCAGTTCGGCCGCTTCCTCGTGACTCAGGGTCTGGCCCGGCGCGAGCAGGCCGAGCGATCGCGCCCGCGCCGCGATGCGGTCGTGGTCGAGGCCGGCGCCGTCGTCGCGGAAGCTGACCGAGACGTCGTTGCCCTCGTGGTGAAGTTCGATCGCGATCAGGCCGCTCGGGTCCTTGCCGGCGCGCTCGCGGGTCGCGGCGTCCTCGATGCCGTGCGCCACGCAGTTGCGCAGCAGGTGCTCGAAGGCCGGCGCCATCCGGTCCAGCACGCCGCGGTCCATCTCGATCGAGCCGCCGGTGATGTCCAGGCGCACCTGCTTGCCGGTGTCCTTCGAGGCCTGCCGCACGACCCGGTAGAGCCGCTCGGAGATGCCTTCGAACTCGACCATGCGCGTGCGCAGCAGGCCGCGCTGCAACTCGCGGGTCTGCCGGGCCTGGGCGCTCAGGTCGTCCTCGGTGGCCTGCACCGTCTTCTGCAGCGTGCGCTGCACGGTCGCCACGTCGTTGACCGACTCGGCCATCATCCGCGTGAGTTCCTGCACCCGCGTGAAGCGGTCGAACTCCAGCGGGTCGAAGCCCTGCTGCGAATCCTTGGCCTGCGCCAGGCGCGACTGCATCTGGCTCTCGGCCTGCACCTCGATGTCGCGCAGCTGCTGGCGCAGGCGGTCGAGGTTGCCGGTGAGGTCGCCGAGCGAGCTGCGCAGCTGGCCCAGTTCGACCTCGAGGCGCGAGCGCGTGATGATCACTTCGCCGGCCTGCGCCACCAGGCGGTCGAGCAGGTGGGTGCGGATGCGCACCGCCTGGCTCGAGATGGCGCGCAGCGGCGTCAGGGTCGAGGGCGACGGCATCGCGACCGTGGCGCGCGGGGCAGCGGGCTCCGCGGATTCCGCGGGCTTGGCCATTTCCTCGGAAGCCCTGGCAGACGCCGCCATGACGTCGGCGAAGGCTTCGTCCTCCGGCTCGGCTTCGGCTTTTGTCTCGGCCGTGGCGGTCGGAGTGGCCGCCTCGACCTCGGCAGTCTTCGGCGCCGCAGACGCGGCCACCGCACGCTGAGCGATCTCGCTCTGGGTGGCGACGTCGGCGGCACGCAGGCCCTCGAAGGTCGCCTGCAGCGCGTCGAAGCGGGTCAGCAGGCGCTCGACCGCGGCGCGGTCGGCGCCCTGGCTGCCGAGCGACTCGATCTCCGACTCCATGCGGTGCGCGCGTTCGCCCAGGCGCATCGCGCCGGCCAGCCGAGCGCTGCCCTTGAGCGTGTGCAGGGTGCGCAGCGTGGACGAGCGCGGGGCCGTGTCTTCCGGGCGCTGGGCCCATTCGCGCAGCGCGGCGCTGAGCTGCGGCAGCAGTTCGGCCGCCTCTTCCTCGAAGATCGGGAACAGGTCGACGTCGACCGCGTCGGCGATGTCGATCGCGTCCTCGGCGTCGTCGAGCGCCACTTCGGCAACCGGGCCGCGCGACGGATACAGCTGCACCACCTTGGCTTCGCCGGGCTCGCCCGGCATCAGCGACGCGGCGACCTCGCGCAGCGCGCGCAAGGTGCTGTCGGCGGGGTTCTTCAGGACGCCGGCGGCGAACTGGTGCAGCAGCTTGCGAAGCTCGTCCGCGGCGGCGACCAGCACCGCGCCCTGCTCCGGCGTGCCGCGGCCCTGCATCTGCAGGTGCTGCAGCGCGGCCTCGAACAGCCGGGCCATGCCCGACAGGCTCTGGAAGCCGACCGTGGCCGAGCTGCCGGCCAGCGAATGCGCCAGGCCGATGGTGGAATCGGCGACGCGCTGGTGCGACTCCAGCGCCCACTCGCCGACCTCGGTCGCGAGCTGGCGCGACCATTCGTCGGCTTCGTTCAGGTAGACGTTGTAGAGCGCGATGCCGATGCGCAGCGGGCCGATGACCTTGACCTGCTCCTCGGCGCTGGGCAGCGACGGCTGGTCGTGGTCCTGCGGCGGGGTCGCGGCGGCGGCCATGACGGGCTCGGGCCTGGCCTCGGCGACGGGTTCGGCGACCGGCTCGGCGACCGGCTCGGCGACCGCTTCCGCCTCGACGGCCGGCGCGGCTTCGACATGCGGTGCGACCTCGACCGGCGCGGCCTCGGCGACCGGTGCCGCCTCGACGACAGGCGCGGCCTCGGCCACCGGTTCGGCTTCGACGACGGGCTCGGCTTCGGCTTCCGCCTGCGCCACAGGCTCGGTTTCGACGACGGGCTCGGTCTCGTGATGCGCAGGCACCGCCTCGGCTTCATGAGCGACCGGCGCGGCTTCGGGCAACGCCTGCGCTTCCAGCACTGGCTCCGGCTCCGCGGCGGCCGGCACATGCGCTTCGGCCTCGTGTGGCGTTTCGACATGGACCGGCGTCGCGGCTTCGGGCGTGGGTTCCGGCTCGACGTGCGGCACCGACAGCGCCGCGGGTTCCGGTGGGTGCAGGTCGTCTTCGGGCAACCGGATTTCGAAGGCCGGCAGCGGGTCGGCCATCGCGGTCTGGGCGAACTCGGTCGCGGCGAAGCCCGACTCGTCTTCGGCGGCGGGCTCGGCATCGAAGCGATGCAGCGGCGGCTCGATGCGGCTGCTGCCCGGCACCGGCTCCAAGGTGGTATGGACCGTCTCGAGGAAGTCGATCTCGTCGAGGTCGGCCGGCGGCGCGGGCTCTTCCGGCGGCAGCTGCGGCGCCTCGAATTCCAGGAAGTCGGTCGATGCGAAGTCGGTGTCGGCCCGCTCTTCCTGGCGCTGGCGCTGGCGGTGCTCTTCTTCCAGCTCCTTCATCTCTTCCGGCGAGAAAGCCTCGTCCAGCGACAGCGGCTCGACCTCGGCGACGACCTTCGCGACCGGTGCGGCGGATTCGGCCGGAGTCGGCGCAGCGCCGAGCTCCAGGTCCGGCAGCGCCGGCAGGCCGAGCGGTGCCGGCGGCGTGTCGCCGGCGATGTGGCGCGCGGCCGCAACCAGCACGTCGACACCGGCCACCGGCGGCGTCGGGGCCGCCAGCGGTTCGCCGCTGCGCAGCGCCTCGGCGACGCTGCGGAAAGGCGCTGACTGCCAGGCGTGCGGATTGCCGGCGGCGATCGCCTCGACCCACTTCGCGAAATCGGTGAGCGCGGTGCGGGTGGCGCTGATCAGCTCGTGCGTCGCCGGCCGCTGGTCGGCCAGCCAGGTGTTGAGCACCTGCTCGAAGGACCAGGCGGCCTCGCCGAAGTCGGTCATGCCGACCATGCGCGAGCTGCCCTTGAGCGTGTGGAAGGCGCGCCGCAGCACGGTCAGCTCGCCTTCGTCGTCCGGACGCGCGTTGAGCGCCGACACCGCGGCCAGGCCGTTGTGCAGCACTTCGCGGGCTTCGTCCAGGAAGATGTTCTGCAGGTCGTCCTCTTCCAGCTCCGTGACCTCGGTGTCCGGCAGCACGCCTTCGAGCGGCGCCGGGCCGGTGATCTTGGCGGTCCAGCTGGCGGTCGCGCGGCTGAACTCCTCGACCGGCGAAGGCGGCGGCTTGTTGGCGGTGCGGCTGCCGGGCGAGGCCAGCGCGGCCAGCTTGGCGGCGATCTGGGCGTCGACTTCCTCGATGCTCAGCACCGGCTCGCTGGCGGTGGCCATGCCACCCGCGGTCGCCGTGGCCACGCCGGCCGTTTCGCCGGCTTCGCTGCCCTGGCGGCCCATCAGCGGCTTCAGCTCGCCCAGCTCGCTGTCGAACACGAACAGCCGCTTGGCCAGCGCCGGCTGGTAGCTCAGCATGTCGATCAGGAAGCCCAGCGCGCCCAGGTTGTTGCCGAGCGAATCGAAGGCGCGGACCTCGTCGGCCGACGCCTCCTCGGCCAACAGCTGGTCGACGTTCTCGCGCATGCGCTGCACCGTCTGCGCGGCCTGGTCGAGGCCGAGCACCGAGAACACGCCGCGCATCTGCAGCAGCTGGCTCGGCACGGTGCGCAGCAGCGCCTTGTCGGTCGGCCGGCGGAAGAACTGGTCGAGCGACTTCTCGAGTTCGCTCAGGTGGCTGCGCAGCTCGCTCACCACGGTGCCCATGGTCTGGCGGTCGCTCACGCGGCGGTACAACTCCTCCATCCACGGCTCGAGCGGCTCGGAGTGGCCGCCGTCGCGGGCCCGTTCGATGCGGCCGGCCAGTTGCACGGTGCGCGCGGTCAGTTGCCGGTCGTGCGGATCGAGGTCCTCGAAGGCCGCTTCCAGGTACAGCACCGAAGTCGCGACCTCCATCGCCAGCTCGGTCGCCGGCGGCGTGCCCGAGCGCACCGAAGCGTCGACCGCATTGTTCAGCGCCTGCACCATCGGTGCGCTCGGCGGATGCAGCTTCAAGAGCGACTCGCCCAACTGGCTGAAGGTGTCGGCCACCTGGCGGGTGCGGCCGACGTCGCCGCCCGACAGCGCCGACCACATTTCCTTGGCGGACTCGATGCGCTTGCGGGCCTGGGCCAGCACCAGCGGATCGAAGCGGCCGAACTGCTCGATCGTGTAGTCGACCGTCTGCTCGTTGGCGACGCCCCAGGCGGCGCGCACCGCGCGCAGCGTGGCGGCTTCGTCGCGCGTGCCGGGGGCGGCCTGGGCGCAGAAGAAGAGCAGGTCCTGGCCGAGCCGGTCGGACACGGTGTTGTCGCCGCGCGCCAGCGTCGCGTACTGCAGCAGCACGCGCGAGGCGGCTCGCTTCACGTGGGCGTCGACCGGGATCAGCGCCAGCGCCAGCGCCTCGAAGAAGCCGGCCGCCAGGGTCCAGAAGCTCGCCACCCGCGGCACCGAGGCGCCACGTCCGAGGCCCAGGCACAGCGCCTGCAGCCGGCGCGCCGCATGGTCGTCGCCGGTGCGGACCACCTTGAGCACTTCGCGATCGAGCTTGGAACGCACCGCCGGGTCGTAGACCAGCGCGGTCTGCGTCGGCGCGGGCTTGATCTCGACCCAGCGCCAGCTCATCGACCAGAGGTCGGCCGGATGCACGCGCTCGTTGCCGACCAGTTCCAGGACCTCGCGGTATTGCGGGAACAGCGCGACCGACGACACGGCCTTGCCGCCGACCATCGCATTGAGGAAGTCGGTGACCGCGAAGCCGGCGCGGTCGATCTTCTGGACCGCCGACTCGGTGCAGCGCAACGGCTCGGTGACGAAGCTCGCCACCGCGAATTCCATCGCACCCAGCACCAGCGCCGGCGCGGTGTGGCCGACCATCTGCAAGGCGCCGACCGACTGGTGCAGCTGCTGGCGGGTCAGCCGCAGCGCCGTGGTGTCGATCTCGGTGCCGGGCATCGCGGCCGCGGCTTCGCGGGCGAAGCGCCGCAGCGTCTTGCCGACCGCGTCGAGCGACTTCTGGATTTCCCCCAAGACCCAGGCCAGCGGCCCAAGATCCTCGGTCGCCGGCGCATTGCCGGCTGTGTGGGTGGGCGGGCTTTGGGTCGACACGTTGGGCGCTCGGGGTTCAGGCGATCTTGAATCGGGACACGGACTGGCGCAGTTCCTCGGCCATGTGCGAGAGCTCGCGCACCTGCTGCGCGGTGGTCCGCGTGCCTTCGCCGGTCTGCTCGGTCACGGCGAAGATGTGCTGGATGTTGGCGGCCACCACGTTGGCCGAGTCGGCTTCGCGGGACGCCGACTGCGAGATCTGCTCGATCAGCTCGGCCAGGCGGCGCGACACGCGGTCGATCTCGGAGAGCGCGGTGCCGGCGTTGTCGGACAGCTTCGCGCCTTCGACCACGCCCTGCGTGGAGCGCTCCATGGCGCCGACCGCATCCTGCGTGTCGGTCTGAATGGCCTTCACCAGCGCCGAGATCTGGCGCGTCGCATCGGCGGAGCGCTCGGCCAACCGCTGCACTTCCTCGGCCACCACCGAAAAGCCGCGGCCGGCTTCACCGGCGGACGCGGCCTGGATGGCGGCGTTGAGCGCCAGCACGTTGGTCTGTTCGGTGATGTCCGAGATCAGCTCGGTGATTTCGCCGATCTCCTGCGAGGACTCGCCCAGCCGCTTGATGCGCTTGGAGGTTTCCTGGATCTGGTCGCGGATCGAGTTCATGCCGCCGATCGCGTTCTGCACCGCCTGCAGGCCCGACGAAGCGGCCTGCAGCGATTGCCGCGCCACCGTCGCCGATTCCTGCGCCTGCGAGGACACGCCGTTGATTCGCTCGGCCATCGTCAGCACCGACTGGCCGGTCTCGCGGATCTCGCGCAGCTGCTCGGTCGACGCGGCCAGCAGTTCGGTCGAGGTGCTTTCCACCTGCGAGGTGGTCTGCGCCACGCGGGTGGCCGTGTTCTGCACGTTGCCCACCAGGAGGCGCAGTTCTTCCACCGTGTAGTTGACCGAGTCGGCGATGGCGCCGGTGATGTCCTCGGTCACCGTGGCTTCCTGCGTCAGGTCGCCTTCGGCCACCGTCTGCAGTTCGTTCATCAGGCGAAGAATCGCGGCCTGGTTGGCCGAGTTGACCCGGCCGGCTTCCTCGGTGGCGCGCTCGGCCTCGACCCGGTCGTTTTCCGCCGAGGCGGCACGTTCGCGGCCTTCGCGGACCTGCACGTAGCCGATGGCGCCGGCCAGCGCCAGGGCGGCCAGCGACAGCACGAAGAGCATCACCACCGTGCCGGCGCCGAGGCCGGTGCGGGCCGAGAGCTTGTCCTGCAGGTCGCCGAGCGCGCTGCGCAGCGGTTCGCTGTCGGCCAGGATCGACGACTGCGCCTCGCGCGCCGCCACCAGGCCCTGCAGGTTGCCGAGGATCGAGCCGGCCTGGGTGCGGGTCAGCTCGTAGGTCTTGAGGATCTCTTCCAGCTGGCCGCGGGTCTGCGCGTCGCGGGTGCCGGGCAGGCGCAGCTGGGCGCTGCCGTCGAGCAGGCCGCGGGTGATTTCCTGGAAGCTGTTCAGGTCCTTGCCGAGCAGGAAGACCGCGTCGGGGCTGACGCCTTCGACCGTCAGGAACTCGTTGGCCGACTTGCCGATGCGCTGGGTCAGCATCACCAGCTGGCCGGCGGCCGAGATCTCGGGAATGCTCGCGTTCTGCTGCATCTTGAGCGAGGCCACGGTCTCGGTCATTTCCAGCAGGTCGGACGACTGGCGGTTGATGTCGCGCAACGCGGTACCGACCTGGGTCAGGATCTTCTGCTGCGCCAGCACGGCCTTGGCGTTCTTCTCGGCGCGATCGGTCAGCGGCGTGATCGCGGCCAGTTCGCTGTCGTACTGGCTGCCCACGCGCTCCAGCTTGAGCGCGTCGTCGCCGTTCGACAGGCCGGCCACGCGGCGGGCCAGGTCGTCCGAGCTTTCACGAACTTCGGTGAAGGCCGGCACCACGCCGACCAGCGCCTGCGACACCGACTTGGCCAGCCGCTGCGACTGCATCAGCGCCTGGCCGGTGGCGGCCACCTGCTGGGCCAGCCGTTCGGCGCGCAGGATGGCGGAGCCGGCGATCAGGAGCAGCAGCAACACCACGGCCGCCAGCGCGATCGCCAGGATGCGCTGCTGGCGCGCCGGGTTGGAGCGCTGCGAGCGGCGCAGGCGCGGGCTGTCGGGCGGCACCACCTCCGAGGCCGACACCAGCGGCGGCGGCGCATCGGCCGGCTGCACCGGCTCGACCGCGACGGGTTCGACCTCGACGGCCTGCACCGGCTGGGTCACCGCCAGCGGCGCCTCGGACGCGGCGTCGCGGTGGACGTGCACGACCTTGTCTTCTTCCGGCTGCACCGTCTCCGCGCCCTCGAGCGTGAGGGCGCCCGCGCTGTCGGCATTCAGGGCCACGCCGCCACCGGGGGCGGGAAGGAATTTCTTGAATTTGTCGGCGATCGAGCTCACGGTCGGTCCTTCAATGTGGGGTTCGGTGTCGGCAGGCCGTCAGGCGCCGATGCTCAGAAACTGGGGTTGCTGCGACAGCGCCTGCAGGTTGATTTCCTGCCAGTGGGCGCCGGCGGCGTCGGTGTACCGGTGGCCGTGCCAGGCCGGCGCGTCCTGCGCGGGCGGCTCCGAGGCGACATAGGCGCTGACGCCGCGCAGGCCGACCAGGCGGTCGATCAGGAGGGCGCAATTGACTTCGAGCATCTCGTTGAGCGCCACCAGCCGCGACTGCGCACGGGCGCTGTCGCTGGTGGCGGGCGCCGCACTGGTGCCGCCGGCGAAGGCCGACAGCTGGACCACGCCGTAGAGGCCGCCGCGCAGGTTGGCGACGCCGAGGAACCAGGGTTCGGTGTAGGGCACCGACTGCGGCGGCGTCCAGGGAAAGATCTCGCCGGCGTGGCCGAGCGGGAACAGGTAGTTGGCCTCGCCCGCCTCGACCGCCAGCCAGGAGGCGGAGACATCGGAGGTCTTCGCCGCCTGCAGGCGACTCGCGAGCCGGGACTGGAAAGCACGAAGGGCGTCGCGGTTGGCCATGGCAGGAGCTCGCTAGGTCAGGCGAGTGCGCTGATCTTCGCCATCAGTTCGGCCGCATTGACCGGCTTCACGATGTAGTCGCGGGCGCCCTGGCGCATGCCCCAGACGCGGTCCGTCTCCTGGTTCTTGCTGGTGCACAGGATGATCGGCACCGCCGCGTATTGCGGGTTGCGGGCGATCGCGCGGGTCAGCTGGAAGCCGTTCTGGCCCGGCATCACGACGTCCATCAGGATCAGGTCGGGCTGCTGTTCCTCGATGCGGCGCATCGCGTCGTCGGCGTTCTCGGCCGTCTTGACCGTGAAGCCGTTCTTCTGGAGGAGATCGGTGAGGAAGACCAGTTCCGTCTTGGAATCGTCGACCACCAGCACATTGCGAATCGCCATTACTGCACTTCCTGAACGAGACCGAACTGCTGCACCGCCTGCAGCAGCTGGTCCTTGGTGAAAGGTTTCGTGAGGTAGTCCTGCGAGCCGACCATGCGGCCGCGCGCCTTGTCAAAGACCCCGTCCTTCGACGAAAGCATCACGACCGGAACATTGGAGAAAGTGGAATTGCGCTTGATGATGGCGCAAGTCTGGTAGCCGTCAAGCCGCGGCATGAGGATGTCGCAGAAGATCAGGTGGGGCTTGTGGTCGTTGACTTTCGACAGGGCGTCGAAGCCGTCCTCCGCCAGCAGGACCTCGTGGCCGCCCTGCTTGAGGAAAATCTCGGCGCTGCGCCGGATCGTGTTGCTGTCGTCGATGACCAGCACCTTGTAACCAGACCCATTCGCGCTCATTGGAACCGCTCCTTTGTGACACTCTTTCGATCACCGCGTTCGCCGGGAACGCATGAAGCGCGGCCCTATGCCATGCTTCAGATCTCAACCATCTCGAAGTCTTCCTTGCGCGCGCCACACTCGGGACAGGTCCAGTTCATCGGAACATCCGCCCAGGCCGTGCCGGCCGCAATACCATCTTCAGGCACTCCCACCGACTCGTCGTAGATCCACCCGCAAATCAGGCACATCCAGGTTTTCGTATTCATCGCAGCTTAAAGTCCCTGTTCATCAAATGCAACGATCGTATCCAAACGTATCACTCCCAGCTGTGACAAGCGTCTCAGATATGCCACCATCCGGGCAGCCCTGATCGAGTATGAACACTTATCTACTACCACCAGAGCACGATCGCAAAACCAGCGATCTTACCGACCCGCCGAGCGAGGAAGAAACCGCCGAAAACGATTTGAACCCGCCCTGCGTGCTGGTCTTCAACGCCAGCGACCCGAGCGGCGCCGGCGGCCTGGGCGGCGACGCGCTGGCGATGGCCTCGGTCGGCGTCCACATGCTGCCGGTGGTGACCGGTGCCTACGCCCGCGACACCGCCGAGATCTTCGACCATTTCTGCTTCGACGAGGAAGCGGTGGCCGAGCAGGCGCGCTCGATCCTGGAAGACGTGGAGGTGCAGCTGATCAAGGTCGGCTTCGTCGGCTCGCCGGAGAACCTGAGCACCGTCGCCGAGACCGCCACCGACTACCCGGAAGTGCCGGTGGTGGCGTACATGCCGAACCTTTCCTGGTGGGAAGACGCCCAGATCGAGGCATATCTCGACGCCTTCCGCGACCTGGTGCTGCCGCAGGTGACGGTGCTGGTCGGCAACCACAGCACCCTGTGGCGCTGGCTGCTGCCCGACTGGAGCGGCGAGCGGCCGCCGGGCGCGCGCGACATCGCCAAGGCGGCCAGCGAATTCGGCGTGCCCTACACGCTGGTGACGGGGCTCATGCTGCCCGACCAGTTCATCGACAACGTGCTGGCCTCGCCGCAGGCGGTGCTGGCCAACGAGAAGTACGAACGGCTCGACGCGGTGTTCGCGGGCGCGGGCGACACCCTGTCGGCGGCCCTGTCGGCGCTGATCGCCAGCGGCACCGACCTGGTGGCGGCGACCAGCGAGGCTCTGAGCTACATGGACCGCTGCCTGGACGCGGGCTTCCGGCCCGGCATGGGGCATGTGCTGCCGGACCGGCTGTTCTGGGCGCAGCCGGAAGAAGGCGACGAGGACGACGGGGAGCCGGCCTCGCCGAGCGACTTCGCGTTGCCGCCGCACGATACGCGGCATTGATTCGCCGCGGGGTCGCGTCCGCGAGGACGCGCCCGCCTACAGCGACGCAAAAACCTCGCGCGCAGCCGCGACCGTCGCGGCGATGTCCGCTTCGCTGTGCGCCGCGCTCACGAAGCCGGCCTCGTACAGCGCCGGCGCGATGTAGACACCGCGGTCGAGCAGGCCGTGGAACAGCCGGTTGAAGCGGGCGCCGTCGCTCTTCATGACCGCGCCATAGTTCTGCGGCAGCGCATCGAGCAGGAAGAAGCCGAACATGCCGCCTTCGCTGTCGGCGGCGAAGGGCACGCCTTCGGCCGCGGCGGCGGACTTCAGGCCGTCGACCAGCGAGCGGGTCTTCTGCGCGAGCGCCTCGTAGAAGCCGGGCCGGGCGATCTCCTTCAGGGTCGCGAGGCCGCAGGCGGTGGCGACCGGGTTGCCCGACAGGGTGCCGGCCTGGTAGACCGGTCCTTGCGGTGCCAGCTGTTCCATGATCGCGCGCGGGCCGCCGAAGGCCGCGAGCGGCATGCCGCCGCCGATGACCTTGCCGAGCACCGTGAGGTCGGGCGTGATGCCCAGCACGCCCTGCGCGCCGTGCAGGCCGACCCGGAAGCCGGTCATGACCTCGTCGAAGACCAGCAGCGCGCCGTGCTGGGTGCACAGCTCGCGGCAGCGTTGGGCGAAGGCGGCGCTGGCGCGCACGAAGTTCATGTTGCCGGCGATCGCCTCGATCATCAGGCAGGCCAGTTCGTGGCCGTGCAGCGCGAAGGCTTCCTCGAGCTGCGGGATGTTGTTGTATTCGAGGACCAGCGTGTGCTGCACCACCTCGGGCGGCACGCCGGCCGAGGTCGGATGGCCGAAGGTCGCGAGGCCCGAGCCGGCCTTGACCAGCAGCGCGTCGGCATGGCCGTGGTAGCAGCCTTCGAACTTGATGATGTACTTGCGGCCGGTGGCGCCGCGCGCCAGGCGCAGCGCGCTCATCGCGGCCTCGGTGCCGGAGCTCACGAGCCGCACCATCTCCATCGACGGCAGCAGCGCCAGCATGGCCTCGGCCAGTTCGATCTCGCGCTCGGTCGGCGCGCCGTACGAGAAGCCCTCGACCACCGCGCGCTGCACCGCCTCGACCACCGCCGGATGGCCATGGCCGAGGATCATCGGGCCCCACGAGCCGATGTAGTCGACGTAGCGCCGGTCGTCGGCGTCCCAGAAATACGCGCCCTGCGCGCGGCTCACGAAGCGCGGCGTGCCGCCCACGGCCTTGAAGGCGCGCACCGGCGAATTGACGCCGCCGGGAATGACGGCGCGGGCGCGCTCGAAGAGCTGCTGGTTGCGGTCGGTGTTCGGCATCGCGCTCAATGCCGGAAGTGCCGCACGCCCGACAGCACCATCACCACGCCGCGCTCGTCAGCCGCGTCGATGACTTCCTTGTCGCGCATCGAGCCGCCCGGCTGGATGACCGATGTGGCGCCGGCGTCGACCACCACGTCGAGGCCGTCGCGGAACGGGAAGAAGGCATCGCTCGCGACCGCGGTGCCGGCCAGCGACAGGCCCGCGTGCTGGGCCTTGATGCTGGCGATGCGCGCCGAGTCGAGCCGGCTCATCTGGCCGGCGCCGACGCCCATGGTCATGCCGTCGGCGCAGAAGACGATGGCATTGCTCTTGACGTACTTGGCGACCTTCCAGGCGAAGAGCAGGTCCTGCAGCTGCTGCGGCGTCGGCTGCTTCTTGCTCACGACCTTGAGTTCGTCGAGCGTCAGCACCTTGTTGTCGGCGGTCTGCATCAGGAGGCCCGAGCCGATGCGCTTGACGTCGACCGCGTTGCGGCCGTTCTTCCAGTCGGTGTCGCCGCCCGGCGGCAGCGCGATCTCGAGGATGCGCACGTTGACCTTGCCCTTGAAGACCTCGAGCGCCTCCGGGGTGTAGCCGGGCGCCATCAGCACCTCGACGAACTGCTTGACCACTTCCTGCGCGGCCGCGAGGTCGAGCGTGCGGTTGAAGGCGATGATGCCGCCGAAGGCCGAGGTCGGATCGGTCTTGAAGGCCTTGCCGTAGGCCTCCAGCGGGTCCTTGCCGATCGCCACGCCGCAGGGATTGGCGTGCTTGACGATCACGCAGGCCGGTGTGTCGAAGCCCTTGACGCATTCCCAGGCCGCGTCGGCATCGGCGATGTTGTTGTAGCTCAGCTCCTTGCCCTGCAGCTGCTTCGCGCTCACCAGCGAGCCCGGTGCCGGGTAGAGGTCGCGGTAGAAGGCGGCCTGCTGGTGCGGGTTCTCGCCGTAGCGCAGGTCCTGCAGCTTGACGAAGCGGCCGTTGCTCTGCCCCGGGAACAGCGCGTGCGAGCCGTCCTCGTTGATGCGCGAGAGGTAGTCGCTGATCGCGCCGTCGTAGTCGGCGATGCGGTTGAAGGCGGCCACCGCGAACGCGAACCTGGTCTTCTCGCTCAGCTTGCCGTCGGCCTTCAGTTCGGCCAGCGCCTTCGGATATTGCGAGGCGTCGGTCAGCACGCCGACGTCCTTCCAGTTCTTGGCGGCGCTGCGCACCATGGCCGGGCCGCCGATGTCGATGTTCTCGATCGCGTCCTCGAGCGTGCAGCCGGGCTTGGCGACGGTGGCCTCGAACGGGTAGAGGTTGACCACCAGCAGGTCGATGGTGTCGATGCCGTGTTCCTTCAAGGCGTCCATGTGCGCCGGCAGGTCGCGCCGCGCCAGGAGGCCGCCGTGCACCTTCGGATGCAGGGTCTTGACCCGGCCGTCGAGCATCTCGGGAAAGCCGGTGTGGTCGGCGACCTCGGTCACCGGCAGGCCGGCGTCGGCCAGCAGCTTGGCGGTGCCTCCGGTGGAGAGCAGTCGGATGCCCAGCGCATGCAGCGCCTGCGCGAATTCGAGGATGCCGGTCTTGTCGGAAACGGAGATCAGTGCGTTCATCAGGGAGTTACTTCAGCAGTTTGTGTTCGACCAGCTTCTTGCGCAGCGTGTTGCGGTTCAGGCCCAGCCATTGGGCGGCCTTGGATTGGTTGCCTTCGGCGCGCGCCATCACGACGTCGAGCAGCGGCTTCTCGACCACGCGCACCAGCATCTCGTACATGCCGTCGGGCTCGGTGCCGCGCAGGTCGCGGAAGTAGCCCTCCAGGCTGCTGCGCACGCAGTCTTCAATGTGTTTCTTGCTCATGGCCCTCTTCTTCTCCTCTTGTTCTTGGTGGCGCCGCTCAGGCGAGCGCGTCCTCGTCGATCGGCGCGGGCGCGGCGGGCGCATCGGGGATGCGGTCCATGCGCGCGGCCAGCGCATCGAAGAACGCGGCCACGGCGCGCGACTGCGCCTCGCAGTCCTCGATCCGGTTCATCTCGGCGCGGAATTCCTCGCCGCCCGGCAGCGCGCGCACGTACCAGCCGATGTGCTTGCGCGCGGTGCGCACGCCGCTGTAGTCGCCGTAGAGCGCGTAGTGTTCCTGCAGGTGCGCCAGCAGCAGGCGCCGCACCTCGACCACGAGCGGCGGCGCCAGGTGCGTGCCGGTGGCGAGGAAGTGCGCAATCTCGCGGAAGATCCAGGGCCGGCCCTGCGCCGCGCGGCCGACCATGACCGCGTCGGCGCCGGTGAGCGCCAGGACGTCGCGCGCCTTCTCGGGCGTGTCGATGTCGCCGTTGGCCACCACCGGGATGCGCACCGCGGCCTTGACCGCGGCGATGGTGTCGTATTCCGCGTGGCCCTTGTAGCCCTGCTCGCGCGTGCGGCCGTGCACCGTGAGCATCCGCACGCCGGCGGCCTCGAAGCGGCGCGCCAGCGCCAGCGCGTTGCGCTGGTTGTCGCTCCAGCCGGTGCGCATCTTGAGCGTGACCGGCACGTTGTGCGGCGCCGCAGCATGCACCACCGCCTCGACGATCTCGAGCGCCAGCGGCTCGTCGCGCATGAGCGCCGAACCGGCCCACTTGTTGCAGACCTTCTTGGCGGGGCAGCCCATGTTGATGTCGATGATCTGCGCGCCGCGGTCGATGTTGTAGTGCGCGGCCTCGGCCATCATCGCGGCGTCGGTGCCGGCGATCTGCACCGAAATGGGGCCGGGCTCGCCGGCGTGGTCGGCGCGGCGCGAGGTCTTGAGCGTGCCCCACAGCTCCTTGCGCGAGGTGACCATTTCGCTGACCGCGTAGCCGGCGCCGAGCTCGCGGCACAGCATGCGGAAGGGCCTGTCGGTGACGCCCGCCATGGGCGCGACGAACAGGCTGTTCTCCAGCGCGATGTGGCCGATCTGCAAGGTCATGGGGAAGAGGTCGGCGTGCCGGGCTGCTGAAAAATGAGGCACGATTGTAGCGGCGCCGCGCGACTTCGGCTGAAACGATTTGCACCTGACCTGCATCGGTGCGGCGAGCGACCGCTTTCTATACTTCCTGGCACATGGAAGCCTGGCTCGACACTCTCCTGGCGCATCTGGCGCTGCCGCACTACGGCCTCAGCGCCCTCTTCATCGCCGCCTTCGTGTCGGCCACGCTGGTGCCGGTGGGCTCCGAGCCGATCCTCTTCGGCCTCTTGCGGCTCAACCCCGACATGTTCTGGTCGGCGATCGGCGTGGCGACCGTCGGCAACACGCTCGGCGGCGCGGTCGACTGGTGGATGGGCTGGGGCGCGAGCAAGGTGGCCGACAAGTACGCGAACTCGAAGACGCACCTGCGCGTGCTCGCATGGTTGAAGCGCCTCGGCCCGAAAGCCTGCCTGCTGAGCTGGCTGCCGATCGTCGGCGATCCGCTGTGCGCGGTCGCAGGCTGGCTGCGGCTGCCCTTCTGGCCCTGCGTCTTCTACATGGCGGTCGGCAAGTTCGCGCGCTACGTCACGATGACGGCGGTGCTGCTCTACGTCTGGCCGGACTGAGCGGCCTTGCGAGTCAGTTGCCGGCGAAGGCGTAGGGACCGCCGCGCTCCAGCGCGCGCTGGTAGGCCGGCCGCGCGTGGATGCGCTCCAAGTAGCCCATCAGCCTGGGCCGCGTGTCGTCGAGGCCGCCGCGCGAACGCGCCGCCTCGACCGGGAAGCTCATCTGGATGTCGGCGCCGCTGAACGCGTTGCCCGCGAACCACTTGCTCTTGCCGAGTTCGCCTTCGAGGAAGTCGAGGTGCGTCTTGAGGTTCGGCGAGACGTAGCCGGCCTTGGCCTTGGCCGCGATGGAGCGCGCGATCGGCTTGGCGAAGAAGGGCATCTTCGCCTTCTCGACCTGGTCGAACAGCAGCTTGACCAGGAGCGGCGGCATCAGCGAGCCTTCGGCGTAGTGCATGAAGTAGCGGTAGCGCACCGCCTCGGGCGTGCCCGCCGCGGGCATCAGGCGGCCGTGGCCTTCGCGCTCGATCAGGGTCTCGATGATCGCGCCCGACTCGGCCAGCACCAGGCCGTCGTCGGTGGTCACCACCGGCGACTTGCCGAGCGGATGCACCGCGCGCAGGCTCGGCGGCGCCAGCATGGTCTTCGGGTCGCGCTGGTAGTGGACGATCTCGTAGGGCAGCTCGAGCTCCTCGAGCAGCCAGAGCACGCGCTGCGAGCGCGAGTTGTTGAGGTGGTGGACCTTGATCATGCGAAAGCGCCGCGAGGCGACGGAGGTGGCTCTTGGCCCTTTCTAACCGATCGGCGCAGCGTGAGCATTCACCTACATGCGGACGGCGCGCGCAGCGGCCGTCCGGCGGCTCATGCGCTCATTAGTATTTACGCTCACCATCCGCGCTCCCACGCTGTCGAGGTCCCCGCCATGAAGAACGAATCCCCACCCGCAATGGAAGCGGAAGATGATCGGCCGGGCGCCCTCACGCGCCGCGCCGTGTTCCAGACCAGCGCCGCGCTGGTCGCTTTGCAGGCCGCCGGACAGGCGGTCGCGCAGTCCGCCCCGCCGCCGGCGACAGCGCCCGCGGAACTGGCCGAGCTGCCGCCGCAGCGCATGGCGCTCACGCTGCACATCAACGGCCAGGCCCGTTCGTTCAACGTCGACACCCGCACCACGCTGCTCGACGCGCTGCGCGAGAACCTGCACCTCACCGGCACCAAGAAGGGCTGCGACCACGGCCAGTGCGGCGCCTGCACGGTGCTGATCGAAGGCCGCCGCACCAACGCGTGCCTGACCCTGGCGGTGATGCACGACGGCCAGCACGTGACCACCATCGAAGGGCTGGCGCGCGGCGACCAGCTGCATCCGGTGCAGGCCGCCTTCCTGAAGCACGACGGCTTCCAGTGCGGCTACTGCACGCCGGGGCAGATCTGTTCGACAGTGGGCATGCTCGGCGAAGCCGCGCGCGGCATGCCGAGCCACGTGACACGCGACCTCGACGCCGGCAGCGTCCTGCTGAGCGAGGCCGAGATCCGCGAGCGCATGAGCGGCAACCTGTGCCGCTGCAGCGCCTACCCGAACATCGTGGCCGCGATCCAGGACGTCTCGGGAGCGCGCACATGAAAGCCTTCACCTACGAGCGCGCGACCACGCCGGCCGGCGCGGCGGCGGCGGCGCTGCAGCCGGGCGCGAAGTTCATCGCCGGCGGCACCAACCTGCTCGACCTGATGAAGCTGCAGGTCGAGGCGCCGACGCACCTGGTCGACATCAACCGCCTCGGCCTCGACCGCATCGAGCCGACCGCCGACGGCGGCCTGCGCATCGGCACCTTGGTGCGCAACGCGGACCTGGCCGGCGACCCGCGGGTGCGGCGCGACTACGCGGTGCTGAGCCGGGCGCTGCTGGCCGGCGCCTCGGGCCAGTTGCGCAACAAGGCGACCACCGGCGGCAACCTGCTGCAGCGCACCCGCTGCTACTACTTCTACGACACCTCCAAGCCCTGCAACAAGCGCGAGCCGGGCGCCGGCTGCGCGGCGATGCAGGGCTTCAACCGCATGCACGCGGTGCTCGGCGCGAGCGCGCAATGCATCGCGGTGCATCCGTCGGACATGGCGGTGGCGATGCGGGTGCTCGACGCCAAGGTCGAGACCGTGTCGCCGGGCGGCGCGAAGCGCGTGATCCCGATCGCCGACTTCCATCGGCTGCCCGGCAACACGCCGCAGGTCGAGACCGCCCTCGGCCCCGGCGAGATGATCACCGCGGTCACCCTGCCGCCGCCGGTCGGCGGCCGGCACGTCTACCGCAAGGTGCGCGACCGCGCCTCCTACGCCTTCGCGCTGGTGTCGGTGGCGGCGATCGTCGACGTGCAGGACGGGCGCGTGCGCTCGGCCCGCATGGCCTTCGGCGGCCTCGCGCACAAGCCCTGGCGGGTCGAGGCCGCCGAAGCCGCGCTCGCCGGCGCGAGCGTCGACCCGGCCGCCTGGAGCCGCGCCGCCGACACGGTGCTGGCCGGCGCCCGTGGCTACGGCTCGAACGATTTCAAGATCCCGCTGCTGCGCCGCACCTTGCAGGCCGCCGCCGCCGAAGCCGTCGCCTGAAGGAGCCACGCATGCTGCAGATGACCACGCCTTCGGGCCGCAACCCGATCGACGACAACCGCCAGGGACTGATCGGCAAGCCCGTCGACCGGGTCGACGGCCGCCTCAAGGTGACCGGCAAGGCCACCTACGCCTACGAGACGCAGGAAGGCGGCAAGCCGGCCTACGGCTTCATCGTCGAGGCCTCGATCGCCAAGGGCGCCGTGGCCGACATCGACGCTTCGGCGGCCGAGGCGGCGCCGGGCGTGCTGCTGGTGATGACGTACAGGAACGCGCCGGCCCAAGGCGCCTGGGGACCGATCGACGCGCCCGACCGCTTCGGCCGCGCCTCGCCGCAACTGGGCAGCAACCGGGTGCGCTACTACGGCGAGGCGGTGGCCTTCGTGGTGGCCGAGAGCTTCGAGGAGGCGCGCTCGGCCGCGAAGCTGGTGCGGGTGCGCTACGACACCGAGGCCGGCGACTACGAGCTCGACAAGGCCCGCGCCGAGAAGCCGAAGGACGTCGCCGACCGCAAGGCCGACTCCAGCCTCGGCGACTTCGCCGGCGCCTTCGCGGCGGCGCCGGTGACCATCGACGCGACCTACACCACGCCGCACTACATCCACGCGCAGATGGAGCCGCACGCGACGCTCGCGTACTGGAAGGACGACCGGGTGATCGTGCACTGCTCGTCGCAGCTGCTCGGCAGCGCGAAGAAGGCGGTCGCGGCCACCTTGCAGATCCCGCCGGACAAGGTGCGCATCGTGAGCCCCTACATAGGCGGCGGCTTCGGCGGCAAGCTGCCGGTGTACGGCGACGTGATGCTCTCGGCCATGGCCTCGCGCCAGCTGCAGCGGCCGGTCAAGACCGCGCTGACCCGGCAGCAGATGTTCCACTTCACCACGCACCGCAGCGAGACCACGCAGCGCGTGCGCCTGGGCGCCACGCCGGACGGCAGGCTCACCGCGATCGCGCACGAAAGCTGGTCGCACAGCGCCCGCTTCGACAACTTCTACGAATCCGCCAGCTCGCAGACCCGCTCGCTCTACGCCGCGCCGAACCGGCTCACCTCGCACCGGGTCGAGCGGCTCGACCTGCCGATCGCGGATTCGACCCGCGCGCCGGGCGAGGCGGTCGGCCTGCTGGCGCTCGAGAGCGCGATGGACGAGCTGGCCGAGAAGCTGAAGATCGATCCGATCGAGCTGCGCATCCGCAACGAGCCGGCGATGGACCCGGAGAAGAACATCCCCTTCTCGTCCCGCCAGTTGGTCAAGTGCATGCAGGAAGGCGCCCAGCGCTTCGGCTGGAGCCAGCGCAACGGCAAGCCGGCCAGCCGCATCGAAGGCCGCTTGCTGATCGGCATGGGCATGTCGGCCGCGACCCGCGGCAACAACCTGCGCGAGTCGCAATGCACCGTGCTGCTCGACCGCCACGGCGTGCTGACCGCGCGCATGGCGATGACCGACATCGGCACCGGCAGCTACACCGTGCTGAGCCAGATCGCGGCCGAGATGATGGGCCTGCCGATCGAGAAGGTGAAGATGGAACTGGGCGACAGCGACCTGCCGCCGACGCCCGGCTCGGGCGGCTCCTTCGGCGCGGCCAGTTCCGGCTCGGGCCTCTTCGACGCCTGCAACAACCTGCGCGAGAAGCTCGCGCGCCGCATGGGCGTGCAGGTCGGCGACGCGCTCTTCGCCGACGGCAAGCTCACCGCCGGCGACCGCTCCGAGACGCTGGCGGTGCTGGCCGGGCCGCTGGGCATCCAGGCCGACGGCGAGATCAAGCCGGGCGACATGGCCAAGAAGTTCTCGCAGCAGTCCTACGGCGCGCACTTCGCCGAGGTCTCGGTCGACATGGACACCGGCGAGATCCGCCTGCGCCGCATGCTGAGCGTGTTCGCCTCCGGCCGCATCCTGAACCTGAAGACCGCCACCAGCCAGGCCACCGGCGCGATGATCTGGGGCGTCGGCTCGACGCTCTTCGAGGACGCGGTGGTCGATCCGCGCTACGGCTTCTTCGTCAACCACGACCTGGCCGAATACCACGTGCCGGCCCATGCGGACATCCCGGCGATCGAGGCGCACTTCATCGAGGAGGTCGACGACAAGACCAATCCGCTGAAGAGCAAGGGCCTCGGCGAGCTCGGCATCTGCGGCGCCGGCGCGGCGGTGGCGAATGCGGTCTACAACGCCAGCGGGGTGCGCATCCGCGACTTCCCTCTGACGCTGGACAAGGTGCTGGCCGAGCTGGACCGGGCGTGAAGCGCTACTTGAACAGCCCCTGCATCCGGCCGTAGGCGATCTGGCCGGCCAGCTTCGAGGAGTCACCGCCCTGCAGGAAGTCGGCCGCCAGCTTCTCGGCCTGGCCCCAGATCACCTGCGTGATGCCCGAGCCGGCGCTCAGCCGCCGCACGCCCAGCGCCTGCAGCCCTTCGGCATCGGGCAGGCCGCTCCAGGCCAGCAGGTTGATCGGCAGCGCGACGCCTTCGACGACCGCCTTGATCTGCTCCGGCGCCACCAGCGCCGGCACGAAGAGGCCATCGGCACCGGCCTCGCGATAGCGCTGGCCGCGGGCCAGCGTCTCGGAAACGCGCTGGCCTTCGGGCGCGAGTTGCGCCAGGAAGACGTCGGTGCGGGCGTTCACGAAGAGGTCGAGGCCGTGCCGCGCCAGGGCCGCGCGGATCGCCTCGATCTTGCGGGCGAGCAGGTCGGAAGGCTTGGCGCCGTCCTCGAGGTTGATGCCGGCCACGCCCGCCTCGGCCAGCCGCACCGCCAGCGCGGCGACCTGCGACGGCTCGTCCGAATAGCCGTCCTCGATGTCGACCGAGAGCGGCTTGGTCAGCACGCGCGCCAGGTTGGCGGCAAAGGCGGCCACCACCTCGACCGGCATCGTCGAGCCGTCGCGCCAGCCCTGCGACCAGGAGACGCCGGCGCTGGTGGTCGCGATGGCGCTGGCGCCGAGGCTTTCGAACAAGGTCGCGCTGGCGGCGTCCCAGGCATTGGGAAGGCGCAGCAGCGAGCCGCCGCGGTGCAGTTCACGAAAGGAGGGGCTTGTGTCCGTCATGAGGTTCCTCGTATGATGCGTGTATGTTCACGGATTGCTACTGTACCCAATTCCGGCGCGCTTCGAATGCGCTGACCCAGATCTACGACGCGGCGCTCAAGCCGGTCGGCCTGCGCATCACCCAGTTCTCGCTGCTGCGCTCGCTGGCGCGGCTGGGCCAGGCGACGTCGACGCAGGTGGCGGCCGAGCTGTCGCTCGACCGCACCACCATCTCGCGCAACGTCAAGCTGCTGATCGACGCCGGCTGGGTCGACGTGGTCGAGGCGGACGACAAGCGCGAGCGCGTGCTGACCCTGACCCGCGCCGGCCAGAAGATGATCGCCGACGCCCTGCCCTACTTCAAGAAGGCCCAGCAGCAGGTCGAGCGGGACGCCAAGGACTTCGTCAAGACCTCCAGCCAGGGCGGCCTGCTGGAGGCGCTCGAGAAATTGCAGCAGGCCGGCGCGGAGACCTCAACGGCCTGATTTTTTTAGCCTATGCGTGCATCTACACGCCATTTTCACCCACCCTGAAGGAGACCCGAAATGCCCACCTACACCGTCCTCGCACCCGCCGGCCAGTTCGACAGCGCCCGCAAAGCCGAGATCGCCCGCAACGTCACCCGCGTGCACAGCGAGGTCACCGGCGCCCAGACCTTCTTCGCGCAGGTCGTGTTCCACGAGATCGGCGCGGGCGACTGGTTCATGGGCGGCGTGCCGCTGGCGGGCGACCAGGTCTACGTGTACGGCCACATCCGCGGCGGACGGCCCAAGGAGATGAAGGCGAAGCTGGTGCTCGGCCTGCGCGACGTGGTCCAGGCCGGCGCCGACGTCGAGAAGAGCAAGGTGTGGGTCTACCTGGTGGAACTGCCGCCCTCGCACATGGTCGAGTACGGCCACATGCTGCCCGAGCCGGGCGAGGAAGCCGCCTGGCTGGCGGCGATGCCGGCGGAGGACCGGACGATGCTGGAGGCGATCGGGCGCTGACGCGCCCGGCGCCGCGGCTTCAGGACGAGAAGAGGAAGTTCATCACGTCGCCGTCCTTGACGACGTAGTCCTTGCCTTCGGCGCGCATCTTGCCCGCGTCCTTCGCGCCCTGCTCGCCCTTGAAGGCGATGAAGTCGTTGAAGGCGATGGTCTGGGCCCGGATGTAGCCCTTCTCGAAGTCGGTGTGGATCACGCCGGCCGCCTGCGGGCCGGTGTCGCCGATGTGGATGGTCCAGGCGCGCACTTCCTTCACGCCGGCGGTGAAGTAGGTCTGCAGGCCGAGCAGGGTGTAGGCGGCGCGGATGAGGCGGTTCAGCCCCGGCTCCTCCTGGCCGATCTCGGCCAGGAACATGGTGCGGTCCTCGTCGTCCATGTCGGCCAGTTCGGCTTCGATCTTGGCGCAGATGGCGACCACCGGGGCCTTCTGCGCCGCCGCGTACTCGCGCAGGCGGTCGAGGAAGGGGTTGTTCTCGAAGCCGTCCTCGGCCACGTTGCCGACGAACATCGCCGGCTTGGCAGTGATCAGCGAGAACTGCTTGACCAGCGGCCGCTCCTCCTTGGTGAAGTCGATCGAGCGCACCGGCTGGTTCTCGTTGAGCGCCGCCTGGCACTTCTCGAGCAGCGCCACCAGCTTGATCGCTTCCTTGTCGCCCGAGCGCGCGGTCTTGGTGTGGCGGTGCAGCGCCTTCTCGACGGTCGACAGGTCCGCCAGGCACAGCTCGGTCTGGATCACCTCGATGTCGGAGATCGGGTCGACCTTGCCGGCCACGTGGATCACGTTGTCGTCCTCGAAGCAGCGCACCACGTTGACGATCGCGTCGGTCTCGCGGATGTGGGCCAGGAACTGGTTGCCCAGGCCTTCGCCCTGGCTGGCGCCCGCCACCAGGCCGGCGATGTCGACGAACTCGACGATCGCCGGGACGATGCGCTCCGGCCCCACGATCTCGCTCAGCGCCGCCAGCCGCGGATCGGGCACCTCGACCACGCCGACGTTCGGCTCGATGGTGCAGAAGGGATAGTTCTCGGCCGCGATGCCGGCCTTGGTCAGCGCGTTGAAGAGCGTGGATTTACCGACGTTGGGCAGGCCGACGATGCCGCATTGCAAACTCATGGGGGTTCCTCAGGACAACCCGCGATTTTAGGCGCGCGCCGGCCGTCCGCCGCTCCGGCGGCCCTTTGCGACGGTCGCCGACCACCCCGCCAATCAGGGTTAAACCCGATTAGCAAACGTTTGCGCAAACGTTTTCGTCTGCTTAACATCGGCGCCCGGGCGGACCAAGATCCGTCACCGCTTCCACAACCAACGGAGACAAGCACCATGAAGTTCACCCGCCGCACGCTGCAGAGCGCCGCCGTCCTTTCGCTCGTCGGCGCCATCGCCGGCGCGCCGGCCTTCGCGCAGGACAAGCCCAAGGTCGCGCTGGTCATGAAGTCGCTGGCCAACGAGTTCTTCCTCACCATGGAAGACGGCGCCAAGGCCCACCAGAAGGAGCACGCCAACGAATACGTGCTGCTGGCCAACGGCATCAAGGACGAGACCGACACCGCCGCCCAGATCAAGATGGTCGAGCAGATGGCCGCGCAGAAGGTCAATGCGCTGGTGATCGCGCCGGCCGACTCGAAGGCGCTGGTGCCCACCGTGAAGGCGGCCATCGACAAGGGCATCCTGGTGGTCAACATCGACAACCAGCTCGACGCCGCCGCGCTCAAGGACAAGGGCATCACCGTGCCCTTCGTCGGCCCCGACAACCGCGCCGGCGCCAAGCTGGTCGGCGACTACCTGGCCAAGAGCCTGAAGGCCGGCGACAAGGTCGGCATCATCGAAGGCGTCTCCACCACCTTCAATGCGCAGCAGCGCACGCTCGGCTACCAGGACGCGATGAAGGCGGTCGGCGCCGACGTGGTGAGCGTGCAGTCGGGCCAGTGGGAGATCGACAAGGCCAACACCGTGGCCTCCGGCATGCTGCGCGAGCACCCGGACCTGAAGGCGCTGCTGGCCGGCAACGACAGCATGGCGCTGGGCGCGGTGGCCGCGGTCAAGGCCGCCGGCAAGACCGGCAAGGTGCTGGTGGTCGGCTACGACAACATCGGCGCGATCAAGCCGATGCTGGCCGATGGCCGCGTGCTCGCCACGGCCGACCAGTTCGCCGCCAAGCAGGCGGTGTTCGGCATCGAGACCGCGCTCAAGGCGATCGCCGCCAAGCAGACGCAGGCGCAGATGCCGGCCGAGATCAAGACCGACGTCGTCCTGGTCACGAAGGACTCGAAGTAAAGGTCCCCTTGAGCCCCGAGACCTCGCCCGCCCAGCCCGCCCTGCTGGCGCTGCACGACATCGGCAAGGACTACGCCGCGCCGGTGCTCGACGGCGTCAGCCTCTCGCTGCAGGCCGGCGAGGTGCTGGCGCTGACCGGCGAGAACGGGGCCGGCAAGAGCACGCTGTCGAAGATCGTCTGCGGCCTCACCCTGCCCTCGCGCGGCTTCATGCAGCTGGGCGGCGAGGCCTTCACGCCGGCCTCGCGCCGCGCGGCCGAGGCGCAGGGCGTGCGCATGGTGATGCAGGAACTCGGCCTGGTGCCGACCCTGTCGGTGGCCGAGAACCTGCTGCTCGACCGCCTGCCGCAGACCGCCGGCTGGCTCAAGCGCGCGCCGCTGCACGAGGCGGCGCGGGCCCAGCTGGCGAAGATCGGCATGGCCCACATCGACCCGGCGACGCCGGTGTCGCGGTTGGGCATCGGCCAGCAGCAGATGGTCGAGATCGCGCGCAACCTGCAGGACGACACGCGGGTGCTGATCCTCGACGAGCCGACCGCGATGCTCACGCCGCGCGAGACCGAACACCTCTTCGAGCAGATCGAGCGGCTGAAGTCGCGCGGCGTCGGCATCGTCTACGTGTCGCACCGGCTGGAAGAACTGCAGCGCATCGCCGACCGCGTGGCGGTGCTGCGCGACGGCCGGCTGGTCGATGTCCGGCCGATGGCGGGCCTGCGCGAATCCGAACTGGTCGAGCGCATGGTCGGCCGCGCGGTGCACGAACACGACGGCCGGCCGCGCCGCGCCCGCGGCCCGCTGGCGATGCAGGTGCGCGGCATCGGCCGTGCCCAGGCGGTGCGCGACGTCGACCTCGACCTGCATGCCGGCGAGATCTTCGGCATCGCCGGCCTGGTCGGCTCGGGCCGGACCGAATTGGTGCGCCTGCTGTTCGGCGCCGACCGCGCCGACCGCGGCACCATCGCCCTGCACTGGCCGGGCGCCCGCTCGCCCGCCGCCGCCGACGGCCGCTGGCGTTCGCCGATCGAGGCGATCCACGCCGGCATCGGCCTGGTCACCGAGGACCGCAAGTCGCAGGGCCTCCTGATGACCCAATCGATCCGGGTCAACGCCACGCTGAGCGACCTCGGCGCGGTCGCGCGCGGCGGCTGGCTGCGCTTCGCGAAAGAGCACGCGATCGCGCGCCGGCTGGTGCAGACCCTCGGCATCCGCTCGCGCAGCGAGGAACAGGTGGTCGCCACGCTCAGCGGTGGCAACCAGCAGAAGGTGGTGTTCGCGCGCTGGCTGCACCGCGAATGCAAGGTGCTGCTGCTGGACGAGCCGACCCGCGGCGTCGACGTCGGCGCGCGCGCCGACCTCTACGCCGAGCTCGACCGCATGACCGACGCCGGCCGCGCGCTCCTGATGGTGTCGAGCGACCTGCGCGAGCTGATGGCCATGTGCGACCGCATCGGCGTGATGCACGCCGGCCGGCTGGTGGCGGTGTTCGAGCGCGGCGCCTGGGACCAGCAGTCGCTGCTGGCCGCGGCCTTCGGCGACGCCGGTTCCTCCTCGTCTTCTTCTTCGTCTCCCCAGGACCTCGCCACGGCGTGACCCCATGACCACACCCGCCACCCTTCCCTCGAGCGCGACCGCGCCGACCAGCGCCGCCGCCTCGCTGCGCGGCCAGCTCGGCACCTACATCGGCCTGGCCGTGGTGCTGATCGGCATGGTGGCGCTGTTCAGCAGCCTCTCCGAATACTTCCTCACGGTCGAGACCTTCGTCACCATCGCCAACGAGATCCCGGCGCTGGCGGTGATGGCGGTGGGCATGACCTTCGTGCTGATCATCGCGGGCATCGACCTGTCGGTCGGCTCGGTGCTGGCGCTCAGCGCCGCGGTGGCGGCCGCCGCGATCCTGCAGTGGAAGCTGCCGGTGGCGCTGGCGGCGACCCTCGGCATGGCCAGCGGGCTGCTCTGCGGCGCGGTCACCGGCGCGGTCTCGGTGGCCTGGCGGCTGCCCAGCTTCATCGTCTCGCTCGGCATGCTGGAGGCGGTGCGCGGCGGCGCCTACCTGGTCACCGATTCGCGC
Source organism: Xenophilus sp. L33 (assembly GCF_009765735.1). Classification (GTDB taxonomy): domain Bacteria; phylum Pseudomonadota; class Gammaproteobacteria; order Burkholderiales; family Burkholderiaceae_C; genus Variovorax. The sequence continues at coordinate 44,238 of NZ_LMUW01000074.1, forward strand.
ACGCAATACGTCGGCGATGCGATCGCCGGCCTGGCCGCGCCGTGGATCGGCGGCATCTCGGCGGCCTTCGTGCTGGCGCTGGCGATCGTGATCGTCGGCCAGGTCGTGCTGAGCCGCACCGTCTTCGGCCGCTACGTGGTCGGCATCGGCACCAACGAGGAAGCGATGCGGCTGGCCGGCATCGACCCGCGGCCGATCCGCATCATCGTCTTCGCGCTGACCGGGCTGATGGCGGGCCTCGCCGGCCTGATGCAGGCGGCGCGGCTCGAAGCCGCCGACCCGAACGCCGGCGTCGGCATCGAGCTGCAGGTGATCGCCGCGGTGGTCATCGGCGGCACCAGCCTCATGGGCGGCCGCGGCTCGGTGGTCAACACCTTCTTCGGCGTGCTGATCATCGCGGTGCTGGAGGCCGGCCTGGCCCAGGTCGGCGCCAGCGAGCCGAGCAAGCGGATCATCACCGGCGCGGTGATCGTCGCCGCGGTGATCATCGACACGCTGCGCCAGCGCCGCGCCGACCGACGCCTGGCCTGAGGACCGATCGAGCATGGCCACCATCAAGGACGTCGCCCTGCGCGCGGGCGTGTCGGTCACCACGGTCTCGCACGTGGTCAACGACACCCGCCACGTCAGCCCCAAGGGCCGCGAGCGGGTCGAGCAGGCGATCCGCGAACTGGGCTACGTGCCGAGCGCGGTCGCGCGCAGCCTGAAGAGCAACACCACCTCGACCCTCGGCATGCTGATCCCGAACAGCTCCAACCCCTACTTCGCCGAGATCGTGCGGGTGGTGGAAGACCGCTGCTTCGGCGCCGGCTACACGCTGGTGCTGTGCAACACCGACGACGAGCCGCGGCGCCAGAGCGTCTACCTGCAGGTGCTGGCCGAGCGCCGCATCGACGGGCTGATCGTGGTCTCCACCGGCGACGACGACTCGCTGGTCACGCAGCTGCACGGCCTGCGCATCCCGACCGTGCTGGTCGACCGCGAGATCGCCGACCCGGCCTGCGACCTGGTCGAGACCGCGCACATGCAGGGCGGCCTGCTGGCGGTGCGGCACCTGCTGTCGCTCGGCCACCGGCGCATCGCCTGCATCGGCGGGCCGGCCGGCGTCAACCCGAGCGAGCAGCGCATCGAAGGCTGGCGGCTGGCGCTGGCCGAGGCCGGCGGCGCGCCCGGTGCCGACGCGCTGCTGTGGCGCGGCGGCTTCACCAGCCAGGGCGGCTACGAGGCGATGCACGCGATCCTGCGCACCGACGATCCGCCCTCGGCGGTGTTCGTCTGCAACGACCTGATGGCGATCGGCGCGCTGCGCGCGGCGCACGAGAGCGGCGTGCGGGTGCCCGACGAGATCTCGGTGGTCGGCTTCGACGACATCGAGCTGTCGGCGTACACCAGCCCGCCGCTCACCACCGTGGCGCAACCGAAGGAGCGCATCGGCGCGCTGGCGGTCGACATGCTGCTCGAGCGAGTCGGCGGCCGCCGGCGCGATGCGCGCAAGGTGGTGCTGCAGCCCGAATTGCGGGTGCGCGCGTCGACCGGACGGCATGCCGGGCCCGCGGCGCGCGATGCCCGCTCGAAGGCGGCGGTCGCGTCCGCCGACGGCGAAGCCTCGGGGAGCCGCGCGCCGTGAGTGCCACGCCTTCCCGGACTTCTCCGGGCCAGCCGCCGCGCATCGTCGTGCTTGGCAGCCTCAACATGGACCTGGTGCTGCGGGTGCCGCATGCACCGGCGGCCGGCGAGACCCTGCTCGGCCATTCGATCGCCACCATCCCCGGCGGCAAGGGCGCCAACCAGGCGGTCAGCTGCGCCCGCGAAGGCGCCCACGTGCAGATGGTCGGCTGCGTCGGCGCCGACGCCCACGGCCAGTCGCTGCGGGCCGCATTGGAGCGCGACGGCATCGACACCGCCGGCCTGCGCGACGTCGCCGACACGCCGACCGGCACCGCGCTGGTGATGGTCGAGGACAGCGGCCAGAACCGCATCGTCATGATCGCCGGCGCCAACGCGCGGGTCGAGGTCGACGAGCCGACGCTGGCCGCGCAACTGCGCGATGCCGCGTTCCTGGTGACCCAGTTCGAGACGCCGATGGCCGAGGTCGAGCGCGCCATCGCGGCGGCGGCCGCCGCCGGCTGCAAGGTGCTGCTGAACCCGTCGCCGGTGCAGCCGATCGCCGCGCCGCTCTGGCCGCGCATCGACACGCTGGTGGTCAACGAGATCGAGGCCGAGGCACTGAGCGGCCTGCCGGTGCCCGGCCCGCGCGAAGCGGCGCAGGCCGGCCAGGCGCTGCGCGCCCGCGGCGTGGCGCGCGTGGTGGTCACGCTCGGCG
>NZ_LMUW01000075.1 GCF_009765735.1 Xenophilus sp. L33
GCAAGCCCGGCTCGATCAAGCCGCACACGCACTTCACCGCCGAGGTGTATGTCCTGTCGAAGGACGAAGGCGGCCGTCACACGCCGTTCTTCAACAACTACCGCCCGCAGTTCTACTTCCGCACGACCGACGTCACCGGCGCGATCGAGCTGCCCAAGGACAAGGAAATGGTCATGCCCGGCGACAACGTGAGCATCACGGTGAAGCTGATCAACCCGATCGCGATGGAAGAAGGCCTGCGCTTCGCCATCCGTGAAGGCGGCCGCACCGTGGGTTCGGGCGTCGTCGCCAAGATCCTCGACATCTGATCGGATTGCTGAAGGGGTATAGCTCAATTGGCAGAGCGTCGGTCTCCAAAACCGAAGGTTGTAGGTTCGATTCCTACTGCCCCTGCCACTTGGTGGCGCTGACAGCATGAAGCCCGTCGCAGGTCGACGGGAACGCAGAGACAAAAAGCCCGTCATAGCCTGACGGCAAAGCTGAAATAAAGCCCGTCACAGCCTGACGGGCTTCGGCGTCTCAGAAGACGCATTGAATTGAAGGCCGCAAGGCCGCCCAGGAACCAAGCCAAGATGGCCACTTCTCAAATCGAAACCGTCAACACCAACGCGGACAAGGCCAAGCTGGCCTTCGCCGTGGTGCTCGCGGTGGCCGCGATCGTGGCGTTCTACCTGCTGTCGACCCAAGGGCCGGTGCTGCAGTGGGGTGCCTTGCTGGTCGGCCTGGCGGCCGCCGTGGCGGTGTTCGGCATTTCGGAAAGCGGCCGGCAGTTGTGGGCCTTCGGTCGCGACTCCCTGCGTGAAGTCCGCAAGGTCGTCTGGCCGACGCGCAAGGAAGCGATCCAGATGACGGCTTACGTGTTCGCCTTCGTGGCGATCATGTCCATCTTCCTCTGGCTGACCGACAAGACGCTCGAATGGGTGTTTTTCGACCTCATTCTGGGCTGGAGAAAATAATGACTGACGAAACCGTCGAAGCAGAAGAAGCAGCGCCGGAGATCAATCCGCTGCTGGCCCCGGCGAGCAACCCGGACCTGCGCTGGTACGTGGTCCATGCCTATTCGGGCATGGAGAAGGCGGTCGAACGCAACATCCTCGAGCGCATCAATCGCGCCGGCATGCAGGCCAAGTTCGGCCGCATCCTGGTGCCGACCGAGGAAGTGGTCGAGATCAAGAACGGCCAGAAGCGCACCACCGAGCGTCGCTTCTTCCCGGGCTACGTGCTGGTCGAGATGATCATGGACGACGAGAGCTGGCACCTGGTGAAGCACACCAACAAGGTCACCGGTTTCGTCGGCGGCGCCAAGAACCGCCCAGCCCCGATTTCCCAGAAGGAAGTCGAGGACATCGTGAACCAGATGCAGCAGGGCACCGAGAAGCCGCGTCACAAGGTCGAGTTCATCGTCGGCGAGTTCGTGCGCGTCAAGGAAGGCCCGTTCACCGACTTCAACGGCACGGTCGAGGAAGTCAACTACGAGAAGAGCAAGGTCCGCGTGTCGGTCATGATCTTCGGCCGCGCGACGCCGGTGGAACTCGAGTTCAGCCAGGTCGAAAAAACGTAACGGATAAGGACAAGGCCTGCAGCCTTGTCCTTTGGTGGTTCGCGCTTCCTCGACTCGGCGCGAACTGGATTGAAAGAAAGAGTCGTTTAACCCCGGGGAGCCGCGGCTGAAGAAGCCAAGGCGTCATCACCCGCAAGGAGCAAGTCATGGCGAAAAAAATCGTCGGCTTCATCAAGCTGCAAGTGCCAGCTGGTAAGGCCAACCCGTCACCGCCCATCGGTCCCGCACTGGGCCAGCGCGGTTTGAACATCATGGAATTCTGCAAGGCGTTCAACGCGCAGACCCAAGGCGTCGAGCCGGGCCTGCCGCTGCCGGTGGTCATCACCGCGTTCGCCGACAAGAGCTTCACCTTCATCATCAAGACGCCGCCGGCGATCACCTTGATCAAGAAGGCGATCAAGCTCGACAAGGGTTCCGCCCGTCCGCATCTGGACAAGGTCGGCAAGATCACCCGCGCCCAGCTGGAAGACATCGCCAAGGCCAAGATGAAGGACCTGACCGCTGCCGACCTCGACGCCGCGGTTCGTACCATCGCCGGCTCGGCCCGCTCGATGGGCGTGAATGTGGAGGGCGTGTAAATGTCCAAGGTCACCAAGAAGCAGAAAGCCCTCGTCGGCAAGGTCGACAGCAACAAGCTGTACCCGCTCGGCGAAGCCATCGGCCTGGTCAAGGAAGCCGCCACCGCCAAGTTCGATGAATCCATCGACGTGGCCGTGCAGCTCGGCATCGACGCCAAGAAGTCGGACCAGGTCGTTCGCGGCGCAGTCGTGATGCCCAACGGCACCGGCAAGACCAAGCGCGTGGCCGTGTTCGCCCAGGGCGCCAAGGCCGAGGAAGCCAAGGCCGCCGGCGCCGACATCGTCGGCATGGACGACCTGGCCGCCATGGTCAAGGCCGGCGACATGCCCTTCGACGTGGTCATCGCCGCGCCGGACGCGATGCGCGTGGTCGGCACGCTCGGCCAGATCCTCGGCCCGCGCGGCCTGATGCCGAACCCGAAGGTCGGCACCGTGACGCCCGACGTCGCGACCGCGGTGAAGAACGCCAAGGCCGGCCAGGTGCAGTTCCGCGTCGACAAGGCCGGCATCGTGCACGGCACGATCGGCCGTCGCTCGTTCGACAACGACAAGCTGCAGGGCAACCTGGCGGCGCTGATCGAAGCCCTGGTCAAGGCCAAGCCTGCGACCAGCAAGGGTGTCTACCTGCGCAAGGTGGCGGTGTCGTCGACCATGGGCCTGGGTGTCCGCGTCGACACGCAGACCATTTCGGCGAGCTGAGAGAGCAAGTGATTGGCCTCGCCCTTCAACAAGGCGAGGCGAATGTGGTGGGTCGCGGCGGCTTCGGTCGTCGCGGGCCATCCAAGACCGCTGGTGTGCAGTTCGGCTGCACTTAATCACCCGGCCTCCGCCGGGCAGCCAGCGCAGATGGCGACCCCACTGCCAGGAATTTTTCCGAAACAGTTGGTCGCTGCATGAAGCGCGATCCGAGGCCTCCGCCGAGGGTCGCATTGAAAAGGAGTAGACCTTGAGTCTGAATCGCAGTGAGAAAGAAGCGGTCATCAGTGATGTGACCAGCCTCGCCGCAAAAGCTCAAACGCTCGTGATGGCGGAATACCGTGGCATCACGGTGGCCGACATGACCAAACTGCGCAACGAAGCGCGCAGCAAGGGTGTGACCCTCAGCGTGTTCAAGAACACGCTGGCACGCCGTGCTGTCGCGGGTAGCGCGTTTGAGATCGTCGGCGACCAGATGACCGGCCCGCTGATCTATGGCTTCTCCGAAGACGCCGTGGCCGCCGCGAAAGTGGTGGCCGATTTCGCGAAGACCAACGACAAGTTGGTGATTCGCGGCGGTGCATTCGGTGGCAAGGCCCTGGACGTCGAAGGCGTGAAGCAACTGGCCAACATCCCTTCCAAGGAAGTGCTGCTGGCGCAATTGCTGGGCTTGATGCAATCCCCGATCTCTCGCACCGCCCGTGTCCTGCACGCGCTGGCCGAGAAGCGCGGTGGTGGCGAAGCACCGGCGGAAGCTCCCGCCGCAGAAGCAGCCGCCGCTTGAGCGCCCGGCTGTCGACCCCAACTTAATTAGGAAATTTCAAAATGGCATTCGATAAAGACGCATTTTTGACCGCGCTGGACAGCATGACGGTCCTGGAACTCAACGACCTGGTGAAGGCCATCGAAGAGAAGTTCGGCGTGAGCGCCGCAGCCATGGCCGCTCCGGCCGGCGCCGGTGGTGGTGCTGCCGCCGCCGTGGCCGAAGAGCAGACCGAGTTCAACGTCATGCTGATGGAAGCTGGCGCGAACAAGGTGTCGGCGATCAAGGCCGTGCGCGAAATCACCGGCCTGGGCCTCAAGGAAGCCAAGGACCTCGTGGAAGCCGCTCCGAAGGCCGTCAAGGAAGGCCTGTCCAAGGCTGACGCCGAAGCCGCCAAGAAGAAGCTGGAAGACGCCGGCGCCAAGGTGGAACTGAAGTAATTCGGTCCCATTGAAGGGCTGGAGGTGCCTGAAAAGGCCCTCCAGCCTTTGCCGCTTTCAGAGCGCACCCAAAAGCCGGCTCGCGGGCTCCCCCAGCGAGACGATTTTTGAGTGTCTTCTGACCCCGACTGCAGAAGACCCCTTGGTTCGGGTGATGTGCAACGCATCACCGTCCGCCAGGGCTGGTAGTGGCCAGCCGCCAAGGAGAGGGGTGCCGAAGAGGCATCCGACCAAGTCGCTGAAGATCTCAAGCACCGGAGCTCTCATGGCCCAAACGTCCACGTACAGTTACACCGAACGCAAGCGCATCCGAAAGAATTTCGGCAATCGCGACAGCGTCGTCGAAATCCCCTACCTGCTGCAGATGCAGAAGGACGCGTACACCGCGTTCCTGCAAGCCGGCATCCCGCCCCAGAAACGGACCGTGGAAGGTCTGCAGGCCGCGTTCGACGCCGCGTTCCCGATCGTCTCGCACAACGGTTTCGTCGAGATGAAGTTCCTCGAGTACAACCTGGCGAAGCCGGCCTTCGACGTGCGCGAGTGCCAGACCCGCGGCCTGACCTTCGCGTCGGCCGTGCGGGCCAAGGTGCAGCTGATCATCTATGACCGCGAGTCGTCGACCTCGCAGTCCAAGGTGGTCAAGGAAGTGAAGGAGCAGGAGGTCTACATGGGCGAAGTGCCGCTCATGACCGACAAGGGCTCGTTCATCATCAACGGCACCGAGCGCGTCATCGTGTCGCAGCTGCACCGTTCGCCGGGCGTCTTCTTCGAGCACGACAAGGGCAAGACCCACAGCTCGGGCAAGCTGCTGTTCTCGGCCCGCGTGATTCCCTACCGCGGCTCGTGGCTCGACTTCGAATTCGACCCGAAGGACATGCTGTATTTCCGCGTCGACCGCCGCCGCAAGATGCCGGTGACGATCCTGTTGAAGGCCATCGGCCTGAACCCGGAATCGATCCTCGCGAACTTCTTCGTCAACGACAACTTCCGCCTGATGGACAGCGGCGCGCAGATGGAGTTCGTCTCCGAGCGCCTGCGCGGCGAAGTCGCGCGCTTCGACATCACCGACAAGTCGGGCAAGGTCGTGGTCGCCAAGGACAAGCGGGTCACCGCGCGCCACACGCGCGAACTCGAGCAGTCGGGCACCACCCACATCAGCGTGCCGGAAGACTTCCTGGTCGGCCGCGTGGTCGCGCGCAACATCGTCGACCCCGACTCGGGCGAGATCCTGGCAAAGGCCAACGACGAGCTGACCGAAGCGCTGCTCAAGAAGCTGCGCACGGCCGGCGTGCAGGACGTGCAGGCCATCTACACCAACGAACTCGACCAGGGCGCGTACATCTCGCAGACCCTGCGCATCGACGAGACGGTCGACGAATTCGCGGCGCGCGTCGCCATCTACCGCATGATGCGCCCCGGCGAGCCGCCGACGGAAGACGCGGTGCAGGCTCTGTTCCAGCGCCTGTTCTACAACCCGGACACCTACGACCTGTCGCGCGTCGGCCGCATGAAGTTCAACGCCAAGGTCGGCCGCGACGAATCGACCGGCCCGATGGTGCTGACCAACGAGGACATCCTGGCCGTGGTCAAGATCCTGGTTGACCTGCGCAACGGCCGCGGCGAAGTCGACGACATCGATCACCTGGGCAACCGTCGCGTGCGTTGCGTCGGCGAACTGGCCGAGAACCAGTACCGCACCGGCCTGGCCCGCATCGAGAAGGCCGTCAAGGAACGTCTGGGTCAGGCCGAGCAAGAGCCGCTGATGCCGCACGACCTGATCAACAGCAAGCCGATCTCGGCCGCGCTGAAGGAATTCTTCGGCGCCTCGCAGCTGTCGCAGTTCATGGACCAGACCAACCCGCTGTCCGAGATCACGCACAAGCGTCGCGTTTCGGCCCTCGGCCCGGGCGGCCTGACCCGCGAACGCGCCGGCTTCGAAGTGCGCGACGTGCACGTGACCCACTACGGCCGCGTCTGCCCGATCGAAACGCCCGAAGGCCCGAACATCGGCCTGATCAACTCGCTGGCCCTGTACGCCCGCCTGAACGAATACGGCTTCATCGAGACGCCGTACCGCCGCGTGGTCGACAGCAAGGTCACGATGGACATCGACTACCTGTCGGCCATCGAGGAAGGCAAGTACGTCATCGCCCAGGCCAACGCGGCCCTGGACAAGGACGGCCGCCTGACCGGCGACCTGGTGTCGGCCCGTGAAACCGGCGAATCGATCCTGGTGAGCGCCGAGCGCGTGCAGTACATGGACGTGTCGCCGGCGCAGATCGTGTCGGTCGCCGCCTCGCTGGTTCCGTTCCTCGAGCACGACGATGCGAACCGCGCGCTGATGGGCGCCAACATGCAGCGCCAGGCGGTGCCGGTGCTGCGCCCCGAGAAGCCCTTCGTCGGTACCGGCATCGAGCGCGTCTCCGCGGTCGACTCCGGCACCGTGGTCACGGCCACCCGCGGCGGCATCGTCGACTATGTCGACGCGACCCGCATCGTGGTGCGCGTGAACGACGACGAAGCCAGCGCGGGCGAAGTCGGCGTCGACATCTACAACCTGATCAAGTACCAGCGTTCGAACCAGAACACGAACATCCACCAGCGTCCGATCGTCAAGCGCGGCGACAAGATCGCCAAGGGTGACGTGGTGGCCGACGGTGCATCGACCGACCTGGGTGAACTGGCCCTCGGCCAGAACATGCTGATCGGCTTCATGCCCTGGAACGGCTACAACTTCGAGGACTCGATCCTGATCAGCGAACGCGTCGTCGCCGAAGACCGCTACACCTCGATCCACATCGAGGAACTGGTGGTCATGGCGCGCGACACCAAGCTGGGCGCGGAAGAAATCACCCGCGACATCCCGAACCTGGCCGAGCAGCAGCTCAACCGCCTGGACGAATCCGGGATCATCTACGTCGGCGCCGAAGTGCAGCCGGGCGACACGCTGGTGGGCAAGGTCACGCCGAAGGGCGAGACCACGCTGACGCCTGAAGAGAAGCTGCTGCGCGCGATCTTCGGCGAGAAGGCTTCCGACGTGAAGGACACCTCGCTGCGCGTCGACCAGGGCTCGCAAGGCACCGTGATCGACGTGCAGGTGTTCACCCGCGAGGGCATCACCCGCGACAAGCGCGCCCAGCAGATCATCGACGACGAGCTGAAGCGCTTCCGCCTCGATCTGAACGACCAGCTGCGCATCGTCGAGGCCGACGCCTTCGACCGGATCGAGAAGCTCCTGACCGGCCGTGTCGCCAACGGCGGCCCGAACAAGCTGGCCAAGGGCACCAAGCTCGACAAGGCGTACCTGTCGTCGATCGAGAAGTTCCACTGGTTCGACATCCGCCCGGCGGAAGACGAAGTGGCGACCCAGCTCGAGTCGATCAAGAACTCGCTCGAGCAGACCCGCCACAGCTTCGACCTGGCCTTCGAAGAGAAGCGCAAGAAGCTCACGCAGGGCGACGAGCTGCCCGCGGGCGTGCTGAAGATGGTGAAGGTCTACCTGGCCGTCAAGCGCCGCCTGCAACCCGGCGACAAGATGGCCGGCCGCCACGGCAACAAGGGTGTCGTGTCCAAGATCGTTCCGGTCGAGGACATGCCCCACATGGCCGACGGCACGCCGTGCGACATCTGCCTGAACCCGCTGGGCGTGCCTTCGCGGATGAACGTCGGGCAGGTGCTCGAGGTGCATCTGGGCTGGGCCGGCAAGGGCGTCGGCCAGCGCATCGGCGACCTGCTGCAGCAGGAGGCCAAGGTGGCCGAGCTGCGCCAGTTCATGGACCAGCTCTACAACGGCTCGGGCCGCAAGGAAGACCTCAGCAAGCTGAGCGATGCCGACGTGCTGGAGATGGCGGGCAACCTGTCGCAGGGCGCCACCTTCGCCACGCCGGTGTTCGACGGCGCCTCGGAAGAAGAGATCCGCGGCATGCTGAAGCTCGCCTATCCGGACGAGATCGCCAAGCTCAAGGGCCTGACCGACACGCGCACCCAGGCCTACCTCTACGACGGCCGCACCGGCGACCAGTTCGAGCGTCCGGTCACCGTCGGCTACATGCACTTCCTGAAGCTGCATCACCTGGTGGACGACAAGATGCACGCCCGCTCGACCGGCCCGTACTCGCTTGTCACCCAGCAGCCGCTGGGCGGCAAGGCGCAGTTCGGCGGCCAGCGTTTCGGCGAGATGGAAGTGTGGGCGCTGGAAGCCTACGGCGCTGCCTACGTGCTGCAGGAAATGCTCACGGTGAAGTCCGACGACGTGGTGGGCCGTACCAAGGTCTACGAGAGCATCGTCAAGGGCGAACACTCGATCGAAGCCGGCATGCCCGAATCGTTCAATGTGCTGGTCAAGGAAATCCGTTCCCTGGGCCTGGACATCGAACTGGAACGTTCTTAAGCAACAAGGAAAGAGTCACATGAAGTCATTACTCGACCTGTTCAAGCAATTCACCCCGGACGAGCATTTCGATGCCATCCGCATCGGCATGGCCTCGCCGGAGAAGATCCGTTCCTGGTCCTTCGGCGAAGTGAAGAAGCCGGAAACCATCAACTACCGCACGTTCAAGCCCGAGCGCGACGGTCTCTTCTGCGCCAAGATCTTCGGCCCGATCAAGGACTACGAGTGCCTGTGCGGCAAGTACAAGCGCCTGAAGCACCGCGGCGTGATCTGCGAGAAGTGCGGCGTCGAAGTCACGCAGACCAAGGTGCGTCGCGAGCGCATGGGTCACATCGACCTGGCCGCGCCCTGCGCCCACATCTGGTTCCTGAAGTCGCTGCCGTCGCGCCTGGGCCTGGTGCTCGACATGACGCTGCGCGACATCGAGCGCGTGCTGTATTTCGAAGCCTACGTGATCACCGATCCCGGCATGACCCCGCTGAAGAAGTTCGGCATCATGTCCGAGGACGACTATGACGCGAAGCGCAAGGAATACGGCGACGAGTTCATCGCCAAGATGGGCGCCGAAGGCATCAAGGACCTGCTCGAGGGCATCGACCTCGACAGCGAGATCGAGAAGCTGCGCGGCGACCTGACCGGCTCTGAAGTCAAGGTCAAGAAGAATTCCAAGCGCCTGAAGGTGCTGGAAGCCTTCCGCAAGTCGGGCATCAAGCCTAACTGGATGGTGCTCGAGGTGCTGCCGGTGCTGCCGCCGGACCTGCGTCCGCTGGTGCCGCTGGACGGCGGCCGCTTCGCGACCTCCGACCTGAACGACCTGTACCGCCGCGTCATCAACCGCAACTCGCGGCTGCGCCGCCTGCTCGAGCTGAAGGCGCCGGAAATCATCGCCCGCAACGAGAAGCGGATGCTGCAGGAAGCCGTGGATTCGCTGCTGGACAACGGCCGTCGCGGCAAGGCGATGACCGGCGCCAACAAGCGCGCGCTCAAGTCGCTGGCCGACATGATCAAGGGCAAGAGCGGCCGCTTCCGCCAGAACCTGCTGGGCAAGCGCGTCGACTACTCGGGCCGTTCGGTCATCGTGGTCGGCCCGACGCTCAAGCTGCACCAGTGCGGCCTGCCCAAGCTGATGGCGCTCGAACTGTTCAAGCCGTTCATCTTCTCGCGCCTCGAAGCCATGGGTATCGCCACCACCATCAAGGCGGCGAAGAAGGAAGTCGAATCCGGCACGCCGGTGGTCTGGGACATCCTGGAAGAGGTCATCAAGGAACACCCGGTGATGCTGAACCGTGCGCCCACGCTGCACCGGTTGGGCATCCAGGCCTTCGAGCCGATCCTGATCGAAGGCAAGGCGATCCAGCTGCACCCGCTGGTCTGCGCGGCCTTCAACGCCGACTTCGACGGCGACCAGATGGCCGTCCACGTGCCGCTGTCGGTGGAAGCGCAGATGGAAGCCCGCACGCTGATGCTGGCCTCCAACAACGTGCTGTTCCCGGCTTCGGGCGAACCCTCGATCGTTCCTTCGCAGGACGTGGTGCTGGGTCTCTACTACACGACGCGCGACCGCATCAACGGCCGCGGCGAGGGCCTGATCTTCTCCGACATCGGTGAAGTGCAGCGCGCGCTCGACGCCGACGTGGTCGAGCTCACCGCGCGCGTCGCGGTGCGCATCACGGAATACACCAAGGACAAGGAAACGGGCGAGTTCATCCCCAAGACCGAGCTCCAGGACACCACCGTGGGCCGTGCACTGCTGTCCGAGATCCTGCCGAAGGGCCTGCCGTTCTCGAACATCAACAAGGCGCTGAAGAAGAAGGAGATCTCCAAGCTCATCAACGTCTCGTTCCGCAAGTGCGGCCTGAAGGAAACGGTCGTGTTCGCCGACAAGCTGTTGCAGAACGGCTTCCGCCTGGCGACCAAGGCCGGCATCTCGATCGCGATCGACGACATGCTGGTGCCCGCTGAAAAGCACGGCATCATCGACCGCTCCGCCAAGGAAGTGAAGGAGATCGAGCAGCAGTACGTCTCGGGCCTGGTGACCTCCGGCGAGCGCTACAACAAGGTGGTCGACATCTGGGGCAAGGCCGGCGACGAAGTGTCGAAGGTCATGATGGCCAAGCTCTCCAAGGAGAAGGCCATCGATCGCCACGGCAAGGAAGTCGAGCAGGAATCCTTCAACTCGATCTACATGATGGCCGACTCGGGCGCTCGCGGTTCCGCCGCGCAGATCCGCCAGGTCGCCGGCATGCGGGGCCTGATGGCCAAGCCCGACGGCTCGATCATCGAGACGCCGATCACCGCGAACTTCCGCGAAGGCCTGAACGTGCTGGAGTACTTCATCTCCACCCACGGCGCCCGCAAGGGCCTGGCCGACACGGCGCTGAAGACCGCCAACTCGGGTTACCTGACGCGTCGCCTGGTCGACGTGACGCAGGACCTGGTGGTGATCGAGCAGGACTGCGGCACGCACGACGGTGCCCTGATGCGCGCGATCGTCGAAGGCGGTGAAGTCATCGAATCGCTGCGCGACCGCATCCTGGGCCGCACCGCGGCCGAGGACGTGCTGCATCCGGAAACCCGTGCGGTGCTGGCCAACGCCGGCGACATGCTCGACGAGGACCTGATCGAGGCGCTCGAAGCCGACGGTGTGGACGAAGTCAAGGTGCGCACCGCGCTTACCTGCGCGACCCGCTTCGGCATCTGCGCCAAGTGCTACGGCCGCGACCTCGGCCGCGGCGGCCTGGTCAACAACGGCGAAGCGGTCGGCGTGATCGCCGCCCAGTCGATCGGCGAGCCCGGCACCCAGCTGACGATGCGGACCTTCCACATCGGCGGTGCGGCGTCGCGCGCGGCGGTCGCCTCGAGCGTGGAAGCCAAGTCGAACGGTTCGATCGGCTTCAACGCCACGATGCGTTACGTGACCAACAGCAAGAGCGAGCTGGTCGTCATCTCGCGTTCGGGCGAGATCATCATCCATGACGAGCACGGCCGCGAGCGCGAGCGCCACAAGGTGCCGTACGGCGCGATCCTGGCGGTCAAGGCCGACCAGACGATCAAGGCCGGTCACGTGCTGGCCAACTGGGACCCGCTGACCCGCCCGATCATCACCGAGTTCGCCGGCATGACGCGCTTCGAGAACGTCGAGGAAGGCCTCACGGTCGCCAAGCAGGTGGACGAAGTCACCGGCCTGTCGACCCTGGTCGTGATCGACCCGAAGCGCCGCGGCGCCGCCAAGGTGGTGCGCCCGCAGGTCAAGCTGATCGACGCCTCGGGCGCCGAGGTGAAGATCCCCGGCACCGACCACTCGGTGACGATCGGCTTCCCGATCGGCGCCCTGGTGCAGGTGCGCGACGGCCAGGACGTGGGCCCCGGCGAAGTGCTGGCGCGGATTCCGGTCGAAGGCCAGAAGACCCGCGACATCACCGGCGGTCTGCCGCGCGTGGCCGAGCTGTTCGAGGCCCGTTCGCCGAAGGACAAGGGCATGCTGGCCGAGATGACCGGCACCGTGTCGTTCGGCAAGGAAACGAAGGGCAAGATCCGCCTGCAGATCACCGATCCGGAAGGCACCGTCTGGGAAGACCTCGTGCCCAAGGAAAAGAACATCCTGGTGCACGAAGGCCAGGTGGTGAACAAGGGCGAGAGCGTGGTCGACGGCCCGGCGGATCCGCAGGACATCCTGCGCCTGCTGGGTTCGGAGGAACTGGCGCGCTACATCGTGGACGAGGTGCAGGACGTGTACCGGTTGCAAGGCGTGAAGATCAACGACAAGCACATCGAGGTGATCGTTCGCCAGATGCTGCGCCGGGTCGTGGTCGAGAGCGTCGGCGACACCAACTACATCGCCGGTGAACAGGTCGAACGCAGCGAGATGCTCAACACCAACGACGCCCTGCGCGCCGCTGGCAAGATCCCCGCGACGTTCACCAACCTGCTGCTGGGCATCACGAAGGCGTCGCTGTCGACCGACAGCTTCATCAGCGCCGCGTCGTTCCAGGAAACCACCCGCGTGCTGACCGAAGCCGCGATCATGGGCAAGCGCGACGAGCTGCGCGGCCTGAAGGAAAACGTCATCGTCGGCCGCCTGATCCCCGCGGGCACCGGCATGGCGTACCACCAGGCCCGCAAGGTCAAGGACGCGATGGACGAGGCCGAGCGCCGCGCGATCGCCGATGCCGAGGCGGCCGAACTGGCCGGCGCCGGCAGCGACGAGGCGACGACCACCACGGCCGACGCCAGCGAAGGCGCAGCGACCGAATAAGTCGTTAGCATCGCCGGCATGACCGGAATCGAGAGCCCCCTTTCCGCCCGCGGATCGGGGGCTTTTTCATGGGCGCGCTGACCTGGTCCAGCCTGCCCGATTCGCTGCCCTGGTGGATCGTCGGGGCGGTGGCGGTGTTCTGGTTCGTCGGAGCCTACAAGCGGCTGGTGCGGCTGCGCTCGGCGGCGCTGATGGCCTTCGCCCCGCTGCATGCGGCATTGCTGCGGCAATTGGAATTCGTGCAGGCGCGCACCCAGGGCGAGGTGCCGACGCCCTGGGACGTCTCCGCCGGCGCCTCCCTGCAGGCGGCCGCCGCCCAGCTCGGCACCCTGCTGGCGACCACCCGCCTGCGGCCGCTCGATCCGGCCAGCATGGCCGCGCTCGGCACCGCGCTGCACGTGCTGCTGGCCGCCTGGCAGCACCTGCACCCGGACGCGGTGGTCAGCTTCGGCGCCGACGGCACCCTGTCGCGCCCGATGCCGCTCGGCGACAAGGACGAGCCGCAACCCGAGAATGCGCCGCTGGCGTGGCCCGAGCCGTCCGCGGCGGCTGAAATCGCGCGCAACCAGTTCAACCTGGCGGTCGCCCACTACGACGCGGCGATCGGCCAGTTTCCGGCGCTGCTGGTGGCGTGGATCATGCAGCTTCGTCCGGCGGCGCCGCTGCGCTGAGCCGGCGCCCTCCCGTTCGCGGATTTCGGTCCGCGGCTTCCCCTTACCATCGCTCCCAACTTGCCTGATCTTCCAGACTCCTCCGCCGAGACGCCTTTCGATTCGCCGCCGCTGTGGCGCCAGCTGCAACTGGCGTCGACCGCGCTGGCGGCGATCCGCGGCGGCGTCTCCGGCTCGGTCGCCTTCGAGGCGGTCGAGCCGGCGCTGCGTCCGGGCGTCCAGGCGCTGGGCTTCCAGGTGCTGCGCTGGCTGGGCCGGGCCGAGGCGCTGCGCCGCCAACTGGCCAAGCGGACCCCGCCGCCGGCCGCCGACGCGCTGCTGTGCACCGCGCTGGCCCTCGCCTGGGACGCCGAGCGCTCGCCCTACGAACCGTTCACCCTGGTCGACCAGGCGGTCGAGGCGGCCAAGCGCAACCCGGGCACCCGGGCGCAGGCCAGCTTCGTCAACGCGTGCCTCCGGCGCTTCCTGCGCGAGCGCGACGAACTGGTCGCGATCACCGACCGCGAGCCGGTCGCGCAGTGGAACCATCCGCGCTGGTGGATCGAGCGTCTGCGGCGCGACCATCCGCGCGAATGGCAGCGCGTGCTGGCCGCGGACGACACCCAGGCGCCGATGACCCTGCGGGTGAACCTGCAGAAGACCGACGTCGAGGCCTGCCGCGAATCGCTGGCGCTGGCCGGCCTGCAGTCGTTCCCGGTCGGCCCGAGCGGCCTGCAGCTGGCGCGGGCCCGGCCGGTGCAGCAGATCCCGGGCTTCGCCGCCGGCGAATGGTCGGTGCAGGACGCCGCGGCGCAGCTGGCCGCGCCGCTGCTGCTGGGCGGGATGCCGGCCGGCACCGCCGCCGCGCCGCTGCGGGTGCTCGACGCCTGCGCCGCGCCCGGCGGCAAGACGGCGCACCTGCTGGAATCGGCGCCGCCCGGCACCATCGAGGTCACCGCGCTGGAGGTCGACCGGCAGCGCAGCCAGCGCATCGGCGACAACCTGGCCCGGCTCGGCCTGCAGGCGAAGGTGGTCGTCGGCGACGCTTCGCGTCCGAACGCCTGGTGGGACGGCCAGCCCTTCGACGCCATCCTGCTCGATGCGCCGTGCACCGCTTCGGGCATCGTGCGGCGCCATCCGGACGTGCGGTGGCTCCGGCGCGAGAGCGACATCGAGCAGCTGGCGCTGCAGCAGGCGATGCTGCTGGTCGCGCTGTGGCCGCTCCTGCGGCCCGGCGGACGGCTGGTCTACTGCACCTGTTCGGTGTTCCGGGAAGAGGGATCGCACCAGATCGAGGCGTTCCTTCAGCACAACACCGACGCCCGATTGCTGCCCTCGCCGGGCCATTTACTCCCCCAAAGCGGGGTGATTGCGCGTGGCGTCCCGGACAATGCCTTGGGTGATCACGACGGTTTCTTCTACGCCTTGCTGCACAAGCAGACCCGCTGAACGGCGCCGGCCGAGCTGGCTCGCGGCGCTGATGCTGCTGGTCTGGACGCTGGTCTGGACGCCGAACGAGGCGGCCGCCGACACCCGCGAGGTCTCGATCAACGAGCTCCGCCTGGAGCAGGCCGACGACGGCGTCTACCTCACGGCCGAGGTCGGCTTCGACCTGCGACCGGCGGTCGAGGAAGTGCTGCAGAAGGGCATCGCGATCTATTTCGTCGCCCAGGCCGAGCTGTACCGGGAACGTTGGTACTGGACCGATCTCAAAGTGGCGCAGGCCGCCCGCTACATGCGGCTGGCCTACCAGCCCCTCACGCGCCGCTGGCGCCTCAACGTGTCACCCGAGCCCATCACCAACGCCGGTTTCGGCGTCTCGCTGAACCAGAACTTCGACTCGCTCGACGATGCGCTCGACAGCATCCGCCGGGTCGGGCGGCTGCGGCTGGGCGACGTCGCCGACCTGGGTGCGCAGGCCACCTACCCGGTCAACTTCCAGTTCCGGCTCGACACCTCGCAGCTGCCGCGGCCGTTCCAGATCGGCGCAGTCGGCACCTCCGACTGGAACATCGCGGTCGACAAGAGCGTGCGGCTGCCGCTGGAGAAGGGCAAGTGAGCACCGACTCGCCCGGGCGTCCCCGGGCGTCGCCCGCCGCCCGGCGGGCCCGCGCGATGCGCTGGGCCATCGGCGCGATCGCGGCGCTGGTCACCGCGGTCGGCCTGGTGCTGATGTTCCTTTTGGCGCAAGCGACCAACAACCGCGACTTCTACGAGCGCAACTACGCACGCCTCTTCGGCATCAACGTGGTGGTCGCCGCGATCCTGGTGCTGGTGATCGGCTGGGTAGCATTCCGGCTGCTGCGGCGCTTGAAGCAGGGCAAGTTCGGCAGCCGCCTGCTGATCAACCTGGCGGCCATCTTCGCGCTGGTGGGCGTGGTGCCGGGCGTGCTGGTGTACGTGGTGTCCTATCAGTTCGTGGCCCGCTCGATCGAGAGCTGGTTCGACGTCAAGGTCGAGGGCGCGCTCGACGCCGGCCTGAACCTGGGCCGCGCAACCCTCGATTCGCTGTCCGACGAGCTGGCCAACAAGGCCCGCATCGCCAGCGGCCAGTTGGCCGACGTGCCGGACGCCAGCGCCGGCCTGGTGCTGGAGCGAATCCGCGACCAGCTCGGCGCCACCGACGCGATGCTCTGGACCGGCAACGGCCAGCTGGTGGCCGGCGCCGGCGCCTCGCGCTTCCAGCTCAGCCCCGACCGGCCGACCCCGCAGCAGCTGCGCCAGGTGCGGGCCGATCGCGCCACCGCCCACATCGAAGGTCTGGACGACGTCCAGTCGCCCGGCCCGGGCGCCAAGCTGCCGGTCGCCAGCGTCCGCGCGCTGGCGCTGGTGCAGCGCCAGGGCTTCGACTTCAACACCGAGCCGCGCTTCCTCGAAGTGACGCTGCCCCTGCCGCAGGCGGTGGTCAGCAACGCGTTGGCGGTGCAGGAAGCCAACCGCGAGTACCAGGAACGGGCGCTGGCCCGCGAAGGGCTCCGGCGCATGTACATCGGCACGCTGACGCTGACGCTCTTCCTGTCGGTGTTCGGCGCGGTGCTGCTGGCGGTGCTCTTCGGCAACCAGCTGGCGCGGCCGCTGCTGGTGCTGGCCGACGGCGTGCGCCAGGTGGCCGGCGGCGACCTCCGGCCGACCGCGGTGCTGCAGGGCCGCGACGAGCTGGGCGGCCTGACCCGCTCCTTCGCCGTCATGACCCAGCAGCTGGCCGACGCCCGCGGCGTGGTCGAGAAGACCATGGGCGAGCTGGACGCCGCACGCTCGAACCTGCAGACCATCCTCGACAACCTTACGTCCGGCGTGATCGTGCTCGACAAGGCCGGCCTGATGCGCTCGACCAATCCGGGCGCGACGCGCGTGCTGCGCGCGCCGCTGGCCGCTTACGAGGGCGAGCACCTGTCCGACGTGCCGGGGCTGGTCGAATTCGCGCACAACGTGCAGCAGCAGTTCGACGACTTCGAGGTCGAGCGGCTGCAGCACGGCCTGGACCACTGGCAGCACGCCTTCGAGCTGCATCCGGGCGGCGACGCCATGTCGCAGGACACGATCAACATCGTGGCCCGCGGCGCCGAGCTGCCGGGCGCCGACCGGCTGCTGGTCTTCGACGACATCTCCGAGATCGTCTCGGCGCAACGCGCGCAGGCCTGGGGCGAGGTGGCGCGCCGGCTGGCGCACGAGATCAAGAACCCGCTCACGCCGATCCAGCTGTCGGCCGAGCGGCTCGAGATGAAGCTGTCGGGCAAGGTGGCGCAGCCGGAGCAGGCGATCCTCACCAAGTCGGTCAAGACCATCGTCGACCAGGTCGACGCGATGAAGCGGCTGGTCAACGAATTCCGCGACTACGCGCGGCTGCCCGCGGCCGACCTGAAGCCGGTCGACCTCAACGGTCTGGTCACCGACGTCCTCCATCTTTACCCGAGCGAGAACGCGCCGATCGCGCAGCGCTCGGAACTCGACGAGCGCTGCCCGCCGATCCGGGCCGACGAGCAGCAGATCCGGCAGGTGATTCACAACCTGTTGCAAAACGCCCAGGACGCGGCCGAGGCCAACGCCCAGCGCACGGGCAAGCCGGCAGAGGTCGTGATCCGCACACGGCTGTCCGATTCGGGCCAGCGGGTGCGCCTGACGGTACAGGACAGCGGGTCCGGCTTCGCCGAGAACATCCTCAAGCGCGCCTTCGAGCCCTACGTCACCACCAAGTCCAAAGGCACCGGCCTCGGGCTGGCGGTGGTGAAGAAGATCGCGGACGAGCACGGCGCCCGAATCGAACTTTCCAACCGGATCGTCGATGGGACTGTGGCGGGAGCGCAAGTCTCGTTATCATTTGCGCTGGCAGCGCAGCCGCTCGGAGCGGTCGCTCACACCGAAGATTCGAAGTCATCCATCACCTGAGCGACGGCGTACGCGCGGCGGCGGATCGGCAAGCGGACCGATCACACTACAAAATACCGGCGCACACTTCAAGCACACATGGCAAACATCCTCGTGGTCGACGACGAGCTGGGCATCCGAGACCTGCTCTTCGAAATTCTCAATGACGAAGGCCACAACGTGGAGCTCGCGGAAAACGCGGCCGAAGCCCGCGCAGCCCGCCAGAGAGCACGTCCCGACCTCGTCCTGCTCGACATCTGGATGCCCGACACCGACGGCGTCACCTTGCTCAAGGAGTGGTCCGCCGCCGGCCTGCTCAGCATGCCGGTGGTGATGATGAGCGGTCACGCCACCATCGACACCGCGGTCGACGCGACCCGCATCGGCGCCTTCGCCTTCCTCGAGAAGCCGATCACCCTGCAGAAGCTGCTGAAGGCGGTCGAGCAGGGCCTGGCCCGCGAGAGCGCACGCCGCGCCGCCGCCAGCGTGGTGCCGCCGGCCAGCAGCTTCGCCGCCACCGTGACCACCGTCGGCGACAGCGCGCTGGTGCCTTCCGCGCCGATGCTGCCGGCCGCCGACCTCGGCCCGCAGTCGACCCAGAGCTTCGACCTCGACCGCCCGCTGCGCGATGCGCGCGACGGTTTCGAGAAGGCCTACTTCGAATTCCACCTCGCGATGGAGAACGGCTCGATGACCCGCGTCGCCGAGAAGACCGGCCTCGAACGCACCCATCTCTACAGAAAACTGAAGCAACTCGGCGTCGATCTTTCGAGAGGCCGCCGCAGCGCTGTATAATCGCAGGCTGCACAGCATGGCCCGGTAGCTCAGTTGGTAGAGCAGCGGATTGAAAATCCGCGTGTCGGTGGTTCGATTCCGCCCCAGGCCACCAGATTCAAGAAAGCCCCGCGCAACCTCGTTGCCCGGGGCTTTTCTCTTGAACCATTCCGCACGTCGTCCCGCGCTCAAGCACACCGCGCATAAACCAGCGCCAGATACTCCGCGTTCTTCTCCAAGGCCTGCAACTGCTGCAAAGTCGACCCGGTCACCGACCCGTGCGGATCGAACCTCACGCGCCCGTCCGGCAGCAGCACGAAGTGGGTCCGTCCCGACAGTCCTGATGTCGCGGCGGCATGCCCGGCATCGACGTAGCCGCAGGCGCTGCCGGTCGCCCGGTTCACCTTGACCTCCGAGAAGCCGCTGAAGAAGTCCGCCGAGGCCAGCTGGGTTCGCACCCGTGTCTCGGCCTGCCAGATCGGTCCGTAGGAGGTCCACGTGCCCATCAGGGCCACGAAGACCGTCAGCCCCGCCAGGATCGAAACCAGTGCCCTCATGCTCGTCACTCCTCTGAAGTGCTGTCTGCGGTCCTAAGCGCAGATCGTAAGCAATTGTATTTATGCTGAGAACTTTAGTGAACGGCCGACGCGTCAGCGCAACGCCGCCGCAAGCATCGAAATGCCGGAAACGAGCAGTAGTGCATCCAGCAGGCGCTGGAACGCGGCCACCGGCAGCCGCAGGACGAAGGCCTTGCCGGCGAAGGTGCCGCCCATCAGCGCGGCGCCGACCAGCAGGCCCTTGGCGAACAGGTCGGGCGGCAGCGCGCCGAGTTGCGAGAAGGTGAGCACCTTGCTGCCGTAGAGCGCCAGCGAACTGGCGGCCTCGGTGGCCAGGAAGGCGCCGCGGACCAGGCCGTAGGAGGTGAAGGCCGGCACGCTGAGCGGGCCGGTCGACAGCACGATGCCGGTGAGGAAGCCGATCGCCGCGCCGGCCACGGCGAGTTGCCACAGCCGCAGCGTCCACCGGCGCCGCATGAGCGCATGGCGCACCGGCACCATGAGGATGAAGAAGAGGCCGAGCGCGATGTCGACCGCGTGCGGCGGCATCGCCCAGAGGGTGCGGGCGCCGAGCGCCGCCGCCGGCGCGCCGGGCAGCACGTAGGCGGCCACCGCGCGCCAGTCGACCTCGCGCCACCAGGCCGCCACGCGCGCGCCGTTGCCGATCACCGCGGCCACCGCCATCACCGGCACCGCCTGCTTGGCGCCGAAGGCGTAGACCAGCACCGGCAGCAGCATCACCGACGAGCCGGTGCCGATCACGCCGCTGACCGCGCCCGCCAGCAGCCCCACCAGCACGACCCCGATGTAACCCAGCAAATCGCCCTCGCTTCCTCGTTGCGTTTCCGTTGCGTCGCGAGTGTGCCAGTCCGCGTCGGGCGCATTGCTAAGCCTATTTACAATCAACGTACTTATGAAAAGAGACTTCAGCCAACGCTTCGGCTTCCTGGTCAACGACGTCGCCAAGCAATACGGCGAGCAATTCGATCGACTCGCGCGCGAACGCATCGGCCTGTCGCGCGCGCAATGCCGGGTACTTGGCGCGCTGGCGATGCATGGCGACGAGGCGGCGCTGTCGCAGGTCGAACTGGCGCAACGGCTCGACCTGAGCGCGATGGCGGTGGGCGGCCTGTGCGACCGGCTCGAAGCCGCCGGCTGGATCCGGCGCCAGCCCGGCGAAGCCGATCGCCGCGTGCGCGAGGTGCGCCTGGCCGCCAGCGCCGAGAAGGCGCTCGACGCCGCGCTCGGCATCGGCGACGGCCTGCAGGCGCGGGTGCTGTCGCGCTTCAGCGCAGCCGAGAAAACGCAGCTGCTGACGTTGCTGACCAAGGCGCGCGAGGGCCTGATGGCGCTGGCGCCCGACGCCCGCGGGGCCGCGCGGTGAGCGCGCTGCCGAGGGAGCCGGAGCCGATCGCCGTCGCCGTTGCCGTCACCGCCGAGGCGATGCCCGCCGCGCCGGCACCGCCCCCGGTAGCGCCGCCCGCCGCCGCGATCAACCACGCGAACATCCCGCACCGCGGCCTGATCACGGTCTCGATCATGCTGGCGACCATCATGCAGGCGCTCGACACGACGATCGCCAACGTCGCGCTGCCGCACATGCAGGGCAGCCTGCAGGCCTCGCAGGACCAGATCACCTGGGTGCTGACCTCGTACATCGTGGCCTCGGCGATCGCGCTGCCACTGACCGGCTGGCTGTGCGGCCACTGGGGCCGGCGCAAGGTCTTCATGGTGTCGGTGGTCGGCTTCACGATCGCCTCGGCGCTGTGCGGCCTCGCCACCTCGCTGGTCGGCATCGTGGCCGCGCGGCTGCTGCAGGGCGTCTTCGGTGCGGCGCTGGTGCCGCTGTCGCAGGCGGTGCTGCTGGACATCAACCCGCGCGAAAAGGTCGGCCAGGCGATGGCGATCTGGGGCGCCGGCATCATGGTCGGGCCGATCCTCGGGCCGCTGCTGGGCGGATGGCTCACCGAGAACTGGGACTGGCGCTGGGTCTTCTTCATCAACCTGCCGGTCGGCATCTTCGCGCTCTGGGGCATCGCCCGCTTCCTGCCCGAGAGCCGGCCGCAGGGCGAGCGGCTCGACATCTTCGGCTTCGTCTCGCTGAGCATCGCGATCGGCATGCTGCAGCTGTTTCTCGACCGCGGCGAGCAGCTCGACTGGTTCGACTCCTGGGAGATCCGCATCGAGGCGATCACCGCGCTGATCGCCTTCGCCTTCTTCGTGGTCCACACCTGGACGGTGCAGGGCGTGTCCTTCTTCAACCGCGACCTGCTGAAGGACCGCAACTTCGTCACCGGCCTCTTCTTCGCCTTCATCGTCGGCATGATCCTGTACGGCACGATGGCGCTGCTGCCCAGCTTCCTGCAGGGGCTGATGGGCTACCCGGTGGTCTACACCGGCGCGGTGACCGCGCCGCGCGGCATCGGCACCATGATCGCGATGATCGTGGTCGGCAAGCTGGTGCAGAAGGTCGACGTGCGCGCGATCATGGCGGCCGGCTTCGGCCTCACGGCCTTCTCGCTCTGGCAGATGACCGGCATGAACCTGCAGATGGACGGCTCGCTGATCATCACGTCGGGCTTCATCCAGGGGCTCGGCCTGGGCTTCACCTTCGTGCCGCTGTCGACCGCGACCTTCGCCACGCTGGCCGCGCGGCTGCGCAACCAGGGCACGCCGATCTTCAGCCTCCTGCGCAACATCGGCAGCAGCGTCGGCATCTCGATCGTGCAGGCGCTATTGACCGAGAACTCCGGCCGCGCGCACGCGACGCTGGCGGAGACGGTCTCGGCGGGCAATCGCGGGCTGGTCGACCTGCCGACTCTGATGAGTCCGGCCAGCCGCGCCGGCATGGAGGTGCTGAACCTCGAGGTGACGCGCCAGGCCGCGCTGATCGGCTACCTGGACGACTTCACGATCATGATGGCGATCACGCTGGCCGCGATCCCGCTGCTGCTGCTGATCCGCAGCCCGCGCCAGATGAAGGGCGCTTCAGGGCCGGCGGAAGTGCCGCACTGAAGCTTCGGCGGCGCGCCTAGAAGTCGACCAGCGCGAAGCCGACCGTGAGGATCGTGCGCTTGCTGTTGTAGTCGATCATGGTGTCGCCGTAGCCGTAGAAGAGCTGCGTCTGGAAGCGCAGGTGGCTGCGCGCCGGATCGCCGATCGCCTTGAACCACTCGACCAGGATCGAGCCCTTGCCGCTGGCGCGCAGGTTGTTGCGCACCTGGACCGAGAGCTGGTTGGCGCGGTTGACGTTCCAGGTGCCGCGCACCTCGGCCCGGCCGTAGTAGTCGCTGATGTCGGGGTTGTCGTCGGTCGCGGCGCTCTCGTTGACGCGCTTCCAGATGCGCGCGGTGATCGTGTAGTCGTCGCCCTTCTCGATGCCGCCCATCAGCATGATGCGGTTCCAGCTGCGCGAGTAGGGCTCGTCCTCGCCGTTCGACAGGTGGTTGAAGCCGAGGCCGGTGTAGCGCACCCGCCAGCCGCCGCCGAGGTCGAAGGTGGTCGGGTAGGTGTACATGACCTCCGGCTCGTGGTCGGTGGCGCGGAAGGGTCGCGACAGCTTCTCGTTGAACACCTGCCAGGTCGAGAACTGCGAATAGGCGAACCAGAAGCCGTCGGCCTTGTCCGGGTCGCCGCTGGTCAGCAGGTTCTCGGCGAGCTTGGTGCGCATCGACAGGCCGATGCGCATCTCGGTGGACTGGTAGGGCTGCGGCGTGCCGGTGTGGTTGGGCGCGGGCGAGGTCGGCGTGTCCGGCGGATGCGATGCGAAGCCGATGCCGACGCTCAGCGGCGCGTAGCCGCGGAAGCCGAGCGTGCCGCAGTCGCTGCCCTTCTGGAGTTCCCAGAAGCGCGACAGCGGCGAATACTGCAGGTCGCGGCAGCCGTCTTCGTTGGTGAAGCTGTACGGGCGCTCGAGCACCGGCGTCGGCGGCTGGTTGCTGGCGAGCGCGGCCGGTGCGGCGGCTGCCGATCCGGGCGGCAGCGTGCTTGCATTGCCGGGCGTGCCCGCGCTGGCCGCGCTGGCCGCGGTTGGCGCGGCCGACTGCTGCGCCGCCCAGCGGTCGAAGCAGGCCAGCCGCGCGGTCGGATCGTTGGCGATGCGCTGGCAGGACTGCCAGCTGGCCGGCTCCCCGGTCGGGGCGGTGCCCCACGACGGCTCCGCGGTCTGGGCCTGGCTTCCGCTCGCGGCGAGGCCGGCGCAGAGGAAGGCGAAGAGGAACTTGCGGAAGGTCATGGAGCGGTGCCCGGCGTGCCGGTCTTGTCGAGCGTGAATGAATGGGTGCTGGCATCGCCGGCGTCGCGCCAGTTGCCCTTGAACTGCTTGCCGCAGGCGTCCGGCTGGAGCGAGCCGAGCCAGACGCCGCTGATGGCCTTGCCGTCGAGCGACTCGTCCAGGTTCAGCATGCCGTCGTCGTCGATGTCGCCGGCCAGTTGCGCGACGACGGCCGGCGTGCCGTCGCCGCCGCGGGTGATGGTGCCGCGCACGCCGTCGTAGTCGGGGTGTTTCGCCAGGTGCACCTTGCCCACGCCCGGATGCCCGTCGATGCGCGCGTCCCAGTCGCCGAACAGCATGTCGGTGGGCATCTCGGTGCCGCTGGTCGGGCAGGCATTGGCTGGCTTGGCGGCGCGCGGTTCCTGGGCCGAGGCGGTGGTGCCGCCCAGGACGCCGGCGGCGAGCAGGCCGGCGGCCAGCCAGCCGATCGCGGCACGCGCGAGCCCTCGCATGGCGCTCATCGCGCGGTGGCCGCCGCGGCCGCGGCCGCGGCGCTGTCCTGCGCCTTGCGCGCGAACTCGGCGCGCAGCGCCTTGAGCTTCTCGCGCGGGTCTTCCTTGGCGGTCTTCTTGTCGAGCGCCATCTCGGCGATGAAGCGGCTGGGCTGCGCGGCGACCATCTCGCGGCCCTTCTTGCGGCGCTTGGTCCAGCTCACGGCGAGGCTGCGCTGGGCGCGCGTGATGCCGACGTACATCAGCCGGCGTTCTTCCTGCAGGCGCGCCAGCGTGTCGTCGCTGATCTTCTCCTGGCGGCCGCCGTCGTCGTCGAGCTTGAAGGGCAGGAGGCCCTCGGTCACGCCGACCAGCATCACGTGCGGCCATTCGAGGCCCTTGGCGGCATGCAGGGTCGACAGCGTCACCACGTTCTGGTCCTGCTCGCGCTCGCTGATGGTCGACAGCAGCGAGATGGTCTGCGCCACCTCGAGCAGGGTCTTGCGCTCGCTCTCGACCGTGGCGCCGGAGGCATCGTCGATCGTGCCGCCGCAACGCTGCGACATCCAGTCGCAGAAGTCCATCACGTTGGTCCAGCGGCTGGCCGCCAGTTGCTCGCTGTCCTCGCCGTCGTAGAGATGCTTCTCGTAGTCGATCTCTTTCAGCCACTCGGCCAGGAAGGCGCGCGCGTCCTCGGCGCCCATGGTGCGGCGGGCGCGGTATTCGAGGTCGTTGATGTAGCGGCCGAATTCGTGCAGGCCTTCCTGGGCACGCTTGGCCATCACGCTCGGCAGCGACGGGCTGAAGAGCGCCTCGAACAGGCTCAGCTTGTACTGGCTCGCGAAGGTGCCGAGCGAAGCCAGCGTGGTGTGGCCGATGCCGCGCTTGGGCGTGGTCACCGCGCGCAGGAAGGCCGGGTCGTCGTCGTTGTTGACCCAGAGGCGGAACCAGCCGCACAGGTCCTTGATCTCGGCCCGGTCGAAGAAGCTCTGGCCGCCCGAGACCTTGTACGGGATCTGCGCCTTGCGCAGCGCCTGCTCGAACACGCGCGCCTGGTGGTTGGCGCGGTAGAGCACCGCGAAGTCGCGGAACTCCTTGTGCTGCGGGCCCTGCGCGGTGGCGTCGCCGGCGCGCAGGCTCTGGATGCGGGCCACGGTGCGCTCGGCCTCGTGCGCCTCGCTGTCGGCATCGACGATGCGCACCGGTTCGCCTTCGCCCAGTTCGCTGAAGAGCGTCTTCGGGAACAGCTTCGGGTTCGGGCCGATCACGTTGTTGGCCGCGCGCAGGATCGCGCTGGTGCTGCGGTAGTTCTGCTCCAGCTTGATGACCTTGAGCTGCGGATAGTCGAGCGGCAGCTTCTTGAGATTGTCGAGCGTGGCGCCGCGCCAGCCGTAGATCGACTGGTCGTCGTCGCCCACCGCGGTGAAGCGGCCGCGCTCGCCGACCAGTGCCTTCAGCACCTCGTACTGGGTGGCGTTGGTGTCCTGGTATTCGTCGACCAGCACGTGGCCGAGCGCTTCCTGCCACTTGGCGCGCACTTCGCCGTGGTCGCGCAGGAGCTTGAGCGGCAGGCCGATCAGGTCGTCGAAGTCGACGCTCTGGTAGGCCGCCAGGCGCTCCTCGTAGCGGCCCATGATGCGGGCGGTGATGCGCTCGTTGTCGTCGGCGGCCTGGGCCTCGGCCTGGGCTGCGTTGAGGCCCATGTTCTTCCACTTGCTGATGGTCCACTGCCAGATGCGCGCGGTGGCCGCGTCGGTGGTGCCGCCGGCGTCCTTCAGGATCTTGGTGACGTCGTCGCTGTCGAGGATGCTGAAGGCCGGCTTCAGGCCCAGCACCGCGCCGTCCTCGCGCATCATGCGCACGCCCAGCGCGTGGAAGGTGCACACCACCACCTGCCTGGCGTCGCGGCCGATCAGGCCCTTGGCGCGCTCGCGCATCTCGGCGGCGGCCTTGTTGGTGAAGGTGATGGCGGCGATCCGCTTGGGCGCCATGCCGGCCTGGATCAGCCGCGCGATCTTGTGCGTGATGACCCGGGTCTTGCCCGAGCCGGCACCGGCCAGCACCAGGCAGGGACCCTGCAGGTAGTTGACGGCTTCTTGTTGCGCGAGGTTGAGACCGGAGGACATGGAGAGCGGAAAGGCGGGAGCACGCGAGGGCGAAACGGCGCAAAGCAGGGATGATACGGGCCGCCTCCCAGGCCTCGGCTCGCAAGCCGGGTGCCAGGCCGCTTTGTTCCAGCGATGGAGCAAGCCGGGCCCGAAGCGTCGCATCCGCGCATCAGACGGCCCGCTCCGCCACGCACAATCGGCGCGTGCTGCAGATCTTCCTGGTCACCGTTCCCTTCTTCGCGCTCATCGCCGCCGGCTACGCGGCCGCCCGCGGCGGCGTGCTGCCGATGGCCTCCATTCCGGGGCTCAACACCTTCGTCCTCTACTTCTCGCTGCCGTGCATGCTGTTCCGCCTCGGTGCCGGCACGCCGATCGGCCAGCTGCTCGACGGCGCCGTGGCGCTGGTCTGGAGCGCGAGCGCGCTGATCGTGGTCTTCGCCACCGTGGCGCTCGGCCGCGGCCGCGGCATCGGCTGGAACGACACTGCCTTCGGCGCGCTGGTGGCGGCTTTCCCGAACACCGGCTTCATGGGCGTGCCGCTGCTGGCCGCGATCCTCGGCGCGTCGGCGGCCTCGCCGACCATCATCAGCATCACGATCGACATGGTGCTGACCTCGTCGCTGTGCATCGCGCTGTCGCGCCTGGACGGCGCCGACGAGCACGGCGCCGCCAAGGCCGCGCGCCAGGCGCTCGGCGGCATCCTGCAGAACCCGATGCCCTGGTCGATCCTGCTCGGCGCGCTGGCCTCGGCAACCCGCGTGGTGCTGCCCGGGCCGATCGACCGCACCGTCTCGATGCTGGCGCAGGCGGCCTCGCCGGTGGCGCTCTTCACGATCGGCGCGGTGCTGGCGCGCTCGGCCCTGCTGGCCCGCGAGCATCGCGCCAGCGCGCGGGTCGCGGCGGCCATGGGCACGGCCTCGACCGCGCCGGCGCAGGCGCCGCTGGGCGACATCGTGCCGCTGGTGGCGATCAAGCTGGTGGCGCATCCGCTGCTGGTCTTCGGCGCGGCCCGCGTGGCCGCGGCGCTCGGGTTCCCGCTCTCGGCACCGTCGCTGGTCGCGCTGGTGCTGGTGGCGGCGCTGCCGAGCGCCAGCAACGTGTCGATGCTGGCCGAGCGCTTCGGCGCCGACAACGGGCGCATCGCCCGGATCATCTTGTGGACCACCGTGGCGGCCTTCTTCAGCTTTCCGCTGGCGGCCGCCTGGATGCACCGGACCTGACTAGGGCGTCAGCACCCCGAGCTTGTACGGATCGGCATCCGGCAGCAGTTCGCAGCGCGAGATGTCGCGGCCCTGCGTGCCGTCGCAATAGAAGCTGTTGTTGACCCGGCCGAAGAGCGTCGGCGTCGAGGTGAACAGCACGCCCTGGTTGGGTTGCCAGTTGCCCTTCGCGCTGACGCCCGCCCCGGTGGCTGCTGCCGGCGCGGCCGAGGCGGCCGCAGCGCCCGCGGGCGCGTTGGATGCGATCAGCGTGCCCGCGGCGGTCGTGACGGGAGCTTCCGCGGTGACCGGCTCCTTGGCCGCGCCGCCGGTGAATGCCGCCAGCGAGCGCGAGGCCTCGGCCCCTTGCCAGCGGTTGGCCAGTTCGCCCGGCTGCGGCTTGGCCGGCACCGGGATCAAAAGTGCATGCACCTGCAGGCCGCGGCCGAAGCGATGCTGCTTGCCGGCCAGGAAGGCATAGGCGCAGGCGGCCTGGCATTCGCCGCGGGCCTCGGTGTCGACGCCGGTGGCCTGGATCGCGCGGGCGTAGTCGGCGGCGACGTCGGGCGAGCCGCCCAGCGCATTCTCGAAGACGACGGTGCGCACCTGGCCGCTGGTGAGCATCGATTCGAAATCCTTGAGGGCCGTGCCGTCCAGCACGCCGCTGACCAGCAGCCGATTGCCATCGAGCTGCAAGTCCGCTGCCGATGCGTTCGTCGCGACGACGACGACCAGCAAGCCCACCAAGATCCCTGACAGCGTTCGCACGAAATGACCCCTTTCGCAGGATCTGAAGCGGCCTGCGGCAGCCTCGATTTGACAACGCAACGATGAATCGTCAACCAATGTTTCCGAGTATTTCCTACGTAGGGTCATTCTTTGCGGTGCGATCCTACGCGTATGGCTTTTGACTAATGCTTCTGTTTTCAGGAGCGCTGCTAGAGTGGAGTCCCTGCTCGGGAGATCGACATGACGACATGGATGCGCGGGATGGTGTGGATCGTGTGGCTCGCCGTCACCGGCTGGCTCTGGCATGGGGGCGCCCTCGGCACCGTTGCCGCGCTGGCCTCGGCCGTGATCGGCCTCGTCGTGGTCGCGCTGCCCGCGGCTGCGAGTCGCCGTCGTCGATCCGGCCTGCGCTATGTCGAGATGGGCAAGCAACCGGTCGGCCTCCTTTGACGCTGCTGAACGAGCTTCAGATGCTCTGCGGGTCGACGTCGACCAGCCAGCGGATCACGCCCTTGCCTTCGGGCTCGCGCCGCATCGCGTGAAGCAGCGGCTGCCATGCGGCCAGCCAGCGCTGCAGCGCGGCGCGTGAACGACTTTCCACCAGCATCTGCGCGCGTTCCACGTTCGCCACCCGCTGGATCGACAGCGGCACCGCCGGATAGCGCGTGACCATCTCCGCACCGGGCAAGGCATCGGCGGCCGCGCTGGCCGCATTCAGGAAGGCCTGCGCCGCCTCCTGCGTGCGCGCATCGGCGCGCAGCAGCGCCTGGAAGGCGAAGGGCGGCATGCCGGCCGCGGCGCGCTCCTGCAGCTCGCCGCCGGCGAAGGCCGGGTAGTCATGGCGCTTGAGCGCGGCGAACAGCGGATGCTGCGGATGGTGGGTCTGGATCCACATCTCCGCGCTCGAGCCTTGGGCGGCCAGGTAGGCCGCATCGCGACCGGCGCGGCCGGCCGATTGCATCAGCAGCGCGAACAGGCGCTCGGGCGCGCGGAAGTCGCTCGAGAACAGCGCGCCATCGGCGTTGACCGCGGCCACCAGCGTGATGCGCCGGAAGTCGTGGCCCTTGGCGATCATCTGCGTGCCGACCAGCACGTCGACCTCGCCGGCGTGCACCGAGGCCAGCTGCGATTCGAGCGCGCCCTGCTTGCGGGTGCTGTCGGCGTCGATGCGGGCGATGCGCACCGGGCTGCCGTCTGGCCGTCGCACTGCGTCGAAGAGCGCGCCCAGTTGTTCCTCCAGGCGTTCGGTGCCGCGTCCGACCGGCGCGATGTCCGGATTGCCGCAGGACGGGCAGGCCCGCGGCACCCGCTCGGTGAAGCCGCAGTGGTGGCAGCGCAGGGTGCGGTCGATCTTGTGGAAGACGCGAAAGGCGCTGCAGTGCGGGCATTCGCTCTTCCAGCCGCAGTCGCCGCAGGCCAGCACCGGTGCGTAGCCGCGCCGGTTCAGGAACACCATGCTCTGCTCGCCGCGCGCGATACGCTGGCCGATGGCGTCGAGCAGGGCGGCCGACAGCACCGTCTTCGGCGGCTGCAGGTTCATGTCGACCAGGCGCACCGCCGGCAGTGCCACCGCGCCGACCCGCGACGGCATCGCCAGGCGCAGGTCGCTGCCGCCCTTGTCCTCGCCCTCGGCCGGACGGCTGCGGTGCCAGCTCTCGAGCGAGGGCGTGGCCGATCCGAGCATCACCTTCGCGCCTTCGCGCCGGCCGCGCCACAGGGCCAGGTCGCGCGCCGAGTAGCGGGCGCCTTCCTGCTGCTTGTAGCTGGGGTCGTGCTCCTCGTCGACCACGATCAGGCGCAGCGACGGCATCGAGGCGAACACCGCCATGCGCGTGCCGAGCACGATCCGCGCGGCACCGCCGTGCGCCGACAGCCAGCTGGCCAGGCGCTGCGGATTCGTCATGCCGCTGTGCAGCGAGACCACGGCGTCGGCGCCGAAGCGGCTGCCGAAGCGGGCCTCGAGCTGCGGCGTGAGGTTGATTTCGGGAACCATCACCAGCGCCTGCGCCTGCGGCTCGCGCGCCAGCAGGGCGGCGACCGCATGCAGGTAGACCTCGGTCTTGCCGCTGCCGGTGCTGCCGAAGAGCAGGAAGGGGCCGGGCTCGGCTTCGAAGCGGGCCAGCGCGTCGGCCTGCTCGGCGGTCAGCGGGAGCGCCGCATCGCGTTGGCCGTCCGCGGCATTAGCGGCCTTGACGGCCGGCCGCTTGAGGCGCCGGGCCAGTTGCACCGTGCTCAGGTCGCGCAACTGCGGCGGCAGGGCGGCCAGCGCGATCTCGCCGAGCGAGCGCTGGTAGTAGCGGGCGGCGAAGGCCACCAGGTCGCGCCAGGCCTCGCCCAGCGGCGCCAGGCCGTCGAGCACTGCGGCGATCGGCTTCAGTTCGGGCGTGCCGGATCCGGCTTCGGCGCCATCGCCATCCCCGGTTATGTCACTCGATGCCCAAGCCACGCCCAGCACCTCGCGCCGCCCGAGCGGCACCCGGACCAGCGTGCCGGCAACCAACGGCGTGGCATTTTTGTAGCTAAGTACATCCCCTAGTGCACTGTGCGCCGGTGTCTGTAGGGCAACGTCGATGCGCCAGTTCAAGGCCGGGTCCCGCTGCGATCTTTTGTTAAAGCGACTTTGAGCAAAACGACCTAAGTTGTTGATTTTTCGATGCTTTGCGGACCATCCAGAGTTTCTGTGGATAACTTTGTTGATATCCGACCGCGAGACGCTGCAAGCCCTTGAAAATCAAGGCCTCCGCCGGATTGCCCGCAAAAAAAGCAAAGTTCGAAACCCTTATGAATCAACGACTTAGCTCCGCTATGGCTTTAGGAGCGGGCCTCGCGCGGCCCTTAACCGATTTCCGCACCGCAACAGCCGTTTTGTGTATAAGTCAGTCACTCCTCACCCTTTCCTGCCCTTGACAAACGCGGCACAGATGGCTTGGGACGCTTACCGTACATAACGGCTCCTCAGGTGCGATCAGGCGCGCAAGGCTCGCAACTGCCGCGATTGCGCATGCACCGCCTCGACCAGCGCAGCCACGTGGTCCGGCGGCGTGAACTGGCTGATCCCGTGGCCGAGGTTGAAGATGTGCGTCGGGCCCGGGTTCAGCGGGTCGCGGTGCGGCGCGCCGAAGGACTGCAGCAGCTTCGCCACTTCCTGTTCGATCTGCGCCGGCGGTGCGAACAGCACATTGGGGTCGAGGTTGCCTTGCAACGCCTTGGCCTGCCGCCCTTCGCTGATGAGCGCACGCGCGCGGCCCAGGTTCACCGTCCAGTCGAGGCCGAGCACCTCGCAGTCGAGCGCGCGCATGTCCTCGAGCCATTGGCCGCCGCCCTTGGTGAAGACGATGCGCGGCACCGGCTGGCCGTCCGGCCCGTCGCGCCGCAGCTGCCGCAGCACGCGCGCGGTCGAGGCCAGGCTGAAGTCCTGGAAGGCGCCGTCGGCCAGCACGCCGCCCCAGCTGTCGAAGATCATCACGGCCTGCGCGCCGGCCTCGATCTGGGCGTTGAGGTAGGCGGCGACCGCGTCGGCATTGACCGCCAGCAGCCGCTGCATCAGGTCCGGCCGGCTGTAGAGCAGCGTCTTGACCTGGCGGTAGTCGCTCGATCCGGCGCCCTCGACCATGTAGCAGGCGAGGGTCCACGGGCTGCCCGAGAAGCCGATCAGCGGCACCCGGCCGGCCAGCGCGCGGCGGATCGAGGCGACCGCGTCGAAGACGTAGCGCAGCTTGTCCATGTCGGGCACTTCGAGCGCCAGGATGGCCGCCTCGTCGCGCAGCGGCCGGGCGAAGCGCGGGCCTTCGCCGGCCTCGAAGGACAGGCCCAGGCCCATCGCGTCGGGCACCGTGAGGATGTCGGAGAACAGGATCGCCGCGTCGAGCGGGAAGCGCTCCAGCGGTTGCAGCGTCACTTCAGTGGCGTGGTCGACGTTGGTCGCGAGGCCCATGAAGCTGCCGGCCCTGGCGCGCGTCGCCAGGTATTCCGGCAGGTAGCGCCCGGCCTGGCGCATCAGCCAGACCGGCGTGTGGTCGGTGGCCTGGCGCCAGCAGGCACGAAGGAAGGTGTCGTTTTGAAGGGGCGCGAACATGGCCCCGATTGTCTCAGGTGCGCTGGGCGCCCCGCGTCGCGCGGGTTCAGCCCTGGTAGGCGATCGCTCCGCCGTAGGGCCGGGTGGCCGCGGTGCCGATCGGCCGGCCGTCGAAGATGTCGGCGAGCGCCTGGTTGACGTAGTTGACCGCCGCCCCGACGTCGTCGACCTGCGCCGAGGCCATGCTGTCGATGCCGCCGGCGTAGACCAGCGTGCCCTCGGGGTCGACGATGAAGATGTGGGGCGTGGTGCGGGCGCCGTAGGCGCGGCCGACGACGCCGTCCTCGTCCATCAGCACCGCGGTGGGCGCGGCGGAGCGGGCCTTCATCCAGGCTTCGAGCGCCGCCGGCTTGAGGTAGTCGCTGGCGCTGCGGCCGGTCGAGTTGATCGCCAGCCAGACCACGCCGCGCTCGGTGGCGGCCTTCTGGGTGGCCGGCAGGTTGCCGCTCTCGTAGTGCTTGTCGACGAATTCGTCGGCCGGGTTGGTCCATTCGAGGACCACGAACTTGCCGGCGAAGTCGGACAGCCGGTGCGGCGTGCCCTGGGTGTCGACGGCGACGAAATCGGGCGCCGGCTGGCCGACGGCCGGTTCGGCGAAGGCCTGGGCGTTCATCAGGAACGTGGCGCCGAGGGCCACGGCGGCGGTCATGACGGCGCGCCGCGAGGCCCGGCTCAAGGCTGCGTGCGCCTGCCGCGCGGCGCGATAGGAACGCGATCCGGAAGAGGACGAAGAGGACATGGGCAGCGAAGACTCCAGCAATGAATATTCAACGACGACCGCAGCTTAGAACGGTTTCTTCACCTCGTTGTGACAACCCGTACGAAGCCGGGGTCAAAGCGCCGACAGCGCCGCCCGCAGCTCGTCCTTGCCCAGGATCTCGGTCAGCACGACCGGCGCCTTGCCCGGCGCCTGCAGCAGGTAGACCGGCACGCCGCTGCGGCCCAGCGCGGTGAGCGCGGCCGAGATGGCCGGGTCGCGGCGGGTCCAGTCGGCGCGCAGCATCGCCACCTTGCGGGCGTCGAAATCGGCCAGCACCGCGGCGTCGGACAGGGTGCCGCGCTTGTTTACCTGGCAAGTCACGCACCAGGCCGCGGTGAAGTCGACGAAGACCGGCTGGCCTGCCGCCAGCAGCGCGTCGGCGCGTTGCGGCGACCAGGGCTGCCAGCGTTCGCCGGGCGCGGCGCTGGCGCTCACGGCGGCTTCGGCCGGCCGCAGCAGGCTGTCGCCGACCACGCTGGCGAGGCCGGCGGTCAGCAGCAGCATCAGCGCCGCGAGGACGATCCGCGTGCGCCCGCGCAGCGTGAGCGTCCAGACGACCGCGGCCAGGCAGACCAGCAGGCCGAGCAGCGCGCCGGCGCCGTCGATGCCGGTCTGCTGGCCGAGCACCCAGACCAGCCAGGCGACCGTGGCGAACATCGGGAAGGCCAGCAGGCGGCGCAGGGTGTCCATCCAGGCGCCCGGCCTGGGCAGCCAGCGGGCCACGGCCGGCATGAAGCCGGCCAGCAGGTAGGGCAGCGCCAGGCCGAGGCCGAGCACCGCGAACAGCAGCAGCGCCTGGGCGGCCGGCAGGCCGATCGCGAGGCCGAGCGAGGCGCCCATGAAGGGTGCGGTGCAGGGCGAGGCGACCACCACCGCCAGCACGCCCGAGAGGAAGTCGTTGGCCACCGGGTGCGACACGCGGGCGCCGTAGAGCGAGCGCGGCCCGAGCATCCCGAATTCGAAGAGGCCGGCCAGGTTCAGGCCGATCAGGGTGAACAGCGCCGCGAGCGACGCCACCACCGCGGGCGACTGCAGCTGGAAGCCCCAGCCCAGCTGGGCGCCGGCGGCGCGCAGCGCCAGCATCGCGCCGCCCAGCGCCAGGAAGGACAGCACCACGCCGGCGCTGTAGGCCAGCGCGGCGACCCGATGGCCGCGCCGGTCGTCGGCATGCCGGGTGAAGGCCAGCACCTTGATCGCCAGCACCGGGAAGACGCAGGGCATCAGGTTCAGCAGCAGGCCGCCGACGAGCGCGCCCAGCAGCGCGGCGACCAGGCTGCCGGCGGGCTGCGGCGCCACGGCGGCGGCGCGGGAGGCTTCGGCGGCGTTCGATGCCAGCGCCGCCTGCAGCGCCG
>NZ_LMUW01000076.1 GCF_009765735.1 Xenophilus sp. L33
CGGCCGCCGGTGCCGGCGGGGCGACCGGCGCGGGTGCGGCCGCGACCGGCGCACGCACCGGTTCCGGCTTCGGCACCGCGACCGGGGCCGGCGCGTCGGGCAGCACGCCCTTGATCACCGGCGTCTGCTTGTTGGTCGGCTCCTGCGAACGGCGGGTGACCGAGGTCGGATCCTCGATCTCCTCGGCCATCTTGTAGCTGGCGTCGATGTGGTCGAGCCGCGGATCGTCGTGCTTGAGGCGCTCGAGCCGGTAGTTGGGCGTTTCCAGCGTCTTGTTGGGCACCATCAGCACGGTGACGCGCTGCTTCAATTCGATCTTGGCGATCTCGGGGCGCTTCTCGTTCAGCAGGAAGGAAGCGACCTCGACCGGCACCTGCACGTGCACCGCGGCCGTGTTGTCCTTCAGGCATTCCTCCTGAATGATCCGCAGGATCTGCAGCGCGCTCGATTCGGTGTCGCGGATGTGGCCGGAGCCGCCGCAACGCGGGCAGGGGATCGACGAGCCCTCGCTGAGCGCCGGCTTCAGGCGCTGGCGGCTCATTTCCATCAGGCCGAACTTGCTGATCGAGCCGAACTGCACGCGGGCGCGGTCCTGCCGCAGCGCGTCGCGCAGCCGGCTTTCGACCTCGCGACGGTTCTTCGACTCGTCCATGTCGATGAAGTCGATGACGATCAGGCCGCCCAGGTCGCGCAGGCGCATCTGGCGGGCCACTTCGTCGGCGGCCTCGAGGTTGGTGCGGGTCGCGGTTTCCTCGATGTCGCCGCCCTTGATGGCGCGCGCCGAGTTGACGTCGACCGAGACCAGCGCCTCGGTGTGGTCGATCACGATCGCGCCGCCGCTCGGCAGCTGCACCGTGCGGGCATAGGCCGATTCGATCTGGTGCTCGATCTGGAAGCGGCTGAAGAGCGCCGCGTCGTCGCGATAGCGCTTCACGCGGGCCGCATGTTCGGGCATCACGTGCGCCATGAACTGCTGGGCCTGGTCGTAGATGTCGTCGGTGTCGATCAGGATGTCGCCGATGTCGTGATTGAAATAGTCACGGATCGCGCGGATGACCAGCGACGACTCCTGGTAGATCAGGAAGGCGCCCTTGCCGCCCTTGGCCGCGCCGTCGATCGCGCTCCAGAGCTTGAGCAGGTAGTTCAGGTCCCATTGCAGCTCGGGCGCCGAACGGCCGATGCCGGCGGTGCGGGCGATGATGCTGGCGCCCTTCGGGTATTCCAGCTGGTCCATCGCCTCCTTGAGCTCGGCCCGGTCGTCGCCCTCGATGCGCCGGCTGACGCCGCCGCCGCGCGGGTTGTTGGGCATCAGCACGACGTAGCGGCCGGCCAGCGAGATGAAGGTGGTGAGCGCCGCACCCTTGTTGCCGCGCTCTTCCTTCTCGACCTGCACGACCAGTTCCTGGCCTTCGCGGATCGCGTCCTGGATGCGCGCCTGGCTGGCGGAGACGCCTTCGGCGAAATATTGCTTGGAGATTTCCTTGAACGGCAGGAAGCCGTGGCGGTCTTCGCCGTAGTCGACGAAGCAGGCTTCGAGCGAGGGTTCGACCCGCGTCACGACCGCCTTGTAGATGTTGCCCTTGCGCTGCTCGCGCCCTTCGATCTCGATCTCGTAGTCGAGGAGCTTCTGCCCGTCGACGATGGCGAGGCGACGTTCCTCGGGCTGCGTCGCGTTGATCAGCATCCGTTTCATGATGCGTTGTCCTTATGTCTGTTCATATCGTTCTTGCGGTCCATGACGGACCCAACGATGCACGGACGACGCTTCGCGAAACCAGAGGAATGCCGCTGGACCCAGGCTGCAGGGGCTGTGCACGCGAGGCGCGCACGGCCACGTCGAGAGTCAACTCGACGTCAGGCGGGGTGGGGGCGCGTGGATGGGCGCGAGCCAGATGCGGTGTCGATCAGCTATCTTTTCGATAGCTATTGGCGCAGGGGTGGCGCGCGCTGTCGGAGATTCAATGCCTGTGCTCGCTGGCCGCAGCCAGCGCAGGAACAGTTGAATCAGCAGCATCAACACAAGGGACTCGCTTCGATCCGCCGGCAGGTGGAGGCCTGCTGGCTGGGGTATTCCGTATCGGTGTTTCGTGGGCGTCGGCTTGACTCGGATGCAGCGCCCGCCGCCTTGCGCTCTTGCGCGTGGCCTGCGGACTGATGCGCCAAAGCGGCATCGACCTCGCAGCGCCTTCAACAGTGCTCTAAACTTCTGATGAATCAAGCACTTACATGACCGCGCTGGTGAAAAACATTATAGGTGCGAAGCCGGACCCCGCAGCGGCAGAAGTCAGATTTCTGACAGTCGACGAAGAATCCGCCGGTCAGCGGCTGGACAATTTCCTTTTCCGGCATCTGAAGGGGGTCCCCAAGACCCACGTCTACCGGATTATCCGGTCGGGTGAAGTGCGCATCAACAAGGGCCGCGTGCAGGCCGAGACGCGGGTCGCCGTCGGCGACGTGCTGCGCCTGCCGCCGGTGCGGGTCGCCGCGCGGGCCGAGGAGGGCGCGCAACCGGCCGCGCCAGCCCGTGAATTCCCGCTGTTGCTGGAAGACGACGCCTTGCTGGCCATCGACAAGCCGGCCGGCGTGGCGGTGCATGGCGGCAGCGGCGTGAGCTTCGGGGTGATCGAGCAGCTGCGCCGGGCCCGGCCGGCGGCGCGCTTCCTGGAACTGGTGCACCGGCTGGACCGCGAGACCTCCGGCATCCTGCTGGTCGCCAAGAAGCGCAGCGCGCTGACCGCCCTGCAGGACCAGTTCCGCGAGCGCGAGACCGGCAAGACCTACCTGGCGCTGGTCGAGGGCGCCTGGCCGGCGAACCGCAAGGTGCTCGATTCGCCGCTCGCCAAGTACCTGCTGCCGCCCGCCGCGGGCTCGACCGAGCCGGGCGAGCGCCGGGTGCGCGTGGTCGCCAAGGACCATCCGGACGCGATGCACGCGGTCACGCTGGTGCGGGTGCTGGCCCGGTTCCCGTTGCCGGGTGATGCGGCCGCGGCGGCCGAGCAGTCGCTGCTGGCGGTGACCATCAAGACGGGCCGGACGCACCAGATCCGGGTCCACCTCGCCTCCGCCGGACATCCGATCGCCGGCGACGACAAGTACGGCGACTTCGAGCGCAACCGCGCGCTGCAGAAGCTCGGCCTCAAGCGCATGTTCCTGCACGCCTGGCGCCTGCAATTCAACCATCCCGCGAGCGGCGAACGTGTCGCCCTGCAGGCTTCGTTGCCGCCGGAGCTGCAGGCGCTGCTGCCAGCCGCCGCCATCGAAGCACTCGACTCCCCAAACCCATGAACGAACCTCATCTCCGCCGCTTCGACCTGATCGCCTTCGACTGGGACGGCACCCTCTACGATTCGACCCAGCTGATCGTGCGCTGCATCCAGGCCGCGGTGAAGGACGTCGGCGGCACCGAGCCCAGCGCCAGCGACGCCGCCTGGGTGATCGGCCTCGGCCTGGCCGAGGCCCTGGCCCGCGCCGCGCCCGACGTGCCGAAGGAGAAATACCCCGAGCTGGGCGCCCGCTACCGCTACCACTACCTGAAGCACCAGGACGACCTGGTGCTCTTCGACGGCGTGCTGCCGATGCTCGACGCGCTGCGCGAACGCGGCCACAAGCTGGCGGTCGCCACCGGCAAGTCGCGCCGCGGCCTCAACGAGGTGCTGGCCACCGGCGGTCTGGGCGACCGCTTCGACGACTCCCGCACCGCCGACGAAACCTTCGGCAAGCCGCATCCGCGCATGCTGCTGGAACTGATGGAAGCGCTCGACGTCAGCGCCGAGCGCACCCTGATGGTCGGCGACACCACCCACGACCTGCAGCTGGCGGTCAATGCCGGCTGCGCCAGCGTCGGCGTGAGCTACGGTGCGCACGAGCCCGACAGCTTCGCGGTGCTGGGGCCGCTGCATGTCGCCCATTCGGTGGCCGACCTGTCGCGCTGGCTGCTCGAGAACGCCTGAGGACGGCGCCATGGACGCGGCCATCGCCCTCTGCCGGTCGGCCGACCTGGTGGACGGCGGTCGGGCCGTGCCCTTCGACGTGGTGTTCGGCGGCCAGACCTGCCGCGCCTTCGCGGTCCGCTTCGAGGGCGCGCCTGAGGCCTACCTCAATCGCTGCAGCCACGTGGCGATGGAAATGGACTTCCAGCCCGACCGCTTCTTCGACGCCAGCGGCCGCTGGCTGATGTGCGCCACCCATGGCGCGGTCTACCGGCCGGACACCGGCGAATGCGTCGGCGGCCCGTGCCGCGGCGGCCTGGTCAAGATCTTGCTGAGCGAAAGCGACGGCGTGGTGCACTGGCATACTTCCTGGAACCTCCAACCTCTCGTCTTCTGACCTCTCGACATGACAGAGTCCATCCGCACGGAACCCACGCTGTCATCCGGCAACACCCCCAACATGGCCTTGAACGACCCGACCCAATCCGCCGGCTGGGAGCGCGCGACGCTCGAGAAACTGGCCTTCGCCTCGCTGCGCGAGCAGCGGGCCGCCCGGCGCTGGAAGACCTTCGTGCGGTTGGCCTGGCTGGTCTTCTTCATCTTCCTGGTGTGGTTCGGCGTCTCGCGGGCCACCCCGACCAATGCCAAGGCGGCGCCGCACACCGCGGTGGTCGAGATCAAGGGCGAGATCGCCGCCGGCGCGGACGCCAGCGCCGAATTCGTGGTCGAGTCCATGAAGGAAGCCTTCGAGGACGACGGCGCCAAGGGCATCGTGCTCTTGATCAACTCGCCCGGCGGCAGCCCGGTGCAGGCCGGCATCATCAACGACGAGATCAAGCGCATGCGCGCCAAGTACAACAAGCCGATCTACGCGGTGTGCGAGGAGACCTGCGCCTCCGCCGCCTACTACATCGCCGCGGCGGGCGACAAGATCTTCGTCGACAAGGCCAGCATCGTCGGCAGCATCGGCGTGCTGATGGACGGCTTCGGCTTCACCGGCCTCATGGACAAGGTCGGCGTCGAGCGGCGGCTGCTCACCGCCGGCGAGAACAAGGGCTTCATGGATCCGTTCAGCCCGATGAGCGATTCGCAGAAGGCCTTCGCCCAGCAGATGCTCGAGCAGATCCACCAGCAGTTCATCACCGTGGTCAAGACCGGCCGCGGCGACCGCCTGAAGCTCGACACGCCCGGCCTCTTCAGCGGTCTCTTCTGGACCGGCCAGCAGGCGGTCGACATGGGCCTGGCCGACCAGCTCGGCAACGTCGACTTCGTGGCGCGCGAGGTGATCAAGGCCGAGGACGTGATCGACTACACCCGCCGCGACAACGTCGCCGAGAAGCTGGCCAAGAAGTTCGGCGCCGCGATGGGCGCGGCCTCGGTGAAGACGCTGCAGGCGGCGCCTTCGCTGCGCTGATCGCTTTTCCTGCCGAAGGTCAGGCCGCCGGCTCGCTGTAGCGCGCCGCCGCGGCCAGCGCCAGGGCGAAGGCCACCACCACGAACAACGCCGCGGTCAGCGAGCTGGCCTTGGCCAGGAAGCCGATCACCGGCGGCCCGGCCATGAAACCCAGATAGGCCAGCGCCGACACCGCCGCGATGCCGCGCGCCGGCTCGATGCCCGGCACCCGCGACGCCGCCGCGAACAGCACCGGCACCACGTTGGCGAAGCCGACGCCGACCCCGGCGAAGCCGACCAGCGCCAGCCAGGGCAGGTCGGTCAGC
The DNA here is from genome assembly GCF_009765735.1 of Xenophilus sp. L33. Classification (GTDB taxonomy): domain Bacteria; phylum Pseudomonadota; class Gammaproteobacteria; order Burkholderiales; family Burkholderiaceae_C; genus Variovorax. Next base: position 5,649 of record NZ_LMUW01000076.1, read on the forward strand.
AGCACCAGCGTCATCGAGGCCGCCGCCAGCAGGGCGCTGCCGCGCAGCAGCACCGTCGGCGTGAAGCGCGAGCGCATCGCGTCGCCGCCGAAGCGGGCCAGCGCCATCGCCGCCGAGAAGCTCGCATAGGCCAGCGCCGCCTGCTGCTGCGGACTGCCGAGTTCCTGCTGCAGGTAGAGCACGCTCCAGTCGTAGATCGCGCCTTCGGCGATCAGCCCCAGCGCCGCCAGCAGGCCGAGCAGCGCCAGGATGCCGCGCGGCAGCCGGAAGCCGCCGTCGCCGCCGGTGAAGGCGGTGACCGCGCTGGGCAGCATGCCGCGCGAGGCGAGCCAGGTGACCAGCACCATCGCCGCCGCCACCGCCACCAGGTGATATTGCGGATCGAGCCCGGCGGCCAGCGCGGCGCCGCCGCTGATCGCGCCGGCCATGCCGCCCAGGCTGAACATGCCGTGCATGCCGCTCATCAAGGGCTTGTCGCCGCGGATCTCCAGCTGCGCCGCCTCGGTGTTGATCGCGACGTCGAACACGCTGGTCACCACGCCGAACACCGCCAGGAGGCCGAGCAGGGCGCCGTAGGCGGGCATCACCATCAGGCCGGTGAGCAGCAGCGCGTAGGCCGGCCCGCAGAAGGCGGCCATGCCGCGCGCGCCGTGACGGCCGATCCACCGGCTGGCCTGGCTCAGCCCGACCAGCGCGCCGACGCCGGCCGCGAGCATCGCCAGGCCGAGCTGGGCGTCGTCCACGCCGTAGTGGGCCTTGACCGTCGGGATGTGCACGCCCCAGGTCGCGAAGACGAAGCCGGAGCAGAAGAACTGGGCGCGCGCCGACCAGCGCATGCGGTCGGAAACGGGAATCGGCGCGCGGCCGATGTCGGTCGGAGTCATTCGGGAGAAAGGAAGAAGCTATCGCCCGATGGCGAACACGGCCGGCGCGCGGTCCTCCGCCGGCGGCCGGGCACGCCAGGCCTTGACCGTCTCGCTGCGCACGTTGGCCGAGGCCAGCGTCAAGCCGTGCGCCACCGCCAGCCGGGTGTGGTGCTGCAGGGTCTGGGTCAGCGCCTGCAGCAGCGCGGCATTGCGGTAGGGCGTCTCGATGAAGAGCTGGGTCTGGCCGGTGCGCAGCGCCAGCGCCTCCAGCTCGCGGATGCGCTGGATTCGCTCCTGGGCATCCTGCGGCAGGTAGCCGACGAAGGCGAAGTTCTGGCCGTTGAGCCCGCTGGCCGCCAGGGCCAGCAGCAGCGACACGGGGCCGGTCAGCGGCACCACCGCGATGCCCAGTTCGTGGGCGGCGCGGGCCACCGAGGAGCCCGGATCGGCCACCGCGGGCATGCCGGCTTCGCTCAACAAGCCGACATCGTGGCCTGCGAGCGCCGGCGTCAGCAATGGTTTGGCGTCGAATTGGCCGGCATGATCGCCCTTCTTGTGCACTTCGCGCGGCAACTCCACGATCTGCTGCGCCTGCAGCGGCGCCGCCAGCGGCGACACCGCGTCGATGCGCTTGAGGTAGGCGCGGGCCGACTTGGCGTTCTCGCAGATCCAGTGGGTGATGCCGGCGGCGGCTTGCAAAGTGCCCAGCGGCAGGGCGTCCTGCAGCGGCGCCTGCTCGTCGCAGCCGAAGTCGAGCGGCGCCGGCACCAGGAACAGCTTGCCCTCGCTCATAGAAGATCGATGCCGGCGGCGCGCAGCAGCCGCGCGGTGCGGATCAGCGGCAGGCCGACCAGCGCGGTCGGATCGTCGCTGTCGATCGACTCCAGCAGCGCGATGCCCAGGCCTTCGCTCTTGGCGCTGCCGGCGCAGTCGTAGGGCTCCTCGGCCCGCAGGTAGCGCTCGATCGCGTCGTCGCCCAGGTCGCGAAACTGCACCTGCACCGGTGCCAGGTCGCTCTCGGCGAAGCCGCTGGCCTGGCAGACCACCGCCAGCGCCGTCTGGAAAACGACCGTCTGGCCGCGCATGCGCCGCAGCTGCGCCGTGGCGCGCGCATGGTCGCCTGGCTTGCCGAGCGGCTCGCCGGCCAGGTCGGCGACCTGGTCGGAGCCGATCACGACCGCTTCCGGGAAGCGGCGCGCCACCGCGCGGGCCTTTTCGAGCGCCAGCCGCCGTGCCAGCGCCGCCGGCGCCTCGTCCGGCAAGGGCGTCTCGTCCACCTCCGGCGCCTGGACGTCGAAGGGCAGCCGAAAGCGCGAAAGCAGCTCGCGCCGGTAGCGCGAGGTCGAGGCGAGGATCACGGAACGTTGCATGGCCATGATTGTGCGTGAGCGGTTTAGACTGCCGCGGATGAGCAAAGAATTCGCACCCCGGCGGCTCGACGTCAAGGCGTTCGCCGAAGCCGGCGCCACCTTGTCCGGCGTCGAGCCGGTCGTGGATTTCCACCGCCTGAGCGCCGAACTGGCGCCCGCCGCCGAAGGCGCCGAGCCGCCCGCCGCCCCGACCATCCGCTGGACCGCGCTGGGCGAGGACCGCAGCGGTGCCGACGGCGCCGCCGTTCCCTGGCTGCACCTGGACGCCGAGACCGTAGTGCCGCTGACTTGCCAGCGCTGCCTGGCGCCGGTGGACATCCCGCTGCAGGTCGACCGCTGGTTCCGCTTCGCGCCCGACGAGGACGTCGCCGCGGCCGAGGACGAGACGGCCGAGGAAGACGTGCTGGTCACGAGCCGCGACTTCGACCTGCACGCGCTGATCGAAGACGAACTGCTGATGGAAATTCCGGTGACACCGCGGCATGAGGTCTGCCCCGAGCCGGCGCGCCTCTCGGCCTCGGACCCGGAATTCGACGCCGCCGAAGGTCAGCGCGCCAACCCGTTCGCGGTGCTGGGCGAGTTGCGCGGCCGCAAGCCCAAGTAGGCGCCCGGGCCCGGGCAATTTGGCTCCTGCAGACCTCCTGGGCTATAATCGAGGGCTTCGCGCGCGCCGGCAAGCTCTCACAATCTCTCAAGATGGTTTGGAGCTTGGGCCTGGAGCCCGCAGCCCACCCACCCATTTTTTCCAGGAGCCGATCATGGCCGTCCAGCAAAACAAGAAGTCGCCGTCGAAGCGCGGCATGCACCGTTCGCACAACGCCCTCGTGGTGCCCGGCATCGCCGTGGAGCCGACCACCGGCGAAACGCACCTGCGCCACCACATCAGCCCCAACGGTTTCTACCGTGGGCGCAAGGTGCTGAAGACCAAGTCCGAAGCCTGAGAGTCGTTTCAAGGCCAGGGCCCGAAGCTACCGTCGCCGTAGCGTCGGGCCTTTGTTTTGATGGTCACGCCTTCCGCATCCGTTTCCTCGCCTCCGCCCGTGATCACGCTGGCCGTTGATTGCATGGGCGGCGATCACGCGCCGCGCATCACGCTCGCGGCCTGTCGCGCATTCCTCGACCGCCACGCCGAAGCGCATCTGCTGCTGGTCGGTGAACCCGGGGCGTTGTCCGGCTTCTCGCATCCGCGCGCCAAGGTCATCGGCGCCAGCGAAGTGGTCGGCATGGACGATCCGATCGAGATCGCGCTGCGCAAGAAGAAGGACTCGTCCATGCGGGTCGCGATCCAGCAGGTCAAGGACGGCGCCGCCCAGGCCGCGATTTCCGCCGGCAACACCGGCGCGCTGATGGCGATCGCCCGCTACCTCCTGAAGACGATGGATGGCATCGACCGCCCGGCCATCGCGCCGCAGCTGCCGAACAGCAAGGGTGGCGCCACGACCGTGCTCGACCTGGGCGCCAATGTCGACTGCGATGCCGAGGACCTGCTGCAATTCGCGGTGCTCGGCTCGGCGCTGGTGTCGGCGCTGACCGGCAACGAGTCGCCCAGCGTCGGTTTGCTCAACGTGGGCGAAGAAGCCATCAAAGGCAGCGAAACCATCAAGAAAGCCAGCGTTCTGCTGCGAAAGGCCGCCAACTCGCAGGATCTGAACTTCTACGGCAATGTCGAAGGCAACGATATCTTCAAGGGCACGACGGACATCGTGGTGTGTGACGGCTTCGTCGGCAACGTGGCGCTGAAGGCGACCGAAGGCGTCGCGTCGATGATCGTGGACTTCCTGCGCATCGAGTATTCGAACGGCATCTTCAGCAAATTTGCGGCGATCATCTCTTATCCGGTGCTAAAGGCGCTCAAGAGACGCCTGGATCATCGCCGCTACAACGGCGCCGCGCTGTTGGGACTTCGCGGCCTCGTGTTCAAGAGCCACGGTTCGGCCGACGAGGTGGCCTTCGGGCATGCGCTCGATCGCGCTTATGATGCCGCTCGCAACAACCTGCTCGATCGCGTGCGGGCCCGCATCGCCCACGCCGCGCCGTTGCTTGCGCGGCAGGATCCGGCGGCGCCGGCCGACGCGGCGGCGCTTCAAGTCTGATGACTCCTTTTTCCCGCATCACAGGCACCGGCAGCTACCTGCCGCCGCGCCGCGTGACCAACGACGAACTGGCCCGCGACTTGGCCAGCCGCGGCGTCGAAACCTCCGACCAGTGGATCGTCGAGCGCACCGGCATCCACGCCCGCCATTTCGCCGCGCCCGAAGTCACGAGCAGCGACCTGGCGCTGGAGGCTTCGCGCCACGCGCTGGAATCGGCCGGCCGCAGCGCCGCCGACGTCGACCTGATCATCGTCGCCACCTCGACGCCCGACATGGTGTTCCCGTCGTCGGCCGCGATCCTGCAGCACAAGCTGGGCGTCGCCGGCTGCGCCGCTTTCGACGTGCAGGCGGTCTGCAGCGGCTTCGTCTATGCGCTGACCGTCGCCGACGCGATGATCCGCACCGGGAGCGCCAAGTGCGCGCTGGTGGTCGGTGCCGAAGTTTTTTCGCGCATCCTCGATTTCAACGACCGCACGACCTGCGTGCTCTTCGGCGACGGTGCCGGCGCCGTGGTGCTTGAGGCCAGCGAGACACCGGGCATCCTGGCCAGCGACCTGCATGCCGACGGCAAGCACGTCGGCATCCTGTGCGTGCCCGGCCACGTCTCTGGCGGCGAGATCCTCGGCAAGCCGCTGCTGCACATGGACGGCCAGGCGGTCTTCAAGCTGGCGGTCCGGGTGCTCGACGAGGCCGCCCGCGCGACCCTGAAGAAGGCCGGCAAGACCGAAGCCGACATCGACTGGCTGATTCCCCACCAGGCCAACATCCGCATCATGGAAGGCACCGCCCGCAAGCTGAAGCTGCCGCGCGAGAAGCTGGTCGTCACCGTGGGCGACCACGGCAACACCTCGGCCGCCTCGATCCCGCTGGCGCTCGATTCGGCGGTGCGCTCGGGCCAGATCAAGAAGGGCGAGACGCTCATGCTCGAAGGCGTCGGCGGCGGCTTCACCTGGGGCGCGGTCCTGCTGACCTACTAAATAGAAAGCGTCCTGCCCGAGCGGCAGCGGCGCACGGAGACACCCACATGACAACCTTCGCTTTCGTCTTCCCGGGTCAGGGCTCGCAGGCGGTCGGCATGCTCGACGCCTGGGGCGACCATCCGGCGGTCGTCGAGACCCTGCGCGAAGCCTCCGACGCGCTCGACCAGGACGTCGCCCGCCTGATCCACGAAGGCCCCAAGGAAGACCTGGCCCTCACCACCAACACCCAGCCGGTGATGCTGGTCGCCGGCGTCGCCGCCTGGCGCGCCTGGCTGGCCGAAGGCGGTGCCGAGCCGGCGCTGCTGGCCGGTCATTCGCTCGGCGAATATTCGGCGCTGGTGGCTTCGGGCGTGCTGACCCTCGCGCAGGCCGCGCCGCTGGTGCGCTTTCGCGCCGAGGCGATGCAGAAGGCGGTGCCGGTCGGCGTCGGCGCGATGGCGGCGATCCTCGGCATGGAAGCCGGCAAGGTGAAGGCCTTCTGCGCCGAGGTCACCGCCGGCTTCGGCGCCGGCAGCGCCGAGGTGGTCGAGGCGGTGAACTTCAACGATCCGATGCAGACCGTGATCGCCGGCAGCAAGGCCGCGGTCGACAAGGCCTGCGAGGTGATCAAGGCCGGCGGCGCCAAGCGCGCGCTGCCGCTGCCGGTGTCGGCGCCTTTCCATTCGAGCCTGATGAAGCCGGCAGCGCTCGCGCTGGCCGAGCGGCTGGTGTCGGTCGAATTCGCGGCGCCGCGCATTCCGGTGGTCAACAACATCGACGTCGCCGTCGAGACCGATCCGCAGCGCATCCGCGAAGCCCTGGTGCGCCAGGCCGCCGGCCCGGTGCGCTGGGTCGAGACGGTGCAGGCGCTGCGCGATCGCGGCGCCACCGCGGTGATCGAATGCGGCCCGGGCCGCGTGCTGGCCGGCATGGCCAAGCGCATCGCCCCCGAACTGGCGACCGGCGCCATCTACGATCCGGCCAGCCGCGCCGAAACCAGTCAACTGCTCGGCGCCTGAGCGCCGCCCTTCCCATGAGCACTCCGAAATTCGAAGGCCAGGTCGCCCTGGTCACCGGCGCCACCCGCGGCATCGGCGCGGCCATCGCGCTCGAACTGGCGCAGCGCGGCCTGAAGGTCATCGGCACCGGCACCACCGAAGACGGTGCCGGCAAGATCACCGCGGCGCTGGCGCCGCACGGCGGCCGCGGCTGCGCGCTCGACATCACCGACGGCGCGGCCGTCGATGCGCTGGTCGAGGAGATCGTCAAGGTCTACGGCGCGATCCACGTGCTGGTCAACAACGCCGGCATCACCCGCGACATGCTGGCCGCCCGCCTCAAGGACGCCGACTGGGACGCGGTGCTCGACACCAACCTCAAGGGCGTCTTCCGCCTCTCGCGCGCGGTGATCAAGCCGATGATGAAGCAGCGCTACGGCCGCATCATCAGCATCACCAGCGTGGTCGGTGCCTCGGGCAATGCCGGCCAGGCCAACTACGCGGCCGCCAAGGCCGGCGTCGCCGGCATGACCCGCGCGCTGGCGCGCGAGCTCGGCAGCCGCAACATCACGGTCAACTGCGTCGCGCCGGGCTTCATCGAGACCGACATGACGGCGAGCCTGCCGGAGGCCCAGCAGCAGGCGCTGCTGTCTCAGATCCCGCTCGGCCACCTCGGCAAGCCGGCCGACGTCGCGCACGCGGTGGCCTACCTGGCATCGCCGCAGGCGTCCTATGTCACCGGCCAGGAACTCCACGTGAACGGCGGCATGCACATGTAGGCGCGCGGCGCGCGCCCGACCTTTTCGTCCCACGGCCGCACGGCAAATGCCACAATGCGGCCGGCTAAAATCAACCGATTACCTACAACCCTCAGAGGGAACCAAATGAGCGATATCGAAGCACGTGTCAAGAAAATCATTGCCGAACAACTCGGCGTTGAAGAGTCCCAGGTCACCAATGAAAAGGCCTTCGTCGCCGACCTCGGCGCGGACTCGCTCGACACGGTCGAACTCGTGATGGCGCTCGAAGACGAATTCGGCATCGAGATCCCCGATGAAGACGCCGAGAAGATCACGACGGTGCAGAACGCCGTCGACTACGCCACCAAGAATCAAAAGGCCTGAGACGGCCACGCCGGGACACGCCTTGCGTTCCCAGCTCCCAGAAAGGTTGCCGGCATGACCAAACGCCGCGTCGTCGTGACCGGGCTCGGTTGCATTGCTCCTGTCGGTAATACCGTCGAAGAATCCTGGGCCAACCTGTTGGCCGGACGCTCCGGCATCGACACGATCACCAAGTTCGATGTGAGCAACTTCTCCTGCAGGTTCGCAGGCGAAGTGCGTGGATTCGACATCAAGGACTACATCCCCGAGAAGGAAGCGCGTCACATGGACCGCTTCATCCATCTCGGGCTGGCCGCCGCCATGCAGGCGGTGCAGGACAGCGGCCTGCCCACCGGCGACGCGCTGTCCGAGGACGATGCGGTGCGCATCGGCTGCAACATCGGCTCCGGCATCGGCGGCCTGCCGCTGATCGAGGACACGCATGCCGAATTGGTCAACCGCGGCCCGCGCCGCGTGTCGCCTTTCTTCGTGCCGGCCTCGATCATCAACATGATCTCCGGCCACGTGTCGATCAAGTACGGCTTCAAGGGCCCGAACATCGCGGTGGTCACGGCCTGCACCACCGGGCTGCATGCGATCGGCACCTCGGCGCGCATGATCGAGTACGGCGACGCCGACGTGATGATCGCCGGCGGTTCCGAATCCACCATCTCGCCGCTCGGCCTCGGCGGCTTCTGCGCGGCGCGCGCGGTCTCCACCCGCAACGACGATCCCAAGACCGCATCGCGGCCCTGGGACAAGGACCGCGACGGCTTCGTGCTGGGCGAGGGCGCCGGCGTCGTGGTGCTGGAGGAATACGAACGGGCCAAGGCGCGCGGCGCGAAGATCTACGCCGAGGTGATCGGCTTCGGCATGAGCGGCGACGCCTTCCACATGACCGCGCCCAACGTCGACGGCCCGCGCCGCTCGATGCAGGCGGCCCTGGCCAACGCCGGCGTCAATGCCGACCAGGTGCAGTACCTCAACGCCCACGGCACCTCGACGCCGCTCGGCGACCTCAACGAGACCAACGCGATCAAGAACTCCTTCGGCGACCACGCGAAGAAGCTGGTCGTCAACTCGACCAAGTCGATGACCGGCCACCTGCTGGGCGGCGCCGGCGGCATCGAGTCGGTGTTCACCGTGCTCGCGCTGCACCACCAGAAGAGCCCGCCGACGATCAACATCTTCGAGCAGGACCCGGAGTGCGATCTCGACTACTGCGCCAACGAGGCGCGCGACATGAAGATCGACATCGCGGTGAAGAACAACTTCGGCTTCGGCGGCACCAACGGCACGCTGGTGTTCAAGCGCGCTTGATCGACTCCATCCCATGCACAACGCCCCGTCGGTGATTTATCCGGTGGGGCGTTCGCGCTATGCGAGCCGGCTCCTGTGGACCTTGTGGGGCTGCGGCGCGGCCGGCGCACTCCTGGCCTGCGTGCAGGCGCCCGACTTCGGCTGGCGAAGCGGCCTCCTGCTGTCGAGCGCGCTGGCCGCGGCGATGGCCGTCCGGCGTGGCCTGGCGCGCCAGGACGAGGCGGTCGTGCTCGATTTCGACGGCCGCCGGTGGTCGCTCGGCGGCCGCGCCGCGCGAGCGGCAGCGGTGGCCCGGGTCAGCCTCGACCTGCAATCGCTGCTGCTGGTGAGCCTGGACGAGCCGGGCCGTCCGGCTCGCTGGCTCTGGCTCGACCGCCAGGCATCGCCCGCGCACTGGGACGACCTGCGGCGCGCCCTGTATTCGCAGCCATCCATGGCTGCGGCACCCACCGAGCCGGCCGTGCCGCAACCGACCCGCCCATGACCGCAGCGCCACCTCCCGTGCCGCCGGAAGACGAGCAGGCCGTTCCCGGCACCAATGACGCCGAGGCGTCCGATACGGCCGATGCCGTGGACGCCACCGGCGCCGACACGCCGCTCGAAGGGGAGGCCGAAGCCGCCGCCGAGGCCCCCGAAGGTACCCCGCGCCCGGGCGAGGCCGACCTGCTGCTGGTCCAGCGCACCGTCGCCGGCGACCAGAAGGCCTTCGAACTGCTGGTCGTCAAGTACCAGCGGCGCATCGAGCGGCTGATCGGCCGGATGGTGCGCGACGTCAACCTGGTCGAGGACATCGCCCAGGAGACCTTCATCCGCGCCTACCGGGCCCTGCACCAGTTCCGCGGCGACGCCCAGTTCTACACCTGGCTCTACCGGATCGCGGTCAACACCGCCAAGAAGGCGCTGGTCGACATGAAGCGCGACCCGACCGTGACCGAGAGCGCCCTGCGCTCGTCTTCTGACGACGACGATGAAACTTACCGGCCGGGAAACGAACCAATCAGCGACGAAACCCCCGAATCCGTGCTGGCGGCCAAGGAGATCGCTGCGGCGGTCGAGGCTGCCATGGAGGCATTGCCGGCCGAATTGCGGCAGGCCGTGACCTTGCGCGAAATCGAGGGCATGAGCTACGAAGAGGTCGCCGAGGTGATGAACTGTCCCATCGGCACGGTGCGGTCGCGGATCTTCCGGGCCCGTGAAGCGATATCGGCAAGGGTCAAGCCCTTGCTGGACAACCAGTCGGGCAAGCGTTGGTAAGCAGGTGAATCAAATGAAGCAGACAAACACAGTCCACGAGCAGATCTCGGCATTGGCCGATGGCGAATTGCGCGGTGCCGAGCTGGCCCGGGTGGTGGTGGCCGTGGCCGACAGCGCCGAACTGCGCGCCACCTGGCAGACCTATCACCTGGTGGGTGACGTGCTGCGCTCGGGCGAGCATGCGAGCTGCAGCGATCCGGCCGCCTTCCTCTCGCGCTTCCAGAGCCGCCTGGCGGCCGAACCCGCCGTCGAAGGGATTGCCCGGCCGCCGCTCGCGGCGGTGCCCGAAGTCCGCCCGATGCCCGTCCGGGCGGCGCGCCCCCAACCGGTCGAAGCCGCCAACGAGCCGGTGTTCCGCTGGAAGCTGGTCGCCGGTGTCGCTTCGCTGGCCGCCGCCGCGGCCATCGGCTGGAACTGGATCGGCGCGCCCGACGGGCATCCGGTCGGCGCGCAGGTCGCGCTGCAGCAGCCCAGCCAGCCGGCCCCGCAAGCGGTCGTCGTCGCCGCGGAGCAGAGCGCGCCGACGGCGCCGGCCCCGCAGGTCGCCACCGTCTACACGCCGACCCGCGTGGACATCGGCAACGGCAGTCCGCAGGTGATGCTGCGCGACCCGCGCCTCGACCAGCTGCTCGAGGCGCACCAGCAGGCCGGCGGCGCGTCGCAGATGCCTTCGGGCTTCCTGCGCAACGCCACCTTCGAACGACCGTCGCGTTGATGACCAGCCCGCCCCATCCATGACTGTCTCGATGCCGTTGTCCGTGCGCGGGTTGCTGGTTCTGGTGATGGCGCTGTGCATGGCGCAGGCCGCCGCGGCGCAGGGCCAGCCGCCGGCGCTGGCGCAGAAGAAGTCGCCCGGCGCCGCCGGCGGCGACGCGCCCACGCTCAGCGTGGTCGAGTGGCTGCAGCGCATGCACACCGCGTCGCGCCAGCGCAGCTACATCGGCACCTTCGTGGTCTCGTCCTCGGCCGGCAACCTGTCGAGCGCGCGCATCTGGCACGTCTCCGACGGCGACCAGCAGATGGAGCGCATCGAGGCCCTGTCGGGCCCGCCGCGCTCGACCTTCCGGCGCAACGACCACGTGGTCACCTTCCTGCCCGAGCTGAAGCTGGTCAAGAGCGAGATGCGCGAGAACCTCGAGCTGTTCCCGAATCTGATCGGCGCGCCCGATTCGTCGATCGACGAGTTCTACGGCGTGCGCGTGATGGGCCAGGACCGGGTCGCCGGCTGCGACGCCGACGTGGTGCAGATCGAGCCGCGCGACGGCCTGCGCTTCGGCTACCGCATCTGGAGCGAGCGCCGTTCCGGCCTGGTGGTCAAGCTGCAGACGCTCGAGTCCGACAACAAGGTGATCGAGCAGTCGGCCTTCTCCGAGCTGCAGCTCGATGCGCCGGTCAAGGCCCACGCGCTCAAGCAGATGATGGACAGCACCGCCGGCTGGCGGGTCGAGAACTCGGAGCTGGAGCACACCAGCGCCGAGCGCGAGGGCTGGGCGCTGAAGGCGCCGATCGCCGGCTTCAAGCCGGTCAGCGTGCTGCGTCGGCCGATGGGCAGCGAAGGCGAGGGCCACGCGATGCAGTGGACCTTCTCCGATGGCCTTGCGTCGATGTCGCTGTTCATCGAACCCTATGATGCGGCTCACCAGCCGCGCGAGGTCCTGCTGGAGCTGGGCGCCACCTACACCATGACGCGCCGCATGACCGATGCGAGCGGCAAGGACTGGTGGCTGACAGCCGTCGGCGAAGTCCCCCCGCAGACGCTGGACACGCTGACCCGGAGCCTCGTCCGCTCGCAATGATTCGCGCGCATCGACTCCACCTGACGACACGAAAGAAGTTCCGATGATGTTCAAGATCAAGGTGAACCCGCTCCGTTCATCCCTGATGGCCTGCGCATTCGCGCTCGCTTCCACCGCCGCGCTGGTGCCGGCGACGCCGGTCCACGCGCAGGTGCGCACCTTGCCCGACTTCACCGACCTGGTCGACCAGGTCGGCCCGTCGGTGGTCAACATCCGCACGATCGAGAAGGTCGTGCCCGGCGGCGACGGCGACGCCGACGCCGAGATGCAGGACTTCTTCCGCCGCTTCTTCGGCCAGCCGATGCCGGGCGCGCCGCGCCAGCCGGGCGCGCCGGGTGCCCGCCCGAACCGTCCGCAGTCGCCGCCGCAGGAAGAGGACCGCCCGCGCGGGGTCGGCTCCGGCTTCATCCTGTCGACCGACGGCTACGTCATGACCAACGCCCACGTGGTCGACGACGCCTCCGAGGTCATGGTCACCTTGCCCGACAAGCGCGAGTTCAAGGCCCGCATCGTCGGCGCCGACAAGCGCACCGACGTCGCGGTGGTCAAGATCGAGGCCACCGGCCTGCCGGCGGTCAAGGTCGGCGACGTGTCCAAGCTGCGGGTCGGCGAATGGGTGATGGCGATCGGCTCGCCCTTCGGCCTCGAGAACACGGTCACCGCCGGCATCGTCAGCGCCAAGCAGCGCGACACCGGCGACTACCTGCCCTTCATCCAGACCGACGTCGCGATCAACCCCGGCAACTCGGGCGGCCCGCTGATCAACATGCACGGCGAGGTGGTCGGCATCAACAGCCAGATCTACTCGCGCTCGGGCGGCTTCATGGGCATCTCGTTCTCGATCCCGATCGACGAGGCGATCCGGGTCAGCGACCAGCTGCGCACCAACGGCCGCGTCTCGCGCGGACGCATCGGCGTGCAGATCGACCAGGTCACCAAGGACGTGGCGGAGTCGCTGGGCCTGGGCAAGGCGCAGGGCGCGCTGGTGCGCGGCGTCGAGGCCGGCTCGCCGGGCGACAAGGCCGGCATCGAACCGGGCGACATCATCACCAAGTTCGACGGCAAGGCGATCGACAAGCCGAGCGACCTGCCGCGCCTGGTCGGCAACACCAAGCCCGGCACGAAGAGCACGGTCACCGTGTTCCGCCGCGGTGCGAGCCGCGACATCTCCGTGACCGTGGCCGAGATCGAACCCGACAAGCCGACCGCGGTCGCCGGCGACCCGACCGAGGCGCCCGCCAAGCCGGCGTCGGTCGCCGCGCAATCGATGGGGCTCACGCTGAGCGACCTCACCGAGGCCCAGAAGAAGGACATGAAGCTCAAGGGCGGCGTGCGGATCGACGCGGCCTCCGACGCGGCCGCCCGCGCCGGGTTGCGCGAGGGCGACGTGGTGCTGGCGGTGAGCAATGTCGAGGTGTCCAGCGTCAAGGAATTCGACGGCGTGCTGGCCAAGATCGACAAGACCAAGCCGATCAGCATCCTCTTCCACCGCGGCGACTGGGCCCAGTACGCGCTGGTCCGGCCTGCCCGCTGACCGCGCCGGCCGGTCGAGTGGCCCCACCCGTCAGTCGGGTTTGGGGCCATTTTTCGGCCCGCTGTCGCGCCTTGGCTGCACCGTCGAGAAAATTTTTTGGGCCGCCGAACCATCGATTTGGGTTGGCGTTCGCTAACTTAAAACGGGTCTAAGGATGGATTTCGGTAGAATAGGGCCCCTTCGGTCCTCGCTCGTTGCATAAGCCGCCTTGAGTGCTTCACGATGCGAGATTCCATTCACCCGTCCACCGGCGCTCCACAGTTCGCCCACAAGTTGTTAAGCGATTGCTCCACCGTTCGTGTGGACAAGTTGTTGATAAGTCCCATGTTGCTGACCTGCAACGACGCTTCACCGGCCCCGGCCCGACTGTACGAGCCCCCCTTTTTGCCTACAATGAAGTTCCAACTACTGCAGTTGCCATTGCTTGTTGGTTCAGGGCGCGTCTCTTGCGGACGCGCCCTTTTTTCTTGCCTGTCGCGTTCTGCGTACGAGCCAATTCAAGTACTTAAGCGTTCCCGTTGATGAATCACATCAGAAATTTTTCGATCATTGCGCACATCGATCACGGCAAATCGACGCTCGCAGATCGCTTGATCCAGCGTTGCGGCGGCCTCGCCGAACGCGAGATGGAAGCGCAGGTTCTCGACTCGATGGACATCGAGAAAGAGCGTGGGATAACCATCAAGGCGCAGACCGCCGCGCTGCACTACAAGGCCCGTGACGGGCAGGTCTACAACCTCAATCTGATCGACACGCCGGGCCATGTCGACTTCTCCTATGAAGTGAGTCGCTCGCTGTCCGCATGCGAAGGCGCGCTGCTCGTCGTCGATGCGAGCCAGGGTGTGGAAGCACAGACGGTGGCCAACTGCTACACCGCGCTCGACCTCGGTGTCGAGGTGGTGCCGGTGCTCAACAAGATGGACCTCCCGAACGCCGATCCCGACAACGCGCGCAGCGAGATCGAGGACGTGATCGGCATCGACGCGACCGACGCGATCCCGTGCTCCGCGAAGACCGGCATGGGCATCGACGAAATCCTCGAGGCGGTGGTGGCGCGCATGCCGGCGCCGCGCGGCAATCCCGCGGGCCCGCTGCGCGCGATGATCATCGACAGCTGGTTCGACGCCTACGTCGGGGTCGTGATGCTGGTGCGCGTGGTCGACGGCCGCTTGGCCAAGGGCGAGCGCATCAAGATGATGGCGTCGGGCGCGACCTACAACGCCGACAACATCGGCGTCTTCACGCCGGCCAACGAGCCGCGCGCATCGCTCGAGGCGGGCGAGGTCGGCTACATCATCGCCGGCATCAAGGAACTGCAGGCGGCCAAGGTCGGCGACACGGTCACCTTGATCAAGCCCGGCACCGGCGGCGCCGCGGCGACCGCGACCGAGGCGCTGCCCGGCTTCAAGGAAATCCAGCCGCAGGTCTTCGCCGGCCTCTACCCGACCGAGGCGAGCGAGTACGACTCGCTGCGCGACGCGCTCGAGAAGCTCAAGCTCAACGACTCGTCGCTGCGCTACGAGCCCGAGGTGAGCCAGGCGCTGGGCTTCGGCTTCCGCTGCGGCTTCCTGGGCCTGCTGCACATGGAGATCGTGCAGGAGCGGCTGGAGCGCGAATTCGACCAGGACCTCATCACGACCGCGCCGAGCGTGGTCTACCAGGTGGCCAAGAGCGACGGCGAGGTGATCATGGTCGAGAACCCGTCGAAGATGCCCGACGTCGGGCGCATGGCGGAGATCCGCGAGCCGATCGTCACGGTGCACCTCTACATGCCGCAGGAATACGTCGGCGCGGTCATGACGCTGGCCAACCAGAAGCGCGGCGTGCAGATGAACATGGCCTACCACGGCCGCCAGGTGATGCTCACCTACGAGATGCCGCTCGGCGAGATCGTGCTCGACTTCTTCGACAAGCTGAAGTCGATCAGCCGCGGCTACGCGTCGATGGACTACGAGTTCAAGGAATACCGGGCGTCCGACGTCGTCAAGGTCGACATCCTGCTGAACGGCGAGAAGGTCGACGCGCTGTCGATCATCGTGCACCGCAGCCAGAGCCAGTACCGCGGCCGGGCGGTGGTGTCGAAGATGCGCGAGATCATTTCGCGCCAGATGTTCGACGTCGCGATCCAGGCGGCGATCGGGGTCAACATCATCGCGCGTGAGACAATCAAGGCCCTTCGCAAGAACGTCCTGGCCAAGTGCTACGGCGGCGACATCACCCGCAAGAAGAAGCTCCTCGAGAAGCAGAAGGCGGGCAAGAAAAGAATGAAGCAGATCGGTTCGGTCGAAGTCCCGCAAGAGGCCTTCCTGGCGATCCTGCAAGTCGAAGACTGAAACATGGCATTCCTCACTTCCCTGATCCTCGCCGCCTTCGTCGGCTACATCGGCGCCTGGTATTTCGGCGCGGTCGAAGGCAACTTCGCGCTGCTGCTGTTCCTGGCGACGGTGGTGACCGGCATCTACTGGCTGGCCGAGCGCTTCTACTTCCTGCCGAAGCGGCGCCGCGCCGCCGAAAAGCTCGACGCCGCGCTGGCCGAGCGGCGCGCCGAACTGGCGCGCCAGGGCATCACCCAGGTCGACACGGTCGAGCCGAAGGCGCGCGAGCGGCTGATCATGCAGCCCTGGTGGCTGGACTGGACCGCCGGGCTGTTCCCGGTGATCCTGGCGGTGTTCCTGCTGCGCTCCTTCCTGTTCGAGCCCTTCAAGATCCCGTCCGGCTCGATGATGCCGACGCTGCTGACCGGCGACCTGATCCTGGTCAACAAGTTCGTCTACGGCCTCAGGCTGCCGGTCATCAACACCAAGATCACCGACGGCACGCCGCCGGCGCGCGGCGACGTGATGGTCTTTCGCTACCCGCCCAAGCCCAGCATGGACTACATCAAGCGGGTGGTCGGGGTGCCGGGCGACGAGGTGTCCTACCTCAACAAGAAGCTGACCATCAACGGCCAGCCGGTTCCCAAGGAAGAGGTCCCCGACTATTTCGACGAGGAGACGATGCGCTACCTCAAGCAGTACCGCGAGAACCTCGGCGGCAAGGAGCATCTGCTGCTGAATGACGACACTCGCCGGGCCGGACTGTCGGAAGCCGAGATCATGCCCTTTCCGAATCAGGAAAATTGTCGTTACAGTGTTGAAGGCGTGGTGTGCAAGGTTCCCCCCGGTCAGTATTTCATGATGGGTGACAACCGCGACAACTCGCTCGACTCGCGCTATTGGGGCTTCGTTCCGGACCAGAACATCGTCGGCAAGGCATTCCTGATCTGGATGAATTTCAGCAATCTCAAGCGCATCGGCACATTCCAATAAGCATTCGGTATTGATCGAGGGACAGCATGAGAGCAATGCGGACAAAGAAGAACCAGCGCGGCATTTCCTTCATCGGGCTGCTTTTCGTGGCCGTCGTGCTGGCGTGCATCGGCGTCGTGGTGGCGCAGGTCATCCCGACCGTGATCGAGTATCAGGCGATCACCAAGGCCGCCAACAAGGCCAAGGAAGGCACGACGGTGCCCGAGGTGCGCGCGATCTTCGACCGTGCCCAGTCGATCGACGACTTCCATTCGGTCAGCGGCAAGGACCTGGACGTCCGCAAGGAAGGCGACAAGGTCGTTGTCGCGTTCGCCTACGAGCGTGAGATCCACCTGGTCGGCCCGGCCTTCCTGACGCTGAAGTACCAGGGCCAGTCCCAGTAGATGAACGCTCCTCCCGCTGGGCTCAGCCCTTCGCAGGCCGGCCTGGCGCCGCGTGCGTCGTGAGCGGCGGGCCCCTGGACGCGCTGCAGGAGCGGCTGCAGCATCGCTTCACCGACCCGCGCCTGCTGCAGCAGGCGCTCACCCATCGCAGTTTTTCCGCCGACCACAACGAGCGGCTCGAATTCCTCGGCGACTCGGTCCTCAACCTGGCGGTCGCGCACCTGCTCTACGTGCGGCTGTCCGAATTGCCGGAAGGCGACCTCTCGCGGGTGCGCGCCAACCTGGTCAAGCAGGACACGTTGCACCGGCTGGCCCTGAAGCTGGCGCTGTCGCCGCTCTTGCGCCTGGGCGAGGGCGAGGCCCGCTCCGGCGGCCCGGCGCGGCCGTCGATCCTGGCCGACGCGCTCGAGGCGGTGATCGGCGCGGTCTACCTGGACGCCGGCTTCGGCGCCGCCGACGCGCTGGTACGCCGGCTCTTCGCGGCGGTCGAGATCAACCCGCGCATGGACGCGGCTGCCAAGGACCCGAAGACCGAATTGCAGGAATGGCTGCAGGGTCACAAAATGAAGCTGCCGGTCTACAAGGTGCTCGGCACCCTGGGCGCGGCCCACAAGCAGACTTTCGATGTCGAGTGCGCCGTGGTCGAGCTCGACCTGCGCGAGCGCGGCATCGGCGGCTCGCGCCGGGCGGGCGAGCAGGCCGCCGCGGCGGCCATGTTGATCCGGCTCAAGGCGCGAGGCGCAAAGGCATCCCCATGATCGAAACCGAAGACTCCGTTCCCTCCGCCCCCGACGACGAGGCGGCCGCCGGCCGCCGCTGCGGCCTGGTGGCCATCGTCGGCAAGCCCAACGTGGGCAAGTCGACGCTGCTCAATGCACTGGTCGGCCAGAAGATCAGCATCACCTCGCGCAAGGCCCAGACCACGCGGCACCGCATCACCGGCATGCGCACCCTCGGCGCGACCCAGTTCGTCTTCGTCGACACGCCGGGCTTCCAGACGCTGCACGCCAACGCACTGAACAAGTCGCTCAACAAGACCGTGCAGGGCGCGGTCGGCGACGTCGATCTGATCCTCTTCGTGGTCGAGGCCGGCAGCTTCACGCCGGCCGACGAACGGGTGCTGAAGCTGCTCGGCAAGGGCATCCCGACGGTGCTGCTGGCCAACAAGCTCGACAACGTGCATCGGCGCGGCGACATCGCACCCTGGCTGCAGACGATGCAGGCCAAGCACGACTTCGCCGAGATCGTGCCGATGTCGGCCAAGAACGCGAAGGACGTCGAGCGCCTGTTCGGCATCTGCGAGAAATACCTGCCGGAGCAGGACTGGTTCTACGCCGAGGACGAGCTCACCGACCGCAGCGAGAAGTTCCTGGCCGGCGAACTGGTGCGCGAGAAGCTGTTCCGCCTGACCGGCGACGAGCTGCCCTACACCTCGACCGTGGTCATCGACAAGTTCGAGGAAGAGCCGCCGCAGAAGAAGGGCCAGAAGCGCCTGTTGCGCATCGCCGCCACGATCGTGGTCGAGCGCGATGGCCACAAGGCGATGGTCATCGGCGACAAGGGCGAGCGCATCAAGCGCATCGGCATGGAAACCCGGGTCGAGCTCGAGAAGCTGGCCGACGCCAAGGTGTTCCTCGAGCTGTGGGTCAAGGTCCGCTCCGGCTGGGCCGACGACGAGGCCCGCGTGCGCTCTTTCGGATACGAGTGAGTGGCCCTGAAGAGGGTTTCGCACGAGCCGGCCTATGTGCTCCATCGCTACGACTGGAGCGAGTCGAGCCTGATCCTGGAGGTCTTCACCCGGCACCACGGACGCATCGCGCTGGTCGCCAAGGGCGCGAAGCGTCCGAGCTCCAACTTCCGGCCGGTGCTGCTGCCGCTGCAGCCGCTGCAGGTGACCTTCACCGGCGAGGCCGAGATCCGCACCCTCAAGGCGGCCGAATGGATGGGCGGCCACGTCATGCCGACCGGCGAGGCGCTGCTCTCGGGCTACTACGTCAACGAGCTGTTGCTGCGCCTCCTGGCGCGCGACGATCCGCACCAGGCGCTGTTCGACGCCTACGCGGCGGTGGTGCAGGTGCTGGCCGGCGACCATGCGGCGGCGCAGGCGGCGACGCACGCGGCGGCGCTCCGGGCCTTCGAACTGCTGGTGCTGCGCGAGGTCGGGCTGCTGCCCGCGCTGGACGCCGAGACGCTGACCCTGGCGCCCTTGCAGCCGGCGGCCCGCTACGCGCTGCTGCCCGAGGCGGGCCTGCGCCGGGCGATCGACGACGAGCCGGCGCTGGCCGGCGCCGACTGGCTGGCGCTGCAGGCGGCGCTCGACGACGAGGCGCCGTTCAGCTCGACCCTGCGGGTGTGCGCCGGCATCGGCGGCGCGCTGCGCAGCCAGCTGCGGGTGCTGCTCAACTACCATTGCGGCGTTGCAACGCTGCGTACGCGGCAGATGATGCGGGACCTGCAAGCCTTATGAGCCTTTCGAACGCCACCACCGCGCTGTCGGTGAACCTCAACAAGGTCGCGCTGGTGCGCAACACGCGGCCGCTCGGCATCCCGAGCGTGCTGTTCGCCGCGGCGCTGTGCCTGGATGCCGGCGCCCACGGCATCACGGTGCATCCGCGGCCGGACGAGCGGCACATCCGGCCGCAGGACGTGCACGAGCTGTCGGCGCTGCTGGAGCGCGACTGGCCGGACGCGGAATTCAACATCGAGGGCAATCCCTTCCACAACCTGATGGACTTCGTGCGCGAGCTGCGGCCGCACCAGGCCACCTTCGTGCCCGACAGCGAGGACCAGCCGACCAGCGACCACGGCTGGAGCTTCCCGGCCGATGCCGACCGGCTGCGCCCGCTGATCGCCGAGACCCGGGCGCTGGGCGTGCGGGTCAGTCTCTTCATGGACCCGGAGCCGGACATGATGGCCGCCGTCAAGGCGATCGGCGCCGACCGGGTCGAGCTCTACACCGAGGGCTACGCCGCCTCGCGCGACACCTCCCGCGCCGATTCGGTGCTGCGCCTCTATGCCGACACGGCCCGGGCGGCGCTCGCCGTCGGCCTCGAGGTCAACGCGGGCCACGACCTGAGCCGCGACAACCTCACGCCCTTCCTGCGGGCGGTACCGGGGGTGCGCGAGGTGTCGATCGGCCATGCCTTCGTCGCCGACGCGCTGGAGCTGGGCTACGCAGCGGCCACGCGCGAATACCTGCAGCGCATCGCCGAGGCCGGACGGAGCGCGGTGCGTCCGTGATCTACGGCATCGGCACCGACATCTGCGACGTCCGGCGGATCGCCGCCACCTACGAGCGCCAGGGCGAACGCTTCGTGCGCAAGGTGCTGAGCGATGCCGAATTCGCGGTCTGGCAGGCCCGCAGCGCCCGCTGGCCGCAGCGTGGCCTGCGCTACCTGGCGACCCGCTTCTCGGCCAAGGAGGCCTTCAGCAAGGCGATCGGCCTGGGCATGCGCATGCCGATGAGCTGGCGCCTGTGCGAGATCGCCAACCTGAAGAGCGGCAAGCCGGTGATCGTGCTGCACGGCCGCCTGAAGGAATGGTTCGAGGCGCAGGGCCTGAGCGCCCTGGTCACCGTGACCGACGAAACCGACTACGCGGCCAGCTTCGTGGTGGTCGAGCGCAAGGAAGCATGAACGAACGAGTCCCCCACGCCCCGCTGATCGTCGACGTCGCGGGCACCGAGATGACCGCGGCCGACAGCCGCCGCCTGGCCGATCCGCGGGTCGGCGGCGTGATCCACTTCGCGCGCAACTGGCGCGACCGGGCGCAGATGAGCGCGCTGAACGCCGAGATCAAGGCGCTGCGGCCGGACGTCCTGATCTGCGTCGACCACGAAGGCGGCCGGGTGCAGCGCTTTCGCACCGACGGCTTCACGCGCCTGCCTTCGATGCGCAAGCTCGGCGAGGCGTGGCTGCGCGATCCGCTGCGGGCGACGCAGGCGGCGATGGCCTGCGGCCACGTGCTCGGCAGCGAGCTGCGCGCGGTCGGCGTCGACTTCAGCTTCGCGCCGGTGCTCGACCTGGACTACGGCGAGAGCAGCGTCATCGGCGACCGCAGCTTCCAGCGCGACCCGCGCGTGGTCGCGATGCTGGCGCGCAGCCTGATGCACGGCCTCCTGCAGGCCGGCATGGCCAACTGCGGCAAGCACTTTCCCGGGCACGGCTTCGTCAAGGCCGATTCGCACGTGGCGATCCCGGTCGACCGGCGCAGCCTCAAGGCGATCTTGGCGGACGACGCGCGGCCCTACGACTGGCTGCAGGGCACGCTGGCGGCGGTGATGCCGGCGCACGTCATCTACCCGAAGGTGGATGCGCGGCCGGCGGGCTTCTCGTCGAAGTGGTTGAAGCAGATCCTGCGGTCCCGGCTCGGCTTCGACGGCGCCATCTTCAGCGACGACCTGAGCATGGAAGCCGCCCGCTGGATCGACGGCCGCCAGCTCGGCTACACCGACGCCGCGCTGGCCGCGCTCGAGGCCGGCTGCGACCTGGCGCTGCTGTGCAACCAGAGCATCGGCGACGGCCTGCCGCTCGACGAACTGCTCGACGGCTTCGCCGAAGCCGAGAGGAGCGGCCGCTGGACACCGGACGCCGCCGGCGAGGCGCGCCGGCGCAGCCTGCTGCCGCGCGGCGACGCGCTGGGCTGGGACGCGCTGACGCGGTCGCAGGGTTATCGGCAGGCCCTCGCGCGGGTCGCCGAAGAGACCGAGGCCGCCGCCGTGTCATGAATCGGTGGTTGGACCCATGTTCCAATCCGGTCTTTCAAAGGTGAAGCAATGAGCAATTTCTGGGACCTGATCGAACTGATCTTTTCGACCTTCGTCTTCATCGCCTACCTGCTGATCCTCTATCACATCGTGGTCGACCTGTTCCGCGACAGCGAGCTGGGCGGCGGCTTCAAGGCCCTGTGGCTGATCGGCCTGGTGTTCATTCCGGGTCTCACCGCGATCGCCTACGTGATCGGCCGCGGACGCGGCATGGCGGCGCGCCAGCGCGCCAGCCTGGAGCGGGCCAAGTCGCAGACCGAAGCCTACATCCAGGGCGTGGCCGGCAAGTCGCCGGCCCAGCAGATCGCCGACGCCAAGGCGCTGCTCGACACCGGGACGATCAACACCGACGAATTCGCCCGGCTCAAGGCCAAGGCACTGGCCTGAACCTCTAGGCGGAAGGCGTCCAGAGCCGCTGGCCGCCACCATCGAGGTGCGTCAGGTACAACCGCAGGTCGAGCTCGAAGCGGTGGTAGTCGGGCTCCATGTGGGTGCACAGGTTGTAGAAGGCCTTGTCGTGCTCGCGCTCCTTCAGGTGCGCCAGCTCGTGCACCACGATCATCCGCAGCCATTCGATCGGCACTTCCTTGAACAGGCTGGCGATCCGGATCTCGCGCTTGGACTTCAGCTTGCTGCCCTGCACCCGCGACACCGTCGTGTGGGTGCCGAGCGCGTTGCGGATCACGTGCAGCTTGTTGTCGAAGGCCACCTTCGAGAGCGGCTCGGCGTTGCGCAGGAACTCGTTGCGCATCTCGCTCACGTAGTCGTAGAGCGCGCGGTCGGTGCGGATGCCGTGCACCGCGCCGTAGCGCTGCAGCAGCCAGTCGCCCAGCCGCCCCTCGGCTCGCAGCTGCTCGACCTGGGCCCGCAGCGCCGCGGGATACGCGGCGAGATACCTCATGCGAGCTGCGCGGCGGGCCTGCGGGTCGCGTTCGCCGCGGTGTAGGCCAGCCCGGCCGCGACGCCGCCGAACAGGTCGCCCTCGACCAGCGCGACGCCGGGGAAGGCGGCACGCAGGGCCTGCTGGAACGGCCGCAGCGCCGACGAGCCGCCGGTGAGGTAGATCGCGTCGAGCGCACCGGCGCCGATGCCCGCGCGCCGCACGCAGTCGAGCGCGCAGGCGACCACGCCTTCGAGCGGTGCGGCCAGGTGGCGCGCCAGGTCGGCGGCGCTCAGTTCGGCGTGCAGGCCGGGCTCGGCGCAGGACAGGTCGATGGCGACCGCGTCGCCGCCGACCGAGCTGCGGATCTTCGCGGCCTCGACCTCGCTGGCGATGCGGTGGCCCTGGCGCTCTTCCAGCACGTGCATGAGCCGGTCGTGCAGGCGGGTGTCCAGGTAGCTGCTGCGCAGGCCTTGCACCTGGCGGATCGACTTCGGCGTCTGCAGCCAGTTGATCAGGTGCCAGGTCGCGAGGTCGAAGAAGGTGCGGCTGGGCACTTCCCGGCCCTGCGGACCGATGTGGCGCAGGCCCAGCTGCGGCATCGCGCAGGCCAGGCTCAGACGCTGGTCGTAGTCGGTGCCGCCGATGTGCACGCCGGTGGTGGCCAGCACGTCATCGGCGCGGTCGGGGCGGGCGATGCGGTCGGGGCCGAGGCGCACCACGGTGAAGTCGGAGGTGCCGCCGCCGATGTCGACGATCAGCACCAGCGATTCGCGGCCGACGCGGCGCTCGTAGTCGAAGGCGGCGGCGATCGGCTCGTACTGGAAGGCGACCTCGCCGAGCCCGGCGTTCTCGGCGGCGCGGCGCAGGCTCGCTTCGGCCTCGGCGTCGCGGGCATCGTCGTCGTCGACGAAGCGGATCGGCCGGCCGAGCACCACCCGGCCCGGCGCCGCGCCCATCTGCTGCCGCGCGCGCGTGCCCAGCTCCGAGAGGAAGAGCGTGATGATGTCCTCGAAGCTCACCTGCCGGGCACCGATCTCGGTCGGCTCGCGCATCAGCGAGCTGCCCAGGATGCTCTTGAGCGAGCGCATCAGCCGGCCGTCGACGCCGGCCAGGTAGAGCGCGATCGCCTCGCGGCCGAAGTGCGTCGTGTGCTCCTCGAGGTTGAAGAAGATCGCGGTCGGGATCGCGGTGGCGCTGCCTTCGAGTGCCAGCGCCTGCGCGAGGCCGTCGTTGCCGACCCAGGCCGCCGCCGAATTCGAGGTGCCGAAGTCGATCCCGATCGCCGGCGCGCGCGTGCTCAAGATTCGCGGCGCAGGGCCGGGAACAGGATGACGTCGCGGATGCTGGGCGAATCGGTGAGCAGCATCATCAGCCGGTCGATGCCGATGCCGCAGCCGCCGGTCGGCGGCATGCCGTATTCGAGCGCGCGCACGAAGTCGTGGTCGAAGAACATCGCCTCGTCGTCGCCGCTGTCCTTGGCGGCGACCTGGGCGTTGAAGCGCGCGGCCTGGTCCTCGGCGTCGTTGAGCTCGGAGAAGCCGTTGCCGAATTCGCGGCCGGTGATGTAGAGCTCGAAGCGTTCGGTCACCTCGGGCCGCTCGTCGTTGGCGCGCGCCAGCGGCGAGATCTCGGTCGGATGTTCCATGATGAAGGTCGGCTGCCAGAGCTTCTCCTCGACCGTCTCCTCGAAGTACATGACCTGCAGGCTGGCCAGGCTGCGCTGCGAGAGCTTGTCCTTCTCCTCGGTCAGGCCGCATTTCCGCAGCGCGTCGACCAGCCAGACGGCGTCATCGACGCTGGTGCCGGCGTCGGTGTGCTTGAGGATCGCCTCGCGGATCGTCAGGCGCTCGAAGGGCCTGCTCAGGTCGACCGGCTGGCCCTGGTAGACCAGCTGCTGGCCGCCCGCCGTCTTCTCGGCGATGGTGCGGATCAGCGTCTCGGTGAAGTCCATCAGGTCGCGGTAATTCCAGTAGGCCGCGTAGAACTCCATCATCGTGAACTCGGGGTTGTGCCGCACCGAGATGCCCTCGTTGCGGTAGCTCCGGTTGATCTCGAAGACGCGCTCGAAGCCGCCGACGATGAGGCGCTTGAGGTACAGCTCCGGCGCGATGCGCAGGAACATCTCCTGGTCGAGCGCGTTGTGGTGCGTCTTGAAGGGCTTGGCGTTGGCGCCGCCCGGGATCGGATGCAGCATCGGCGTCTCGACCTCCAGGAAGTCGTTCGCCACCATGAATTCGCGCAGCGCGCTGACCGCCTTGCTGCGCGCGGTGAAGCGGGCGCGGGCGCCGCCGTCGGTGATCAGGTCGACATAGCGCTGGCGGTACTTCTGCTCCTGGTCGGCCATGCCGTGGAACTTGTCGGGCAGCGGCCTGAGGCTCTTGGTGAGGAGGCGCAGCTTCGTGACCTTGACCGACAGCTCGCCGGTGCGGGTCTTCATGAGCGTGCCTTCGGCGCCGACGATGTCGCCCAGGTCCCAGCGCTTGAACTGCGCATAGGCCCCTTCGCCGACCGCATCGCGCTGGACGTAGAGCTGGAGGCGCTCGGTGGCGTCCTGCAGCGTGGCGAAGCTGGCCTTGCCCATGATCCGCTTGAGCATCATGCGGCCGGCGACGCTGACCGAGATCGGCGTGGCCTCGAGCGCCTCGGGCTCGGTCTCGCCGTGGGTGGCGAGCAGCGCGGCGGCGCGGTGGCCGGGCTTGAAGTCGTTCGGGAATGCGACGCCGTGGCCTTCGGCCTGCGCGGCACGCAGCGCCTTGAGCTTGTCGCGCCGCTCGGCGATCAGCTGGTTCTCGTCGATGGGCGCCGAGGCTGGTGCGGCCTCGGAAGAGTCGGTGGTTTGGGACATGGGAATTGGAAGCCTGGGCGCAAAAGCGCAACCCGCCATTTTAGCGGGCCGGCCTTCTTCCTACGGGGACGGCTATTTGGCGATGCCGGTGCGCGCCAGCAGGTCGCTGACCAGTTCCAGCCGCATCAGCGGGCTGTCGAGCTCCATCAGGCGCTGCTTGAGCTCGACCTGCATCGGCAGCAGCTCGCACCAGCGGTTGGCGACCCAGGCGCAGTCGTCGAACTGGTAGGGCTGGCCGATCGGCAGGCGCACCGGTTCGCCGGGCTGGCTGCGCTGGCGCTCCTCGAGCGTGTCGACCAGGCGGCGCAGGGCATCGGCGGTGTGCTGGAGGTCGTCGGGGAGCGGCATGGTGACGTCGTCGGCCAGCGTCTCGACCTCGCCGGTCCAGAGGCCGAACTTCTGCTGCGCGCTGGCATGCAGCCGGAAGCGCTGCGTGCCGACGCATTCGATCTGCATCAGGCCGGCCTGCGGCGCATCGAATTCGCGGATCGCCGCCAGGGTGCCGACCCCGGCGAAGCTCTCGGCCTCGGCGCCGGCCTTGCGGACCTCCGCGCCCTGGGTGAGGCTCACCACGCCGAAGGGCGCGCCGGTCTTCTGGCAGCGGCCGATCATGTCGAGGTAGCGGACCTCGAAGATGCGCAGGGGCAGCAGCCCGCCGGGAAAGAGCACGGTCCCGAGCGGGAACAATGGCAGGGAGCGCAAGAGGGGTGGGGTCGTCATCGATGCACCTTGGCGTGCTTATCATCGCATTCCCTCCATTTCCGCGCGCCATGCTCTACCAGATTCCCTCGTTCCTGCTCGACGTGATCGTCGGCCTCCTGGGCGGCGCCTGCCTGCTGCGTCTGTACATGCAATACCACCGGGTGCCTTTCGGCAATCCGCTGGGCCGCTTCATCTTCGCGGTCAGCGACTGGATCGTGCTGCCGCTGCGCCGCGTGATCCCGCCGGTGCGGCGCTGGGACCTGGCCAGCGCGATCGCCGCCTGGCTGCTGGTGCTGGCGAAATTCGTGCTGCTGGCGTTGCTGCTGGGCGGCGCGATCCGCTGGTCGGTGCTGCCGCTGGTGTCGCTGATCGGCCTCTTGCAGCTGGCGGTGTCGGGGCTGACCGCGCTGCTGATCGTCTACGCGGTGCTGTCGTGGGTGCCGAACGCGTCGTCGATGCTGCTCGACCTGATCGGGCGGCTGGCCAACCCGCTGGTGCGGCCGCTCCGGCGCTTCGTGCCGGAACTGGGCGGGGTCGACCTGTCGCCGATGGTGGCCATCGTGCTGCTGCAGGTGGTGGCGATCGTCCTGGCCAACCTGATGACGCAGGCCTTCGTCTTCGGGCGCTGAACGCCCGAAGACGTCACAGCACCGCGTCGGCCGGCTGCCGCAGCAGCATCGCCAGGGTGCTGGCGATGGTCTTGCGCAGTTCGCGCCGGTCGCAGATGAAGTCGATCGCGCCCTTGGTCTGCAGGAACTCGGCCCGCTGGAAGCCTTCGGGCAGCGTCACGCGCACCGTCGATTCGATGACCCGCGGGCCGGCGAAGCCGATCAGCGCCTTCGGCTCGGCGATCACCACGTCGCCGACGAAGGCGAAGCCGGCGCTGACGCCTCCCATGGTCGGGTCGGTCAGCACGCTGATGTAGGGCAGGCCCTTCTTGGCCAGCCGGGTGAGGGCGGCGTTGGTCTTGGCCATCTGCATGAGCGACAGCAGGCCTTCCTGCATGCGCGCGCCGCCGGTGGCGGTGAAGCAGATGAAGGGCACCTTCTGCTCGATCGCGGTCTGCACGCCGCGCACGAAGCGCTCGCCGACCACGCTGCCCATGCTGCCGCCCATGAAGTCGAACTCGAAGCAGGCGACCACCACGTTGACGCTGTGCACCGTGCCGCCCATGACCACCAGCGCATCGGTCTCGCCGGTGTTCTCGAGGGCTTCCTTGAGCCGCTCGGGGTACTTGCGGCTGTCCTTGAACTTGAGCGGGTCGACCGGCAGCACTTCCTGCCCGACCTCGTAGCGGCCTTCGGAATCGAGGAAGGCGTCCAGCCGCGCCCGGGCGCCGATGCGGTGGTGGTGGCCGCAGCTCGGGCAGACGTTCTGGTTGTGCTCGAGGTCGGTCTTGTAGAGCACCGTCTCGCAGCTCGGGCATTTGGTCCAGAGGCCTTCGGGCATCTGGCGCCGCTCGCTCGGGTCGGAGGGCGTGATCTTGGCGGGAAGCAGTTTTTCGAGCCAGCTCATGGGGTTCCTTGGGTGGACGCCGATTATCGGCCAGACGGCAGCGTGTCGAGCGCCCGGCGGATTTCGCCCAGGAAGGCGGCCACGATCGGCACCACCGCCTCGCGCGGCTGGCCGTCGATCAGCTGGATGATCCGGGTGCCGATGACGACCGCGTCGGCGCTGGCGCCGATCGCCATCGCGCTGGCGGCGTCGCGGATGCCGAAGCCGACGCCCACCGGCAGGCTGACGTGGTCGCGGATGCGCGGGATCATGCGGGCGACGGCCTCGGTGTCGAGGTTGCCGGCGCCGGTCACGCCCTTGAGCGCCACGTAGTAGACGTAGCCGGTGGCGGCGCGGCCGACCTCGGCCATGCGCTGGTCGGTGCTGGTCGGCGCCAGGAGGAAGATCAGGTCGATGCCGGCGGCCTTGAGGTCGGCGGCGAACTGCACGCATTCCTCCGGCGGGTAGTCCACGACCAGCACGCCGTCGACGCCGGCGGCCGCCGCATCGCGGATGAAGGCGCCCGCGCCGTCGCGCAGGTCGTAGCGCTCGATCGGATTGGCATAGCCCATCAGCACCACCGGCGTGCGCGCGTCCTGGCGACGGAACTCGGCCACCATGGCCAGCACCTTCTTGAGGACGACGCCCAGCGCCAGGGCGGCCTCGCCGGCCTTCTGGATCACCGGGCCGTCGGCCATCGGGTCGGAGAAGGGCACGCCGAGTTCGATCACGTCGGCGCCGGCGGCGACCATGCCGTGCATCAGCTCGGGCGTGACGTCGGCCTGCGGGAAGCCGGCGGTGACGTAGGGGATCAGGGCCTTGCGGCCTTCTTTCCTGAGCGCCTCGAAGGTGGCGGCAATGCGTGACGTGGACATGTTGTCGCGGCTCATCACTTGCCTCCCTTCACCTGCAGGCCGCGCATCGACGGCCGGTCGTAGAAATCGACGCCCGACAGGTCGGCCACGGTGCCGATGTCCTTGTCGCCGCGGCCGGAGAGGTTGACCAGGATCGACTGGTCCGGGCGCATGGTCTTCGCCAGCTTCATCGCGTAGGCCACCGCATGGCTCGATTCGAGCGCCGGGATGATGCCTTCGGTGCGGCAGAGGTAGTGGAAGGCCTCGAGCGCCTCGCCGTCGGTGATGCCGACGTATTCGGCGCGGCCGATGTCGGCCAGGTAGGCATGCTCGGGGCCGACGCCGGGGTAGTCGAGGCCGGCGCTGATGCTGTGGGTCTCGGTCACCTGGCCGTCCTCGTCCTGCAGCAGGTAGGTGCGGTTGCCGTGCAGCACGCCCGGGCTGCCGCGCAGGATGGAGGCCGAATGCTTGCCGCTGTCGAGGCCCTCGCCGGCGGCCTCGACGCCGACCAGCCGGGTGTTCTCGAAGCCGATGTACGGATGGAAGATGCCCATCGCGTTGCTGCCGCCGCCGACGCAGGCGACCACGACGTCGGGCTGGTCGCCCGGGATGCCCTGCGCCGCCAGCATGGCCGGCATCTGCTCGATGCATTCGGTGCCGATGACGCTCTGGAAGTCGCGCACCATGGTCGGGTAGGGATGCGGGCCGGCCACCGTGCCGATGATGTAGAAGGTGCGCTCGACGTTGGTGACCCAGTCGCGCATCGCCTCGTTGAGCGCGTCCTTGAGCGTCTTGCTGCCCGACTCGACCGGCACCACCGTGGCGCCCAGCAGGTTCATGCGGTAGACGTTCGGGCTCTGGCGCTTGACGTCCTGGCTGCCCATGTAGACCACGCATTCGAGCCCGTAGCGGGCGCAGATGGTGGCGGTGGCGACGCCGTGCTGGCCGGCGCCGGTCTCGGCGATCACCCGCGGCTTGCCCATGCGCTTGGCGAGCATGGCCTGGCCGATGGTGTTGTTGACCTTGTGGGCGCCGGTGTGGTTGAGGTCCTCGCGCTTCAGGTAGATCTGCGCGCCGCCCATCTCGCGGCTGGTGCGCGCCGCGTGGTAGATGGGCGAAGGCCGGCCGACGAAGTGCGCCAGCTCGTAGTGGAATTCGGCGAGGAATTCAGGGTCGTTCTTGTACTTCGCGTAGGCGTCGCGAAGCTCGGCGATCGCGTGGGTCAGCGTTTCGCTGGCGAAGCTGCCGCCGTAGATGCCGAAGTGGCCGGTGGCGTCGGGTTGCTGGTAGGTGTTCATGGTCTCGGATCGGTGGGCGGCGGCGCCCGCTCGATGCGAGGCGCGGCCGCTAGGTGTGACGGATGGAGGCATCGGCCGCCCGGACGGCGGCCACGAATTCGCGGATCTTCACGGCGTCCTTGAGGCCTTTCGCGGCCTCGACGCCCGAGCTCACGTCAACGGCCAGCGACTTCGCGGCCGAGCGCAAGCGGCGAATGCCATCGCCCACGTTTGCAGGTGTGAGTCCACCACTCAAGACGAGGTGAGCGTCGACGGCGGTTGGAAGATGTGACCAATCGAATGCCTTGCCGCCACCGCCATACGCTTCGACATGGGCGTCGAGCAGGATGGCCTGGGCGCGGGAGTAATCGGACGCGTATTTTACGAGGTCGAAGGCCGCTCCGGCCGCGCCGACCGGAATCCGTGCCGCCCGCAGCCACCGATGCAGTCCGCGGCCGCTGGCTTCCCAGCAGGCTTCGGGCGATTCGTCGCCGTGGAACTGGGCCATCGCGCCCGGCACCGCGGCCAGTGCCCGCAGCACCGCCGGCGCGGCCTCGTTGACGAACAGCAGCACCGGCGTGACGAAGGGCGGCAGCCGGCTCGCCAGCGCGGCGGCGCGCTCGACGGTCACCGCCCGCGGGCTGGCCGGGTAGAGCACGAAGCCGATGGCATCGGCGCCGGCGGCGACGGCGGCGTCCACGTCCTGCTCGCGGGTCAGGCCGCAGATCTTGATGCGGGTTCGGTGTGGGAGATCGGGGCCGGCCGTCATGGCGGCGGATCATACGCAGCCGCCGGGCCGGGCAGCGTCGCCTCGGCCGGAAGGCCCCAATGCGCTTCGTAGAGCGGGCCGACGAAGTAGAGCCCGTTCGGCGAGAAGGTCGGCGCCGCGACCAGCCGGCTGCGCGCGGCCAGCACCTCGGCCATCCATTCGGGGCGCTCGTCGCCGCGGC
The DNA here is from genome assembly GCF_009765735.1 of Xenophilus sp. L33. Taxonomy (GTDB): domain Bacteria; phylum Pseudomonadota; class Gammaproteobacteria; order Burkholderiales; family Burkholderiaceae_C; genus Variovorax. Next base: position 36,403 of record NZ_LMUW01000076.1, read on the forward strand.
CGATCCGCACCAGGCAGCCCATGATGTTGCGGATCATGTGGTGCAGGAAGGCGTCGGCCTCGAACTCGAAGTGCCAGCGGCAGCGCTCGCCTTCGCCGTGGCGCCGGATCGCGATCCGGCGCAGGTCCTTGACCGGCGAGCGGGCCTGGCAGGCCGAGGCCCGGAAGGAGCTGAAATCGTGGGTGCCGAGCAGGTGGGCCGCGCCGGCTTCCATCGCCGCGCCGTCGAGCGGATGCATCGACCAGCCGACCCGGCCGGCATCCAGGCTCGGCCGCACCGGCGACTGCGACAGCACGTAGAGGTAGCGGCGGGCCAGCGCGCTGGCCCGGCAATGGAAGGCGTCGGGCACCGGCTGCGCCCATTGCACCGCGATGTCGTCGGGCAGGAAGCGGTTGGTGCCGCGCACCCAGGACACGGCCGCGCGCTCGATGTCTGTATCGAAGTGCACCACCTGCATGAGGCCGTGGACGCCGGCGTCGGTGCGGCCGGCGCAGAGGATGGAGACCGGCCGGTCGGCGAAGGCCGCGAGCGCGGCCTCCAGCTTGTCCTGCACCGTGAGTCCCGAGCGCTGGCTCTGCCAGCCCTGGTACGCCTGCCCGTTGTAGCGGATGCCGAGGGCCAGCCTCACAGCGGGATCGGTGGCCGCATGGCCGCTCAGCGCAGCTGGCCGAGCAACTGCTTGGCTTCGGCCTTGATGTCGCCGTTGCTCTCGGCGGCCACTTCCTCGACCAGCGAGCGGGCGCCTTCGACGTCGCCGAGCGCCTTCAGCTCGCGCGCCAGCGAAAGCTTGATCGCGTGCGGGCTTTCGCCGCTGTCGTCCAGCGGCTCGAGCCGGCCGCGCTCGGTGTCGGCCGGGCTGCGCTGGGTCAGGCCGGCCAGCGAGCTCATGTCGAACTCGATGAAGCCGGAATCGGCCGGCAGGCTGCTGCGCAGCGGCGCGGGCTGGGTCTTGTCGCTGTCGTCGTCGCCCATGGCCAGGGCGGGCGCCAGGACCGGGGTCGGCGCCGGCGCGGCAGGGCGGGTGACCGACTCGAGCGGGCCGGGGGCGGTGTCGAAGTCGTTCTCGAGATCGAGGCGGTGGACGGGAGCGCTGCCGTTCAGGCTGAGTGCGCCCGGTGCGGTGCGCGGCGGTTCCTGCAGCGTGGTGTCGAAGTTGGTGTCGCGCACCGGCTCCGGCAGGCTGGCGCTGAGGGTCGCCGGGAAGGTGCTCTCGAGCGGCGTCGGCTTGCTGATCTCGAGGTCGAAATCCAGCGGAGCGACCGAGGGCACGAAGGCGGGCGGCGCGGCAGCGGCCGGCACCGCGACCGGTGCGGGCGCCGGCGTCGGCGAAACGGCCGGGGCGCTGGCGGTGGCGGCTG
>NZ_LMUW01000007.1 GCF_009765735.1 Xenophilus sp. L33
GACCGCGCCCGCGCCCAGTACCGCGCCGCGCTGGCCGCGCTCGACCGGCTGCCGGCCACGCCCGAAGGCGCGCGGCGCTGGGTCGCGATCCTGCAGCGGCTGGCGCTGGTCGGGGTCTACGACCCGTCGCGCGGCGAGATGGCGCTGGCCGAGCACGCGCTGCGGCTGGCCGAGCAGTTCGGCGACATCGAGACCGTGTCGCGGGCGCGCTACTGGCTGGCCTACATGTGCTACGGCATCGGCGACGCGCGCCCCGCGATCGTCCATGGTGAAGGCGCGCTGGTCGATGCCGAACGCGCCGGCGACGAGCGGCTGACGGTGCAGATCGTCGCCACCCTGGGCGAGATCCATGCGTCGGCGGCGCGCTACGGCCGCGCGCTCGAGATGCTCGACCGGGCGATCGCGGTCAAGCGCCAGCATCGCAGCGGCACCCGGACCAATGTCGGGCTGGCCTTTTCTCTGGTCTGCCGCGCCTACGTGCTGGGCGACCGCGGCCTGTTCGGCCAGGCCGAGGAATGCTTCCAGGAGGCGCTGTCGTGCATCGTCGGCGTCGGCCACGCGGTCGGCGCCAGCACCCACGGCCTGCGCAGCGCGGTGCTGCTCTGGCAGGGGCACTGGGAAGAGGCGCACGAGGCGGCGGCCGAATCCGGGCGCATCGCCGAGAACACCCGCAGTCTTTCGCAGCTCTCGATCGCCCGCGCCATGGGCGGCTACGCCCGCTGGATGCTGGAGCGGGCGCCGCCGTCGCTGCAGGCGATCGTCGAGGCGACCGCCTGGCTGGAGCCGCGCGAGAGCGGCCTCTTCCGCTCGCTCAACCACGGCTGGCTGGCCGAAGGGCTGCTCGCCACCGGCCGCCGCGCGGAAGGGCGCCTGCATGCCGCCCGGGCGCTGCGCCGGGCCCGCCAGCGCGACCTGATCGGCGTCGCGATGAGCTACCGCGCCCTGGCCCGCGACGTCGCGCTGGAGCGGCCCGAAGCCGCCCGCCGCTACCTCGATCTGGCCATGCACACCGCCCGCCAGCGCGATTCGGCGCACGAGGTCGCGGTGACGCAGCTCTGCGCGGCCGAGATCGCGCTCCTTCACGGCCGCACTTCGGACGCCGACGAGCTGCTCGACCAGGCCAGCACGGCCTTCGAGTCGATGCTCATGCACTGGCACCTGGCGCAGGCGCAGGCCCTGCGCTCGGGGTCGGGCTTGGGCTCGGGCTCGGGCTCGCGCGGCTGACCCAGTCGGCCCGCGGCGTCGCCATCATCAGCACCGGCGAGCCGGTCGGACGCAGGGTGCCGACCTCGAAGAGACCGGCCAGCAAGGCCAGCAGCACGCCCACGCCCATGCCGTAGCCGGGGCAGGCGTGCTCGGTCCTGACGGGGCTCGCGGGGTCGCGGCTGCCGCCGAACATCATCTCATCGGGCACCGCCGGATCGGTCATCGCCGAGGCGATGCCGAGCACGATGCGGCGCTCGTCGTCCTGGCCGTCCTCGGCGCCGACCACCCGGCCGTCCTCGACCGGGCAGCGCCAGAGCATGTCGGGTACCGGGCGGCGGCGCAGGGTCGTCATCAGCATCGAACGCAAGGCATCGCGGGCGCGCGCATAGGCGTCGGTGCCGGCCGCGTCGATGTAGCGTCGCTGGCAGTCCCAGAGGGTGCGCTCGTCGATCCAGGCTTCCATCACGCGCAGGTAGTTGCCGTAGGTGGTCGGCGCAAAACCGAGCATCACGCCGACGATGCTGCGGGCGACGACGGCGTCGAGATCCTTGGCGGGAATGCCGGGCGCGGCCTCCAGCCCGCTCCTGATCGCCTGCGCCAGCGGCCCGAGCGGTCGCCCGGACGCCAGCCAGTCGGTCACGGCCGCGAGCGCCGCCCGGCCCTGGACCCGGCCGCTGTCGACCACCTCCGGCAAGGGATGCGGCGTGAAGACATAGGACGAGGGCGCCATCAGGTTGCCCGGGCAGCGCGGCGGCATCGGATTGCCGTCGAGCCGACCGCCGATGACCATGAAGGGGTTCGCCGTGCCGGGCGCCTCGGGCAGGCCGAGCCATCCGCTGCACAGGCCGCCGAGCACGGTCTCGGCCAGCGTCATCAGGTCGACCGGCATGCGGATGCGGCCGTCGGGCAAGGGTTGCTGCAGCGCCAGCGAACCGGCCAGCACGCGGCGCACCAGCGGCAGGGCGGCATCGAAGGCGGCCTGCTCGTCGATCGACTCGATCGCCGCGTTGACCACCGGCGACTGCACCGCGTGGCCGGTGTCGCGGTCCATGCCGAGGTAGTTGAGACCGATCGAGTCGGCCATCCGGCGGCCGTAGCCCTGAACCGAATAGGCCTGGTCGGTGTTCTTGAGCACTTCCAGCACGTCGGCCTGGCTGCCGCGCAGATGGCCGTAAGGGCAGGCGTCGAGCCGGGCGCCCGGCTTCTCGCGCACCGCAGTCCAGGCCGCGGCGGTCGGCGAGCGCACCGGGTCGGTGTCTTCGAGCAGGCGGCGCCAAGGCTCGTAGCGGTCCGGTGCCGGTGGCGCGGCGGCAGGTGCGGCGGCCGGCGTGACGCCCTGCGCGCGGAATCCGCCGATGCCTTTCAGGGCCGCCAGCGAAGGCACGAAAAGGTACAGGCCCCATTCGAGCGTGGCGAACGGCTGGTCGCCGAGGTCGACCCTGACGACCTGCCCCTTCGCATCCAGGTAGCGGAAGGTGCGCTTGTCGCCCGGCACCGGCACCGCGAGGAAGGGGTCGGCCGTGGCCGAGCCGACGCCGCTGCTGTTGCCGCCCGCGATCCAGCGCTGCACCGTCTCGAACTGCTCGGCGATGCTGGCGCAGTAGGCCATGAAGACGATGCCGCGATTCGTGGCCGGGTCGTTGCCGCGCGGGCCGTAGGACATGCCGCGGCGCATCAGCCGCGGCAGCGGCGCCTCGCCCGCGGCCGGCGTGATGCGCTGGTTGACCCGCCGCACGTGCGCGTGGAAGGGGCAGCCGCGGCCTTCGGCGTCGGCGTCGTAGGTGAAGTCGTTCTTCGCCGGGCCGCCGCCACCGCCGCCGAGGGCCAGCGGGTCGCCGTCGGGCGTGCGGCCCATCATCTTGGCCAGCGCCTGCGGCCGGTCGGCGTCCGCCACCGGGGCGAGCGCGGCCTCCAGGCGGTCGACGTGCTGGCGCAGCTTGCGCACCACCAGGAAGCTGCCGTCCAGCAGCAGCGGATCGGCCGGCGTCGTGGCAAGGTCGCCGCGGCTGTCGGCATGGCCGAGGACGATGTCGCCCGGCTGGACCATGTCGCGCGCAAGCGTCGGCGGCTCCGTCGGGACCTTGGCCAGGCCCGGCTGGCTGATGCCGTCGATGAAGCCGAAATGCTCGCGCGTGCGACCGTTCTCGCGCCAACTGCGCGTGGGCTGCACCGCGATCACCTGCAGGCCGGTGGCGGCGGGCGTGAGCTTCAGCAATTCGGCGGCCAGGAACGGATGCAGGTCGGCGGTCGGGTCGGCGTTGTTGGCGGTGTCGGTCAGGCGCATCACCAGCGCCAGGTGCACCGTCGTCAGGTCGATGCGGTCGAGCGGGTCGCTGTGCATGCGCTCGTCGCAGCGGGGCTGGCGCGGCCAGTAGTCGGGATGGTTGCCGCGGATGTCGCCGAGGATGCCGGCGCGCGCCTCCATGCCGTCCATGAACTCCTGCGGCAGCACATCGAGCCGCGCGGTCGGAATGCCGAGCGCCTGCAGGCCGACATAGGTGAAGCCGAGGCTGCGGCGGATGCCGTCGCCGCCGGCCGGCTGCGCCTGTACCCAGGCGACGGCCCGGTCGGCATCGACGACCCGCAGCAGCACCATCGCGCCGTGGGTGGTGTCGGGATCTTTGCCGACGATGCCGGGCTGCAGCCTGGCGGCATCGAAGGCGTCGGGCAACGGTGGCGTCGCCGTCGGGGGCACGGCGCCGGCGAGCCATGCAATCTGGTCCGCGGCGGCGGCGATCGCCGGCTGCAATGCGGGGATGGTCTTCAGCACCGGCAGGATGGCGATGAAGTCCTGCAGCACCTTCTGCGTGAAGCTCAGGAGGATCCGCTTCTCGGCAGCGCTCGAGAACAGCGGCGCGAGCCGGTAGAGGCCGGCGAGCGAACGCATCGAGACCGCGACCGCCGGCAGCGGCGCCTTCAGCGCGGCCGCGCGCAGCGCCAGGGTGCGGGCCGCGTCGGTCGGCACCGCGTAGGCGGCGATCTTCTGGCCGGCGACCACGGCGTCGGGTTCCTCGCGCTGGATGCGCTCGACCTCCGACAGGTAGGTCTGGTCGGACAGCGTGGTCGGCGAGTCGTCGTAGAAGAGGCCGGCCGCCTGCTCGTTGGCGCGCACCCAGCGGCAGTAGGTGTCGTAGTCGTATCGGGTCGAGTCGGGATAGCCCTCGCAATGGCAGAAGAGCGCGTCCAGCAGGAAGCCGATGTCGCGGTAGATGACCCGCATGTAGGGCTCCCAGCCGCCGTCGAAGGTGACGTTCAGCGAGAGCCAGTAGGGCCCGGGCTCGACCAGCGGATCGGTGCGCGGGAGCGGCGCGATGAGCACGTAGCGAAAGCTGTGGATGATGCCGAAGCGGGCGACCGAATCCTGGAAGGGCGCCTCGAACAGCGTCGCCTCGTGCAGGTTCTGGCGCGACTCGTTGAGCGCATCCAGCAGGCGCTGGAGCCGGTCGACGTAGGTCATCGTGGCGAAGCTGTCGATGAAGCCCGCCTTGACCGGCGCGATCACATCGAGATTGGTCACCCCGCCGAGCTCACCGCCCTTGACCATGGATCGCATGAAGACGTTCCTTTCAACGCGGTCTGCCGCCGACCTTAGCGTCGGACCGCGCGGGCAGCATCACCCGGATTGTGGATCGGCGCGTTCAGCCGCGCATCAGCGCCTCGGCCACCGCGTGGAAGGCCGGCAGGGTCAGCGGATCGTTGACGCCGTTGGGCGCCATCGGATGGGCCGCGTAGCGCGCGATCACCATCTCGGCGGCCGGATCGACGTAGAGGCTCTGGCCGTGGATGCCGCGCGCCATGTAGGCGCCGTGCGGGTTGTGCGTGATCCACCACATGTTGCGGTACGACCAGCCGGAAAGCAGCGGATAGGCCGCCTTCGCGAAATCGGCCGGGTCGCCGCCGCCCACGATGTCGGCCAGCGCCGCGGGCGGGATCACCTGCTCGCCGTTGGGCGCGCGGCCGCCGCAGCGCAGCGTCTCGCCGAAGCGGGCCAGGTCGCGCAAGGTGGTGTTGAGGCCGCCGCCGCCGGATTCGGTGCCGATGCGGTCGACCATGAAGTAGGCGTCCTGCTCGGCGCCGATGCGGCGCCAGATCTTCTGGCTCAGCAGGTCGGCCAGCGACAGCCCGCTGACCCGCCGCAGGATCCAGCCGAGCACCTCGGTGTTGACCGTCTTGTAGGCGAAGCCCTGGCCGTGCTCGCCTTCCTTCTTCAGCGTCGAGAGAAATTCGTAAAAGGTCTTCGGCCCGGCGTAGCCCGGCTCCTGCACGCGCATGCCGCCGGCGCGGGCGTAGTCCCAGATCTCGGCCTTCGGGTCGGTGTAGTCCTCGGAGTAGCGCACCCCGATGGTCATGTCGAGCACCTGGCGCACGCTGGCGTCGCCGTAGGCGGTGGCGGCCAGTTCGGGCAGGTAGCGGGTGACCGGCGCCGTGGTGTCGAGCCGGCCTTCGGCCGCCAGGATGGCCGCCAGCGTGCCGACGAAGGACTTGGTGACCGACATCGCCAGGTGCGGCCGCTCCGGCGTCAGCGCGCCGGCGTAGCGCTCGCAGACCACGTGGCCGCGGTGCAGCACCAGGATGCCGTCGGCATAGGTCCGCTCGACCATCTGGGCGAAGCTCAGCGTGCCGCCGCCGATCGCCTCGAATTCGATGCCGTCGATGTCGCGGTGCGCGGCCGGCAGCGGGCTCGGTGCGCCCGGGCCGCGCCAGACGTTGGCGGTCGGGTTCATCTCGCGCACGTGCGAGAAGGTCCAGCGGCTGCGCGGGAAGGCGGCGGTCTCGGGGTTGTCGAAGGTGACGAGCTTGTCCGCCGGCGGCGGGAAGCCCTGCATCCAGCCGAGCGCGCCGACCGAGGTGGCGGCCGGATCGGGCAGGGCGGGCGGGCTGGTGTCCAGGTCCATCGACGGCCTTTCAACGGCCGCTGAAGCGCGCCGGACGTTTCTCGACGAAGGAGCGCACGCCCTCGGCCGCGTCCTCGCTGTTCGACAGCTTCTGCTGCACCGGGATGAAGTCCTCGACCGCGGCCAGCGGCCCCTGCTCGATCGCCTTGATCACGTTGAGCCGGGTCGCGACCACGGCCAGCGGCGCCTGCGCGGCGATGCGATGGGCGATGCGCAAGGCCTCGTCGAGCTCCTGGCCGGCCGGCACCACCTTCTGCACGAAGTTCAGGCGCAGCGCCTCGGCGCTGTCGAATTCGTCGGCGGTGAGCAGGTGCAGCATCGCGTTGCCGAGGCCGGCGCGCTCGGCCATGCGCAGGGTCGCGCCGCCGGTGGCCATGATGCCGCGCTGCACTTCCATCTGCGAGAAGCGGCAGTTGTCGGCCGCGATCACGATGTCGGCGCCCAGCATCAGCTCGATGCCGACGGTGAAGCAGATGCCCTTGACCGCCACCACCATCGGCTTCGTGCGGCGGCGGTAGCCGGCCATGCCGAAGTCGTGCGGCTCGACCAGGCCGAGCGGCGTCGCCTTCTCGCCGCGGCGCATGAACTCGGCCACCGCCGGCAGGTCCAGCCCGGCGGTGAAATGGTCGCCCGCCGCATGCAGCACGCCGACGCGCAGGTCCGGGTCGTCGTCCAGCCGGGTGTAGGCCTCGGCCAGCTGCCGGAACATCGGCGGCGTCCAGCCGTTGCGCTTGGCCGGGCGGTTGATGCCGATCAGCAGCACGTGGTCGAGCACCTGGGTGTCGATGCAGCCTTCGGGCGGCGGCGTGGTGGGGGTGACGGTGGTCATGGCTTGTCTCTTTCTTTTGCGTGTGGCTTCAGTACATGTAGACGCCGCGCTTGGTCTTGCGACCGAGTTGGCCGGCGGCGACCATTTCCTTCAAGAGCGGGCAGGGCCGGTACTTGGAGTCGCCGAACTGCTCGAGGTAGACCTCCATCACCGCCAGGCAGACGTCCAGGCCGATCATGTCGGCCAGCGCCAGCGGGCCGATCGGCTGGTTGCAGCCGAGCTTCATGCCGGCGTCGATGTCTTCGGCGGTGGCGATACCTTCGGCCAGCACGAAAAAGGCTTCGTTGATCATCGGCACCAGGATGCGGTTGACCACGAAGCCCGGCGCGTTCTTCACCGTGATCGGCGACTTGCCGAGCTTCTCGGCCAGCGCCTTGACCGCGTCGTGCGTCTCGTCGCTGGTGAGGTAGCCGCGGATGATCTCCACCAGCGCCATCATCGGCACCGGGTTGAAGAAGTGCATGCCGATGAAGCGGTCGGCGCGGCCTGTGGCGGCGGCCAGCTGGGTGATCGAGATCGACGAGGTGTTCGACGCGATGATCACCTCCGGCGCCAGCAGCTCGTCGACCTGCTTGAGGATCTTCAGCTTGAGCGCATGGTTCTCGGTGGCCGCCTCGATCACCAGCTGCGCGGCCTTCAGGTCGGCGTAGTCGGTCGAGCCCTTGATGAGGGCCAGCGCGTCGGTCTTCTGGGCTTCGGTCAGCTTGTCCTTCTTGATCAGCCGGTCGAGGCTGCCGGCCACGGTGGCCACGCCCTTGTCGACCGCCGCCTGCGCGATGTCGACCATCACCACCTTGACACCGGCGACCGCGCAGGCCTGCGCGATGCCGTTGCCCATCGTTCCGGCGCCGATGATGCCGACTGTCTGGATGACCATGAGAAATGCTCCTTGAACCGAGTGAATGAGGAATGCCCGCCGCGCCGTGCGCCCGCGGACCGTGGCCGAGATTGTGATTTAAAGTGCCGCGTCCATTCGTTCCAGCGCAAGAACCGCACCCAATGACCACCCTCGGCACTCCTCTTTCTCCCGCGGCCACCCGCGTCATGCTGCTCGGCTCGGGCGAACTCGGCAAGGAAGTGCTCATCGCGCTGCAGCGCCTGGGCGTCGAGACGATCGCGGTCGACCGCTACGCCGACGCGCCGGGCCAGCAGGTGGCGCACCACGCACGCACCATCACCATGAGCGACCCGGCGCAGCTGAAGGCGCTGATCGAGGCCGAGAAGCCGCACTGGGTCGTGCCCGAGATCGAGGCGATCGCCACGCCCATGCTCCAGCAGCTGGAAGACGCCGGCGTGGTGCGCGTGGTGCCGACCGCGCGCGCGGCGCGCCTCACGATGGACCGCGAGGGCATCCGCCGTCTGGCCGCCGAGACGCTCGGCGTCGCCACCAGCCCGTACCGCTTCTGCGACTCGCTGGCGGAACTGCAGGCGGCGATCGACGAAGGCATCGGCTACCCCTGCGTGGTCAAGCCGGTGATGAGCAGCTCCGGCAAGGGCCAGAGCAAGATCGACGGCCCGGCCGACGTGCAGAAGGCCTGGGACCATGCGATGGCCGGCGGCCGCGTGAGCCACGGGCGGGTCATCGTCGAGGGCTTCATCGATTTCGACTACGAGATCACGCTCCTGACCGTGCGCGCCAAGGACGCCGACGGCACGGTGCGCACCCATTTCTGCGAACCGATCGGCCACGTGCAGGTGGCCGGCGACTACGTCGAGAGCTGGCAGCCGCATCCGATGGCGCCGGCGGCGCTGCGCAAGGCGCAGCAGATCGCCGAGGCCGTCACCGCCGACCTCGGCGGCCAGGGGCTCTTCGGCGTCGAGCTGTTCGTCAAGGGCGAGCAGGTCTGGTTCAGCGAGGTCAGCCCGCGGCCGCACGACACCGGCATGGTCACCATGGCGACGCAGTGGCAGAACGAATTCGAGCTGCACGCCCGCGCCATCCTCGGCCTGCCGGTCGACACCACGCTCAAGAGTCCGGGCGCCAGCGCGGTGGTCTACGGCGGCGTCGACGCCGCCGGCATCGTCTTCGACGGCGTGGCCGAGGCGCTGGCGGTGCCGGGCGTCGACCTGCGGCTCTTCGGCAAGCCCGAGAGCTTTGTCAAGCGCCGCATGGGCGTGGCGCTGGCGCATGCCGACGACGTCGACACGGCGCGCCGCAACGCCAAGGAAGCGGCCTCGCGGGTGAAGCCGCGCCGCGCCTGAACACCAAGCATTCATCGGAGACTTTCCATGCTGCATCCCCAGGCCCGCGCCTTCCTCGACGTCCTGATCAAGCTCGGCGCGCCGCCGACCCACACGCTGTCGCCGGCCGATGCGCGTGCGCTCTACCGCGACCGGCGCGCCGTGGTGCAGCCCGCGCCGGGCGAGGTCGCCGAGGTGCGCGAGCTTCGCGCCGAAGGCCCGCACGGCCCGATCCCGATGCGGCTCTACCGCCCGCTGGGCTCGCAGGCAGCGAGCGTGCTGCCCGGGCTCGTCTACTACCACGGTGGCGGCTGGGTCATCGGCGACCTCGACACGCACGACACGTTGTGCCGCGAGCTGGCCAACCTGTCCGGCTGCGCGGTGGTGGCGGTCGACTACCGCATGGGCCCGGAACATCGCTTTCCCGCGGCGGTCGACGACGTGCTGGCCGCCACCCGCTGGGTGCACCGCGAAGCGGCCGCGCTCGGCATCGACCCGGCCCGGCTGGCGGCCGGCGGCGACAGCGCCGGCGGCAACCTGGCCGCGGTGGTAGCGCTGGCCGCGCGCGATGCGGGCGACCTGCCGATTGCGTTCCAGCTGCTGATCTACCCGGCGACCGACATGCGGCGCGGACATCCCTCGCACGTCAGCAATGGCCAGGGCTACGTGCTGACCGCCGACACGCTGCGCTACTTCCACGACCACTACATTACCGACACGGCGCACGACCTCGACTGGCGCGCCTCGCCGCTGCTGGCGACGAGCTTCGCCGACCTGCCGCCCGCGCTGGTGCTGACCGCCGGCTACGACCCGCTGCGCGACGAAGGCCTGGACTACGCACGCGCGCTCACCGAGGCCGGCAACCGCGCCACCTACGTCTGCTTCGAGCGGCAGATCCACGGCTTCATCACCATGGGCCGGGTGCTCGACGAAGCCAATGCCGCGGTGTCGCTCTGCGCGGCCGAACTGCGCCGGGCATTGAAGCCGGCCTGAGTTGTCGGGCGGCCCCGATGCCGCCATTGCCGACGGTCGCCGCAGTTGCGATCACGGTCCAGCTGATGTATGGTCTGACCATTAGTGGCGAGCCCGCGGCAAGCGGAGCCGTCACCGACGGAGACATCCATGTCGGCAGCCCACACCCGCAAGCTGATCATCGAGGTTCGTGCCAACGAGTTCGCGATGCGCGATCGCAATCCGCTCGTGCCCTGGAGCGCCGACGAGCTGGCCGAGGACGCCGCCGAATGCCGCGAGGCCGGCGCAGCGATCTACCACTTCCATCCCCGCGGGCCGGACGGCGAGGCCGCCTTCGACTTCGAGAGCTACCGCCAGCCGGTGACGCGCATCCGGGCCAGCTGCGACCTGCTGGTCTACCCGACGCTCGGCGCCTTCGACCGGGCCCAGTCGGCGCCCGAGCGCCTGGCCCCGATCCTCGCCCTGGCGGAGGCCGGGCAGGTGCCGGACATCGCACCGATCGACATGGGCTCGACCAACGTCGACCGCTTCGATGCTGCGCGCGGCTGGTTCACCACCCAGGAGCGCATCTACATCAACACGCACGCCACCTTGCGCCACTTCGCCGAGCAGTTGCGCGGCGCCGGCGTCAAGCCGCAACTGGTCTGCTGGAACCTGCCGATGCTGCGCTGCGCCTGCGCCTTCATCCGCGCCGGCCTGGTCGATCAACCCGCGTGGATCTACCTCGGCATGAGCGAAGCCTCGCTGGCGCATCACCCGGGCACGCCGCGCGGGATGATGGCGCTGGTCGACTTCCTGCCCGAGGACCTGGGCCACGAATGGACCGTGTCGCTCAACGGCGGCAACCTGCTGCCGCTGGCCTCGCTGGCGATCACGCTCGGCGGCCACGTGTCGATCGGCATCGGCGACCATCCGTACGACGAACTGGGCACCGTGCGCAACGCCGACCTGGTGCGCCGGGTCGCGGCCCTGGCGCGCGACTGCGGCCGCGCGCTGGCCACGCCGGCCGAGGCCCGGCGGATGCTGGGGATGGATTGAAGTCATGACGCAATCCGATACCCGACCGGTCTTCGTGCTGGTCCACGGCGGCTGGCACGGCGGCTGGTGCTACGGCCGGACCACGCGCGCGCTGTGGGCCCGCGGCTTCGAGGCCCATGCGCCCACCCTCACCGGCCTGGGCGACCGTGCCCATCTGCTGAACCGGTCGGTCGACCTCGACTGCCACATCGAGGACGTGGTTCGCTTCATCGAGACCGAAGACCTGCGCCGGGTCGTCCTGTGCGGCCATTCGTATGGCGGCGTCGTGATTTCCGGCGTGGCCGAACGGGTGTGCGAGCGGCTGGCCGGCCTCAGCTTCATCGACGCGCTCGTGCCCGAGGACGGCCAGTCGCTGATCGATTCCCTGCCCGAGGGCCGCGGCCAGCGCTTTCGCGAGAGCGCCGCCCGCGCCGGCTTCGGCTGGCTGATCCCGCCGGTGCCGGCCGAATATTTCAACGTCAACGAGCAGGACCGCGACTGGGTCGACCGGCTCTGCGTGCCGCATCCGCTCGCGTGCTTCGAGCAGCCGGTGCGCCTCGCCGGCGCGCGCGAGTCGCTGCCGCGGCAGTACATCCTGGCCGCCGACTTCGCCAGCAGCGGCTTCGGGCCGATCGCCGAAAGACTGCGGAAAGCGCCGGGCTGGCGGGTCGATGCGCTGCGCGGCGGGCACGACCTCATGGTCGACAACCCGCAGGGGCTGGCCGACCTGCTGCTCGCGCACGCGCTGCCGGCGGCATCGCGCGAGGCCCGCGGTTAAGGGAAAGTCCCTGCGGCCGGGCGCCGGCCGACGCCGGGCACGGGGCTAGGATGGCCGGCGAAGGAAGCCTCCACGTGCCGATCCCCTCCACGCCACGACCCTCGACCGACGCCGCCGGGCGCCTCATGTGGCTCACGCCGCAGCGGGTCTTCTATGCCGGACTTCTCGGCGCGACGGCCCAGCGCAATCTCGGCGGCCACGGCCTCTACGTCTCACCGAGCGGCGCGCCGCTGCGGGTGCGCATCGGCGACGGCGCCTGGCAGCAGGGCGAACTGGTGGTGGTGCCGCCGCAGGTGCCGCACCAGGTCGCGACCGAGCAGCGCACCATCCTCAACCTGCTGATCGAATCGGAATCGGTCGCGCCCGACGGTCTGCCGGATTTCCTGCGCGCCTGCGGGCCGGTCGAGGCGCCGGCCTTCGCGCAGCGCGTGCGCAGCGTGCACGGCCGGCTGCTGGCTGCCTCGGGGCGCGAGAGCTTCGCCGGCTTCGACTTCGACGCGCTCTTCTTCGGCCGGCCGCTGCCGGCGCGGGTGCTCGACGCGCGCATCCGCCAGGTGGTCGAGCGCATCGTTGCCGACCCGGCGCTGCCCGCCTCGGCCGAGGATTGCGCAGCGGCGGTGAACCTGTCCTTCTCGCGCTTCCTGCATCTGTTCAAGCAGGAGACCGGCGTGCCGTTTCGCGCCTTCCGCGCATGGAAGCGGGCGCGCAGCCTGTTGCGGCACGTGCGCCAGCGCACCACTCTGACCGACATCGCGCTGGACACCGGCTACCCCGATTCGACCCATTTCAGCCATTCGATCCGCCAGGTCTACGGCCTGCGTCCGAGCGACATCCTGGCCGGCTCGCGGCGACTCGCGCTGCATCAGTAGCCGGCGTTCGACCGGACGCAAAAAAGGCTCCCGAGGGAGCCTTTTTCATTGGAGAACCGAAGTTGCTCAGTAGCCGCCGCGACCACCGCCGCCGCCGCCGTAGCCACCGCCGCCGCCGGAACGGTTGCCGCCGCCACCACCGTAGCCGCCGCCGCCGCCACCACCGCCGTAGCCGCCGCCACCACCGCTACGGCCACCGCCGCCGCCGAAGCCGCCGGGCGAACGGGGTTCCATCGGGCGGGCTTCGTTGACGGTCAGGCTGCGGCCGTCGAGTGCCTGGCCATTCAGGCCTTCGATGGCGGCCAGCGCTTCAGCGTCGGTGCCCATTTCGACGAAGCCGAAGCCCTTGGAGCGACCGCTGTCGCGTTCCATCATGACCTTGGCGCTGGCGACCGAACCGTACTGGCTGAAAGCCTGTTCCAGGTCGTTGTCGCGGATGGAGTAGGCGAGGTTGCCCACGTAAAGTTTCTTGCCCATGGAGGGACTCCTAATCAAACCAAAAAAACAAAGCGATGGAGTCCCAGAATCACAACAAACAAAAGTGGCGCTGTGGCGCGAAACTGACCGATCACCGGTTGACGCCGCTGGCATGAAGCCAGAGACGCTCCGGCATTCTCGTGCACAAAAGGAACTTTTGGATCAATGTTTCATGTTTTTTTTGTTGCGATTCATGTTGCCAGTTTTGCTGCATTGCAAGAAAAAAGTGCCGCTTTCAACCTTTTTCATTCGCGTGGCGCGCGTCGCAACGGCTGCAGCAGGGCCTTCAGGCCGTTGTGGTCGATTTCATGCATCAGCGCCAGCAGGCGGCCGATTTCGCCGGGCGGGAAACCTTCGCGGGCAAACCAGGTGAGGTAATTGCCCGGCAGGTCGGCAATCAGGCGGCCCTTGTATTTGCCGAAGGGCATTTCGCGGCTCACCAGCTTTTCGAGGTCTTCGGGTGTCATGGTGGCTATGCTCGCTGATCCTGCTCACTCACGTCCTTCATGCCATTTCATTCGCTCGGGCTCGATGCCTCCCTGGTGCGCGCCGCCACTGAAAAAGGCTACCTGGCGCCCACGGCGATCCAGCGCGAGGCGATCCCGCCGATCCTGCAGGGCCGCGACCTGCTCGGCGCCGCCGAGACCGGTTCCGGCAAGACGGCCGCCTTCTCGCTGCCGCTGCTGCAGCGGGTCGCCGGCCAGTCGCCGACCGCGCCGCGGCGTCTGCAAGCGCTGGTGCTGGTGCCGACGCGCGAACTGGCGGCGCAGGTCGGCGAATCGATGCGCAGCCTGGCCCGGCTGCTGCCGCGGCCGCTGAAGATCGCGGTCGCCTTCGGCGGCGTCTCGATCAACCCGCAACTGATGGCGCTGCGCGGCGGCGCCGACATCGCGATCGCCACGCCGGGACGGCTGCTCGACCTGGTCGAGCACCGGGCGTTGAAGCTGGGTTCGGTGGCGACGCTGGTGCTGGACGAGGCCGACCGGCTGTTCGACCTGGGCTTCGCCGACGAGCTCGGCCGCATCCTGGCGCTGCTGCCGGAGCGGCGCCAGAACCTGCTGTTCTCGGCCACCTTCCCGGCAGCGATCCAGTCGCTGGCCGAAAGCCTGCTGCACGACCCGGTGCGGGTCGAGGTCGAGGCCGGCGCGGTCGAGGAACCGGCGATCCTGCAGCGCGCGATCGCGGTCGATGCCGGGCGCCGCACGCAATTGCTGCGGCACCTGGTGAAGACCGGCGGCTGGACGCGGGTCCTGGTCTTCGTCGCCACCAAGTTCGCGGCCGAGATCGTCGCCGACAAGCTGCGCAAGGCCGGCATCGACGCCGAGCCCTTCCACGGCGAGCTAAGCCAGGGCAAGCGCAGCCAGGTGCTGGCCGACTTCAAGGCCGAGCGGGTCCAGGTGGTGGTGGCGACCGACCTGGCCGCTCGCGGCATCGACGTCGCCCGTCTGCCCGCGGTGGTGAACTACGACCTGCCGCGCTCGCCGGTCGACTACCTGCACCGCATCGGCCGCACCGGCCGCGCCGGCGAGAGCGGCGTTGCGCTGAGCTTCGTGCCACCGGCGTCGGAGGCGCACTTCAGGTTGATCGAGAAGCGCCAGGGGCTGAACGTGCCGCGCGAGCGCCTGGCGGGCTTCGAGCCGGTCGAGGCGCCCGAAGTCGCCGCGGACCTGGCGCCGGTGCCCGGCACCGGCGGCATCAAGGGCAAGCGGCCGAGCAAGAAGGACAAGCTGCGCGCCGCCGCGGTGGCAGCGGCGGCCGCCGAGCGCTGAGCCCTCAGAGCGCGGGCTGGCGCGAGCGCATGCGGCTGCTGTTCCAGCCCGCGACCGCGAGGATCACCACGGTGGTCAGCGTGTTCATCGTCAGCAGGTCGAGCGCCGGCGCGGCCGCGCCGAGCAGCGCCGCCGCCAGCGCGCCCAGCAGGTGCGAGGGCGGGAAGCGGCCGTACACCACCCGCTTGTAGAGCCCGTTGCCGAGCAGGTAGGCGATCGGCGCGAAGGCCATGACGATGACCGCCTCGGCGTCGAGGTGGCCGTGCGGATGGGCGATCACCAGCTCGTTGCCGACCGCGGTGACGATGATGCCGCCGATGATCAGCACGTGGACATAGTGGAAGTAGGCGCCGATGCGGCCCGGGTCCTTCGAGTGCGCGATCACGTGGCTGCCGTCGGCGCTGCTGGTGCCGAAGTAGAGCCACCACATCGCCAGCGTGCCGGCGAAGGCGCTCAGGAAGGCCAGGCTCGACAGGCCGCCCAGGCTGTTCGTCTGGGCGAAGGTGTCGCCGGTCATCAGGATGGTCTCGCCCAGCGCCATGATGACGAAGCCCTGGCAGCGCTCGGCCAGATGGCCGCCCTCGATGGTCCAGTCGCTGGTGTGCGAGCGGCCGAGGCCGGGCAGCCGGAAGCCGAACATCGGCGAGACGTATTCGCAGGCGACCGCCAGGGTCCACCACAGCATCCGCGGCGTCGTCGGGCTCAGCGCGCCGGCGATCCAGAACACCGCGGCGATGCAGTTCCAGCCCAGGATGCGCGCGAAGTTGTCAGCCAGCTGGTGGCGGCGGCGCAGCACCAGCCAGATGAAGAGCGAGCGCCCGACCTGCATCGTGACGAAGGCGGCGGCGAAGACCGGCCCGCGCTCCTCGAAGGCGCCGGGGATCGCGGCGGACATCACCAGCCCGACCAGCATCACGCCGAAGAGCATCGCGCGGATCGGCGTCGCCCGCGGGTCGAACCAGTTGGTGACCCAGCAGGTGTATTGCCAGCCGAGCCAGACGGCGAACCACAGCAGGAGCGTCTGCAACGCGCCGATCGGCGTCAGGTGGGCCAGCAGGTAGTGCGACAGCTGCGTGACCGCGAAGGCGTAGATGAGGTCGAAGAAGAGTTCTTCGTAGGTGACCTTGGCTTCGCCGCCGTCGCGCGGGCGAAGCAGGGGATGGGTGTCGGAGCGCATCGGGCGATTCTGCCGCGCGGCGCCGACCGCTCAGCCGCGCGGAGGTCGCTTGGCGATGCCCATCGTCTTCGCGAGGATGCCGAGCATCACCTCGTCGGCGCCGCCTCCGATCGAGGCCAGCCGGCCGTCGCGGTACAGGCGCGACACGCGGTTGTCCCAGGTGAAGCCCATGCCGCCCCAGAACTGCAGGCAGGTGTCGGCCACCTCGCGCGTCAGGCGGCCGCACTTGAGCTTGGCCATCGAGGCCAGCTCGGTGACGTCCTGGCCCTGCACGTAGAGGTCGCAGGCGCGGTAGGTGAGGGCGCGCAGGGCCTCGATCTCGGTCTTGAGCTCGGCCAGCTTGAACTGCACCCATTGCTGGTCGGCCAGCGTGCCGCCGAAGAGCTTGCGCTGCTGCGCCCATTCGATGGTCTCGGCGATGCAGTCTTCCATCGGCAGCAGCGAGCTGGCGGCGGCCCACAGCCGCTCCTCCTGGAACTGCTGCATCTGGTAGACGAAGCCCTGGCCTTCCTCGCCGATGCGGTAGCGCTGCGGCACCCGCACGTCGTCGAAGTAGATGAGGCCGGTGTCGCTGGAGTGCATGCCGATCTTGCGGATCTTCTGCGCCTTCTCGATGCCGGGGGTGTTCATCGGCACCATCACCAGCGACTTGTTGCGGTGCACCGGGCCGTCGCCGGTGTTGACCAGCATGCACATCCAGTCGGCCTGCAGGCTGTTGGTGATCCACATCTTCTGGCCGCTGATGAGGTAGTCGTCGCCGTCCTTGCGGGCATGGCTCTTCAGGCCGGCGACGTCGCTGCCCGCGCCGGGCTCGCTGACGCCGATGCAGCCGACCGACTCGCCCTTGATCGCGGGCACCAGGAATTCGTGGCGCAATTCGTCGCTGCCGAAGCGGGCCAGCGCCGGGGTGCACATGTCGGTCTGCACGCCGATGGCCATCGGCACGCCGCCGCAGCGGATGTGGCCGAGCGATTCGGCCAGCGCCATGGCGTACGAGTAGTCGAGGCCGGCGCCGCCGAAGGCCTCGGGCTTGTTGAGCCCCAGCAATCCCAGCGCGCCGAGCCGGCCGAACACCTGGTGCGCCGGGAAGGCCTCGGCCGCTTCCCATTCGTCGACGTGCGGGTTGATCGCCTCGTCGATGAAGCGGCGCATCGTCTTCTGGATCTCGAGGTGTTCGTGCGAGTAGTTCATTCGCGCACTCTAGGCGCGGGCGCACGCCCGTGCTTGCGCGAATTGGCTGGTGCCCTCAGGCCCGGAAGCGCCGCCGGGTCAGCGCCAGCGCGATCCAGTAGGCGGCCACGGTGTAGACCACCAGCACCGCCGCGTGCCGCGCCCAGTCGGCCGGCCACTGGTCCATGAAGAGCGGCCGCACCAGCGCCACCGCGTTGGTGAGCGGCAGCCAGGCCGAGATCGCGCGCACGAAGCCCGGCAGCTGGGCCAGCGGGAAGAAGATGCCCGAGAGGAACATCATCGGCGTGATGAAGAGGGTGAAGTAGTAGGTGAAGAAGTCGTAGCCCTTGGCCAGCGCATTGAAGATCAGCGCGATGCAAGAGAAGGTGATGCCGATGCCCACCAGCACGCACCAGGCGACGACCAGCTTCGGGCTGTGGCTGATCTGCAGGGCCAGCATCACCAGCAGGATCGCGCTGGTGGTGAAGATGGCCTTGAAGCCGGCCCACAGCATCTCGGCCATCAGCACGTCGTCGAGGCCGACCGGCGCGTTCATGATGCCGTCCCAGGTCTTCTGCACGTGCATGCGCGAGAAGGCCGAATAGAGGCCCTCGAACGAGGCCGCGTTCATCGCGCTCATGCAGATCGAGCCGCTGGCCAGGAAGAGCAGGTAGGGCACCTTCACGCCGTCGACCTCGACCTGCCCGACCAGCGCGCCCATGCCGTAGCCGAAGGCGACCAGCCAGATCAGCGGCTCGGCGATGTTGCCGATCAGGCTCGGGATCGCGAGCTTGCGCCAGACCAGCAGGTTGCGCAGGAACACCGGCCACCAGCGCATGCTGAGCCGGGGCGGGCGCCAGATGGAAGGAGCCGCGTTCATCCGTCCTCGCGAATCTGCCGGCCTGTGAGCTTGAGGAACAGGTCCTCCAGGTTGGCCGGCCGGTGGAAGGTGCGCAGTCCGCCGTGCTCGGCCAGCGCCGCCATCAGGCCGCGCGCATCCTGCGTGTAGAAGAAGACCGTCTCGCCGCTGACCTCGACCCGCGCGGCGAAGCGCGTGAGCGGCGACTCGGCCAGCGCGACCGCGCCGTTGCCGTAGACCTCGACCACGTCCGGCTCCAGGTGCTCGGCGATCAGGTCGCCCGGGCGGCCCTCGGCGATCTTGCGGCCGTGGTCGAGCACCAGCAGGCGCGAGCACAGCCGCTCGGCCTCGTCCATGAAATGGGTGGTGAGCAGGATCGACTTGCCCTGCTGCAGCAGCAACTGCAGCCGCTCCCACATCAGGTGGCGGGCCTGCGGATCGAGGCCGGTGGTCGGCTCGTCGAGCATCAGCAACTGCGGATCGTTCACCAGCGCGCGTGCCAGCGACAGCCGCCGCCGCATGCCGCCGGACAGCTCGGCCGGCTTGGCGTCGGCCTTGTGCGAGAGCGCCGCGAATTCCAGCAGCTTCGGGATGCGCGGCAGGATCTCGGCGCGGGCCAGGCCGAAGTAGCGGCCGTAGACCAGCAGGTTCTCGGCGCAGCTGAAGTCCGGGTCGAGCGTGTCGAACTGGCTGACCACGCCGAGCCGGGCCTTGATCGCGCGGGCATCGCGCGGCATCGTGAGGCCGCCCAGCCCTTCGATCGTGCCGGCGTCGGGGGCGGTCAGCCCGAGGCACATGCGGATGGTGGTGGTCTTGCCGGCGCCGTTCGGTCCGATCACGCCGAGGCATTCGCCGGCCGCGATCTCGAAGGACAGGTCGTCCACCACGGTGGTGGTGCCGAAGCGTTTCTGCAGGTGGCTGGCTTGGAAGAGCGGTGTCGGCACGGCGGCATTGTGGCGTACCGCGTTCGGGGCCTCAGTGGAAGACGGGGATGCGCAGGTTGACCGAAGGTCGGTAGTGCCAGCCGCGCCGCTGCAGGTCGGCGGTGTCGAGGCCGCCGGACAGCATCGCCTGCAGGGCAGCAGTGGCGAGGATCAGCGCGAGGTCGCGGCCCGGGCAGGCGTGCGGGCCGTGGCCGAAGCCCAGCGGATCGGCTTCGCCGCTGGCGAGCACCAGCAGCAGCGCATCGCCCGGCGCCAGCGCGATGGCCGCCAGGTGGGTCGGCGCGGCGACGAACCGGCGGGTGTTGTGCACCGACGGATCGCGCCGTGCCACCTCTTCCACCAGCGCCGGCAGTTGCGTCCACTGCGTGCCGATGCGCCGGCGGCGATCCGGATCGCGGGCCAGCGCCACCAGGCTGTTGCCGAGCAGACCGGCCGTGGCTTCGCAGGTCTGCGACAGCAGGCCGACCAGGTTCGTCAGCAGCGGCCCCGACAGGCCCTGCGGCGAAGCGCGGCGCACGGAGGCCAGCAGGCTGCCGTCGCGCTCGGTCGGCTCGCCGACCCGCGCCTCGAAGCGCGCCATCAAGGCGGCTGCGGCGGCGCCGGCGGCGGTCAACTTGTCCGGCGTCGACAGCGGCGACAGGCAGGCCACGAAGTCGGCGGTCGATGCCGACAGGCTCGGCAGTTCCGCCAGCGTGAAGCCCAGCAGATGGGCCACGGCGCGCACCGGGAACGCAAGGCAGGCGGCGGACGGGTCGCCCAGCGCATCGCTGGTCTCGATGCCGGCTTCGGCCACGGCCAGTGCGTCGGCATGCGCCTGCGCCGGGTCGATGGCCGAGAGCGCGGCCGCCAGCGTCGGCCGGATCGCGGCGTGCAGCGGGCCGTCGTTCATCCGGACGTGGCTGCCGAACACCTCGCCCGCCGGCGTGCCTGCGATCGCGGCCGGCACCGGCTCCGCAGGCGGCCGCACGCGCAGCGCCGGATCGCGCAGCGCCGCCCGCACCACCTCGGGCCGGCTGGCGACCCAGAGCCGCAGCCCTGTGTCGAAGACCAGCGGCGGCCCGGCGCGCAGTGCCGCGTACCAGGGATAGGGATCGGGATGGGTGACGGCGGCGATCGCGTCGGCGGGTGGTTGGGCTTCGATCATGGACGGCAGTCTGGCGTTTGCGTTGCCGACATGCTTCGTCTAGGATCGAATCATGGATGCAAACACCGCCGACAACCAACTGGCGCGCGTGGCCGGCGCGATCGCCGAACCGGCCCGCGCCCGCATGCTCTGCTGCCTGATGGACGGCCACGCCCGCACCGCGACCGAACTGGCCGCGGTCGCCGAGGTCGCGGCCTCGACCGCCAGCGCGCACCTGGCGCGGCTGAAGGAGCAGCGCCTGGTCGATGCGGTGGCGCAGGGCAAGCACCGCTACTTCCGGCTGGCCGGCGGCGAGGTGGCGGCCGCATTGGAGAGCCTCCTGGTGGTGGCCGGCGTGGCGCGCAGCAGCTTCCGGCCCAGCACGCCGAGCCCGCTGCGCTCGGCGCGCACCTGCTACGACCACATGGCTGGCGCCGCCGGCGTCGCGCTGCACGACCACTTGCGGGCGCAGGGCTGGCTGACCGAATTGCCGACCGGCGACGGCGCCTACGAACTCACTGCCGAAGGCGAAGGCGCGCTCCAGGCGCTCGGGCTGGACGTCGAAGCCGCACGCGGCCGCCGCCGCCGCTTCGCCTGCGCCTGCCTCGACTGGAGCGAGCGTCGACCGCACCTGGGGGGCGCCCTCGGCGCCTCGCTGTTGCAACTGTCGCTGCAGCGCGGCTGGGTCCGGCAGGACCTCGACAGCCGCGCCCTGGCGGTGATGCCGCGGGCGCGGCGGGAGGTGCCGGGGATGTTTGCGGGGAGCGGCGCGGTTTAGTGGCGCGATTGGGCTATCGCGCCCGGGCGCGGCTGACATCGGCCTGTCAGTCCAGAGCGAGGAGATCCTGGCCCGGGTTCAACGACCCCTCCCCCGGCGCACGCCGGTCGGTTACGACCGCGCTTTTCTCGACGACTATCGCCCTAATGACACGTTCTATCTGCCGAGCGACTTGCGCTCAGAGTTGCGGGCGGCAGGACAGGCGGCGGCCGGTGTGGACCAGCCAGCCGGCACGTACGCCCGACAGATCCTCGATCGTTTGCTGATCGACCTCTCGTGGAATTCCAGCAGGCTGGAGGGCAATACCTACTCGCTGCTGGAAACCGAGCGGCTGGTCGCGGCGGGCGAGGTTGTCGTCGGCAAGGACGCGTTCGAAGCCCAGATGATCCTCAATCACAAGGCGGCCATCGAGTTCCTCGTCGACTCCGCGAGCGACATCGGCTTCAACCGCTACACGGTGCTCAATCTGCACGCACTGCTTTCGGACAACCTCTTGAGCGATCCCACGGCCAGCGGACGCCTGCGCCGTATTGCGGTTGGCATCGGGCATTCGGTGTTCCATCCGCCGGAAGGACCGCAACGCATCGAAGAATGCTTCCGGCAATTGCTCGACACCGCCTCGGCGATCGTGGATCCACTGGAACGGGCCTTCTTCGCGATGGCGCATTTCCCTTACCAGCAACCGTTCGAGGACGTGAACAAGCGCGTGTCGCGGCTTGCGGCCCACATCCCGTTGATCAAGGGCAATCTTTGTCCGCTGTCCTTCGTGGACGTGTCGCAGGTGCTCTACACGAGCGCGACGCTGGGGGTCTACGAACTCAGGCAGGTGGCGCTTCTTCGCGATGTCTTCGCCTGGGCTTATCGCCGCTCTTGCGCTCGGTACTCGGCGGTTCGGCAATCGCTGGGCGAACCCGATCCTTTCCGGCTGCGCTATCGCGACCTGCTCATGCAGGTGGTGGGCGAGATCGTCCGGCGCCCGATGGACAAGCGACAGGCCATCGCTTTCATCCACGAGCAATCGCAAGCACGGGTGCCGGAGGCGGATCGGGCTCGTTTCACCGAACTGGCCGAGACCGAGGCCCTCAGCCTGCATGAAGGCAACATGGCCCGCTATCGGGTCCGGCCGAGCGAATACGGCGCCTGGCGCGCCGTCTGGGATCACTGAAACGCCACCTCCGCAAAGCTCCGCAGCTTCCGGCTGTGCAGCCGGCTCGAGCCTTCGCGGCGCAGGATGTCGATCGCGGCCATGCCGATGCGCAGGTGCTGCTCGACCCGCTCGCGGTAGAAGTGGTTGGCCATGCCGGGCAGCTTGATCTCGCCGTGCAGCGGCTTGTCGCTGACGCACAGCAAGGTGCCGTAGGGCACCCGGAAGCGGAAGCCGTTGGCGGCGATGGTGGCGCTTTCCATGTCGAGCGCGACCGCGCGGCTCTGGCTGAAGCGGCGCTGCGGCTGGTTGCCCGGGAGCAGTTCCCAGTTGCGGTTGTCGGTGCTGGCGACGGTGCCGGTGCGCATGATCTTCTTGAGCTCCGGGCCCTGCGTGCCGGTGACTTGCTCCACCGCCTTCTCGAGCGACACCTGGATCTCCGACAGCGCCGGGATCGGCACCCACAGCGGCAGCTCCTCGTCCAGCACGTGGTCTTCCCGCACATAGGCGTGGGCCAGCACGTAGTCGCCGAGCTGCTGGCCCTGGCGCAGGCCCGCGCAGTGGCCGAGCATCACCCAGGCGTGCGGGCGCAGCACCGCGACGTGGTCGGTGATGGTCTTGGCGTTGGCCGGGCCGACGCCGATGTTGACCATGGTGATGCCGGTGCAGTCCTCGCGCACCAGGTGGTAGCCGGGCATCTGCGGCAGCCGCGGCGGCGCGGTGCCCTGGCTGCCGTCGAGCAGGGCGCCGAACATCTCGCCGATCTTGCCGTCCTTGCCGGCGGCCAGGCCGCGGCGCCGCGTGATGACGTTGCCGGGTTCGACGAAGGCGATGTATTCGCTGTTCTCGTCGGTCATCGCCTCGTGGCCGAGCCGCACGAATTCGTCGATGTAGAACTGGTAGTTGGTGAACAGCACGAAGTTCTGGAACCACTCCGGTGCGGTGCCGCTGTAGTGGCGCAGGCGGTGCAGCGAGTAGTCGACGCGCGCCGCGGTGAAGAGCGACAGCGGCTGCGCCTCGCCGGACTTGGCCTCGTAGGTGCCGTTGGCGATGCCGTCGTCCATCGCGGCCAGGTCGGGCAGGTCGAAGACGTCGCGCATCAGGGCGCGCCGCTCGGTGGTCATGGTGCCTTCGATGTGGTCGTTCTCGGCGAAGGAGAAATGGATCGGGATCGGCTGGGTGCTGGTGCCGATCTCGAGCTCGACCTCGTGGTTCTCCAGCAGCAGCCGGAACTGCTCGCGGTAGTAGCGCGCGAACAGGTCGGGCCGGGTCAGCGTGGTCTCGTAGCGGCCCGGGCCCGACACGAAGCCGTAGCTGAGGCCGAGGTTGGCCGGCGGCATGCGGCGCGAGACGGTGTGGGTGTGGATGCGCACGAAGGGATAGCAGGCGCGCACCCGGCCCGGCAGGCTCTCGCCGGCGACGAAGCGCAGCATGGCGTCGCGCAGGTGCTGCAGGCCGCCGTCGTAGATGAGTCGGACCTGCTCCAGCGCGGCCTGGGGATCGGTGAAGCGGGCGGGAGCGATGAAGGCGGGCATGTAGGGCATCGCGTCATTGTGCAATGCGCCCATGACGCCGGGCCGGGCCGGCCCAGGCTTGTGCGCTAGCCGACGTTCGGCACCCGCATCGTCACGAACTCCTCCGCCACGGTCGGATGGACGCCGATGGTGCTGTCGAACATGGCCTTGGTGGCGCCGGCGCGCATCGCCACCGCGAAGCCCTGCACGATCTCGCCGGCGTCGGGGCCGACCATGTGCAGGCCGACCACGCGGTCGCTGGCCTTGTCGACCACCAGCTTCATGAAGGTGCGCTCGGTGCTTTGCGACAGCGAATGGCGCAGCGCCTTGAACTCGGTCGAGAAGATGGTGACCTTGCCGAACCTGGCGCGCGCCCCGGCCTCGGTGAAGCCGCAGGTGCCGACGTTCGGGTGCGTGAAGATCGCGGTCGGCGTGAATTCGTAGTCGAGCTGGCGCCGGCCCTTGCCGAACAGCGTGTCGACCACCGCCATCGCCTCGGCGGTAGCGATCGGGGTCAGCTGCTGCTTCGTCGAGACGTCGCCGATCGCGTGGATGGACGGCACCGAGCTGCGGCCGTGGCCGTCGACCACGATGCCGCCGTCCTCGCGCGTCTTCACGCCGGCGGCTTCCAGGTTGAGCGCCTGCGTGTTGGGCTTGCGGCCGGTGGCGAACAGGACCACGTCGGCCTCGATCCGTTCACCCGCCGCGAGGGTGGCGCACAGGCCGTCCTTTTCCTGGATGACGGAGGCGATCTGGCTGTTGAAGCGCAGGTCGATGCCGGCGGAGATCAGTTCCTTGGCGAGGAATTCGCGCAGGTCCTCGTCGAAGCCGGTCAGCAGGTGCGCGTTGCGGCAGATGTGCGTCACCTTCGAGCCGAGGCCGTTGAAGATCGAGGCGAACTCGCAGGCGATGTAGCCGCCGCCCACCACCAGCAGGCGCTTCGGAAAGGGATCGAGGTCGAACATGGCGTCCGACACCACAACGTGTTCGCGGCCCGGCAGCTCGGGCACCCAGGGCATGCCGCCGGTGGCGACGAGGATGTGCCGCGCGGTGTACGACCGGTCGCCGACCTGCACCGTGTGGGCATCGACGAACTGGGCCCAACCCTGTACGAAGGTGACCGACGCGCCGTCGAGCAGGCTGCGGTAGACGCCGTTCAGGCGATGGATCTCGCGCGCCCGGTTGGCCTTGAGCAGCGCCCAGTCCAGCCGCGGATGGCCGACCTGCCAGCCGTAGCCGGCGGCTTCCTCGAAGGCTTCGGCATAGGAGGCCGCGTAGCTGTAGAGCTTCTTCGGGATGCAGCCGACGTTGACGCAGGTACCGCCGAGTTCCGCGCATTCGGCCAGCGCGACCCGGGCACCGAGCTGGCCTGCGGTGCGCGCGGCGCGCACGCCGCCACTGCCGCCGCCGATGACGAAGAAGTCGAAATCGAAATTGCGCATGGAAGCTCCTTCGGACCGACTGTAGCCCGAGGCGTCGCGGACCGTGGGCGGGGCCGCGGCTGGCTTCCCGCGAACGCTAGAGCTTCTCGCCCTGGGGCTGCCCGGCCTGAGCCGGCTGGCCCTGCGGATGCGGGGCCTGCGGGAAATGCGGCTGCTGCTGCTGTCCTTGCAATGCGCGCTGGACCTGCTGCGCCTGAATTTGTTGCTGCTGGGCGCGCATCTGCTGCTGTTGCTGGGCCTGCATCTGCTGGGCTTGTGCCTGGCGCTGCTGCATCTCCTGCTGCATCCGTTCGGCTTGCTGCTGCTGTTGCCGCATCTGCATCTGCTGCTGGGCCTGGGCCTGGGCCTGGGCCTCGCGCTGGATTTGCTGCTGCTGTTGGGCTTGCATCTGCTGCGTCCGCTGCTGCATATCCTGCTGCTGGCGCTCGGCTTGCTGGCGTTGCTGGGCCTGCTGCATCTGCTGCGCCTGTTCGGCTTGCTGGCGCTGTTGGGCTTGCTGCATCTGCTCGGCCTGTTGGCGCTGCTGAACCTGTTGCGCCTGCTGAGCCTGCTGCGCTTGCATCTGCGCGGCGCGCTGCTGGAATTCCTGCTGCTGCCGCTGCACTTGCTGGGTCTGCTGGGCCTCGCGCATCTGCTCGGTCTGCCGCAGCTGTTGCGCCTGGGCTTGCGCGCCGCGCTGCTGCATCTCCAACTGCTGCCGTTGCGCCTCCTGCATCTGTCGCGCTTGCTGCGCCTGTTGCGCTTGTTGCACCTGTTGCGGCGGCAAGCCCTGTTGCGGCCCGCCGCGCTGCGCGAAGCCTGGCTGCGGTTGCATCGGCGGCTGCAGCTGCGAGAAAGGCTGCTGCGTCGTGCGACCCAGCGCTGGCATCGCCACCGGCGGCGCCACCGCGACCGGGCGGGCGAAGGCGCCCACGCCGCGCTCGCCGCGTGGCAGCATCGGCGCGGCCATCGCGACCGGCACGCCGGCCAATTGATTGGGCTGCAGCCGGACCACGTTCTGGCGGCCGATCGGACCGCGGCCGAAGGCGTCGCTCGGCACCACCGTGACCGCGCCTGGCGTCTGCTGGTTGGCGAAGACGGCGTTGCGCGGCATCGGCTGGCGGTCGAAGCGCTGGACGGCGCCCCGGTTGGCTTCCTCGACGTAGCGCTGGCTGGCGTGATAGCCCGGCTGCCACGGCTCGCCCGGCGCCAGCGGGAACCACCCGACGCCGTTGCGGCCGCCGCCGATCGCCAAGCTGGCGCCGGCCGCGCCGCCGACGAAGCCGACCAGCGCCGGCGAATAGACCGGCCGCGCCTGCTGCTGCCGGCCCGGCACCCAGCCCCAGCGCGGTCCGAAGCGGGCCCAGCGACCGTAGTGCGCGGTGGCGAAGCCCCAGGGCGCGGCGTCGACCCAGGTCGCGCCCCAGGGCGCGACGTCGATCCATTGGCCGTCGCTGTAGGGCGCCCAATCGGCGTCGGTGTTGTGCGGGAACCAGACTTCGCCGTACGTCGGGTCGGTCTGCCAGTCGCCGTTGCCGTCCAGTTGCTGGTAGCCGACCATGTCGCGCGAGACGTAACGCGCGGCCACCGACTGGTCTTCGGTCCGGTCGCGCTCGGCGACCCAGCGGTCGAAGGCGGTGCCGGTGCGCATCGGCGCGCCGCTCACCGCGACCAGGTTACGGCCGGTGGTGGTCAATTGCTGGTGCGCGCCCAGCGGCAGCGATTCGCCGCCTTCGCCGAACAGCGTGACTTGGCCGACGGCGACCGCGACCTGGCTGGTGCCGGTGGCCGGATCGCTTTCGATGCGGTAGTCGCCGGGCGCGTCGATCACGACCGCGAAGTTGTCGGTGTCGACCTCGAGCCGCTGGCCGGCCAAGAGCGGTTCGCGCACCCGCACCTGCAGGTTGCCCTGACTGGCGGTGATGCGGGCGGTGCTGTCGTCCAACTGGTCGATCGAGACGGCGGTCTGCTCGTCCAGGCGCAACGCGGTGGAACCGAGCGACAGCTCGGCACGGGCACCGTTGTCGGTCCAGAGCCGGTCGCCGGTGGTGACCGGCCGGTTCGGTACCACGTCGTACCAGTTGCTGTCGCCAGCCGGCGAGAAGGTGACCACGCCCTGCTGGTAGCTGAGAATGCCGACCCGGCCGGGTGGGTCCTGCTGGGCGAATGCGGGCAGGCCGCTGCCGGCCAGCAGGGCGCCGAGCAACAGGGCGACCAGGCGGCCGGCCGCTCGGCCCGGGTGGCCCGACGGGTACGAGGGCGAAGCGGAGGAAGCGCGGGCGTTGAGAAGTCGTGTCATGGAGCGATCTCTTTTTGTCACTCCCACCTCAACGCGCCAGGCCGCCGCGTCGCTGGCCTCGATCTGTCAAGGCGAGGTAAATAAATGCACCCGGAGGCCGCTTTCTTGTTACCAGTCAGGCGCTGGTCACCTGGGCCTCCTTCGGATGGGCCAGGAAAAAGCGCAGCATCTCGGCGCTGGCGTCGGGCCCGGTTGGGTCGGTGAAGGAACCCTGGGCGCTGCCGCCCGCCCAGGCATGGCCCGCGCCGTGCAGCCGCCAGTGCTCGACCGCCGGCCGGCCGGGCGCGGCATCATGGATCCGGCGGGTGAAGGCCCGGCCCTGCGCCGAGCGGCCGTCGGTCGATCGGGGCGCTCCGCCGTCGCGGCCGGCCAGCGCGGCCTTCACCACCGCCTCGCCGTTGCGCGGACTCACCGTGCCGTCGGCATCGCCGTGGAAGACGATGGTCGGCAGGCCGGCCTCAGTCGCTGCGCTCGCCGTGGTCGCCGCGGCCGGTCCCTGCTGCATCGCCGACAGGGCCGACATCAGGTCGGCGGCCGCGCCGGTCGGCAGGCCGGAATGCACGCCGACCGCGGCGAACAGATCCGGATAGGCCCGCCCGAGGATGTCGGCCATCGCCCCGCCAGCCGACAGACCGGCCACGTAGACGCGTTGCGGATCGACCCCCTGGCTGTCGACGATCGACTGCGTCAGCGCCGCCAGGGTCGCCGGTTCGCCGCGGCCGCGCTGCTGGTGTTGCGGCTTGAACCAGTTCCAGCACCGGGACGAGTTGGCGTGCTGGGTCTGCGCCGGGTAGAGCACCAGGAAGCCGTGTTCGCGCGCCAGCTGGTTCATGCGCGTGCCGGCGGCGAAATCCGCCGGGTCCTGGGTGCATCCGTGCAGCATCAGCAGCAGCGGGCGCGGCTGGCCGGCGCCGGTGGTCGGCACGAAGAGCTTGTAGGCGATCTGGTGATGGCCGCGGGCGAACACGCCGTCGGTCCATTGCTCGGAGGCGGCGCCCGGCGTGGCGCCGGCGCGCGGCGGCTGCGCAGGGGATGCAACATCCGGTTCGGGCATCTGCGGGGGCGATTGCGTCGGCGCCAGGTCGACGATTCGCTCGCTCGCCATGTCGGGCACCACGCGCGCCTGGACATCCAGCACCGCCTCGTCGTTGGCGGCCCGGGCCGCGGCCGGGCTGGCCGCCTCGGGCGTCTTGCGGGCGTCGAGCCCGGCCGCATTCAGTGCGAGCTGGATGGCGAGGGTCGCTTCCTGCAACTGGCCGGCCTGCGTCAAGCGGGCGCCGCGCATCAGGCGTTCGAACAAGGGATTCATCGTGGGCTTTCGAAAAAATGAAAGAGGTCTTCAGCGGATGCGATCGGCCAGCGCGGCCTTGACCGCCGGGCTCGCATGCAGCGCACCGAGCACGGTGAGCGAGCCGATGGTCTCGAGCGCCAGTTCGGGCGTGACGTCGGCGGAAATGCTGGCCAGGCCGACCACCCGGATCTCCAGCTTCTCGCCGGCGCGGCGCACCGCTTCCAGTTCGGCGGCCCCGAACTGCTGCAGCCCCAGCACCAGCATCTTGCGGGCGACCACCTGTTTGAGGGTGTCGCCGTGGGTGGCGATCTGGTTGCGGATCGCGGTGCGGATGAAGTCGGTGCGGTTGGAATAGAAGCCTTCGGCGACCAGCAGGTCGACATGGCCGAGGTCCACGTAGCCGAGATTGATGGTGATCTTCTCAGCTTCGGGCAGCTTGGTGCGCAAGGCGGGCGGGGGATGGGTACTTTGCATGTCGCCATCCTACTACCATCCTTGGGGATGGTTATCGGATGGTCATTCGGTCGGCGATAGCCTCGGGCGCGAGAGAGCCTTCGCAATCCGTCAACATGCGGCCAGTGCCCCAACCCAAGGATCCCACCATGACCAGCTCCCCGAACCCCTCGGCGCCCCAGGACCGCTTTGGCATCTTCCCCGCGGCCGGCTACGGCGGCGACGTCACGCCAGAGCAGGCGGCCCGCTGGGTTGAGGCGGGCGAGGCGGTGCTGGTAGACGTGCGCAGCGATGCCGAGCGCGAATGGGTCGGCTTCGTCCCCGGCGCGGTGCCGGTCGCCTGGAAGCAATGGCCGGGCATGGCGCCCAATCCAGACTTCGACACCGCGCTGCGTGCCGCGGTGCCGGCCGGACGGAAGGCGGTGCTGCTCTGCCGCAGCGGGGTACGCTCGGTATCGGCCGCCAGGCGGGCGACCGAGCTGGGCCTGGAGGCCTACAACATCCTCGAAGGCTTCGAGGGCGACGCCGATGCCCAAGGGCATCGCGGCAAGAAGGGCGGCTGGCGCTTGCGCGGCCTGCCCTGGCAGCAGCGCTGACCGGCGAACCTTCGCAGTGCCGACCCGCATTGCAAGTGCGGGAAGCGACGCAATAATGCCGCGCATGGCATTCCTCTCGATCGACATCGGCAACACCCGTCTCAAGTGGTCGGTCTACGAGGCGGCACGTCCCGGCGCCGCGGTGATCGCGCACGGCGCCGAATTCCTGGAGCACATCGAACGGCTGGCCGACGGTCCCTGGGCCGCGCTGGCGCCGCCGCGCTCGATGCTCGGCTGCGTGGTGGCGGGCGACGCTGTGCGCCGCCGGGCCGAGGACCAGATCGAGGAACGCTTCGACTGCTCGGCGCGCTGGGTGGTGTCGAGCGTCGCCGAGGCCGGCCTCACCAATGGCTACGACCATCCGACCCGGCTCGGCGCCGACCGCTGGGTGGCGATGATCGGCGCGCGCCATCGCATGCTGTCGCAGGGCCCGGCGCGGCCGATGGTGGTGGTGATGATCGGCACCGCGGTGACGGTCGACGCGGTCGACGCCAGCGGCCGCTTCCTCGGCGGCCTGATCCTGCCGGGCCACGGCATCATGCTGCGGGCGCTGGAGACCGGCACCGCCGGCCTGCACGTGCCGACCGGCGAGGTCCGCGAATTCCCGACCAACACCAGCGACGCGCTTACCAGCGGCGGCACTTACGCGATCGCCGGTGCGGTCGAGCGCATGGTGCAGCACGTGCGCCACCATTGCCAGCAGGAGCCGGCCTGCTATATGACCGGTGGAGCCGGCTGGAAGATGGCGCCCAGCATGAACGGCGAATTCGAACTGGTCGACAGTTTGATCATGGACGGGCTGCTAGTGATCGCGCACGAAAGAGCTAAGGAGTCACTTATCAATTGATCGATCTCGGCACGGCGTAGGCATGCACGAGTGGACCAGATTTCGGGGGCTGACCGATATGAGCCAACGCAGTTTTGCCAGCGCCGAGTATGCATTGAAGAACAAGAGCACCCGGCGCGAGAAGTTCTTGGCCGACATGGAGCGCGTCGTGCCGTGGGCGCGCCTGATTAGAGTGATCGAGCCGCTGTGCCCCACGAGCGGGCGCGTCGGGCGCCAGCCGATCTGCGTTCCCAGGATGCTGCGCATGTACTGCCCGCAGCAGTGGTACGGGCTGGCCGACGAGGCGGTGGAAGACGCGCTGTACGACAGTCAAACGCTTCGCGACTTCGTCGGCATCGATTTGTTGCGTGAGTCGGTGCCCGACGCCACGACGCGGCTAAAGTTCAGGCGCCTGCTGCTGGACAACGACTTGACCAAGGCGCTGTTCGAGGAGATCAACGCTCATCTCGCCGAGCAAGGGCTTTTGATGCGCGCGGGCACCATCGTGGACGCGACCCGAAGCGGCCACTTCAAGCTGCGGCAGTTTTGCGCTATGTGATTTTTGTACCAAAAGCCAGATCAAAGGTGTCGAAGCTTCGCTTCGCTAGATCGATCGAATTATTTGTCAGATCTCTATTCGGATTGGAGCCATAGGCATTTTCGCCGCGACGAGATGCTACTTCGAAGTTGGTTGGCTGAAAAGGGGGGTGTTTTTGGTGGCTTCAATGCAATATAAAAACTAATAGTGCATGAGGCAAAGAAGACCCTAAGACGGGTAAGCTACTAGAACCGCATTGTTTCGCGCTGAGTTTTTTCCGCGCGATCATATATTTCGTTCCACTTCTCTTGCTCACGCTCATCGATCTTGGATTGCAGGCCGATTAAATCTTGGCGTACTTGGCGATCCTTAATACGCCATGTGGGGCGAAGGTCGGTTTTTCGCGTCAAACCAAATTCTTTGCCAACTCTCGCGTGGTAGCGATCAAGCCAGTCAGCCAAGCCGCGTTTGTGGGCTGCGATGCGCTCCGGCCCTGTCCCCTGCCTCTTATTGTCAATTAGCTCGGCCTTGAGGCCAGGATGCAGGCGTTGGGCGTCTCCGACGACAAAAAAATGGATATGCGGAAATTCTTCATCGCCGTGGACCATGAGACCTTGCAGATTGTCTGAGAATTCATTTCGCACCCATTGCGAGCTCAACAAAAACCACCTCTGAAACTGGGCCATAGCTTCAGGGGTGCTCCTGACAATTGTCACGGGCACAGGCCACGATAGAACGCCAGCAGTAAGACAGCGATGATCTTTGCGCCTCGCCCTCGGATAAGAGCTTCCGTCTGAGCGAATAACATCCACGAACTGGCCCATATGTTCGGCAATTGCTGCCTCAATGGACTGTCTCGATGTGTCCAGTACCCAAAATGGCTTTATCGGGTGTTCGACGTGCGGGCAGGCTCCTGTTACTCTGCAAGCCTCGTCCAGGATCCCGCGGACTTTGACGGCGCTGTACGCATGGACACGAGCGAAGATGTTCATCATGGCTCTTCTGCCTGAGCTACGCTTATGAACCGGATATAGCACAGGTGCTGTCTAGGAAAACCCGCCGCGGCTATCGAGGTGACGCTGACTGAACGCGCGGCAGTCGGTGAGTCTCCCGATGTAAAGCCCGCTGTAGATGAAAGCCTGGCGTTGCCGCAGGCCATGCGCCGAAGGCGCCCTCCGAATTTTAGAACACCGACCCCAACCCGAATTTCGCGGGGCAGAAAAGCTAGTACAAAATGTGGCATATCAGGAGTGCTTGAGTTTGCAGACACGAATGTGAAAAGCGCGGAGTTGTTGACGACAAACAATGCCGGGTCTGAAGGGTCGAGCGCGCCTACAAAGAAGACCCAAGCGTGTCGCCATTTGTTTCCGACTACTGATTCGTGGGCGATTTTTATTTGGCGTGCTAGCAGCTCTCTTCTTGATTCGCTCCAGTTGGACCAGCAAATGCGCAGTCGATAGCGCAGTACAGAATTCTCGTTGGTCTGTAGCCGGATGCCGCCCTGGATCGCCCATTCTTCAACATCTGCACTTTGGCGAGTCGGCGGGCTCCAGTGCAGGCAGCTATACCAGAGGGCAAAATTGTAATGATTCGTGCTGGTCTTATCAAAGCCGAGATGCCGAAATACGGTGCTGTACGTCTTGCCACTGCATCTTGGAATGGCCAATGGCAATCTGTCCCGATCGTGTGGAAACTCAACGAAAGTTCTGCAAATCGGTTGAATTGTGCTCGCTTCATATCCTTCGTAGTCGAAGCGTGCCGCCGCGTTGAAATTCGCCTCAGCGAGAGCTGCATTGGACCGAGCGCTTCGATTGTCCGACACCTGACATGCCGTCGATATGCGAATTTTTAATCGACTCGGATAAGGGACGGGGACCCCGCCGGACAGCAAGGATGATTCAAGGCGTGCGCTCGTGCGCACCGCACTCTGCGTGGAAGGTGTTCCCATGGGGCATCCTTCAAGGTGAGTCACGCCATCGACTAGAAAAAAATACGGTGCGCGCCTGTTCGCAGGTGGCGCGTAAGAAACTGGTCGAACGTCCACATCGCAGTAGGCGCACGCATAGCCTTCACGATCAATGTCGCTAAAGCCGTTAAGCGCCTTAGCCTCGACGATTTCGCCGGTCGCCCGACACCTTGCCTTGTCCATTTGAGACCTCGGTTTGTAGCCTTGAATTGGCGCAATCCAAATCCAAGGCAGCCGAAGTGAACCACAAGTCTGGTAGATTTCGACATTTTGGGCGAGTTTTTTGGCGGCAAGATTGCAGGAGGTACGCTGGCGAGCCAAGCGCCGGAGGCGTGGCCGCCTCTACCTGTGGAAGGCGCTGCAAGATTGCCAGCCGCCATTTCAAATCGAGGCGACGGCGTGTCACCTTCAAAGGAGGTTGGTGGCCGCGTGGATGCCCAGCCCGACCAGACCGCCCACTAGCGTGCCGTTGACCCGGATGAACTGCAGGTCGCGGCCGATGTGCGATTCCAGCTCGGCGGTCATCTCGTCGGTGTTCCAGGTCTCCACCCGCTCGACGATGTAGCGCCGGATGTCCTCCCGGTAGCGGTCGATCGCGCGCGGCGCGGCCTCGACGATCTGCTCGTTGATCCAGCGCCGCATCGGCTCGTCGGCCGCCAGCCGCTCGCCGAGCGCGCCGGCCATCCCCACCAGCCGTTGGCGGATCGAGGAATCGGTGCGCCCGAGGTCGTCGAGCAGCCAGTCCAGCAGCTCGCTCCAGAGGCCGTGCAGGTAGTCGCCCAGCGCCGGATGTGCCTGCAGGTCGGCGCGGATCGCCTCGCCGCGGCGCTGGAATTCGGGGTCGGTGCGCAGCCGTTGCACGAAGTCGCTGCGAAAGGCGTCGAAGCGCAGGCGCAGCGGATGCGCCGGGTCTGCCGCCATCTCGGCGATGGTGCGCACCACCGCGGCCACCACCCTGCGCGACGCCGCGCGGGCCGCCACCTGGTCCAGGCCGATGTAGCGCAGCGCCTTCACCTCGCGCGCGATCGCCTCGGTGATGCGGGCCTGCGTCTCCTCGCCCTCGACCACCGACACCAGCTGCAGCAGCAGCTCGTCGACCAGGGCCTGGTGCCGGCCGTCGGCGGTCAGCGCGTCGAGCGCCTGCGCCGCCAGCCGCGAAAGGTCGACCTGCGCCAGCCCGGCGGCGGCCATGCGCCCGAGGAATTCGCGCACCCGTGCATCGTCGAAGGCCGAGAGGCCGTAGCGAACCGCCGCGACCAGGTGCCCGCCCAGCTGCTCGGCGCGCTCCGGCCGCGACAGCCAGCCCGCCAGCCGCGCCGCCGGATCGAACTGCGCCAGCTTGGCCAGCACCTGCGGCGTGCTCAGGAAGTTGTTGCAGAAGAAGCCGGCCAGCTTGGCGCCGATGCGGTCCTTGTTGGCCGGGATGATCGCGGTGTGCGGGATCGGCAGGCCGAGCGGATGGCTGAACAGCGCCGTCACCGCGAACCAGTCCGCGATGCCGCCGACCATCGCCGCCTCGGCGAAGGCCGCCACGTAGCCCCAGGCCGGATGCCGTGATTGCAGCGCGGTCGCGAGCGCGTAGAGCAGCGCGGCGGCGCACAGGAGGCCGAGCGCCACCCGCTTCATCGTGCGCTCAGCGGATTTCCCTCACCGCCGCCAGCTCGCGCAGGAACTGCTCGCAGCGCGCCAGCTGCTTCAGGGTGACGTATTCGTCCGGCTGGTGCGCCTGGGTGATGCTGCCCGGCCCGCAGACCACGGTCGGGATGCCCGCGCCCTTGAAGAGGCCGGCCTCGGTGCCGAAGGCCACCAGCGTGGTGCGCGGCTCCTTGGCCAGGCGCAGCGCCAGCCGGGTGATCGGCTCGTCGGCGCTGCTCTGGAAGGCCGGCACCTCGCAGATCGTCTCGAAGCTGAAGCCGGCCTCGGGCGCGACCTTCTTCATCGCCACCTCGGTGCGGCCGGCGAAGGCGGTGACTTCCTTTTGCATCTTCGCCACGTCGGCGGTCGGCAGGTTGCGGAATTCGTAGCGGAACTCGGCGTCGCGCGGCACCACGTTGTCGGCGATGCCGCCGTGGAACTGGCCCACGCTGGCGGTGCTGAAAGGCACGTCGAAGCCGGGATAGCGGGTCTCGTCGCGCTCGAAGCCCTCGGCCATGTCGCGCAGCTTGCCGACCACCCGCGCGCCCATCTCGATCGCGTTGACCGACTGCGGCGTCAGCGACGAATGGGCTTCCTTGCCGCGCACGCAGCACTTGTAGCGGTAGACGCCCTTGTGCGCGATGGCCGGCACCATCAGGGTCGGCTCGCCGATGATGCAGGCCAGCGGCCGCACGCCCTGTTCCTTCATGTCGGCGATCAGCTCGCGCACGCCGAAGCAGCCGACCTCCTCGTCGTAGCTGAAGGCGAAGTGCACCGCGTAGGGCGAGTCGCTCTCGATGAAGCTCTCGGCATTGGCCAGCGCGATCGCGATGAAGCTCTTCATGTCGGCGGCGCCGCGGCCGTACAGGCGCGGCTCGGTGCGCACCTCGTCGGCGTCGGCGCGGTCGCCGGGCCAGTCCTGCACGATGGCCGACAGCGGGTCGACGCTCCAGTCCTGGCCGTCCCAGGGCACGGTGTCGGTGTGGCCGGAGACGATCACGCCCGACTTCTGGCCGCTGCCCAGCGTGGCGAACAGGTTGGCCTTGGTCTTGTCGGCGTTGTAGGTCAGCCGGCTCTTGATGCCCAGGTGCGCCAGGTGGTCGCGGGCGAAGGTGATCAGCTCCAGGTTGCTGTTGGCGCTGACGGTGTTCATGCGCACCAGCGTCTGCGCGAGTTCGAGGCTGCGAAGGGAAAGCTGATGTGACATGCGGGCCATTGTCGGGGAAGTCTCGGCAAAGCCGGGTAGGCCCGCGCCGCCGTTCTGCGCCACCGCGGGGCCGTCGGGCCCGGGCTTTGCGGCCTTTCCGGGCAAAGTCTAGACTCCGGTCATGCAACTCATCGATTCCCTCGTCACCCAGGCGGCCGGCATCGCCGCGGTCCGACGCGACCTCCACGCCCACCCGGAACTGTGCTTTCACGAGGTCCGCACCGCCGAGGTGGTGGCGGCCAAGCTGACCGAATGGGGCATCCCGATCCACCGAGGCCTGGCCGCCACCGGCGTGATCGGCATCGTCAAGAACGGCACCAGCTCGCGCGCGGTCGGCCTGCGCGCCGACATGGACGCCCTGCCGGTGACCGAGCTCAACACCTTCGCCCACGCCAGCCAGCACCACGGCAAGATGCACGCCTGCGGCCACGACGGCCACACCGCGATGCTGCTGGCGGCTGCCCAGCACCTGGCGAAGAACCGCAACTTCGACGGCACCGTCTACCTGATCTTCCAGCCCGCCGAAGAAGGCGGCGGCGGCGCCCGCGAGATGGTCAAGGAAGGCCTCTTCGAGCAGTTCCCGATGGAAGCAGTGTTCGGCATGCACAACTGGCCCGGCATGAAGGCCGGCCAGTTCGCGGTCAGCCCGGGCCCGGCGATGGCCTCCAGCAGCGAGTTCACGATCACGATCAAGGGCAAGGGCGGCCATGCCGCGCTGCCGCACACCGGCATCGACCCGGTGCCGGTGGGCTGCGAGATGGTGCAGGCCTTCCAGACCATCCTGACGCGCAACAAGAAGCCGGCCGACCCCGGCGTGATCTCGGTGACCATGATCCACGCCGGCGAGGCGGTCAACGTCGTTCCCGACCAGTGCGAATTGCGCGGCACGGTGCGCACCTTCTCGCTGGAGGTGCTGGACCTGATCGAGTCGCGCATGCGCTCGATCGCCGAGCACGTCAGCGCGGCGCACCAGTGCGAATGCGACTTCCGCTTCCACCGCAACTACCCGCCGACGATCAACAGCGCCGACGAGGCCAACTTCGCCCGCCGCGTGATGGCCGGCATCGTCGGCGAGGAGAACGTGCTGGTGCAGGAGCCGGCGATGACAGCCGAGGACTTCTCCTTCATGCTGCTGGCCAAGCCCGGTGCCTACGCCTTCATCGGCAACGGCGACGGCGCCCACCGCGACATGCACCACGGCGCCGGCCCGTGCACCCTGCACAACGCCAGCTACGACTTCAACGACGACCTGATCCCGCTCGGCGCCACCTGCTGGGTGCAGCTGGCCGAGCAGTTCCTGCAGAACCCGAAGGGAGCCGCGGCATGATCGGCATCGGTGAAGCCTTCTCGCCCAGCTACGCGCAGGCACGGCAGAAGTTCCTCCAGGCCTGCGAGAAGGCCGGGCTCCAGGTGCAGTCGCACACGCATCCGCTGAAGGGCCGCGACGGCGAAGTGCTGGCCACCGACGTGGCGCTGGACGGCGACGCGAACGCGTCCCGCCTGCTCGTGGTCACCAGCGCCTGCCACGGCGTCGAAGGCCATTGCGGCAGCGGCGTCCAGGTGTTCGCGCTGCACGACGCCGAATGGCGCGAGAAGGCCAAGGCCGCGGGCGTCGCGGTGCTCTACGTGCATGCGCTCAATCCGCACGGCTTCTCGCACGGCCGCCGCGTGACCAACGAGAACGTCGACCTGAACCGCAACTTCTGCGACTTCGGCAAGCCGCTGCCGGTCAACGAGGCCTATGCCAGCCTGCATCCGCTGCTGGTTCCCGAGACGTGGCCGCCCACCGCCGAGAACGAGACCGCGCTCGGCGCCTGGATCGCCAAGAACGGCACGCCCGCCTTCCAGGCCGCGGTGAGCGGCGGGCAATACCAGTTCGACGACGGCCTCTTCTTCGGCGGCAAGGCGCCGACCTGGAGCAACAGGACCTTTCGCGAGGTGCTGCAGACGCATGGCCGCCAGGCCGGCCGGCTGGCCTGGATCGACCTGCACACCGGCCTCGGCCCGAACGGCGTCGGCGAGCGGATCTTCGCCTGCCGCGACGACGCCGCCGCGTACGCGCGCGCCAACGCCTGGTGGGGCACGCCGGCGACGCCGGTGACCTCGATCTACGACGGCAGCTCGGTGTCGGCCCTGCTCACCGGCCTGAACTGGGGCGCGATCTACGACGAATGCCCGCAAGCCGAATACACCGGCATCGCGATCGAATACGGCACCGTGCCGATCATGCAGGTCATGGGCGCGCTCAGGGCCGACCACTGGCTGCACAAGCATCCGGAGGCGCCCGAGCCGCTGGCCAGCGCGATCCACGCCGGCATGCGCGAGGCCTTCTACACCGACGACGACGGCTGGCGCGGCCAGGTCGTGGCGCAGGCACGGGAAGCGATGTTGCAGGCGGTCGACGGACTGGCGGGCGCGACGCGATGAGCCTCGTGGCGAGCGAGGTCGAGGTCGAGGCCGCGGTCGACCCGGCCGCATCGAAGCGCGTCCTGGGCGCCTGCCCGCACGACTGCCCCGACACCTGTTCCTTCGTCACCACCGTGCAGGAAGGCGTGGCGGTCAAGCTGCAGGGCAACCCGGAGCATCGCCACACGGCGGGCGCGCTGTGCACCAAGGTGTCGCGCTACATCGAGCGCAACGACCATCCGGAGCGGCTGGTGCAGCCGCTCCGGCGCAGCGGCCCCAAGGGCAGCGGCCGCTTCGAGCCGGTGAGCTGGGACGTCGCGCTGGACGACATCGCCGCGCGCCTGGGCGCGCTGCAGCGCGAGGACCCCGAGTCGATCCTGCCCTACAGCTACGCCGGCACCATGGGCCTGGTGCAGGGCGAGTCGATGGACCGGCGCTTCTTCCACAAGCTGGGTGCGTCGCTGCTGGACCGCACCATCTGCTCCAGCGCCGGCGGCGAAGGCCTGGGCTACACGCTGGGCGGCAAGGTCGGCATGCGGGTCGAGTTCTTCGCCGAGGCGAAGCTGATCCTCATCTGGGGCAGCAACTCGATCGGCAGCAACCTGCATTTCTGGCGCCATGCGCTGGCGGCGCGGCGCGCAGGCGCGCGGCTGGTCTGCATCGACCCGCGCAAGAGCGAGACCGCCGACAAGTGCGACGAGCACATCGCGCTGCTGCCCGGCACCGACGGCGCCCTGGCCTTCGGGCTGATGCACCAGCTGATCGTCAACGACTGGCTCGACCACGACTACATCGCCCGCTACACGCTGGGCTGGGAGGCGCTGCGCGAACGCGCGCTGCAATGGCCGCCGGCACGCGTCGCGGCGGTCTGCGGCATTCCGGAGCAGCAGGTGATCGACCTGGCGCGCGCCTACGGCACCACCAGGCCGGCCGCGATCCGCCTGAACTACGGCATGCAGCGGGTGCGCGGCGGCGGCAACGCGACCC
This sequence comes from Xenophilus sp. L33, assembly GCF_009765735.1. GTDB lineage: Bacteria > Pseudomonadota > Gammaproteobacteria > Burkholderiales > Burkholderiaceae_C > Variovorax. The sequence goes on from NZ_LMUW01000007.1 coordinate 39,328, forward strand.
GGGCGGTGGCCTGCCTGCCGGCGCTGGTCGGCGCCTGGCGGCAGCGGGCCGGCGGCCTCCTGATGAGCAGCTCCGGCCAGTTCCCCGTGCGGCGCGCCGCGGTGCAGCGGCCCGACCTGCTGGCGGGGCGCTTGCCGCGCACGATCAACATGAGCGCCATCGGCGACGCGCTGCTCGACCGCGTGCGGCCGGTGAAGGCGGTGGTGGTCTACAACAGCAACCCGGTCGCGGTCGCGCCCGACTCGGCCAAGGTGGTCGCGGGCTTCGAACGCGAGGACCTCTTCACCGTGGTGCTCGAGCAGTTCCAGACCGACACCGCCGACCTCGCCGACTACGTGCTGCCCGCCACCACGCAGCTGGAGCATTGGGACATCCACGCCAGCTACGGCCACACCGACGTGCTGCTCAACCGCCCCGCGGTGGCGCCGCGCGGCGAGGCGCACAGCAACAGCTGGATCTTCCGCGAGCTGGCGCGGCGCATGGGCTTCGACGAGCCCTGCTTCTCGGACGACGACGAGACGCTCTGCCGCACGGCCTTTGCGCCCGAGGCGGTCGACTTCGACGAGCTGCTGGCCAAGGGCTTCGCCACCCTGAAGCTGCCCGAGGCGCCCTATGCCGAAGGCAACTTCCCGACGCCTTCGGGCCTGTGCGAATTCTTCAGCGCGCGGCTCGCGGCGCAGGGCGTCGACGGCCTGCCCGACCACGTGCCCAACTACGAGCCGGCGGGCAGCTCGACCGACTTCCCGCTGGCGATGATCTCGCCGCCGGCGCGCAACTTCCTCAACTCCAGCTTCGTCAACGTGCGCAGCCTGCGCGCGATCGAGGTCGAGCCGCTGCTCGAGATCCACGCCGAGGATGCGGCGCCGCGCGGCATCGTCGACGGCGCGACCGTGCGCATCTTCAACCAGCGCGGCGAATACCGCTGCCGCGCCGAGGTGTCGCCGCGCGCCCGGCCCGGCGTGGTCAACGGGCTGGGCATCTGGTGGCGCAAGCTCGGCATCGACGGCACCAACGTCAACCAGCTCACCAGCCAGCGGCTGACCGACATCGGCCGCGGCCCGACCTTCTACGACTGCCTGGTGGAAGTCGAAGCCGTCGCATCATGAGCCTTCGGCGCAAGGGGCTGGGCGCGGCGGTCGTGCTGGTGGTGGCCGCCGGCGCCGCATTGCTGGCGGGCTGCGCCGACGTCGGCTACTACTGGCAATCGGCCAGCGGCCACATCGGCATCATGCGGGCGGCGCGGCCGGTGCCCGAGGTGATCGACGACCCGCACACCTCCGAGACGCTCAAGGCCAAGCTGGCGCTGACCCAGCGCATGCGCCACTACGCGGTCGTCGACCTCGACCTGCCTGACAACCCCAGCTACAAGTCCTATGCCGACCTGCATCGCTCGGCGGCGATCTGGAACGTGGTGGCGGCGCCCGCGCATTCGCTCAAGCTCAACACCTGGTGCTTTCCGATCGCCGGCTGTGTCGGCTACCGCGGCTACTACGACGAATCGGCGGCCAAGGCCGAGGCGGCCCGGCTGAAGGCGCAGGGGCTGGAGGTCGAGGTCTATCCGGTGCCCGCCTATTCGACCCTCGGCTGGATGAACTGGGCCGGCGGCGATCCGCTCCTGTCGACCTTCATCGGCTACCCGGAAGGCGAACTGGCGCGGATCATGTTCCACGAACTGGCGCACCAGGTGCTCTACGTGCCGGACGACACCGTCTTCAACGAGTCCTATGCGACCGCGGTCGAGCGCATCGGCGGCGCGCGCTGGCTGAAGACCCAGTCCGGCGAAGCGGCGCGCGATGAATATGCGGCCTTCGACGCGCGGCGCCAGCAGTTCCGCGCGCTGATGGCCGAGACCCGCCAGGCGCTGGAGCAGGTCTACGACTCGCCCGAGGCCAAGGCCGAGAACTGGGCCGCAGTGGACGCGATGAAGGCCGCGGCCATGGCGCGCTTCCGCGAGCGTTACGCGGCGCTGCGGGCCGGCTGGAGCGGGCCGCGGCAGGGCGCGTACGACGCCTACGTGGCAAGCGCGAACAACGCGACCTTCGGCGCGCAGGCCGCCTACGACGAACTGGTGCCGGGCTTCGAGGGGCTGTTCGAGCGCGAAGGCGAGGACTGGCCGAAGTTCTTCGCGGCGGTGAAGAAACTGTCGAAGCTGCCCAAGGCCGACCGCGACCGCATCCTGAAGGCGGATGCCGCCGAAGCCCACGCGCCGGCCTGACCGTGTCCCGTCCCCTGCGCCCCGCCGACACGAAGCTGCCGACCCGGCTGCCACGGCGCGAGCGTCTGCGCGAGCGGGCGCGCGCGGTCGCCACGCCGCCGGTGGTCGTCGAGCCGGCGCTGCACGGCCATGCGCCGCTCCTGCATCCGAAGTACCGGCCCGACATCGACGGCCTGCGCGCGGTGGCGGTGCTGTCGGTGCTCGGCTTCCACGCCTTTCCGATGTGGGTGCGCGGCGGCTTCATCGGCGTGGACATCTTCTTCGTCATCTCCGGCTTCCTGATCAGCATGATCATCTACGGCAGCATGGACGCGACCGGCTTCGACTACGGCCGCTTCTACGAGCGCCGCATCCGCCGCATCTTCCCGGCGCTGGTGCTGGTGCTGGCGATGAGCCTGCTGTTCGGCTGGTACCTGCTGCTGCCGGGTGAGTGGGAGCAACTCGGCAAGCATGCGGCGGCGGGCGCGGCCTTCGTCTCGAACTTCGCCTTCTGGCAGGAAGCCGGCTACTTCGACAACCTGGCCGAGACCAAGCCGCTGCTGCACCTGTGGTCGCTGGCGATCGAGGAGCAGTTCTACATCCTGTGGCCGCTGCTGCTGGCCTTCGCCTGGCGGCGCAAGGGGCGGTCGCTGCGCATCGTCGGCACGGTCGGCGCGCTGTCCTTCCTGCTGAACGTCGCCACGGTGCACGGGCATGCGACCGCCGCCTTCTATTCGCCGCTGTCGCGCTTCTGGGAGCTGTTCCTGGGCGGCCTGCTGGCCTTCTATCGTGCCTACCGGCCGCACGTGCTGACGAAGCGGCCGGACCTGCAGTCGGTGGCCGGGCTCGGCCTGATCGTCTTCGGCCTCTGCGTCGTGCGCAGCAACATGGCCTTCCCGGGCTGGTGGGCGCTGCCGCCCACGCTGGGTGCCTTCCTGTGCATCTCGGCCGGCCCGAACGCGGTGCTGAACCGCACGCTGCTGGCGGCGCGCCCGATGGTGTGGATCGGGCTCATCAGCTACCCGCTCTACCTCTGGCACTGGCCCTTGCTGGCCTTCGCGCGCATCCTCGAAGGCCGCAGCCCGTCGACCGAACTGCGCGCCGGCATGCTGCTGCTGGCGGCGCTGCTGGCGTGGCTGACCTATCGCTTCTACGAGCGGCCGGCGCGCCAGAGCCCGGGCAGCCGGGCGGTCTGGATCCTCAGCGGCTCGATGGTCGTGATCGCGGCCGTCGGCCTGGCGGCCGCCACCGGCCGGCTGCACGTGCGGCACGACGACGCCTACTTCGACAAGGTCTCGGCCGCGGCCCGCGACTGGAGCTACCCCGACGGCATGGCGCCGGTGGAGGTGGCGGGCGAGCTGATGTACCGCCTGGGAGCGGGTCCGCACCGCGTGCTCTTCTTCGGCGACAGCCACGTCGAGCAATACGGCGCACGCGCCGCCGAGCTGGCGAAGGCCTCGCCCGGCACGGTCAACACGATGCTGTTCGCGACCTGGGGCGCCTGCCCGCCGATCCTGCAGGTGACCGACGAGAGCAACTACCGCTGCGCACCGCGGCGCGACACCGTGATGCAGTACGCGATGGGCAGCGAGGTCGATGCGGTGGTGCTCGGCGGCTGCTGGAACTGTTACCTGCTGCACGACAAGGCCGACCCCAAGGACGAGGCGGCCGACCACTACGTCTACCTGGAAGGCGGCGCGAAGCGGCGCTTCATGGGCGGCGGCGGCGTCGACCTGGCGCTGGGCATGCTGGAGCAGGAGATCCGCGCGCTGGTCGCGGCCAAGAAGCGCGTGTTCCTGCTGCTGGACAACCCGATCGGCGAGGACTTCGAACCGGCGAACTTCGTCAAGAACCGCTGGGGCGCGCTCAGCTCGGTGCGGATGACGCCGAAGGCGCCGCTGCCGGCGGACCAGAAGGCCTTGAACGACCGGCTGCGGGGCATCGCCGAACGGGCGGGGGCAGTGGTGATCGACCCGTCAGCGAGCCTGTGCGAGAGCGGCGAGTGCCTGCGGGCCCGGCCGGACGGGACGCCCATCTACAAGGATGCGGTGCATCTGCGGGCGGAGTTCGTGCGGGGGGAGGCGACCTGGTTGGATCCGGCGGTGGATTCGACGAAGTGGTGAATGCCTCGGAGCTGTCTTTCGACTAGCGCAGCGACTCGATCAGGTCGACGTATTGCTGCTTGGCCTCGTCGGCGCTCAGGCCCTTGCGCGTCGTCCACGCGTCCCATTTCGCCCTTGCGACGAATTCGCTGAAGGCCGGCCTCTTCTCGGTGTTGTCGCCGACGGTGGCCTGCTTGAAGAGGCCGTAGATCTTGAGCAGGGTCGGGTTGTCGGGGCGCTCGGAGAGGAGTTTGGAGTTGGCTTGGGCGGCTTCGAAGAGCGCGTGGAGATCGGACATGGCGTGGTCGGAAGCAAAGATCCTGATCTTAAGTGCCGCTGGCGTTCGCTTCTCGGGCGGCCTGAACCGAAACTGACTTCAGGCAGAATCCCCAGGCTGCCGGGCGCCTGGCGCTTGTTTCGGGCGTGCTCCGTGCTTGGAATTTGGTGTCGGCGCAAGCCAGACCAAGCACCCCTCCGCACCTTCTCCTCAGATCCAATCAATGAGCGTCGACAGCCCCACGATCGTCGTGGTGACCCCCGTGTTCGAAGATGCAGAAGCCTCCTCGCGACTCTTCAAGGAGCTGTCCGCGACCTTCGGCCAGCGGGTGCACGTGGTGGCGGTCGACGACGGATCGGTCAAGCAACCCGTGGACCTCGCCCGCATGGACGAAGTCGCGCTCGCCGGCACCGTGATCCGCCTGCGGCGCAACGTCGGCCACCAGCGGGCGATCGCCGTCGGTTTGAACTACGTCGCGGAACACATGAAGTCCTCTCGCGTCGTCGTGATGGATTCCGACGGGGAGGACCTGCCCGAATCGATCCCGTCCTTGCTCGAACGCCTGGAAGACGGCAGCGTCGACGTGGTCGTGGCCGAGCGGCGGTCCCGCGTCGAGAGCCTTCGCTTCAAGGCCTTCTACGCGGTCTACAAGCGGGTCTTCAAGCTGCTGACCGGGCGCAACATCAGCTTCGGCAACTTCATGGCACTCAAGCCCTTCGCGGTCGGACGGCTGTCGGCGATGCAGGAGCTGTGGACCCACGTCGCCAGTTGCGTGCTGGGATCGCGGCTGCGGGTCGTCACCTGCGCGCTCGACCGCGGCCCCCGCTACGCAGGCAAGAGCAAGATGAATTTCGTCGGACTGGCCCTGCACGGCTTCCGCGGCGTCATGGTGTTCGCGGAAGACGTGCTGGTGCGCATCGGCATCGCTTCGGCGGTCCTCGGCTTCCTGGCGATCGTCGGCGGTGTCGCGGCCGTCGTCCTGAAGGTCATGGATTTCGCGACGCCGGGCTGGTTCTCGGTGGCGCTCGGCATCCTGCTGGTCGTCTTCCTGCAGACCGGCTCGCTCGCGCTGATGAGCCTGATGCTCTCCGGCGTGAGCAAGGCGAACGTGCCCTCGCTCGCGGACTACCGGCTCTTCATCGACCGGGTCGAGCACAGCGCCGCGGCCGCATGATCGACCGGCTTCGAGTCTTCGGGCCTCGCCTCGCGGAGCTGGGCCGCTTCGTCGTCAATGGCGTGATAGCCACCGCGGTCCACTACGGCGTGCTGACCTTCAACCTGCGCGTGCTGGGCATGCCGTCGGCGGGCGTCGCCAACTTCGTGGCGGCCTGGTTCGGCATCGCGGCCTCCTTCTACGGCAGCCGCTACTTCGTGTTCCGGCGGGCGGACGCACCGCTCGGCCCGCAGGCCCTGCGCTTCCTCGCGCTCTATGCCTCGATCGCCTGCCTGCACGGTCTGCTCTTGTTCGTGTGGACCGACGTGTTCGGGCTCGACTACTCGGTCGGCTTCCTGGTCGGCACGGCGATGCAGATGGTCCTGAGCTATCTCGGCAACAAATGGATGGTGTTCCGCTCCTCATGAAATTCGTTCGATTCCTGCTGGCGTCCGTCGCCTTCGTGGTGCTGACCTGCCTGGTCTACTGGATCCACATCGCCTACTTCCGGGTCAACGTGGTGTTCTACAGCGCGATGCTCGACGGCGCGATCGCCGCGGTCCTGATGGGCCTGGTCCTGCTGCTGTTCCGGCCGATGCGCATCTTCAACGGTTTCGAGCGGCTGCTGATGCTGTGTGTGTGGGTGCTGACGGCCTACGCCCTGTCGATCTCGGTCCCGACGGTGCTCGACCGTTCGCTCTCGTTCTACATCCTCGAGAAGCTGCAGCAGCGCGGCGGCGGCATCCGGGAAGACCGGTTCGCCGACGTGTTCACGAAGGAATACGTGAAGGAGGAGCGGCTGGTCGACGTCCGCCTGACCGAGCAGCTCCAGTCGGGAACGATCCGGATCGTGAACGGCTGCGTGCTCCTCACGCCCAAGGGCGACCGGCTGGCCGCCTTCAGCCGCTTCTTCCGCTTGAACCTGCTGCCCAAGCAACGCCTGCTGATGGGCGAGTACACGGACGACCTCACCGATCCGTTCCGGCACAGCCCGGCTTCGATGGACTACACGTGCAAGGAATGACCCCGGTCTGAGTCAGTCCGACAGGCCGGCCCGCGCCAGTTCGACGTCCAGCCGCTCTCGCGCATCCGCCGGCTTCAGGTGCGCCGCCTTCTCATACAGGCGGGTGGCTTCGGCCATGCGCGAGTCGCCGTGCAGCATCAGCAGCGCCCGGGCGTATTCCATCATCGCGCTGGCCGAATGCGGGTTGAGCCGCAGGCCGCGCTCGAACAGCGCGATCGCGGTGTCGGCTCGCGCGCCGTAGGTCATGCGCGCCACCAGCGGCCCGACTTTGTCGATCACTTCCGCGTGGAAAGCGCCGAGCGCGACATGGCCGTCCGGATGATGCGGCTGCAGTGCGATGACCCGCTCCAGCGCGGCCTTCACCCGATTGCCGAGGCCTTGGGCGAGCGCCCGCGCCACGCTGATGCCCTGGCTGTAGCGGCCGAGCGCGAAGGCCTGCCAATAGAGCGCATGGCAGTTCTCGGGCTCGGCGGCGGCCAGGGCGGCCGCCCGATCGCCCACCTGCCTGAAGAGGGCCCGTCGAACCGCGTCACGCGGTTCGAGGTAGTTGGCGTAGATGGCCGTGGCCTGGTTGGCGAGCCCGAGGCCCGGCTTGCCGAGCGACAGCGCCAGGGCGACCGCCTGCTCGAATTCGCCGCTGTGATAGAGCGCCCAGCCTTCGGCCAACGCGCCCACTGCGAGCGGCGGAACGCCCTGGCCGGCATGCAATCGCGGCCAGTGCTGCTGCAGGTCCGCGGCCGCGAAGCGGGGCGTGTCCTCGTACGGCAGTCGAACCCATTGCCCCGCGGCCGTGGATGCCCCGGGCGACAGGAGCGTGACCGGTTGGGATTGCGGTGGGGTCATGCAGCAGCGGGGGTTTCAGGCCGGGACGGGTTGCTCGTCCCCAGCATAAGCGCTGCTGAGCGCGAGCAGGTGATGGCGCTGCGCGGTGGCCAGGTAGGGCGCGAGCAGGTGCAGCGTGTGGTGCGCGCCGCGCAGCAGCGCACCTTGCGCGTGCGCCGGCTCCAGCGCCTCGCGCGGATTGCGGACGTATTCGTAGCTGAGCCAGTAGGTCAGGACCACGACCATGCTCTGGGCGAGCGTGTCGACCTCGCGGCTGTCGATGTCGAGATGTCCTGCTCGGCCCAGGCCGGCGATCAGCGCGCGAATGGCGCGGGCCTTGTTCTGCAGCACCAGCTGGAACTGGTGCTCGATGTGCCGGTTCTTGCTCAGCAGGTCGTTGAGGTCGCGGTAGAGGAAGCGGTAGCGCCAGATCAGCTCGAACAGGCTGTGCATGAAGAACCAGGCGTCCTCGACGTCGTGCACGCCTTCGCTGGCGTGCAGGAGCTCGAGCAGCTCGGCCTCGTAGCCCTCGTAGAGCCGGTTGATCAGCTCGTCCTTGGCGGGATAGTGGTAGTAGAGATTGCCGGGGCTGATGTTCAGTTCGCCGGCCACCAGCGTGGTCGAGACGTTCGGCTCCCCGAAGCGGTTGAACAGGTCCAGCGCGGCTTCGAGGATGCGTTGCGCAGTGCGGCGTGGCGCCTTCTTGGCCATGACGTAGCCCCGGTTTGTCTCTTTGTGGGGACCACTCTAGCGCAATCCGGTGAAAACCGGGGAGCGGGGGCGACCGGGGCGCAGCCGGCCGGCCTCGCCGCCGAAGCTTCAGTCGTCTTCGCTCTTGCGGCGTTGCGACGAACGCGCCGGCGCATCGGCGGACTTGCGCGGCCCGGTCTTGCGGGCTGCTTCGCCGCGGGGCGCCGGGCCGCCGCCGTCGCGCTGCCGCAGCGCTTCTTCCAGCGCATCGACCCGGGCCTGGAGCGCCGCCATGTCCTGCGCCGACGGCACGCCCAGCTTCTCGAGCGCTCGGGCGACCCGGTCCTCGAAGATGTTCTCGAGCTTGCCCCAGCCGCCGGCCGCCCGGGTGCCGAACTCGCTGGCGAAGCCCTGCATGCGGGCCTGCGCCTGGGCCAGGGTCTCCTCGGCGGCCTGCTGGGTCTTCTTCTGGACGCCGGCACCGTCCTTGACCAACGCTTCGAAGGCCTTGCTGCCTTCCTGCTGCATCTTGGCGAAGGCGCCGAGGCCGGCCAGCCAGATCTGCTGGGCGGAGTCCTTGATGCGGTCGGAGGCGGCGGAGTCGTTGGGGGGCGGCTGCTTTTCCATGGGGACCTCGTCTGTATGAAACAGCTGGAAATGTAGGCCAGCCGCGCGTCGCTGGTTAGGGACGGCCGCCCAATGTCGACCATGCCGGCTTCCTCGTCGTTCAGATGTCGTGCCGCTTGAACAGCGAGCGGATGTCGACGCTGGCCTTCTCCGCTATCGGCATCGCCGGCCTCGCCTGCGGGGCCTGGGCGAGAGTCTGCCCGGCGCCGCGATGCGACCACTCGGCCGCGACCAAAGCCAGCGACAGCAGGCCCACCGCCGCCAGGCCGAGCAAGGCGGGTCGCAGCCGGCTTCGTTGTGGCACGCCCTCGACGGCTTCGATGCGCAGGCCTTCGAGATGGAAGCCGAGCAGGCGCTCGTCGTCGCCGATCCCGCATTCGCGCATGCTGCGCGGCGTGCCGATGTCGAAGTCCACGACCAGCACCTTTCGTGAGGTGGCTGGCGGCAGCGCGAAGGTCCAGCGTCCGCGGACGCCTCGCACGGGATGGGTCTCGTCGCCGATGCGGATGCGCACCTGGGGCTTGCGGCGACCGTCTCCCTCGAAGGCGTGGCCGTCGATCGTGACGCGCAGGGGCGTGTCACCGGCTTCCGGCGGCAGCGGAACGAGGAGTTGCGCCCGGCCGCCGACGGTCCATCTGCCGCCCGCGTCGCCGGCGCTCCAGCCGAATGCGAGCCAAGCGGGCGCGGCCGGCCCGTCGTGCAGCAGGCCGCCTTCATCGGCGAACGCGGTCCGCGCCGGCGGCAGGCCGGGATTGGCTGCATCCAGGCCCCAACGCACCCGGAAGGCACGGTCGAGCGCATCCAGGGGCACATGGGCCTCGATGCGCGGCGGCACGTCGTCGAAGCCACACACAGCGGAGAGGGCCCCGAGCGACAGCACTTCGGGGCCGACGACGATCCAGTTCGAGCAGGCGGCGGGCAGAAGGCGCGGGTTGTCGCGGTCGGGTTTCAGGAGCGGCAGGCCTTCCTTCAGGAAGAACTTCGCCTCGCGCATCGCGCCCGAGGTCAGGCCGGTGACGAAGCGCAGGTTGTCGGCGCTGAGCAGCGCGTAGATGTTGGCGTCCGTCCAGACCGCGTTCGGCACGCCGGCCGCGAATTCCTCGAGCAGGCGCAGGTCCGGCTCGTAGGGATGCGGCTTGATGACCAGCAGGTCGACCTTGCTGGCCAGGACGCGCGCCGCCTCCAGCGCTTCGACCGGCCGCGCGACGCGGCCGTCGCACACCAGCGCGAGGTCGATGGCGCACTGGCCGCAGAAGAGGCCGATGCTGAGGCCCGGATCGAAGAGATGCCGGTCGCCGTGGCGGCCGAAGAAGGCGCGGATGGCGGTCGCCTCGTCCCAGAACACTTCATCATCGACTCGGCAGGCCTGCAGCACCGCCTCGATGCGGCGATCGTTGGTGCGCATCTGGAGGGCGAGATGCGTGGCGAAGCGCTGCGGCGCGACCTCGACGTCGATGAAGCGGACGCCGGCGCGGTCCAGCCAATGAAGCATGGCGGGGGTCATGCCCCAGCCGATGACCAGTGTCTTGGGGGCAAGCGTCGGCAGCAGACCGGCGTCGACGATCGGCGCGAAGTCGGCGATGCAGCTTCGGGCCCAGCCGGCGGCGCTGGCAGTCAGCCCAAGCGCGCGCATCATGGCGCCGACGTTGAGGCCTTTGCCGTTCTCCGAGTCGGCGGCCAGTTCGCGACAGCGCAGGCCCAGGCGCCGGAGCGGGATGTCGAAGGCGCTGCGGAGAAAGCGCCGATTGGCCGAGTGGGAGTGCAAGAAGTTGTCGGACGAGCGAAAGAAATCGTCGAGGAAGACGATGTCGTCGAAACGCGAGTTCTGCATGGGAGCACCCCGAAAGTCGGCCGCTCTAGGACGGCGCCGGACAAGATATCACTGGGAGCAGAGAGGGTCCGGTGGGGTTTCAGGCTTTACCGGAACTTCACGTCATCGCAACCCGTCAGGCGTCTTGACGGTGATCGGCAAACGCGCGTCGCGCATGCCCAGGTCGTGCAGCCAGGCCTGTCCCTCCGCGACCAGCGAGAACTGAAGCTCGTAGTCGCCAGGCTCGACAGGCGCGGGAATCGTGAGTCGGAGTGTTTCCTCGGCGTCCGGCGGGAGCGACAGATAGACGTCGTAGCGTCCGTCCCAGCTCGGCGGCGCGCCGAAGCCGGCCGGCGCAGGCTGGCGCACGAAGCGCCACGTCACTCGCAACGGATTGCCGGTGCGCGACAGCCAATGCAGAGTCGACGCGCTGGCGTTGCGCACGTTCAATTGCACGGCCAGCGCGTCGGGCATCTGTGCGGTCAGGCGGGCATCGAGCCGGATGTTGCCGGCGACGGCCGTGTCGATCGGCGTCGCTGCTGCATCGGTGGCCAGATGGCGGAACTCGCAGCCGCCGCGGGCGAACCAGCGCGTTCGCGTCAGCAGGCCTTCGGCCGTGAGTCCGGCGGCTCGGAGCGTTGTGACGGGCAGGGCCTGGATCCGCGCAACCGGCGGGGTGCAGGCGAGTGACGGCACATAGCCCGGCGGCGCGTTGCCGGAGTAGCCGTTCAGGGTCGGCCGTTTCGCGTCCTGCGCGAACATCATGCCGTCGAGTTCGGACAGGAAAAACGGATCCTCCGGTCGTCCCGTGACGTAGACGACCACATTGGCGTCGAGGGTCGCGGGGACCATCGCTGCCGCGATGGGCGCGATCCGGGCGCGCCATTCGGCGATCGTCGCCCGGATCGGCTGGTAGGCCAACGTCTCCAGTGCCAGCGCCGCGACCACCGCAATGGCCGCCAGCGATCGCCGGCCGCGCAGCGGTCCCAGCGTCTGGATGCCGATCGCAGCCAGGATCGCGATCGGGATCGTCATGACCAGCACCACGCGGCTGACCGCCCGGATCGACGAGATGCCGGGCAGGCCCATCATCAGGCGATAGACGGAGTGGTCGTCGATGCACAGGGTCACTCCGACCAGGACCGCCAGCGTCACGCTCGACATCGCCATCAGCCGCCGGTTCGGCGCCGCGACCGGGCTTCGCGCGCGCCACAGCGCCCACGCGCACAGCAGGAGCGGCACGAAGCCGAAGAACATCTGGTGTTCGTTGCGCGCCGGCAGGGCGACCGCGCGCGACAACCAGCGATAGGCACTGACGTTGTCCGCCAGCAGGTAGCTTCCTGGCCTGGGCACCATGACCATGATGTCGTTCGCCGCGCGGGAGAGGCCGTTCTCGCGGCTCACGAGCTGGTACTTCAGGAGCAGCATCGCCGTGACCCCGGCGCTGACGGCGATGAGCATGGCCTGGATGGCGACAGATGCGGAGCCAGTCGTGCGCGGAACAACCTCCGGGAGCGGCGCCTCCGGTCTGCACGCCGGAATCAACATCGCCAGTGCCGTTGCGGCCAGCAGGTACGCCAGAAAGACACCGAGGTAGATCGAGCAGAGAAATTGCAGTGCGCCCCAGACCGCCAGCCGCGCCAGCGCTCCGAGCCGCGGCCGCTGCATGAATTCGAGGAAGGCCAGGTAGGCGAACGGCAGGGCGAACCGGTAATTGAGCTGCGCATGGCCTTCCTGCGCCAGCACCGGCAGCGAGAAGGTGAAGATGAAGGCGGCGACGGCGGCCGCGAACGAGTCGAACCGCAGCGTGCGCATGGCGACGAACATGGCGCCGAAGTTCAAGAGGGTGCCAACCGCGAACCAGGCATCGAAGGCCGGCTCGCGCCCGAGGCCCAGCCCACGAAACAGCACGTAGATCGCACCGGAGCCGAAGTGGTTGTCGCTGAACGCCAGCGCGTTCCTGATGGGGTAGAAAAAGGGTGGCGACCAGAGCGAAGAGGCGTCACCGCGCACCCATTGATTCAGGTGTTCCAGGATCACGCTGTTGAAGCGCGCGTCGCCGACATCGCCCGGTACCGAAGAGAAGTTGTCGGTCGCGCGCAGCAGGTAGCAGGTGATCCCGACGGCAAGCAGGATCCAGGGTGCCAGGCGCGTCCATGCGGAAGACGCTGTCGTTCGGGTCTCGAATGTCACTGGCAGGTGGGGTCCGTGGAGAAACTGGGTGGTCGTCGAAGGTCGCGAGTCTCCTCGCCCTTCGCCGCCAAGAAAAACGCATCGCACGGGACAGGCACGGAGCGGGCCGTCGGCGACCTGTACGCCCTGACGCCGCTTTCCGATGTGGACGCCGGGCGCCGGAATCGTATTGTGCCGCACCGAATCGACGCCACCGGCAAGCGGATCCGCCCGGTTTGGCCGATGGGATAATCGGCGGTTGGGCAAGCTTCGGCAGGCCAGCTTTTCTCAGACCGATTCGGAGGGATTCATGATCTTGGTTACCGGCGGCGCCGGCTTCATCGGCGCGAACTTCGTGCTCGACTGGCTGGCCGGGAGCGAGGAGGCGGTCGTCAATCTCGACAAGCTCACCTACGCCGGCAATCTCGAGACCTTGAAGTCGCTGGACGGCAATCCGGGCCACCACTTCGTCCAGGGCGACATCGGCGACAGCGCGCTGGTCGATCGGCTGCTGGCCCAGCACCGTCCGCGTGCGGTCGTCAATTTCGCGGCGGAGTCGCACGTCGACCGTTCGATCCATGGCCCCGAGGATTTCGTGCAGACCAACGTGTTGGGCACCTTCCGCTTGCTGGAGTCGGTGCGCGGCTACTGGAGCACCCTGCCTGCGGGCGAGAAGTCGGCCTTCCGCTTCCTGCACGTCTCCACCGACGAGGTCTACGGCTCGTTGTCCGCCACCGACCCGGCCTTCACCGAAGACAACAAGTACGAGCCCAACAGCCCCTATTCGGCCAGCAAGGCCGCCAGCGACCACCTGGTCCGCGCCTGGCACCACACCTACGGCCTGCCGGTGCTGACCACCAACTGCTCGAACAACTACGGGCCGTTCCATTTCCCCGAGAAGCTGATCCCGCTGATGATCGTCAACGCGCTGGCCGGCAAGCCGCTGCCTGTCTATGGCGACGGCATGCAGGTGCGCGACTGGCTCTACGTCAAGGACCACTGCAGCGCGATCCGCCGCGTGCTTGAGGCCGGCCGGCTCGGCGAGACCTACAACGTCGGCGGCTGGAACGAGAAGCCCAACATCGAGATCGTCAACACCGTCTGCGCGCTGCTCGACGAGCTGCGCCCGCGCGCAGACGGCAAGCGCTACAGCGAGCAGATCAGCTACGTGACCGACCGCCCGGGCCACGACCGCCGCTACGCCATCGACGCTCGCAAGCTCGAGCGCGAACTGGGCTGGAAGCCGGCCGAGACCTTCGACACCGGCATCCGCAAGACCGTGGAGTGGTACCTCGCCAACGGCGAATGGGTCCGCAACGTTCAAAGCGGCGCGTATCGCGAATGGGTCGCCAGGCAATACGACGGCGAGCCCTCGGGCAAGGGGGCGGCATGAAGCTGCTGCTGCTCGGCAAGGGCGGACAGGTCGGCTGGGAATTGCAGCGCAGCCTGGCGCCGCTCGGCGAGCTGGTGGCCCTGGACTTCGACAGCACCGAACTGCACGCGGACTTCAGCCAGCCGGAACGACTGGCCGAGACGGTGCGCGTCGTGCGGCCGGACATGATCGTCAACGCCGCGGCGCACACCGCGGTCGACAAGGCCGAGAGCGAGCCCGAGCTGGCCCGCAAGCTCAACGCGACATCACCCGGCGTGGTGGCCCAGGCAGCGGCCGAGATCGGTGCGCTGATGGTGCACTACTCGACCGACTACGTCTTCGACGGCAGCGGCAGCCGGCCCTGGCGCGAGGCCGATGCCACCGGCCCGCTCAGCGTCTACGGCCGCACCAAGCTCGAAGGCGAACGGCTGGTGGCCGAGCATTGCCCGAGGCACCTGATCTTCCGCACCAGCTGGGTCTACGCGGCGCGCGGCGGCAACTTCGCCAAGACGATGCTGCGCCTGGCGAAAGAGCGCGACCGCTTGACCGTGATCGACGACCAGTTCGGCGCGCCGACCGGTGCCGAACTGCTGGCCGACGTCACGGCGCATGCGATCCGAGCGACGCTCGCCGACGGCGGCAAGACCGGCCTCTTCCACCTGGTGGCGGGCGGCGAGACCTCGTGGCACGGCTATGCGCGCTTCGTCATCGAAGAGGCGCTGAAGGCCGGCGTCGATCTCAAGGCTTCGCCGGACACTGTCGACGCTGTGCCGACCAGCGCCTTCCCGACCCCGGCCACGCGGCCGCACAACTCGCGGCTCGACACGTCGAAGCTGCAAACGACCTTCGGATTGGTGCTGCCGCCTTGGCAGGCCGGCGTCGCGCGCATGCTGCGCGAGACGCTCTGAACACGAGACAACGAGACGACACATGACGACCCAACGCAAAGGCATCATCCTGGCCGGCGGCTCGGGCACGCGGCTGCATCCGGCCACGCTGGCCATGAGCAAGCAGCTGCTGCCGGTGTACGACAAGCCGATGATCTACTATCCGCTGAGCACGCTGATGCTCGGCGGCATGCGAGACATCCTCGTCATCAGCACGCCGCAGGACACGCCGCGCTTCCAGCAGTTGTTGGGCGACGGCAGCCAGTGGGGCATCAACCTGCAATACGCGGTGCAGCCGAGCCCGGACGGCCTGGCGCAGGCCTTCATCATCGGCGACAAGTTCATCGGCGACGCGCCGAGCGCGCTGGTGCTGGGCGACAACATCTTCTACGGCCACGACCTGGTCAACCTGCTGACAGCGGCCGACGTGAAGCAAAGCGGCGCCACCGTCTTCGCCTATCACGTGCAGGATCCGGAACGCTATGGCGTGGTGGACTTCGATGCCAAGGGCAAGGCCAGCAGCATCGAGGAGAAGCCGCTCAAGCCGAAGAGCAGCTACGCGGTCACCGGCCTCTACTTCTACGACAACGAGGTCATCGATATCGCCAAGGCGGTCAAGCCCAGCGCACGCGGCGAGCTGGAGATCACGGCGGTGAACCAGGCGTATCTCGACCGCGGGCAACTCAACGTGCAGATCATGCAGCGCGGCTATGCGTGGCTCGACACCGGCACGCACGAGAGCCTGCTCGAAGCGGGGCAGTTCATCGCGACGCTGGAGCATCGGCAGGGGCTCAAGATCGCGTGTCCGGAAGAGATCGCCTGGCGGAATGGCTTCATCGACAAGGAACAATTGGCCAAACTCGCCAAGCCGCTCGAGAAGAGCGGCTATGGAAAATATCTGAATCAATTGCTCAGCGAGAACATCCGATCATGAAGGTGACAGCAACCGCAATTCCTGATGTGCTATTGATCGAGCCGAGAGTGTTCGGCGATGAACGTGGCTTCTTCTTTGAGAGCTTCAATCGCAAGGCCTTCGCCGAGGCGGTAGGCCGTGATGTCGATTTTGTCCAAGACAATCATTCGCGCTCGGTCAGAGGCGTTCTGCGCGGTTTGCACTACCAAATTCAACAAGCTCAGGGTAAATTGGTGCGGGTCGTGCAAGGAGCCGTCTTTGATGTAGCAGTAGACCTCCGAAAATCGTCTCCCACTTTTGGCAAATGGGTCGGATTCGAATTGAGCGAGCTGAATCAGAAGATGATGTGGGTTCCCGAAGGCATGGCGCATGGCTTCGTGGTAATGAGCGAATCCGCAGATTTTCTGTACAAGACAACGGACTACTACGCACCCGAACACGAGCGGTGCATTGTCTGGAATGAGCCCTCGCTAGGTATCGAGTGGCCGGTCAGTGCGCTCGAGATCAAGCTCTCGGCGAAAGACAAGCTGGGAAGCTATTGGGACGGAGCATGCTTCTACGATTGAGTGCTCTCGGATGATTTGCGATCACAATTCTCGGGATTTGTGAAGATCTTGAGATCCCAAGCCGGGGTCTGTACTTGCGCACATTGCGGATATCTTGAAATCAGCTTCTTGCTCGAATTGCTCGGTGCTCGTGTCCACGGGTCCGAGACCTCAACTACGACGTCAGGCGAATGCCGTTCGAAAAATACTTCCTGCATTTGATCCATTGCCGGAGTTGATCCCAGTTGCTGACCGAAGTCCCAGGTTGACATTGTTTGCGCTTGCATCATGCTTAGCAGATAAATGCCGGAAAGCCGGCCAATCACTAAAAACGTCTTCCCGCCTCCCTGCAATGAAGTGAATAGCGCGGTTGTTTGCTCGACCGACTGCGCGTGAGGCTTGGTCGTGAGCAAGCCAGCAAACGCACCGGAACGAATGCGTCTTGATGCGGTGGTCAAGGGATTGATGCTCTCGCCATAAACAAAATTGAAGTTGCTGACGACAACGGCGAACGTGATCGCTATGAGGGCGATCTCCCCACGAGGTCCAGTTGCCCGATTTTCCGGCAGGCATACTCCAAGGAGTCCGGCAAGAAAGCCGCCGACGCAGAAATTGTAAAGACCGTTCGTTGCGGTGCTTGCGGTGACGATTCCAGCTGCAAGGCTGATTGGCACCAGAAACATCGGGCTAACCATCGGTTGTGCCGTTCGCAATCGAGACACCCAGCGTCCAGCAGCAAAAATAGAGAGCAGGAACGTCGTGTCGTGACCGCTGGTGAAAAGAGTGGGCAACGACAAGAACTGAAGCAGGATGACGAACGTCAATGCAACAAGGCGGAGCTCAAGTCGCAGAGGACGCGCGAGCCCCAATGCCAAGCTTGCCAAACATGACCAAGCAAACCATGGCTTGGCGATCAAAGGATCCGGCAAGTGTCTCAGCTTGACAAATAGACCAGATGACACATTGAGTGAGGCGTTCGAAAAGGTGAACATCTCCCGTAAATGCTCCAGGCCAAAAATTCCTAGGAGCGCCAGCGCCGCTATGGCCTGAAGACTCACGCAAGCAGCGATGTACCTGTAGATCGTGCCTTTCGAGGGACCCGAAGCGGCTAGAAAGATGCAAATGAATGTCAGGAGTTCAATAGCAATCAGCGTCGGATACGCCACGACAGCCAGTGTCCACGCCGCAGCGGATGCCCAGATCCAATTCGAATTTCTCGCGTCGCTACGACGGGAGTTGATGTCGGTCTCGGCAATTTGATGGATGCCGATGCACGCCAACGCCACGTTCATTGCAAGCATGCCGGCCGTATTGTAGGAAAACGAAGGCAGACTAAAGGGAATGAAGGCGATACTCATTGCAGCAGCAATGAGCGCCGCGAATATGTTCGAATGATGCGAATAGCGACGCACGAGCTGAAAAATACAAAAGCCCGTAGCCAGATTGCTGATCATGAAAACCAGCCGCACAAAAAGTACGATGCCTGTCGTGCCCGCCGTCAGGGCACGGAATGCAAGCACCAGCGGATAGATCAGAATTTCAGCAGTCTGATGGATGCTGAGGAATGGGCTTGATGAAACGCCGGTCTTGAGCCAACCATCGAGAAATGCAATGTAGTAAGACTCGTCGGAAAGATCAACGCCAACGCTGATTCTGAAGCAATTGGCGACGATGACGGCCAAAACTACTGCAATACCGACGTCCATTGATGTGTTGACAGTTCGTGCGGGAGTCATGGCATCAATCGTCTGATTAATTTTCTCGCGGGCTTTTCGATAGCGACATGCAAGCCAATCGATAGCGAAATGACAAGAGCGACGAACATTGCATAGAGTACGAGTTCGCTCAAGGGTTGGAGAGAAGTCACTCCTCTTATCGGACCGGCGGGCATGTGTGCCAAGTAGAACGCGTAGGAGGCTTCACCGAGCAGCACAGCAGGTGCCGATGCGAGCGGGCGAGCGACTCCAGAGGTGGGCCATCTGGCAAGGCTCGCAATCAGCAAGGCTCCGGGAATTGCGAAGGCGACGTCCCAACTCAGGGCGGAGTAGTGATTCGATTTCATTCCCATCAACGCGATTATTGTGGCGACGAGTACGGAATGGGCGACGATTGGAATGTGAGATCGTTGAGGGTTGTGCTGCGCAAATCGCATGACATAGACGGCGCCAAGCATGCCGAGCACGAAGTCGCCGAGTCGCAAGAGCGGCGTTCGATAGAGCCATCGATGAGCCGAGAGAGGATCTTGAGACGGCAATTGGCTTTGGCCCGTAAGCACAAACACAACGGCGATTGCAATCATTGCTGCAGCCACTAAAGAGGCCGAGAGAAGTATGGTGCCGCGACTCCTGAATAGCCCTAGCTTGAGGCAAATCGAAATGAGGATCGGGAAGCAAAGATAAAGAAATAACTCGACGCCAATACTCCATGCGGGGCCGTTGATGCCGTATGCAACACCGAGGTCCGAACTCCATGTCTGCAATGCCAAGGCATAGGTCCAGAACGGCGCGCCGGACGAAGGCTGAGTCAACCAGCCCAAGCTGATAAAAAAGAAATACAGCGGATAGATTCGCGCAAACCGTGCGACAAAATAACGAATCAACAATGCGAGATCAATCCCCTTCTCGAATTCATCGACGTAGTTGTATGTCAGGATGAACCCAGAGAGAACGAAGAAAAATGTGACTCCGGCATAGCCTGCCTCCGTGACTTGTCGCGCCCAGCCACCCAGCAAGGGCACCGGGTAGTGAGACACGAAAACCATCATTGCCGCCGCGAAACGAAATCCGGTCAGTGCACCAATGTTGGGATGGGGAGACTTGGGCATAATGCCCAAGCATTGTCGCGCATCTCTTGTCGTCCCTGACTCGGTTGCTTGGCTTGAATCAAAACCGAATGAAAGAGGCTTCATGAGTTTGGCGGCTAGTTTGAGCGACACGGCGGCCAAGACTTCCGTGCACATGGAAACCGATACCCTGAGGTATCGCAAGGACATCGATGGGTTGCGCGCAGTTGCAGTTCTGCTTGTTCTCCTGTTTCACGCGTTCCCCGATTTGTTACAAGGCGGTTTTGTTGGGGTCGATGTCTTTTTTGTCATTTCCGGGTTTTTGATAACAGGTGTCATCTTGACCTCGATCGAGTCGGGTAAGTTCACAATTTCGCATTTTTATGAACGGCGCATACGGAGAATATTTCCAGCGCTAATTTTGGTGCTAACCGCCTGTTTGGCGTTCGGTTGGATCACATTGTTGGCCGACGACCTGCTCGAGCTTTCACGTCATGTGGTTGCCGGCGCTGCTTTTTTTTCGAACTTGCTGTTGTGGCACGAGTCCGGCTATTTTGACAAGGTATCAGCGACCAAGCCTCTGCTTCATCTGTGGTCGCTTGGGATCGAAGAGCAGTTTTATCTTGTCTGGCCGCTTGTGATCTGGACGGCGCATCGTCGTCGATGGCCAATCATCTGGATCGTCGTGGGACTTGCATCCGCGTCGCTGGCGTTGAACCTCCTGCTAGTGCATTCCAGGCCGGTCGCTGCGTTCTACTCGCCTTTGAGCAGAGCATGGGAATTGTTGCTCGGTGCGGCCCTTGCAGGTGCGAGATTCTGCAGCAGGGGCCCGTTCACGGATGGATCGTCTGCCAAACAGCAGAGACTGCTGATCACGGAGGCAAAGATCCTGAACCGTGACGCGGGGGCAATCCTTGGCATCTCGCTGATCTTGGGCTCGGCTATCGTACTGAAGCAAAGCGATCCATTTCCGGGCTGGCTGGCACTCATTCCTTGTATCGGCAGCGTGCTACTGCTGCGCGCAGGACCTGGTGCTTGGTTCAATCGTGTAGTGCTCGGAAACCGGATTGCTGTCGCAATAGGACTGATCAGCTTTCCCCTCTATCTATGGCACTGGCCTCTATTGGTTTTTGCAAGAAGCGTTGGCGGCGACGAACTCGCCATTGGAATTCGCATCGGAATGCTGGTGCTGAGCGGCTTGCTTGCCGCTCTGACTTACTTATTAGTTGAACGTCCATTTCGCTTTGGTGGCGCTGGGCGGCCTAAGACTCTTTCACTTGCAGCCGCAGGCCTTGTCGTTGGCATAGTGGGTTCTTGGATCGTCCACGACAAAGGAGCTCCTTCTCGATATCCGGAAATCGTGCAGCGTGCGACCCAGTACGACCTAGAGGGCTATCGTTTTGCACTGCGCAATCGCATCTGCTTCATGGATCTGGATCAAAATGCATCGCAGTTCAAGAACGAGTGCGTGGACACTGGAAACAAGCCACTGTGGATGCTCTGGGGAGATTCCGGCGCCGCCACACTCTACCCTGGTTTGCGATCGCTTGCCGAAAGGGAGCAGGATTTTAGAATTGCACAATTTACGTCTTCCTCGTGCCCCCCAATGCTATTATTTGATAGCAAAATCAATCCAGCTTGCAAGGGGAACAATGAGAAAGTCATGAGCATCGTTCGCGAACAGAAACCGGACACAGTCCTTCTGAGTGCGATATGGAGTGCCTACGATAAAACGCATCTCGTCGAAACTGTGAAGGCCATCAAGGACGCCGGCGTCCGAAGAATCTTTATTCTTGGACCGGCCCCCGCTTGGAGAAAAACACCATCTCAAATACTTTTCGACAACTGGAAAAGTGATCCGCTGCATCGTCCGCCGCCTGCAAGGCTGGACTATGCATTGAACGGCATGGGTGAAGGTCAGACTGCTGGAAGTGGAGTCGATTTGCGGACATCGGCAGCCGAAGATGAACTGAAGAAGGTAGCTGAGACAGAGGGCGCTACCTACATCTCCTTGATGAGTGCACTGTGCAACAGGGACGGCTGTCTGACGCGCGCCTCGGTTGATAGCGGCGACGCGTTTTACCTTGATGTCGTTCACTTGAACAAGACGGGCTCTGACTACGTGATTCGAAAAATCGCACCAGAGCTTGGCTTTCGCGAGTGATCTACTGGCTCGGATGAAGGTCGAAGCCGCGCATCTTGGTCGAGAGGTCGAAGTTGTCCCGTTCCAGGGCAGATTCGATATGTAGTGTGTTTGTGCCTGAGCGCAGGGCATCCCGCGGTACCTTTGCGACAAAACTCTCCTCCCCTGTTTGCCACACAGGCTCGAGGGGCATCCCGTTGAGACGAGCCCTGATGCTGGACTTGATGGCTGGAGTAAGGATCACCTCGAATCTGACCAGCAGGTCGTAGTCAACTGGCTTGGGCTCCAGTTCAAACAGCAGGCGCGAGTCGACAAGATACTTCCAAGATGAGGCATGGTGCGAAAGCCAATCTCCTGTCCATTCAGCTTCGAGCCAACCGGTGCCTCGGATCGGCTTTTCGAGACTCCACCATTTACCGAAATCCCAGTGATATTCCCAAGGATCCCGATAACGTCTGAAGATTGAACGCTCCAATGCCGATGGTTTCGAATTGTTCACCAGGATTTGGCGATAGCGCCTGGCTGCAGATGTGTCGCCCGTCAGCAGCCCAGCGCGATAGGACATCAGTTGCGATGATTGGACGGCGCGTCCTCCCTCATCAAGCTCCAGTTCCACAACATTTGATTTGCTGATCAGTCTCTCTTCGGCCGGCGCCTGTATTGTTGTTCCTGGTCCTTCTACTGGCGCCGGAGGTACCAGCGCCCAACTGCCTTCGCGATCCAGGCATCGACCGCTCCGCCGATAGGCATCCAGCCTTTGCCATTCGCCGCCTGGCATTGTGCAGATTTCAACTTTGGAAATAGGCAGCGCGTACAGATAGCTTAGCGCCCAAGCGAGGTTGTCACGCAGGAACCAGGTGTGAGTAAATCTGGCGGAGCCGTCGAGTAAAAGAAGCGTCTTCCCTTGGGCTGCGCGGGCATCGAAGTTCTCGACGATGTTTCGAAGGGCAGTGCGCTGATCTCTAGACAGACTTGCATAGTGATCAAACTGATAGAGCTGGGCCGCGAGGCCAAGTAAAAGAAGCAGCGATGCCAAAAGCCAGGTCACCGCACCGCGGGCCAATGTCCGCAGACTTAGCAGGCAGCTCAATGCCACCAATGCTGCACCTGGCGACGCAAAGAGGTAGGTTCTCTGCGTGATGGCAAGGTGGGCGCCCGAGGTGAGATATGGAGCGAAGCCGAGCGCCATTAGAACCAAGCCTGCGATCGCCATGCGTGCGCCCATGATGGGCTCCTTATGGTCAGTCACAGTTCGGTGCTGTCCAATGGCGCCAAATGCGAGAGTGGCTAAGAGAGCGACCACGGCGATGAGCAGATAAACGTAGCTGTGGAATTCGGTTGCAGTAATGCGCCATGCATCTATCCAGCCGCCTACGAATGAGCGCGTCATCCCGATCGTGAAAAGCTTTGGCAGTTGCTCGTGCACTACCAATGCAATCGCATTGGACCCCGTCACGGTCTCCTGGTAGGACGGTGGGTTCAGTCGCGACATGATGACGACATAGGAGCCATATGCGATCGTTACCGCGACCCATGCCAAGATTGGCGCATTGTGCTGCTTCAACGTGCGCACTGAACCTCGCATTCCATGCTTCACGAAGATCACGATCATGGGTAGAGGAATGAGGAATGCTGCAACCTCGTACATTAGGATCGATGTCACCAGCGCAACCGCGCTGCCGGTCGACAGTGCAATGCGGACCCATCGAAGTTTGGTTTCCCCTGCCTTTAACGCCCACACAGAAGCGAGAAGAATGAGCGCCAACGCCCAATCAATATGTAGGCTTCGGAAGGACAATTGCATCGTATCTGCAGGCCAAAGCAGAACAAGCAGGCCAAACAGCGACGACATCGCCACGGATTTTGTGAGCCGCGAACCCAGAAGGGCGGAAGCGAAACCTTTGACGCAAAGGCTCGAAATGAGCAGGATGTTCCAAGATGCGAAGGAGTCAGGCCCCAAGACGTAGGCAATCGCGTGTGGAAAGACGGTGAGCGGCCGCAAATAGTGGGCGGCGAGCGGCGTTGACGGCCCGACTACGAAGAAGGCTCCAAAATGAGTGAAGAGCCCCAGGACATCCCACTCCTCCAGTAGGCCGCCGAGTTGAAATCCAAAGGGTAGCCACAGCAGCGCAACAAGCACGGCGATTGGCAGAGCGAATCGAAGCAGGAGCGATGAATCTCGCGAAGTCATAGGTTAGCCGTCGATAGCTTGCGGCTCGGCAAAGACCCACTTCGATAGAAGGAACGTCAATGGAACCGTGACCACGATGCTTGCCAAAGGCGCCCATCGGGGCTCCCATCCCGCATAGCCAACCCAGAGATGGACAATCCCGAGACCAACGAGATATTGAACGACGTATACCAGCGGGAACAGTAGATGTCGACGTGCAAGCCGCGGTTTTCCAAAGACGAAGGTGCGGTTCAGAATGAATGAAAGAGCAATGCCTGCGGCAAAGGCAATAGTGAAGCTGATCGTGTACGAGACAACCCTTAGTAGCAGCAGGTAGATAGCGTACGTGACGCCGGTGTTCACCGCGCCGGAAAGCAGGAAGCGTCCAACACGCCGTCGAAATGCGCTTGCGCTTGAGCGCCGAGTCACGAGATTGAGGGCGGTTGACCTGCGCGCTTCAACTGCAGGAACTCTCCATGGTCCCGAATATAGTCGGCGCCATCGTAATAGTCAGAGGCGAACACGAGCAATACGGCGTCGGATGAATACCTGTACTGGGTGCCCCACACCATGGGGGGCAGATATACACCCACAGAGGGTCGGTCGAGCTTGAATTCTTCTCGCTGCTTGCCATCGTCGGCTACGACGCTTACTTTGCCTTTAACTGCTATCAAGAACTGATGACATTTGCGGTGGGCGTGCTCGCCGCGGGTCTCCACCGTCGGTACGTCGTAAACAAGGAAATAGCGCAAAGGCCTGAATGGGATTTCGCGCTCGAACTCACCGACCGAGAGGCTACCCCGCATGTCAGGGACGGCCCGCAGGTGATGGAAGGTCACTCCTTCTACCGAACTTCGAGTCACGCCGGAGCCCGAAGCCCGTTCGGACTCAATCGAGGCTGCGGTGCGCTCCGTTGCATCGACATACCCGGTGATCCGGGCAGGGTTGCCAACGACGATCGCATGGGGAGGCACCGATCGCGTGACGACAGCACCAGCCCCCACCATCGCATTCCGGCCTATGGTGGTGCCTGGCAGGATCGTGGCATTGGCACCGATCGACGCGCCGCTCTGAACCAAGGTCTTTCCGAATACTTCCGGATACTTCTTGCTTCGAGGAAACAAGTCATTCGCAAATGTCACATTCGGCCCGATGAAGACGTCGTCCTCCAGAGTCACACCATCCCATAGTTGGACGCCGCATTTGACCGTAACTCGGTCACCGACCATCACATCATTTTCAATGAAGACGTGATCGCAAATATTGCAGTCCGTGCCAATTCGGGCCTTTGGCAGGATGTGAGCGAATGCCCAAACGCGGGTGCCATCGCCGATTTGACTGCTTTCGCAAAGCGCTTGAGTGTGGGCGTGGAATGGCATGATCAATGAGCTTCCGGAAACTGATGCACGCGCATCGTTATGGTATGCGGTCTGCCCTTGGTATTCTCGTATATACGCCATGCGTAAGAGCCCACCACACCGAGCCCGAAAAGGTTAACCGCACCAAGGAAGATAATGGTCAGCAGCGTCATTGCATAGCCCGGCACCGAAATGTAGCCGGACATTTTGCCAACCATGACGACGACTCCGAGCAGGCCGGCCAGGATCGCCGTTGTAGCGCCGACCCTCACAAGCAGGCGAATCGGAAGATCTGTGAAAGAGAACACGCTGTCCATCAGGTAGTTGAGTTTTTTTCGAAGCGTCCAAGCCGATTTTCCGTGCTCGCGCGTTCGCCTGGAATATCCGATGAGCTTCCTGCGAAAGCCAAGCCAGAAGATCTGAGCGATGAGAGAACTGTGCCTCTCATCTAGTCGCAGCAGCGTGTCGCGAAATGCGCGATTGCACCCGAACACGTCGACGCCGCCAGGAGGAACCTCGGGCACGACGTATTTCCGATAGAGCCACCAGAATGCCTCGGCCGGCAGTCTTGCGAGAAACGGATCCTCTCTGCCTTGACGGGTGCCTACTACGACATCCACTGGTTCAGACCGAAGTGCGGCATCCATCTGGAGGACCAGTTCGGGGGGCTCCTGCAGGTCGGCAGCCATGACCGCATAGCGGTCGCTCTCTCGCAGTTCCATTCCAGCCCTGATAGCGGAAAAGGAACCGAAGTTGCGTGACAACAAGATCAGGCTCGACGGAAACAATTGCTCAGGCAGTGCGTCTCTTAATAATTCGTAGCATCGATCCGGGCTTCCGTCGATGACGAATACCGCTTCCAATTCACCACGCAGTTCTTGGTGCAAGCCTGACACGGCTCGCAGCAGATCCGGTATGGAACCTTCGTTCTTGTAGACGGGGACGACGAGCGTCAGCATCAGCGAATGCCCGAGGAATCGAAAAAAGAACGTACTGCTTCAATGACAGTTGCCACGTGGTGATCGGCCAAACCAGGAAAGCATGGCAACGTGAGAACAGATCGACATGCTGATTCGGTGTTGGACAACGGCATGTGAGGCTGCGATGAATAGGCCGACTGGAGATGGTCGGGAATCGGATAGTGGACATCCGATGCCACTCCTTTCGCTTTCAGGTGAGCACGCAACTCGTCGCGGCGATCGGTTCGAACGACATAAAGATGAGCAACGAAATCAGGGTCGAGCGACGGCGGGAGCAGGAGTGGCAGTCCGGTGAAGGCCTCGTTGTATCGGGCTGCGATCGACCGTCGCTGAGAGTTCCATTCGTCGAGCAGTGGAAGCTTGTTACGCAGAATCGCTGCTTGCATCTCATCGAGCCTACTGTTGCGGCCATGTGGGATGGCGACATCGTACTTTCCAGACCAGCCATATTGACGCAACTGCCGCACCGTCGCGTCAAACTCGTCGTCATTGCAGACGACCGCGCCACCGTCGCCCAGGGCGCCGAGGTTCTTGGTGGGATAGAAGCTGAAGCAGGCCAAGTCTGCAAAGCTTCCGGCGCGACGGCCTTTGCGCATTGCTCCATGGGATTGCGCGCAATCTTCGATCACGCGTATCCCTGCGGCCTGGGCCTTGTTCAAGATGGCCTCGATGTCGGCGAGTTGGCCGTACAGGTGGGTCACGATCACGGCTTTAGGACGTAGCTCAATTACCTTGTCGAAGGCCTCTGCCGACATGTTCATCGACGATACGTCGACATCCACGTACAGAGGCTTTGCGCCTATAGCGTGGATCGCTGTGCTGCCATAGAAACCTGCGTTGGCCACACAGGCGACACCGTCTCCCCTGACAACGCCCACGCAGCGCAAGGCGAGTTCCAAGGCGTCAGTGCCGTTAGCCAACGATGCGCAATGCCGGGTGCCGACATGGGCTGCGAACTCGCGTTCGAACTCGGCGACTTCCTTTCCGAGAACGTACCAATGGCTGTCGATGACGCGCGCAACGGCGGCTTGCAGGTCGATGCCTGAATTTGCGATGCTTGCGGAAAAAAGAGGAATCATGATGAGACTCGGATGCAGGCGGGACTTTTGGATCAGCCTTCGAAAACTGAATATCGTAAGCCCAACAGACCTGCAGGTCTGCGAGGCCAACATGCAGGATGCGTTGTTCACGCTAGCGAAGTTGGAGGACTTTGCCCACGGATCATCCGCCACGGGCGATCCACGGCTTGATCGACGAAGCCCAGGGTCGCCTCAAGGTTCGCGCGGCACACGGCCCGCAAGCGCGATGCGATGCTGAGCGCTGCGCCGAATAGATTGGGCGTTCAAACGCGTGATCGTGCCTGGCGCTCCTTCGACATTGTGCGACGACCGCGGTCCGCTCCGCGAGCACGCGCGGGCTGGCGCCGAGCAGGATCAGAGCATGAAAGCAAGTTCTCGTGCAGTCATAGGCATGGCACGGTCTCAGGCGCGCCATCTGTCAGCGCTCGTGGCGGACATGCCATTCCCATTGCGTGCCGCCCCATTGCTTGCTCGGCTCGAGCGACCAGGAACGCGAGATCGCACTGATACCATGTCCGCTTCGGCATTGGGTCGGCCAGGCGATGCAATCGAAGGGGCTTGGAACGACTGCGCAGTTGGGCTTCGCTGTGGGATCTCATCCCGCACTGGCTGCGGGTGGCCTGCAAAAAAAGCACACGAACATGTCATCTGAGCACACTAAGCTTCCCTTGTCTCGCCGGATCGGTCGGGGAGGCCTGCGATTGTTGAGGCCGTTTGCGTTGCCTTTTCTCCATCGCTTCCAGATGCGAGTTCAGTCGGCGATCGATCAGTCGTCTGTTCCGCATCGTTTGCAGGCGATCGAGCAGGCACAACTGTCTGGGGCGCGCGAGTGCGCGCAGTTGGTTCGCAAGCTCGACGGATTGAATCTGGTGATCGATAGACTGCAGGTTGGGGTCGATGCCATGCGGCTCGACTTGCCTGAATTTTCACAGGGCCAGAAGGAGAGAGTGGAGAGCCTGCAATTGGCCGTTCAGAAGCTCCAGAGCGGTGTCGATGCGTTGCAACTCGATTTGTCCGAGTCGGGCGCGGCGCTTCGACAAGTGGTCAATTCCACCGCCGAGGCAAGCAAACACCTGCTCGTGCGCACCGACACCCTTATCCGGCGCTCCGCGCTTACCCTGGGCCAGGATGCCCTGCTGCACACGCCTGCCGGATTCCTGCTGGTTCCTACCGAAGACAGGACGCTGCTGTCGGCGGTCTGGGAGTCCGGGGGAAGGCTGGAGCCGGGCACGGTGCAAGTGATGACTGCGCTCCTGTCCAAAGGCGACTACGTCATCGATATTGGCGCGCATATCGGGTTGACCGTGCTGCCGTCAGCGCGCAAGGTGGGTCCCACCGGGCGGGTTCTGGCTCTGGAGCCGCTCACACGTGCTGCAGGCCTGCTCAGGCAAAGCATTGCGCTGAACTTCTTGACCGATTGGGTTGAACTGCACCAGTGCGCGGCGGGTGACTTCGAGGGCGACGCCGCCATACACGTCACTTCCATCATGGGGGAATCGTCTCTGCTTGCCGTGCCTGGTTCTCGGGCGAGTGAGGAGGTCAGTGTCCGCACGGTGGATTCACTGGTGCCGGCGGGTCAAGCGGTCCGGTTGGTGAAGATTGACGCCGAAGGCTTCGAGCCCCAGGTCTGGCGCGGAATGCGCCGCGTGGTAGACGAGAATCCCGATTTGGTGGTCGTCGTCGAATTTGGTCCGGCCCATCTCCGCCGCGCCGCCATCGCTATCGAGGACTGGCTGAAAGCGTTCACTGATCTCGGCTTCACATCCATGGAGATCGAC
Organism: Xenophilus sp. L33; assembly: GCF_009765735.1. GTDB lineage: Bacteria > Pseudomonadota > Gammaproteobacteria > Burkholderiales > Burkholderiaceae_C > Variovorax. Next base: position 68,206 of record NZ_LMUW01000007.1, read on the forward strand.
GAGATGTCGGGCGTCATCCGACCGCTGCGCCCTGTGCCCCTGCTGGCCGAGGTCGGTTCCATCAACCTCCTTATGCTTCGGCAGCCTCTTGCGAGCCTGCCGGCACTTGAGTTCGAATGATGTCCGATTCGCCCAGACGTTTGGTGATCGTTGGCGCAGGCGGCCATGCGGCGGTCGTGATCGAGGCCGTCCGGGCGATGGGCCTTTGGGACATCGTCGGTCTGCTGGATCCGGCGCCGCCCGCGCAGAGCGTCCTTGGGGTTCCGGTCCTCGGCGGCGACGATCAGATGTCGAAGATGCTGGCGGCCGGCGTCGCGAACGCAGTCATTGCGATCGGAAGCAATGTGCTCCGGGAGCGACTCGGGCGAGTCGCGTTCGGCCTCGGATTTGCGCTTCCACCTGTCATTCACCCGAGCGCGCTGGTCTCACCCAGCGCGCGCATCGGCAACGGTGCGGTGGTCATGGCGCGCGCGGTCGTCGGTACTCGAGTCGTGGTTTCCGACTTCGCGATCGTCAATACCGGCGCCGTGCTCGACCACGACAACGTGGTCGGCACCGCGGCGCACGTGGCGCCGGGCTGCGCGCTCGCTGGATGCGTTCGGATCGGCGACCGCACGCTGGTCGGTGTCGGGTCGTCGATCAGGCCCGACAGCGTGATCGGTGCCGACGCCGTTATCGGAGCCGGCTCGGTAGTGGTCGCCGACGTGGCAGACCGCGCTACCGTGGTCGGAGCGCCGGCGCGGATGCTCAGAACAAAGGGAGAGCGGACTTGAAGGTTGGCATCATTTCAACGGCAGTGCCGTTGATCAACGGCGGAGGCCGATTCATCGTCGATTGGCTTCACGAAAAGCTGTTGGAGCGCGGGCACCAGTCCGAGATCGTCTACATCCCCTACACCGACGAACTCGACCATATCCTTCCGCAGATGACCGCGATCCGGATGATGAAGCTCGACGACTATTTCGATCGCGTCATCACCATCCGGCCGCCTGCGCATGTCGTGCAGCACCCGCGCAAGGTCGTCTGGTTTATCCACCACATCCGGATGTTCTACGACCTGTGGCAGACACAGTACTGCAACGTACCCGACAATCCGGCGGGTCGCGCCCAGAGAACCGCCGTCATGAATGCCGACAACGTGGCTCTGGACGAAGCGCACGCGGTCTTCACTAATTCGCGCGTGGTCGGTGAGCGGTTGCGCCACTTCAACAAGGTCGAGAGTCAGGTGCTCTATCCCCCAATTCTGCGGCCTGAACTTTTTGAAGCTGGCGAATATGGCGATGAGATCGTGAGCGTTTGCCGCATGGAACACCACAAGCGCCAGCACCTGATGGTGCAGGCCCTCGCTCATACCCGGACTCCTGTCCGGCTGAGAATCTGCGGCACGTCGATGAGCGCGGCGTACATCGCCGAACTGCAGGAGACTGCGCGAACGCTCGGCGTGGCGGATCGCGTGGCGATGGAGGTCCGCTGGATCACCGAGGAAGAAAAGGCCGATCGGCTCAGAAACGCGCTGGCGTCCGCGTACCTGCCGTACGACGAAGACAGCTATGGCTATCCGACGATCGAGGCGGCGCACGCACAGCGTTGCACGCTCACTGTCAGCGATTCGGGTGGCGTGCCGGAGTTTGTCACCGACGGCGTGACCGGCCTGGTGACCGATCCCACGCCCGAAGCGGTGGCCGCTGGTTTCGACCGTCTCTATTCGGATCGTGATTTCGCTCAGCGCATGGGCCGCGCCGCCAATGCACGGATCTTCGAGCTTGGCATCGATTGGGATACCGTGATCTCGAGACTGCTGTCATGAAGGTACTCGTTCTCAGCACGATGGTGCCTTTCGTCCACGGCGGGGCCGAGGAGCTCTTCGTGCACCTGGTACGCAATCTCAAGGCCAAGGGAATCGACGCCGAGGGCTTCCGCATCCCTTTCACATGGAATCCGGCCGAACGTCTGATCGACGAGATGCTGATCGCGCGGCAATTGCGGCTCTACAACATCGACCGAGTCATCGCCCTGAAGTTCCCTGCTTATCTCGTGCCGTGGAACGACAAAGTGCTGTGGCTACTCCACCAGTATCGCCAGGCTTACGACCTTCTCGATGTGGGGCAAAGCAACATTCCAGACGACGCCCGGGGCGCTCAGATCATCCAGGCTATACGCACCGCGGACAACGCCGCCTTCGCCGAGTCCAAGCGCATCTTCGTCAACGCGCCGACCACCGCGAACCGCCTGATGCACTACAACGCTTTCGCTAGCGAGGTGCTGCGGCCGCCGCTGAACGATCCCGAGTTGTTCGGCGGCGGAGAAAGCGAAGGCTATGTGTTGGCGACGGGCCGGGTGAATGCCGGCAAGCGGCAGCACCTGTTGATCGAGGCGCTTCGCTTCGCGCCGGGCGCCCGTTTGGTGATCGCCGGTCCACCCGATACGCCAGACGATGCGCAAAGGCTGCGGCGGATCGCCGAGGAGGCAGGGGTCGGCGATCGGGTGCAACTGCATCTTCGCTTCCTCATGCGAGAGGAACTCGCTGACTTGGTGAACCGCGCACTTGCGGTCGCTTATCTGCCTTTCGATGAGGATTCTCTCGGGTACTGCACGATGGAAGCGTTCCAGGCGGCCAAGGCGGTGATCACCACCAATGATTCGGGTGGCGTGCTGGACATCGTGCAGCACCAGCGCAATGGCTGGGTGAGCGCGCCCGCGCCCGAAGCGCTGGGCGAGGCGTTGGCCGCGATGCATGCCGATGCCGCCCGCGCGGCACGCTGGGGAGGCGAGGGGCGTGCGGCCATGGATGCCCATCATTTGAACTGGTCGGCGACGATCGAAAGGCTGGTCGCATGACCGGCCTGAAGATCGCGTGCCTTACGCCGTGGACCGAGAAGTCGGCCATCGCCGGATCGGCTGCTCTGGTCGTTGCCGAACTGGAACGACGCGGTCACGAAGTGACCGTGTTCCGCATCGAGCAGGGCGATGCCCTGGCCTTGCCATCGCTTCCCGCCACGCGTCAGGTGCAGTTGCTGGATGCCTGGTCGTCGAACGACGTGCGTGACGTGTTCGAGGTTCGACTGGCGCACATCGGTGACAACCTCGGCTTTCATGCCGGCCTGGTTCGTCGGCTGCGCGACCTGGCGGCGGTGGGTATCTTTCACGACGCCTACCTTGCCGATCTGGCCTATTGCTGGGCCGAGGGCGACGAGCGGATTTTGCGCGAGATGGTGTCGCAGACCTACGCCGATGGCAATCGCGCGTGGCCGCCGGGAACGCCTTTCATGGGTGAAAGCCAGTCCGAGGTCATGGCGCATCGGCCGATGCTGGAGTGGCTTGCGCGGCATGCGGTCGGCGCTGTGGCACATGCCGAGCACTACGCGGATCGCTTGCGGTCGTCTTGCAAGGGACCTGTGGCTGTGATCCCGCTGGCCTTCGAGTACCACGGATTGCCCGATCCTCCCCCGCCTTCGCGTCGGATCATGGTGGCCACTGTGGGGCATGCCAACGCGAACAAGCGAATCGACCAGCTCATCCTCGGGATCGCGGCATCGCCGACACTGCGTTCGACCTGCAGGATCAAGATCATCGGCGATTCATCCGACGCCGAACGTCGCCGCCTGACCTGGATGTCCGAGTGCCTCGGCATCGTCGCGCCACTTTTCACGGGCTGGGTGTCCGAGGACGAGTTGCGTTGGCAACTGCGCGACGTCGACGTCATTTCATGCCTGAGAAATCCCGTGCTCGAGGGGGCGTCGGCTTCGCTCATTCTGGCGATGGCATCGCGGCGGCCCACTCTGGTCTCCGACCACGGTTGCTACGGCGAGCAGCCCGACGACACGGTACTCAAATGCGCGCCTGGTCGGGAGGCCGTCGATGTCATGCGGCATCTCGAGCGATTCGTTCGAAATCCGCAGCCGTACCGCGAGATGGGGGCCAGGGCCGCCGCCTTTGCGGTGCGGCAGCATTCCGCTCAGCACTATGTGGAACGGCTGCAGCCGCTGCTCGAGGAGGTGGTGGCGTCGCGGCCCTGCGAGCAGGCCGAACGGCGTCTGAGCGAGGCGCTGGGGGGCTTCGGTGTGGCTGAAGACGACAGCGCCACGACGAGGGCGCTGGATGTCCTGCATGAATTGTTGAAGGGACGCGCTGCAGCAGCCGCGTGATCGCGCCGGGACGACGGCGCTGTTACCGCGCTGTCATCCGGTTCGGCGTTAGAGGGTGAGGGCCTGCGTGAGGGCAGTCGCTACTCGCTCGACATCCTCAGCGCTCATGAATTGGTGGGTCGGAAGATTCATGCCACGCTGAGCCCACGAGTCGGCCACGGGATAGGCCTTGTCTTCCTTGTATGGCGGCAGGACATGCATCGGATAGAAGACCGGCCGCGTCTCGATGCCGAGTTCGTCCAAAGCGCGCATTACCGAGTCGCGCCGCTCTTCGCCGCCATCCCGCAGGAACACCGTGTACATCCAATAGACATGGCGCATGCCCGATTGCTCTTCAGGCAACACGAGTGCATCCGCCAGAGGCGCCAAGGCCTTGTGATAGAGCTTCGCTAGCCGTTGCCGGTCCTCGAGGGCCGCATCGATAGTCTCCATCTGGGCGAGCCCGATGGCGGCCTGGATGTTGGTCATCCGGTAGTTGTAGCCGACCACCGGAAACCAGTAACGTCGCTGCGGGTCGACGCCTTGGCCGCGGAATTGGCGCAACTTAGCCGCCAACGCATCGTCATTGGTCGTGACCATGCCGCCTTCCCCAGTTGTGACGATCTTGTTGCCAAAGAAGCTGAACGTCGCACATTCGGTAAGGCTGCCTACGCGCCGGCCCGCGACTTCTGCGCCATGGGCCTCGGCGGCGTCCTCCAGCACCCAAAGCCCGTGCTTGCGCGCGATCTCGGTCAAGGGTGCCATGTCGGCCGGATGCCCGTAGAGGTGGACAGGGATGATGCCCCGCGTGCGCGGCGTGATGTGCTGTTCGAGTTGCATCGGATCGATGTTCATCGTGCCCGGACAGACATCCACGAGCACGGGAGTGGCGCCGCAGTAGCGGACCGCATTGGCGGTCGCGATGTAGGTCACGGTCGGGATGATGACTTCGTCCCCCGCATTCAGGCCGAGAGCGACCAGCGCCAAGTGGAGTGCCGTGGTCCCGTTGTTGGCGGCGATGGCGTGTTTGACTCCACAAAACGAGGCGAATGCGGCCTCGAAGGCCCCGATGTATTTGCCGTTCGATGAGATCCAGTTGCTGTCAAGGCAATCGAGGACGTACTTGCGCTCATTGCCCTGGAGCTTGGGTTCCGCGACGGATATGCGTTTCATGGTGCCTCATTTCTTATGAGCGGTCTGGTCGGCGGCAGCCGGCGAATTCCTGACGTAGTACGCCTGGAGGGTAATGATGAATGGCCGATGTGACCGACCCGTCGGCCAAGTGCTCCATCCTGGGCGGATGCGCGCCCGGGTGCAATCGGAACTTTGCATGACGATGGGGAGCCATCGTGCTCGAGCGATGAAGGCGCACGCCGCGTCGGCGTGTCGTTCGTCGCCTGAAAAAAATGAGACGCAAACGCGCTGCCCGCAATCGGATGGCCTTGCGGCAGCCATTCGCTCGCTAAAAGGAACGCCCTTCCGCGTTTCGCCGCAGATCGGCCTTCACCATCATCGCGCAAAGCTGCTCCAGCGTCGTCTTCGGCTCCCAGCCGAGCTTTTCCTTGGCGCGAGCCGGATTGCCGATCAGCAGGTCGACTTCGGCCGGTCGATAGAACTTGGGATTGACTCGGACCAGCGTCTTGCCGGTCGCGATGTCGATGCCGACTTCGTGCTGCTCGTCGCCCTCGAAGCGCAGTTCATAGCCCGCGGCCTTGAACGCCATGTCCACGAAGGACCGCACGGTCTCGGTCCGGTTGGTCGCGAGCACGAAGCTGTCCGCTTCCTTGGCCTGCAGCATGAGCCACATGCCTTCGACGTATTCCTTGGCGAATCCCCAGTCGCGCTTGGCACCGAGGTTGCCCAGTTCCAGCACGTCGATCTTGCCGAGCTTGATCTTGGCGACGCCGTCGGTGATCTTGCGAGTCACGAACTCGCGACCGCGCAGCGGGCTCTCGTGATTGAAGAGGATGCCGCTGCAGCCGAAGATGTCGTAGCTCTCGCGGTAGTTGATCGTCATCCAGTGCGCGAAAAGCTTGGCCACGCCATACGGGCTGCGCGGGTAGAAAGGCGTCTCCTCGACCTGCGGAATGGCCTGGACCTTGCCGAACATCTCTGAAGTCGACGCTTGGTAGAAGCGGATCTTCGGGTTGGTCATGCGGATCGCTTCGAGCAGGTGCAGCGCGCCCATGCCGGTGATCTGTGCCGTGGCGTCAGGCTGATTGAAGCTCACGCCCACGAAACTCTGGGCGGCGAGGTTGTAGACCTCGTCGGGCGCCGCTTCCTTGATCAGCGACATCGAGCTGCCGAGATCGGTCAGGTCGTACTCGATCAGGTGCAGGTCGGGGTTGTCCTGGATTCCGAGTTCCTCGATCCGCCAGAAGTTGACCGAACTGGTGCGGCGATAGGTCCCGTAGACCACATAACCCTTGCTCAGCAGCAATTCGGCAAGGTAGGCGCCATCCTGGCCCGTGATCCCGGTGACTACGGCACGCTTCTTCATTAGAGATTCCTTTTGATCTGAACGACAAGTCGTGTCCCGCGGTGGGAGCGGGCACGAATGTCTCGATTTTGCCGCAAAGCGGGAGGCGCCCCGCCGGGGTGGCGTCCGGGGGCGTTTTTGCGATCCCCTAAAATTCACAATCGTGAAGGCCGCGCTACTTTTCGGCCGTTTGCTCAGAAAAAATCGACGAGAGTGGGCATTTGGGCGGTCAGCGGACCGCCAGCAGTTCCCCGCAGCACCACATTGTCCGCTTCATGTCATTCATTCCCCATGAGCCAGATTCACAACGAGAGTTGCTTTGCGAGGCGCCAGTCCCTGGCGTTCCCGGCGCGCCCGAGCATGTCTCTGCCGCCACACGTGCGAATCAGCTCGAAGCCGAACTGAGGACGGCGGCACGTCGCATCGGCCTGGCAGAAACAGCCCTCGGACAGGCGCGGCAGCGGGAATTGAATGCGCGCGTGATCTTCAGTGCAGAGGCAGAGCGCTTCGCCCGCACGATCGACGATCAGCAACGCACGATCGAGAGTGCCCAGGGCCATGTCCAGGCCCTGGAAGCGGCGCTGGCGGGCCAATCCTGGCGCCCGGCACTGCGTGCTGCACGCCGCGTCGTCAGGCTGGCCTGGTGGGCTTTCACGCCCTGGCGCCTGCGGCATCGTCTGCAATTCTTGCGTGAGCAACGCCGACGCGAGGAGGCGGGCCAGGGTTTCGACCTGATGCGCGACGACCTGCTGCAGGAGGCGGCCGGGCTTCCCGTCCGCGGACGCCTCTGGCCGCTGCAGGCGCCGGAGCAGGTCACCGAGCGCTGGTCGGCGGTGCGCTTCGTCCTCGACCGTTTGCGTACGGACGCCGATCTGCGGTCGCGTTTCCCGCTGGCGCTTTCTCAGCCGCGAGAAAGCGGCTTCGCCGACTGGCTTCTGCGAGAGGGGCCCCTGGCCTCAAGGCTGTCGAGCCCCGCGCGGCAGGCGCTGGCGACGGTCCTGGACGACGATCCCGGCGCCCGCCCGCGGCAGATCTTCTTGTTCCGCGACGACATCCGGGCCGGCATGCCGCTCGGACTGACGCCGCCCGGCCAGTGGCAACTCTTCCAGTGGTTCATGCATCACGGCCGCCACGAGCATTCGTTGCGTGTCGAGGAAATCCTGTGGCTGCTCATGAAGGCGGCCGAGCGGCCGGCACTCGAAGTGCTGCGGGCCTATCGCTTCACGCCCGCCTGGCAGCAGCGGCATCCCGACGGCCTGACCGTGTTCGGACGCGACGCATTCGCGCAATGGCTCGCGGGCAGCTATCGGCTGAAGGCCACGGATTGGCTTCACGCGCCGTCGTGGCCGGAGGACCTGTCCCCGGCGCAGCAACTGCGCCAGGCCTACGCCCGACGTTCGTTCTGGCGCGCGCTGCATCCCGACGCGATGGTCGACCGCTCGTCGGCCGCGGCCTTCGTCGAATGGCTGCGCCACGAGGCGCCGGCCCTGACTGACGATGTCCGGGCCTGGTGCCGGGCACTGGACGTGCCGCAGGTGGCGGCGGAACTGGCCGCCGGTGGCATCAACGTGCTGGGCCACTTCTGCTCGCCTTCGGGTGTGCGGGTCTCGGCCGAGTCGCTGGTCGAAGGCTTGCGGCAGGCGCAGGTCGCCACTTCCGTGCGCGACCTGCGCACGGACGTCCAGGACGAGCCGCATCACGTCGACTTCGACGGCCTGGAAGAGTTCGACGTCACGCTGATCCACACGCAGCCGGAGCCCTTCTTTCCGATCGCTTACGAGCGCTGCGACCTGGCGCCGCGTTCGCCCAAGCCCTACCGGATTGCCTACTGGTATTGGGAATTCGACACTGTGCCGCGGTCCTGGCTGGAACGGGCCGCGGGCGTGGACGAGGTCTGGGCCGCGACCGAGTTCGTCGCTCAGGGCCTGCGTGTGCGCTTGCCGGTGCCGGTGCGCACCTTGTTTCCCGGCGTTCGCCTCGGCGACTTCGAGCGGCGAGACAAGCGGCACTTCGGCATCGAGGAAGGCACCTTCGTCTTCCTCTTCAGCTTCCACATGAACAGCGTCATGGAGAGGAAGAATCCGCTCGGCCTCATCCGGGCCTTCCGCCGGGCGTTCCGGCCCGAGGAGCCGGTGACGCTGGTCGTGAAGACCATGTTCGGCCACCACCGGCCGGCGGAACTGCAGCAGCTGCGCGATGCCGCGGCAGGCGCACGGATCCAGGTGATCGACGAGACCTATTCCGCGCAGGAAGTTCTGGCGCTGACCGCTGCCTGCGATGCCTACGTGTCGCTGCACCGCAGCGAGGGCCTGGGCTTGACGATGGCCGAGGCCATGCTGCTGGGCAAGCCCGTGGTCGCGACCGGCTATTCCGGCAACGTCGACTTCATGGACGAAACGAACAGCGTGCTCGTGCCGTACGAGCTGGTCGAACTGGGGGTGGCGATGCCGCCCTACGACGCCGACTACAACTGGGCCGAACCTTCTGTCGACCACGCGGCCGCTGCCATGCGGCGCATGGTCGACGAACCTGACTGGGCCCGCGAACTCGGCGCCCGTGCCAAGGCCAGTGCAGAGGCACGGCTGTCGGTCGAGGCCGCCGGCCGGCGCGTTGCCGCACGCCTGGCAGAGATCCGCAACCTGCGGGCACAGGAGGGTCCGAGGCCGGACGCGTGAGGCCCGGTCGGCGCTGGCTCGCCGTCCCGTCGCTCGCTGCGCCCGACGCAGGTCCCCCATCCCAGAACAAGAATCGATGAATCCTTACAAGCCACGATTGGCGCTCGACACCTACGTCCTCGCCCAGGGCGTCAAGACCGGCGTCTGGCGCGTCTGCGACGAGCTGTTCGCGCGCCTGGCCCACCGCCCCGGATTCGATGTCCGGTTCATGGTGCGCGACGGCGACCAAGCCAGGTCGAGCGCCTATCTGGCCGCGAAGAAGCTTCCGGGCATCGGCTTCCCGGCGAGCGTCGATATGCCGGCCGAGGAGGCCGACATCCTGCTGTCTCCCTTCGGCGTCGCGCCTGCGCGCTGGCTGATGGACCCGGGTGTGCTGCAGGCGCACATCGTCTACGACCTGATCGGCATCCGCCGGCCGGAGTTCTTCTCGGCCGTGGCCGCGGCCGAGGTGCGCGACATCATCGACAGCCTGGACGAGCACACCGTCGTCTTCGCCATCTCCGACTACACGCGCGACGACCTCCTGGCCTGCCGGCCCGATCTCGACCCGGCGCAGGTCACCGTCATCCCGCTGGCCGCCGGGCCGTCGTTCCGGCCTTGCAGCGACATGGCGGCGCGGCAGGCGGTGCGTGCCAAGTACGCCATCCCGCCGGAAGTGCCCTACGTCCTGAGCCTGGCCACGCTCGAGGTGCGCAAGAACCTGGACCGGGTGGTCGAGGCCTTCGTGCGGCGGCTCGAGCGGCAGCTGTCGAGCCCGATGCACCTGGTGCTGGCCGGCATGTCCGGCTGGAAGCTGGAGCAGCTGGAGGCCGCGCTCGAAGCGGCCGGCCCCTGGCGGCAACGCATCGTGCTGACCGGCTTCGTCGAGGACGAGGACCTGTCCGCGCTCTACAGCGACGCGCTGTGCTTCGTGTACCTTTCGCGCTACGAGGGCTTCGGCCTGCCGCCGCTCGAAGCCATGGCTTGCGGCACGCCGGTGATCTGCGCCGACAACTCGTCGCTGCCCGAGGTGGTCGGCGACGCCGGCATCCTGCTCGATGCCGACGACGTCGAGGGCGTTGCAGCCGCCATCGAAGGGCTGGAGGCTTCCGCACCCGAACGTGCGCGACTGTCGCAGGCGGGCATCGCGCGGGCCGAGCGCTTCAGCTGGGAGCGCTGCGCGGACATCGTCGCCGAGACGCTCCAGCGCGCCTGGCTTCGCCATCAGGAGCGGCCGTCCAATCGACGCCGGCTTGCGCTGCTGCCCGGCGCCCTGGCGACCGGATCGATCGGTGGCGACGGCATGCGCGAGGCCAGCGTGCTGGGCTACCTCAACGGCAGCCGAGGTCCGCGCTTCCACGTCCAGCCGCAGGAAGCGGCCGCCGGCCGAACCTGGCCGCAATGGGCCGACGCCCTGCCGCCGCAAGCCGCGGCCACCGGGCGCGTCGAGGGCGGCCGTCGCACGCGCGGCGAGTTCAAGACGGGCACCGCCGAATTGCCGCTGGTGAGCTTTGTCACCGTGGTGCGCAACAACACGCAGACGCTGGCGCGGACGATCGACAGCGTGCAGCAGCAGACCTACCCGAACGTCGAGCACATCGTGCTCGACGGCGCATCGACCGACGGCACGCTGGACCTGATCCGCCGCTACGGCGACCGGCTCGACTATTTCGTCTCGGAGCCCGACAGCGGCCTCTACGACGCGGTCAACAAGGCGATCCCGCTGGCGCGCGGGCAGCTGATCTGCGTGCTCAATTCGGACGACTGGCTCGAACCCGACGCTGCGGCGCTGGCGGTGCGGCGCATGAAGCCGGTGACCGATCCCTGTGCCATCCTGTGCACCGCGGCCAACGTGAAGGGGGCCGCGGTCAGCCATGAGTGGTATCCGGCGCTGGTGCACCCCGGCAGCTACTTCACCTGCGCCAACGACTGCCACAACGGCATCTATGCCACCCGCGCCGCCTACGAACGCTCCGGTCCCTACGACACGAGCTACAAGATCGTCGCCGACTTCAAGTGGATCATGACCTGCATGGACGCCGGCGTGACGATGGTCTACACGCGCGAGGTGAGCGTCAATTATTCGCTCGGTGGCACCTCGGGCGACGTGATGAAGCACAGCATCGAATGCATGCGGGTGGTGCAGGAACGCTTTCCGTTCCTGGCGCCGGCGGAAGTCGTGGGGCTCTACCACTGCTTCTTCGGGTTTGCCAAGGTCGCCGACGAGGCTGGCCGGCCGGCCGATCGAACGGCGTTCCTGCGCCAGGTGTTCGCCCGCCATGCCGGAGAAGGCGATTTCCGCGAGGCGCTGCATTGGGCGATGGTCGAGACGCTGAAGCATCCCGACGACATGCCGCCGCGCGAAGCGCCGCTGCCGGCCGTGGCGCCCGGCCGACCCTCGGTGAAGCTGGCCGTGAAGGAAGCGGTGAAGGAAAAGCTGCGCCGTCATCCGTCGGCACTGGCACTGGCCAGGAAGCTTTACGACGGCATGAAGGGCCGCTGAAGCCATGGCCCGGATTGCCTATCTCGACCATTCCTACCATCGCACGACACGGTCCACGACCTTCCTGCCCGAGATCCTGCGCCGGCACGGCCATGAGGTGGACCTGTTCTGGGACGACGCCTGGCAGGGTGGCGCACCGGTCGCGTGGGATGCGGTACGCGGCCATGACGTGGTGATCATGTTCCAGTCGTTCTGCGCGCCGGACCAGGCGCATTTCAGGCAGTCGCATCCGAACGTGATCTACATCCCGATGCTCGACCAGTTCGGCATCTGGCAGGGGCCGGTCTACAACCTGTCGGGTTTCTGGGAACCGTTCCAGGGCTCCAAGGTGCTGAACTTCTCGAACGCGGTGCACGGCATGGCCACCGGCTTCGGCATCGTCAGCCATTGCGTGCGCTACTACCAGCCGGTCGCCGATGCGCCGGTCCCGGCGCGCCCGGGGCTGCACGGCTTTTTCTGGCTGCGGCGCGAGGCGCAGCTGCCGTGGCGCGTGATCCGGCAGCTGATCGCCGGCTCGACCTTCGACAGCTTCCATCTGCACCTGGCGGTGGATCCGGGTACCGAGCCGGCGACGCTGCCGACGGCCGAGGAAATCGCGCGCCATCGCATCACGACGTCGACCTGGTTCGAGAACAAGGCCGACCTGCAGGCGGTGATGGACCGCGCCAACGTGTATTTCGCGCCGCGGCTCGAGGAGGGCATCGGCCAGTCGTTCCTGGAGGCGATGGCGCGCGCGCAATGCGTGGTCGCACCCGACCAGGGCACGATGAACGAGTACATCCTGCCGGGCTTCAACGGCCTGCTGTACGACGCGCAGGCGCCGCAGGCGCTCGATTTCTCGTCGGCGGAGGCGCTCGGTGCGCGCGCGCGCGACAGCGCCATCAGCGGCCGGGCGGCCTGGGAAGCGGCGGAGCAGGCGCTGGTGCGCTTCATCCTCACGCCGAGCGTCGCGCTCTATGCTGGAAAATATCAACATCCGTTCGGCGGTGTCGCGGTCGAAGCGGCGGCCGCCGCCGGGTCGGGGTGGCAAGACCTGGCCCAGCGGAATGCGCTGTTGCGGTCGACCCGCTTCGCCTGGCATCCGCTGCTCCGGCTGGCGCGCCGCTTGCGCGGTGAATCGAATCGAGGATCGAGATGAGGAAGAAAAAGATCTATGTGGCCGGCCATCGCGGCCTGGTCGGTTCTGCAACCCTGCAGGCCTTGCGGGCGCATGGCGGGTACGAGGTCGTGACCCGCAGCCATGACGAGCTCGACCTCGAGGACCGCGCCGCCACCCGCGCCTTCTTCCTCGAGGAGCGCCCCGACCACGTGGTGATGTGCGCTGCCAAGGTCGGCGGCATCATGGCCAATTCCAGCCTGCCGGTCGACTTCCTGCACAACAACCTGCGCATCCAGCTCAACGTCTTCGACGCCGCGCACGAGGCCGGCATCGACCGCATGATCTTCCTCGGTTCGTCCTGCATCTATCCGCGCGATTGCCCGCAGCCGATCAAGGAGGACTACCTGCTCACCGGCCCGCTCGAGGCGACCAACCGGCCCTACGCGCTGGCGAAGATCGCCGGTGTCGAATCCTGCTGGGCCTTCAACCGGCAGTACGGCACGCGCTACCTGGCGATGATGCCGACCAACATGTACGGCCCGGGCGACAACTACCATCCCGAGCATTCGCACGTGCTGCCGGCGCTGATCCGGCGCTTCCACGAGGCCAAGGTGGCCGGCGCGCCGTCGGTGGTGGTGTGGGGGTCGGGCAAACCGCGTCGCGAGTTCATGTATTCGTCGGACCTGGGCGGCGCCATCGTCTTCCTGCTCGACCTGCCCGACGACCGCTTCGCCGCGCTCGTCCATCCGGACGTGACGCCGCTGATCAACGTCGGCGTCGGCGAGGACGTGACCATCCGCGAGGTCGCCGAAGAGGTCAAGGCGACGGTCGGCTACACCGGCGAACTGAAGCTCGATGCCTCCAAGCCCGACGGCACGCCGCGCAAGCTCCTCGACGTCGGGCGGCTCGAAGCGCTGGGCTGGAAGGCCCGGACCGGCCTGGCCGAAGGCCTGCGCCACGCCTATGAGGACTTCCTCCAGCGCCATGGGTGAGCCGACGCTTCGGCGCTTCGCTCGACGGGTCGCCAAGGGCGCCTGGTGGGCGGTCACGCCCTGGCGCACGCCCGAGCGCGTGCGCTTCATGCGCGAGCGTGCAGCCGCCGATGCTCGGACCGCCGAAACGGCCGCCCTGGTCGCCCGCGAAGAGGCCCGCGTCGCCTGGCGTCGCGGAGGCAAGCCGGTGCCTGCGCCGGCGCCGCTCGACCTCTTCGAAGATGGCGACGTGGTGGCGGCGGTCGGGCTCGACGACGGCTCGAGCCTCTTCTTGCCGCCGCTCGCGCCCGAAGCGATCGTGGATGTGGGGAGCGCCGCACGGTTCTGCATCGATCTCTGGCGCCGCCGGCCCGATCTGCGCCTGCGCTTTCCGGTCGGGCTGTCGTCGAATCGCACCGGCGCCTTCGGCCGCTGGCTGGAGGCGGGCGGCGGCGCGGAACTGAAGCTCGCCGACGCGGCGGTGGAGCAGGTGCTGGCGTTGCTCGAGAGCGGCTTCTCCGACCGTGCGCGCCAGGCGTTCATCACCCATCCGATCGTCTGCGCGGCCTTGCCGCATGGCCTGACGCCGGCCGGCATGCGCGACCTGTTTCGCTGGTTCATGCGCTGCGCGCTGATCGACAGCCAGCTTCAAGCCGAAGAGGTGTGGTGGCTGTTCCTGCAGGCGGCCGAGCACCCGGCGCGCGAACTGGCCCAGGCCTATTGCTTCGCGCCGGCGTGGCAGCAGGCGCAGCCGGAAGGCAAGACCGTCTTCGGCCGCGTCGCGTTCGCCGACTGGTTCAAGGCCGAGTACGGCGCTTCGGGCCCCTGGACCGATCCGTCGCGTTGGCCGGACTGGCAGGCGCCCGACACCCAGATTCGCATCGCCTACTGGGCGCGACCGGCCTGGCGCGAGGCCCATCCGCTGGCATTGCGCGAGGTCGGCGCCGCCGGCGGGTTGCTCGACTGGCTGGCCTCGCCGGCCGCGTCGCTGCCGGACGCGTTGCGTCAATGGGTCCGGGGCCTCGATCGCGAGCACACGTCAGCGGCACTGGCCAGCCCCGGGATCAACATCATCGGGCACTTCTGCTATCCCTCGGGGCTGCGGGTGTCGGCGGAATCGATCGTCGAGGCCGTTCGCTCGGTGGGCGGCTCGGTGTCGTTGCGCGACGTCGCCACAGACGTCAAGGACGATCCCCGGCACGTCGACTTCCGCGGCATGGAGACGCACGAGGTCACCGTGATCCATACGCAGCCGGAACCGTTCTTCAGCGATGCCTTTGCCCGCGCCAACCTGTTCGAGCGCACGCCGCGCACCTACCGGGTGGCCTACTGGTATTGGGAGTTCAATTCCATTCCCGACGCCTGGCTGACCCATGCGCGCGAGGTGGACGAGGTCTGGGCCGCCACCGAGTTCGTCGCCAAGGGGCTGCGCGACAAGCTCCCGGTGCCGGTGCGTACGCTTTTCCCCGGCGTCAAGCTCGCGCCCTACGAGCGGCGACCGAAGCGCTACTTCGGTCTCGACGAGGCGCCGTTCACGTTCCTGTTCACCTTCCACATGATGAGCGTGATGGAGCGCAAGAATCCGCTCGGGCTCATCCGTGCCTTCAGGCAGGCCTTCCAGGGCGAAGAGGAGGTCAGGCTGGTGCTCAAGACCTCGTTCGGCGATCGCCATCCGGACCAGTTCAAGGCCTTGAGCGAGGCTGCGGCGGGCGCCCGCATCACCCTGATCGACCAGGTCTACAGCCCGGACGAAGTGCTGTCGCTGATGGATGCCTGCGATGCCTACGTGTCGCTGCATCGCAGCGAAGGCCTGGGCCTGACGATGGCCGAGGCGATGCTGATGGGCAAGCCGGTCATCGCCACCAACTTCTCGGGCAACGTCGACTTCATGAATGCCGACAACAGCCTCTTGGTCGACTACGAACTGGTCAAGGTCGGCCGTCCGATCCCGCCCTACGACGCGGACCTCGACTGGGCCGAACCGTCGATCGACCATGCGGCGTCATTGATGCGCCGGGTCTTCGAGAACCAGGCCTGGGCGCGCGAGATCGGTGCGCACGGCAAGGCGTCTGCGGAGGCCAACCTCTCGCTGCAAGCGGCCGGTCGACGGATCGTGCGGCGGCTGGACGAGATCCGCAGCCGGCCCCTGCTGCCCTGACCTGAGCAGCGGGACGGGCCGCGCGGCCCGGCGCGTGCGTGTGAGAATCGGCCTCGCCAGTTGGAGGTTCGTCTTGATCAAGCATCTCGCCAAGTCCGTCCTGCGACCCTTCTGGACACCGCTGCGCACGCGCATGGAGTCCATTGCCGACCAGCGGATCGCGCGATCCGGTTGCCAGCGCGACCAACTGGATGCGGTCAGTCGCAAGGCGGATGCGCTGGAGCAGATCCTGACCGTCCAGATCGAGCGACTGGGCTATGTGCGCAGGTCGACCTTCGTGCCGGATCCGGGCCTGGCGCCGAGCGCGCCGGACTCCCCGTTCATGGCCTTCTCGAACTGTCAGGCGAACGATTTCCATCACCCGCGCTACGCGCAGCTCTGCAAGCTGATCGCCCATCGGCCGCATTTCCATCGCAAGCAGTGGGAATGGATCTTCGTCCTGCACCACCTGCTTGCGGAGGGCGCTCTGCGCCCCGGTGCACGTGGCCTGGGCTTCGGCGTGGGCACGGAGCCGCTGCCGGCGGCATTCGCCGCGCTCGGCGTCGACGTCACCGCCACCGACGCGCCGATGGACGTGCAGCACGCACAGGCCTGGCACGAGAGCAACCAGCACAGCGACGACGTGGCGCAATTGCTCCATCCCGAAGTGGCGCCCGACGCGCTGGTGCGTGCGCGCGTCCGTCACCAGGCGTGCGACATGAACCACATCGATCCGACGCTGGTGGACTTCGATTTCAACTGGTCGTCATGCTGCTTCGAGCATCTCGGCTCGCTCGAGCACGGCCTGCAGTTCGTGCTCAATGCGGTCGAGAAGACGCTCCGGATCGGCGGCGTCGCGGTGCACACGACCGAGTTCAATGCCTCGTCGAACGACGCTACCGTCACCGACGGCGACACCGTGATCTACCGTTTGCGCGACATGCAGGAACTGGTCGCGCGGCTGCGCGAACGGGGCCACGAGGTTCAGCCCTTCGTCATCGGGCCGACCGCTCATGCGCTGGACTATCACGTCGACGTGCCACCCTACGCGCACGACATCCACTTGAAGCTGCTCCTGGCCGGCTACGTGACCACGTCCGTGGGCGTCGTGGTTCGGCGTGGGCGTTGAGTGCGGAGGCTAGACCTCCACGATCCGCCCATGCTCCATGTGAATCACCCGATTGCATTCCTTCTCGATCAGCGCCGGCGAGTGCGACGCCAGCACCAGGATGCCTGACTTGGCCACCACGTCCTTCATGCGCTTCTCGGCCTTCTCGGTGAACTCGGCGTCGCCGACCGACAGCCACTCGTCCATCAACAGGATGTCGGCCTCGACGCTGGTCGAGATCGAGAAGGCCAGGCGCATCAGCATGCCGGTCGAGTAGGTGCGAACGGGCATGTTGACGTATTCGCCCAGGCCGCTGAACTCGCAGATCTCGGGCGTGAGCGCGTCGATCTTCTTCTTGTTCATTCCCATGACCAGGCCGCGCAGCATGATGTTCTCGATGCCGGTGGCGTCTGCCTCGATGCCCAGCGACGGGTCGATCAGGCTGGAGACGGTCCCTTCGCGCACGAATTCACCTGCCGACGGCTCGTAGACGCCGGCGAGCGTCCGCAGCAGCGTCGACTTGCCGGCACCGTTGTGGCCCACCAGGCCGAGCCGGTCGCCGCTCTTGAGCTCGATGTTGATCCCGCTGAGCGCCTGCACCACGTTGACGCCGGTTTCCTTGCCGAAGCGACCGCCGGTCACCGAGGCGGCCAGCGTCTTCTTGAATGACGCTGCGCCCGCCCCGTAGATCGGAAAATTGACCGAGACGTTCTTGAGAGAGATGAAAGCCATGTTCTTTCAGAGCCAGTAGACGACGCGGCGACGGTACCTGGCGAAGAGCAGGCTCGAGACGACCAGGGTCACCGCCGTCCAGGCCAGGATGCCCCACCAGTTGTGGGCTTCGGCCACACCGCCCATGAGCGGCGTGCGCAGCAGGTCCAGCATCTGCGCGAACGGGTTGTAGAGGATGTACTTGCCGCGCCCGGGCAGGCTCGACGGCAGCCAGAACACCGGCGTCAGGAACATCAGCATCTGCATGACGCTGGTGACGATCTGCGTCACGTCGCGAAAGCGCGTGCAGACCAGGCCGAGCGCGATGCCCACGGCCTGCGCGTTGACCAGCACCAGCAGGAAGGCCGGAATGAACAGCAGCGCCGACCAGCCCAGCGAGATGCCGGCCCAGAGCGCGACCGGGATGTAGAGCACGATCTGGTGCCCGAACTGGATCAGGTTGCGCGCCATGCTGCGCCAGACGAACAGGCTGATCGGGAAGTAGCCCTGCTTCAGGTAGTTGGCCGACGTGATGAAGGCGTTGCACGAGTCGGTCACCATGCTGGAGAAGAAGCCCCAGAAGATGATGCCGAGCGCCAGGTGCGGGAAGAACTCCGATAGCTTGGTGCCGAACAGCGAGCTGTAGAGCGGCCCCATGCCGCCGATCATCGCGCCCATGCTCAGCGTGAGCCACAGCGGGCCGAGCATCGAGCGGCGGTAGCGCAGCACGATGTCGAACCAGGCGAGGGTCCACCAGATGTCGGTACGGCGGGTTCCTTCCCACCAGTCGGCCCAAGCGCTTCGGTGCAGATTCGAATGTGCCTGGCTCATACGCGGCCGTACGTGTCGGCCAGCCGCACGATGTCGTCTTCACCCAGGTAGCCGCCGCACTGCACCTCGATCAGCACCAGTTCGTCCTTGCCGATGTTGGTCAGGCGATGCCTTTCCTTCAGCGGGATGTAGCGGTATTCGCCCGGCGAGGTCTTGTGCTCGACGTCGCCGACCTGGACGAGTGCCGTGCCCTGCACCACGACCCAGTGCTCGGCGCGCTGGTGGTGGTATTGCAGCGACAGCGATTCGCCCGGCTTCACCGTGATCCGCTTGACCTTGTAGCCGTCCTCTTCCTTGAGCGACGCGTAGGTGCCCCACGGGCGGTGCACCACCGCCGGCAGATGCAGCGCCTCGTGGTTGCGCGCCTTCAGCACGTCGACGATCTGCTTGACGCCCTGCGCCTTGTCCTTGTGGGCCACCAGCAGGGCATCGGGCGTGTCCACGATGACCAGGTCGTGCACGCCGAGCGTGGCGACCAGCTTCGGTCCGTGGCTGTCGATCTGCACGTGCGTGCCGGTGGTGTCGATCGCGACGCTGTCCGGCGGCAGCGTGTTGCCGCTGGCGTCCGACGTGTGCGCGCGGGCCACCGAGGGCCAGGTGCCGACGTCGCTCCAGCTGAACTTGGCGGGCACCACGTGGACGTTGTCCGCGCGCTCCATGACCGCGTAGTCGATGCTGATGTCCGGCAGGAGGCCGAAGGCATGCAGGTCGAACTGCAGCGTGTTGCCGGCGGCCTGGGACGAATCGAGGGCCCGGCGCGCCGCTGCCACCACCTGCGGCGCATGCCGCTCGAAGGCGGCAATGATCGAATCCGCGGTGAAGCAGAACATGCCGCTGTTCCAGTAGTAGCGACCGGTGGCCAGGTATTCCTGCGCGGTGCTCGCATCGGGCTTCTCGACGAAGCGCTTCACCGACTGGCTGTCGCGCGACACCTTGTCGACCTCGATGTAGCCGAAGCCGGTGTCGGGGCTGGTCGGGCTGATGCCGAAGACCACCAACGCACCTTGCTCCGCGAGACGGAAGGCCTGGCTGGCGCTGGCCACGAAGGCATCGACGTCCGGCACCAGATGGTCGGCCGACAGCACCAGCATCACGGTGTCGCCGCCGAACTGCTTGACGCATTGCAGGGCGGCCAGCGCGATCGCCGGCGCCGTGTTGCGGCCCTTGGGTTCGAGCAGCAGGGTGGCCGAGGGTGGATCGGCCATCTGGTTCAACACGTCCTTGGTGAGGAACAGATGGTCCTTGTTGGTGACGATCATCAGATCGCCGGTGCCGCAGGCCTGGCCGCGCTCGATCGCCTTCTGCAGCAGCGTCGAGCCTCCGAGCTTCATGAAGGGCTTGGGAAAGGCCTGGCGCGATGCGGGCCACAGGCGGGAGCCTGCGCCCCCGGAGAGCACGACTGAGAGCAAGCGCATTTTTTTCCTGATATCTGGTCGGGCGATAATTTTACCGGCCCGACCTCGGGCGCCCGCGTTCGCAGCAAATGCCGGGCTTGACTCGCTGGCAGTAATGCCGCAAACAAAAGAATGAATTTCACGAAGCCGTCCTTGCCGTCCACGCACCCGCCTCGCGCACCCCGCCTGCGCGTCATGGACGACGAGAAGGCCGGCATGCGCCAGCAGATCCGCCGATTGAACGCCAATGTCGCCGGCCTGGAGGCGCAACTCGACGCCATGCGGCGGTCGACGAGCTGGCGCGTATCGGCCCCCTTGCGATGGCTGAGCGGTCGGCTCAAGGGCGAAGCAGCCTTGGCCGACCCAGTTCGCAGCAAGGGGGGCTACGCCGAGTGGATCCGGCTCTACGACACGGCGGCGCCGCAGGCAACCGGTGGGCAGCGTTCGTTCTCGATCGTCGTCTCGCTCGCCGGCGGGCGGGGCGGCTTCTCCAGCGACTTCGTGGCCTCCATCGTGGGCCAGGACCATCCGCACTGGCAGGCGATCGTCGTGGGCGAGCCCGAAGCGTTGCGCGACGCCGAGGCGGTGCTGGCCGGCCATCCGCGCGCCGCGGGTCGCTTCAGCTTCGCCGAGACTGCCCAGGGAATGAAGGATTGGACGGTCTGGCTGCAGCCCGGCGTTCGCCTCGCCCCTTGCGCGCTGACCCATCTCGCCATCGAGATCGCCGCCCATCCCGACGCCAGGGTCGTCTACGCGGACGAGGACGCACTGGATGCCGAAGGCCGCCGCGTCGCGCCCCGCTTCAAGCCGGCCTGGAACCTCGACCTGTTCCTTGCCGGGGCGCTGGTTTCCGGTCTTGTTGCGCTCGACCAACGGCTTGTCGACGAGACAGGTGGCTTCCGGGAGGAATTCGCGAAAGCCGCGGGCTTCGACCTGGTGCTGCGCGGCTCGAGCCGCTTGTCGCCCGGACAGATACGCCGCATACCGCGCGTCCTGAGCCACTCGCCGGCGCGCGGCGCCGCGGACGGCCTGGCCAGCGAGGCCGAGGCATTGGCTGCCCATTTCGAGCGTGAGGGCGTCCGCGCGCGCATCGAGGAAACGGCGCACGGCCATCGCATCCGCTACGCGCTTCCCGCGGACCTGCCGCTGGTGTCCTTGATCATCCCCACCCGCAATGCGCTCGAGCTGCTCCGGCAGTGCATCGAAAGCATCGTCGCGATCACGACCTATCCGAACTACGAGATCCTGCTGGTCGACAACGGCTCCGACGACCCCGCTGCGCTGGCCTACTTGGAAGAGCTGCGCGGCCAGCCGGGCTTCACCGTCATCCGCGACGACCGCCCCTTCAACTATTCGGCGCTCAACAACCTAGCGGCGCGCCAGGCCCGCGGCGACGTCCTCGGCCTGGTCAACAACGACATCGAGGTGATCACGCCCGGCTGGCTGGAGGAGATGGTGTCGCTGGCGCTGCAGCCGGGCGTCGGCCCGGTCGGCGCCAAGCTGCTCTATCCGGACGAGACGGTGCAGCACGCCGGCGTGCTGCTCGGCGTCTGCGGCGTCGCCGGCCATGCCAACCGGTCGCTGCCGGCGGGGCAGGGCGGCTACATGGACCGGGCCTCGACCGTGCAGTCGTTCTCGGCCGTCACCGGCGCCTGC
This sequence comes from Xenophilus sp. L33, assembly GCF_009765735.1. Taxonomy (GTDB): domain Bacteria; phylum Pseudomonadota; class Gammaproteobacteria; order Burkholderiales; family Burkholderiaceae_C; genus Variovorax. The sequence goes on from NZ_LMUW01000007.1 coordinate 89,873, forward strand.
ATGCTGGTGCGCAAGTCGCTCTACGAGCAGGTCGGCGGCCTGAACGAGGTCGACCTGAAGATCGCCTACAACGACGTCGACTTCTGCCTGCGCCTGCGCGAAGCCGGCTTCCGGACCGTGTGGACGCCGCACGCCGAGTTGTTCCACCACGAATCCGCCAGCCGCGGCTCCGACATGACGCCCGAGAAACGCCAGCGTTTCGACCAGGAACAGAACTACATGCGCACCCGCTGGGCGAGCCTCATCGCCGACGACCCCGCCTACAACCCCAACCTCACGCTCGACGAGGAGGACTTCGGCCTCGCCTGGCCGCCGCGCGTGCCTTGGGTGACGGGAGCCGGCCGATGAGCCTTTCCGTTTCCGTCGCCCTGTGCACCTACAACGGCGAACGCTTCATCGCCGAGCAGATCCGCAGCATCTGCGAGCAGACGCCGGCGCCGATCGAGATCGTCCTCTCGGACGACGCCTCGAGCGACCGCTGCATCGAAGTCGCCGAAGCCACGCTGGAGGCCTGCCGCCGGGAGAACCCGGCCCTGCCGACCGAACTGCGCGTGCTGCGCAACCCGAAGGCCCTGCGCGTCACCAAGAACTTCGAGCAGGCCGCCGCCGCCTGCCGCGGCGACCTGGTCGCGCTGTCCGACCAGGACGACGTCTGGCATCCCGGCCGGCTGGCGTTGATGGTGGCGGTCTTCGAGCAGCGGCCGGACCTGCTGCTGCTGCACACCGACGCGCGGCTGGTCGACGGCGCCGGCCATCCGCTCGGCAACACCCTGTTCCATGCGCTGGAGGTCAAGCCCTTCGAGCTGGCATGGCTGCACGGCGGCCGCGCCTTCGACGTCTACCTGCGCCGCAACCTGGCCACCGGCGCGACCACGATCTTCCGCCGCCAGTTGCTGGCGTCGGCGGTGCCCTTCCCGAAGGAATGGCTGCACGACGAATGGCTGGGCATCGTGGCCTCGGCCATCGGCGGGGTCGACGCGCTGGAGATGCCGTCCATCGACTACCGCCAGCACGAGAGCAACCAGATCGGCGCCCGCCGCGACAGCTTCGCCGGCAAGGTCAGGAAGGCGCTGGCCTCGCGCGGCACCACCCACCACGACCGCGCGCACAAGGCCGAGCTGCTGCTGGAGCGGCTCGAGACGCTCGGCGACGCTGTCGCACCGGATACCATCCGCAAGCTGCGCGACAAGATCGTGCACCAGCGCTTCCGGGCCGCCCTGCCGGCTTCGCGCATCGCGCGCTGCCTGCCGGTGCTGCGCGAGGCGATGACCGGCCGCTACGAGAAGTTCGGCCGCGGCTTTCGCGGCGTGGTGCGCGATCTCTTCGAATCCGTTTGAACAACAAAGTCTCGATGCCCGAACCGACCGACTTCACCTCCGCTGCCAGGCCCACGGTCGTGGTCGTCATCCCGTTCTACAACGGCGCGGCCTTCATCGAGCGCTCGGTCAAGAGCGTCTTCAACCAGACGGTGCCGGCCGACGAGGTGGTGGTGGTCAACGACGGCTCGCGGCCCGAGGAGCGCGCTGCGCTCGGCGCGCTGGCCGAACGCTTCCCGTTCCGCATCGTCGACAAGGAGAACGGCGGCCAAGGCTCGGCGCGCAATGCCGGCGTGGCCGCCTCGACCTCGGCCTACCTCTGCTTCCTCGACCAGGACGACTTCTACCTGCCCAACCACATCGAGCTGCTGGTGCATGCGATCCCGACGGACGACGCGCGCTTCGGCTACGTCTACGCCGACATGTACGAAGCCGACGTCGACGGCAACGTGGTGCGCACCTCGCTGGTCAAGGAGCATTCGAAGGAACACCCCAAGCGCAGCATCTTCAACCTGCTGCGCTGGGACATGTTCGTGCTGCCTTCGGCCACGCTGGTGAGCCGCACCGCCTTCGACGCGGTCGACGGCTTCGATCCGCAGTTCATGGGCTTCGAGGACGACGACCTGTTCATGCGGATCTTCCGCAAGGGCTACAGCAACTACTTCCTCGACCGGCCGGTGACGGTGTGGTGCATCCACACCGAGAGCACCTCCTTCGGCATCCGCATGATCCGGAGCCGCTACCGCTTCTTCAAGAAGCTGGCCGCCACCTTCCCGGACGAGCCCCGGCGCAACCGCTACTACCTGCGCGACTACCTGATGCCGCGCTTCGGCAAGCTGTTCGTCGACCACGCGATCCAGGCGATCAAGCTCGACAACGAGTACCGCGAGGAAATGTTCGCGCACCTCGACGACTACGCGCAGATGGTGCTGAGCAACCCCTACATCGGCGCGCGCGCCAAGGCGCGCCTCCGGCTGACCCGCTTCCTGCTGGCGCACAGCTCGCCCGGCATGGTGCGGGCGATCGGCTCGGTGACCAAGTTCCCGCTGCTCAAGGGCTTCCGGCGCCTCTATCGCACCGAAGCCTGAGCCTTGTGCAGGGCGCTCCGAAAGCGCCAGAAGCTGGCCGAGGCCCAGACCTTCAGCAGGCTGGTCACATGCCAGTAGAGATGACGGTTGCTGGTCCGGCTGGCCCGCCGGGCATCGTGCCGCGCCATCAGGTCCTCGGCCACCTGCAGCTTCCAGCCGGCCAGCTGGGTGCGCGCGCAGATGTCGAAGTCCTCGCCGTACATGAAGAAGCGTTCGTCGAAGCCGCCGACCTGGCGGTAGGCGTCGCTGCGAAACAGCATGAACAAACCCGGGATCCAGTGCGGCACCTGCGGGCGCACGTAGCCGGGCCGGCGCCGCACCAGAATCTCGCGCGGCGTGATGATCGCGCGGTGCTGCTCGGGCGCCTCCTTGCCGGGCTCGAGGATGCGCGGCGTCAGCAGGCCGCTGTCGGCCCTGGCCTGCGCCAGCAGCGGCGCCAGCACGTCGCCGTCGAAGCGGATGTCGGGGTTGAGCACCAGGAACCAGGGCGTCCCGCAACGCGCGAAGGCCTGGTTGTGGTTGGCGCCGAAACCCTTTCGCTCGCGGTTCTCGATCCGCTCGACCGGGAAGCCCCATTCGAGGCCGGCCAGCAGGTCCGGCTCCGGGATGTTGAGGGTCAGCACCACCTTGGCGACGACGCCGCGGCTGTAGCGGTCGAGCTCCTCGATCAGCGGCCGCACCAGTTCGAGCTGCCCATGGCTCACGATCGAGACCGTGATGGAGGAGGGCTGTGGGCCGGACTGGGACGGGGGCATCGGCATGGTCTAATTTCGCCGGGAATTCTAGTGTCGGGTCCGAGACCGCTGGCTTCCCGAACCCACACCCCATGATTGCCCTGATCGTCTTCAGCTTCTTCATCTCCGCCATCGCGGTGCAGATCTTCATGCGGCGTGCACGCCGGCATGCCCGGCGCTACGCCGCCGACATGCCGCAGCGCTTCCACAAGGGCCACGTGCCGCGGCTCGGCGGCGCCGGCATCCTGATCGGCACCGGCGCGGCCTGGGTGCTGGCGGGCGTGCCGCCGGACCCGTTCAACGTCTCCTGGCCGCTCAAGTCGTCGCTGCTCACCTTGCTTTGCCTGGCGCCGGCGGTGCTGAGCGGCATCGCCGAGGACGTCACCCAGCGCGTCTCGGTGCGCTACCGGCTCGGCCTGACGCTGGGCTCCGCGCTGCTGCTGGTCTGGGTGCTGCACCTGGGCCTCTTTCGCACCGGCGTGGGCTTCATCGACAACTGGCTGCAGGCCATGCCCTGGGCGGCGGCGCTGTTCGCGGCGCTGGCCATCGGCGGCCTGCCGCACGCCTTCAACATCATCGACGGCTACAACGGCCTGGCCGGCACGGTGGCGGTGCTGGTCTGCCTGGCGATCTCGCACGTGGCCCTGCAGGTCGGCGACCGCCAGCTGGCCGCGATGGTGCTGTGCCTGGTCGGCGCGACCATCGGCTTTCTGATCTGGAACTACCCGCGCGGCAAGATCTTCGCCGGCGACGGCGGCGCCTACGTCTGGGGCCTGGTGATCGCGCTGGCCTGCATCACGCTGGTCCAGCGGCATCCGGTGGTGTCGCCCTGGTTCCCGATGCTGCTGCTGATCTACCCGGTGTGGGAGACGCTGTTCTCGATCTACCGCAAGCTGGCCCGCGGCCAGTCGCCCGGCATGGCGGATGCGTTGCACTTCCACCAGCTGATCTTCCGCCGCATCGTGCGCGTCGCCTTCGCCGATGACGAGGCGCGGCAGCTGCTGTCCCGCAACAACCGCACCTCGCCCTACCTCTGGATCTTCGCCGGCGCGACCATCGTCCCGGCGGTGCTGTTCTGGAACAACACGCCGGTGCTGGTGGCGTTCACGCTGCTGTTCGTGGCGACCTATGTGTCTGCCTATCTGATGATTGTTCGATTCAAGGTGCCGCGCTGGCTCAGGCCGTAGCGCTGGCGATTTTCAACAACCTTCCATCCTTCACTGTCATGACCGATCCCGTCTCCAACATCCCCCCGCGCGACAAGGCCGAGATCCTGGCCCAGGCGCTGCCGTACATCCGCAAGTTCCACGGCAAGACCATCGTCATCAAGTACGGCGGCAACGCCATGACCGATCCCGACCTGCAGGCCGACTTCGCGGAAGACGTGGTGCTGCTCAAGCTGGTCGGCATGAACCCGGTGGTGGTGCATGGCGGCGGCCCGCAGATCGAGTCGGCGCTCAAGAAGCTGGGCAAGACCGGCCACTTCATCCAGGGCATGCGGGTGACCGATTCCGAGACCATGGAAGTGGTCGAGTGGGTGCTGGCCGGCGAGGTGCAGCAGGACATCGTCGGTCTCATCAACCAGGCCGGCGGCAAGGCGGTGGGCCTGACCGGGCGCGACGGCGGCCTCATCCGCGCGCAGAAGCTGAAGATGGCCGACCGCAACGATCCCAACGTGGAGCACGACGTCGGCCAGGTCGGCGACATCGTCTCGATCGATCCGAGCGTGGTCATCGCGCTGCAGGACGACGCCTTCATCCCGGTTGTCAGCCCGATCGGCTTCGGCGAGGAGAACGAGAGCTACAACATCAACGCCGACGTCGTCGCCGGCAAGCTGGCGACCGTGCTCAAGGCCGAGAAGCTGATGATGCTCACCAACACGCCCGGCGTGCTCGACAAGAACGGCAATCTGCTCACGAACCTCAGCGCCCGCGAGATCGACGAGCTGTTCGCCGACGGCACGATCTCCGGCGGCATGCTGCCGAAGATCGAGGGCGCGCTCGATGCGGCCAAGAGCGGCGTCAACGCGGTGCACATCATCGACGGCCGGGTGCCGCACGCGATGCTGCTGGAAATCCTCACCGAGCAGGCCTACGGGACGATGATCCGGGCCCGCTGAGCGCTCAGCGGGGCTCGTAGCCGCGCGGATTGCCCTGCTGCCAGCGCCAGCTGTCCGCGCACATCTGGTCCAGCCCGCGCCGTGCGCGCCAGCCCAGCGTGGCCAGGGCCAGCGCCGGATCGCCCCAGTAGGCGGGCACGTCGCCCGGTCGCCGCGGGCCGATCTCGCAGGCGATGCGCTGGCCGCTGGCGCGCTCGAAGGCCTTGACCACCTCCAGCACCGAGGCGCCTTCGCCGGTGCCGAGGTTGAGGGTCGTGAGGCCGGGCTGCTTCTCCGCGTGCTTGAGCGCCGCGACGTGGCCTTCGGCCAGGTCCATCACGTGCACGTAGTCGCGCACGCCGGTGCCGTCGGGCGTCGGATAGTCGCCGCCGTGCACCGACAGCTTGTCGCGCAGGCCCACGGCCACCTGGCAGACGAAGGGCATCAGGTTGTTCGGCTTGCCTTGCGGATGCTCGCCGATCAGGCCGCTCTCGTGCGCGCCGACCGGGTTGAAGTAGCGTAGCAGCGCGATCCGCCACGTGGCGTCGGAACGCTGCAGGTCGCCCAGCGCCTGCTCGACCATCAGCTTGGAACGGCCGTACGGGTTGGCCGGGCGCAGCGCGGCATGTTCCGGGATCGGCGAGCTGTCGGGGTCGCCGTAGACCGTGGCCGAGGACGAGAAGATCAGGGTGCGCACGCCGGCCGCCTTCATCGCGGCCGCCAGCACGAAGCTGCCGTTGACGTTGTTGTCGTAGTAGGTGAGCGGGTCGGCGACCGAATCGCCGACCGCCTTCAGACCGGCGAAATGGATGACGCCGGCGATCGGCTGCTCGGCGAAGACCCGATCGAGCAGCGCCCGGTCGCGCACGTCGCCCTCGATGAAGCGCGGAGCGCTGCCGCTGATGCGGGCCAGCCGCTCGAGCACGCGGATGTCGCTGTTGCCGAGGTTGTCGAGGATGACGGGCGTATAACCGGCCGCGGCGAGCGCGACGCAGGTATGACTGCCGATGAAGCCGGCGCCGCCGGTGACGAGGATCGAGGAGGTCATCTTTTCGGTCGTGAAGGTGACAAACAGCTGTCGATTCTGCGCGACAAGCAGGGCTCGCCCGGTTGGCACGCGCTCACTGCCCTGTGCGAGAATCATTTTTTTACATTTTGCACCTGCTGCACTTGCCCATGCAGAACGACGAGTCGAGCGCCATCGGCGCCCCCCACAGTCCGGACCCGGTGGCCGCCCCGGCGCGCAAGCGCCCGAAGCCGGGTGAACGGCGGGTGCAGATCCTGCAGGCCCTGGCCGCCATGCTGGAACAGCCGGGCGCCGAGCGCGTCACGACTGCGGCGCTGGCGGCGCGGCTGGACGTGAGCGAGGCGGCGCTTTACCGGCACTTCGCCAGCAAGGCGCAGATGTTCGAGGGGCTGATCGACTTCATCGAGCACAGCGTCTTCACCCTGGTCAACCAGATCGTCGAACGCGAGGCGCCGGCCCGCGAGCAGGCGGCCCGCATCGTCGCGATGCTGGTGCAGTTCGCCGAGAAGAACCCGGGCATGACCCGCGTGATGGTGGGCGACGCGCTGGTCTTCGAGAACGAGCGTCTGCAAAGCCGCATGAACCAGTTCTTCGACAAGATCGAGGCGACCCTCCGGCAATCGCTGCGCGAAGGGGCGGCGGTCGACGGCTCGGCCACGCCGAGCGTCGATGCGCAGGTGCGTGCCTCGGCGCTGACCGCCTTCGTGGTCGGCCGCCTGCAGCGTTTCGCCCGCTCGGGCTTCCGTCGCGCGCCGTCGGAACACCTGGAAGCGTCGGTCGCGCTGATGCTCTGAAGCGGCGCGGGCCGGTCAGATCATCGACTTGCCCTGCTTCAACACCACGTCGCAGGCCTTCTTGGTCACCTGCGCCTTGAGGCCGCCGCCGCTCAGGTCGAAGGTCTTGCCGTCGCTGCCGGTCAGGAGGCCCTTGGCCCCGCTGACGTAGCCGCTGTCGGACGCCGGGTGGCCGCCCGGGATCTTGCTCATCAGCTGGTCCTTGATGGTGTTGGCGGCGCCGCCGCTCAGGTAGTTGTTCTTGACGCAATACTGGAGCACGCCCGCGGCATTGCCGATGCTGCCGGAGGTCATCGAGCCGAGGCTGCCGCCGGTGGCGTTGCCGGCCAGGCCCTTGAGCATGTCGAGGTTCTGCGCCTGCGCGAGGGACGCGCTCGCGGCCAAGGCGAGCAGGGCGCCCATGCGAAGGAAGCGATGCGTGGATGGGTTCATGTGCGGCTCCTGGCGGTCTGGGGGATGAAGGACTTCGGCGGGAACCTTAGCGCATGGCCATGGCGGCCCCGCGACGACATTGAAACAGTTGGTGGAGCGGTCCTCGCGACCAGGCCCTAAAGTAGCGGCGCCATTTCCCTCCCAGAAAGCCCGCATGATCCCCAAGACACTCGCATCGCTGCTGGCCGCGCTGGCCTTCGTCGCCGCACCCGCCGTCGCCTGGAGCCAGGCCCACACGCCCCAGGAAGAGGCCAACCGGCAGGCGGTGCTGGCCTTCTACGAGAAGGGCCTGAACCAGAAGGACGCCGACGCCGCGCTGCAATACGTCGGCAACCGCTACGTCCAGCACGACCCGGGCGCGCCCGACGGCCCGGAAGGCTTTCGCAAGTTCGTGGCCTTCCTGAAGGAGAAGGCGCCGCAGTCACACAGCGACATCACGGCGTCCTTCGTCGATGGCGACTACGTCATCCTGCATGTGCATTCGGTGCGCGAGCCGGGCACGCGGGGCAACGCGATCGTCGACATCTTCAAGCTCGAGAACGGCAAGATCGTCGAGCACTGGGACGTGGTGCAGCCGATCCCGGAGACCTCGGCCAACGACAACACGATGTTCGAGAAGCGCTAGATGTGATGTTTCAATAGGTTGTTCACCCGGACAGGTCTGGGAAACTGG